>JAMPHA010000001.1:448825-496535 GCA_023663615.1 Clostridium sp. | reverse complement strand
TTTCTCTTTCGAAGAGTGGATCTTTGAGAAGATGCTGACCGGGTGGGCATTTTTTTTGGGAGCTTCGTGGAGCTGGTCTACAATGTCGGTCAGGAGGCAGCTGCCGGAAGCGAGCATGCCATAGGTCATGTCGGCAGAGAACTTCCTGTCGGGTTTGGAAAGCTTTCTGGAAATTTTATTTGAAAAAGATAAAATTTCCCGTTTCATTTGGTAAGTATTTGATGTAAAATTGGCCATAGGGAATCCTCCTCTTTTTTGTTTAGTAGATTTTTGTTTGGTCACTTAAATTTTACATCAAAAAGGAAGAAGATTCCTTATATTTTTGAGTTTTTTTGAAATTTGTTCATAGTGGTGTTGGTGAAAATGGGTTCCTGTGGATAAAACTGCGGAAACTCAAGCGGAATGAACGCTTGAAATTTGGAATGAATAGGAGTAAAATGACAGGGACGGTCTTTTTTGAAAGCGAAATATTCCGATCATGAAAACAATGAAGGGGAGAGTCACTTATGAAGAAATGTCAGAACAAATGGGTACGTGCTGCGATTCCGGCGCTTTTGCTGCATTGCAGTATCGGTACGGTTTACTGCTGGTCTATTTTTAGCGAAGAGATCGCGAAATACATCGGTTTTTCCAAGGGAGCAACGGAGTGGGCGTTCAGCTTTGCCATCTTTTTTCTCGGCATGTCCGCCGCTTTCTTAGGCAATGTTGTGGAAAAGGATATTCACAAATCGTCGCTGATCGCGGCTGTCTGCTTTGCACTCGGCATGGCGGGAACCGGATTTTTCATTTATTACGGCGGACTGCATAAAGGAAGCGCGCTGGCGCTTGTCGGCATTTATGTCTGCTACGGTTTCATCATGGGGATCGGGCTCGGCACCGGTTATCTGTCGCCTGTTAAGACGCTCATGCTCTGGTTTCAGGACAGAAAGGGACTCGCGACCGGTCTTGCCGTTGCGGGATTCGGTGCGGCGAAAGCGATCGCAAGTCCGATCATGCAGGCGATGCTTGACAATCTCGGAGAGGGCGGCATCTGGAAGATGTTTGTGATCCTCGCAGTCGTCTATTTCGTCATGATGTTTGCGGGACATCTGCTTCTGGCAAAGCCGGAGGGCTGGCATGAGCCGCAGAAAAAAGAAAAAGGGCAGGGCATCCTTGCCACCATCAAGACAAGGCCGATCGCAAACTATATCGGCATCTGGCTCATGTTTTACATTAACATTACCTGCGGTCTTGCGCTGATCTCACAGGAAAAGATGATCGTGAAATGCTTAGGGCTCGCAAGTTTTGCGGGGATTATTTCTACCGTATCGGCAATCTTTAACGCGGGCGGACGTCTCGGCTTTTCGGCGTGGGCGGATACGATGAAAGACCGGAATACCGTTTATAAGCTGATCTTCGCGCTTTCCATTATCTTTACCGGGCTGGCGATCGTAACGGGCGGTATCAAAAACGGCGAGGGAAATGTGCTGCTCATCATTCTGGTGCTTGCATTGATCTTTGTTGTCAACGCGGGATACGGCGGCGGTTTTTCCAATGTGCCGACATTGCTTTCCGACCATTACGGCATGGGAAGTATCAGCGCGATCCACGGCATCACGCTTTCCGCGTGGGCGTTCGCGGGTCTGACCGGGAATCAGATGGCGACATGGATCGTGAATACGTTCGGCAAGCCGGTTGAAATGGAACATGCGCTTTCGGACGGCACGGTGGAGATTCTGACGGTCAACCCGACCGGTTATCAGTGCGTACTGTATGCGACGGTGGTTCTTTATATCCTTGCGCTGCTCATCAGCCTGTTTATGGTGCGCCCGGCGAAGAAAGAGGCGTAGGCGGACGGGCGGAAGCATGTCCGCGCGCAGGAAATGCTTTGCGGCGGCAGGCGGGCTTCGCGTCTGCTTGCGGTTATCGTAAAGATGTGATACAATGAAAGGGTTTCCATCAACAAAACGCTTTCCAGACGGTGAGAGAGATGGGTCGAAGGCATCGCAAATTGTGGGAAACGGAACGGATGAATGTATGGAAGATATAAAGGGAACGGAAGAGATCATCAAGACATACCGGGAAGATGTGACGAAGCTCTCGCGCTATATTTCTTGGCTTGAGACCAAGAGCGGCAGCGATGTGGTATCGAGCTACCGTGCGGAGCAGTCTACCTTTTCTTTTCCGGTATATGATGGCACGCTCATGTCGTTTGTCAAAGAAGCGCAGACGACGAAACTCATGAACCGGAATTATCGGTATACCTATTCGAGAAACCATATAAAGACAGCAAAGGACGAACTCGGCATCATCAGAACGGCAACGATCAAAGAGTTTGGCGTTCTGTGTGATATTCTCTCGAAATATGTGTTGGGCGGAATGACGAGAGCACAGGTTTGGAGAGAAGGGATTGAGAACAGGATATTTCTTGAGGTACTCTTAAAGCTCAAGGAGCTGATCGAGTTTTGGGACAAGCCGCTCGCATGATGCGCGGGCGGATCGGTGCTTGCAGCAGAAGGCGGGATGACGGCGCATTCTGGTGCAGGCCGTTTGCGGGATGCGCGGGCGAACAGGTTCTGCGCGGCTGTCGCAGGTTTGACAGAAAGGTATAGGTATTGAATTTGGGAGAAAAGTCTTTACAGAAGAAAGAATATATATTGCAAAAGGCAAGGGAAGTATTTGCCGAAAAAGGTTACAAAGCAGTTACGATGAAGGATGTCGTAGACGCATGTGAGATCAGCCGCGGCGGGCTCTATCTCTATTTTGAAAGTACGAAGGAATTGTTTCTCTCCGTTCTAAAAAAAGAATCGGAGGAGGCGGACGACATCTTTTCGCGCGAGATTCACGAGGACGCGACAGCCGCCGATATACTGACCCTGTTTTTGAAAGAACAGAAAAAGGAACTGCTGCGCAAGAAAAATACCCTCACCATTGCAATTTATGAATTCTTTTTTGAATATCAGGCGCCCAAAAAAGAAAATGTGCTCCGTCAGCAGTTCGACGCGGCGGTGAAGGTGCTGGACGTGCTGATCAAGACGGGTGTGGAGAGCGGCGAGTTTGTATGTGGAAATCCCAAGGCGATGGCGCGCCATATCATGCTGATCCTGGAAGGACTCAAGATCGCCTCCTGCTCCATGGGCATCACGGAAGAAATGATCAATGAGGAATTGGTGATCATCATGCAGGGGCTTGTAAAAGAAGAATCCTGAAAAAAAGAGTTTGCCGAAGAAGCAAACTCTTTTTTCGAAAATAAAAAGAAAAATACTGCGGACAGCAGGCGAAAGGAGCAGGGAACCCGACATGAGTAAAGTAAGGCGTATTTATGTGGAAAAGAAGCAGCCGTATGCGGCGGCGGCAAAGGAACTGACGGAGGATGTGCGCAGCTATCTCGGAATGGACGGCGTGAAAAAGGTGCGTATGCTGATCCGCTACGATGTGGAGAACGTGTCCGACGAGGTGTTTGAACAGGCTTGTCAATGCGTGTTCTGCGAACCGCCCGTCGATGTGCTTTACCGTGAGACGATCGAGATTCCCGCAGGCGCGCATACGTTCAGCGTCGCTTATCTGGCAGGGCAGTTTGATCAGAGAGCGGATTCCGCCGTCCAGTGTGTCCGCTTCCTGAAGGAGGACGAGGAGCCGATCATCAAAACCGCCGTCACCTACATTGTCGAGGGCGATGTGACGGATGCGCAGATGGAAAAGATCAAGGCATACTGCATCAACCCCGTGGATTCCGAGGAATCCGGCATGGAGAAGCCGGACACCCTGCGCGTGGATTACGCGGAACCGGAGGATGTGGCGGTCCTGCATGATTTTACGGGCATGGCGGACGAGGCGTTCCGTGAACTGTACGATTCGCTCGGACTGGCGATGACCTACGAGGACTTTTTACATATCCGGCGCTATTTTGGCGGGGAGGAGCACCGCGATCCGACGATGACGGAGATCCGCGTGCTGGACACCTACTGGTCCGATCACTGCCGCCATACGACATTTTCTACAGAATTAAAGGATATTACGTTTGCGGACGGCAAATACCGCGCGCCGATGGAAGCGTCCTATCAGAGCTATCTGGATGCGCGGAAAGAACTGTATGCGGGACGGGACAATCAATTTGTCTGCCTGATGGACTTGGCGCTCATGGCGATGCGTAAGCTAAGGGCGGAAGGAAAACTGGAGGATATGGAGAAATCCGACGAGATTAACGCCTGCTCGATCGTTGTGCCCGTGGAGGTTGACGGAAAAGAGGAGGAGTGGCTTGTCTTTTTTAAGAACGAGACGCATAACCATCCGACGGAGATTGAGCCGTTCGGCGGCGCGGCGACCTGTCTCGGCGGCGCGATCCGCGATCCGCTTTCCGGCAGGGGCTATGTCTATCAGGCAATGCGCATCACCGGCGCGGCGGATCCGACCGTACCGGTAGAGCAGACCTTACAGGGCAAGCTTTCCCAGAAAAAACTCGTGCGCGGCGCGGCGGGCGGCTACTCGTCCTACGGCAATCAGATCGGTCTTGCGACGGGCTATGTCAAGGAAATCTATCATCCCGATTATGTGGCAAAGAGAATGGAGATCGGTGCGGTTATGGGCGCGGCGCCGAGGAAACATGTCATCCGCGAAAATTCCGATCCGGACGATGTGATCATTTTACTCGGCGGACGCACGGGGCGCGACGGCTGCGGCGGCGCAACGGGTTCTTCCAAAGTGCATACGACGCAGTCCTTAACGACGTGCGGCGCGGAGGTGCAGAAAGGAAATGCGCCGACGGAGCGCAAAATCCAGAGGCTGTTCCGCAGACCGGAAGTGACGCGGATCATCAAAAAATGCAACGATTTCGGCGCGGGCGGCGTATCCGTCGCGATCGGCGAGCTTGCGGACGGGCTGCGCGTGGATCTGGATCGGGTGCCGAAGAAATATGCGGGCTTAGACGGCACGGAGCTTGCGATCTCCGAATCGCAGGAGCGCATGGCGGTCGTTGTCTCCCCGAAAGACGCGGAAGAATTTCTCGGTTATGCCGCGCAGGAGAACTTAGAGGCGGTCAAGGTTGCGGTCGTGACAAAAGAGCCCAGACTGGTGCTTTTATGGAGAGGAAAAGAGATCGTGAATCTCTCCCGCGCATTTCTTGATACGAACGGCGCGCATCAGGAAACTGCGGTCCGGGTCGAGATCCCGGAGGAAAAAGAAAATTATTTAGAGAAAACGGCGATTCCCGAAGTGGAAAAGGCGCTGAAGAGCGGCGATGTGCGCAGCGCGTGGCTGCATACGCTGAAAAACTTAAACGTCTGCTCGCAGAAGGGGCTGGTGGAAATGTTTGACTCCTCCATCGGCGCGGGCAGTGTTTACATGCCGTACGGCGGCAAATATCAGCTCACGGAGACGCAGACAATGGTGGCGAAGCTGCCGATGCTCACGGGAAAGACGGACACGGTCACGATGATGAGCTACGGTTTCGATCCGTACCTGTCGAGCTGGAGTCCTTACCACGGAGCGGTCTATGCCGTGACGCAGTCGCTGAGCAAGATCGTGTGCGCGGGCGGCGATTACCGCAAGGTGCGGTTCACATTTCAGGAATATTTCCGCCGCATGACGAAAGAACCGTCGCGCTGGAGCCAGCCGTTTGCGGCGCTGCTCGGCGCATATGACGCGCAGATCGGTTTCGGGCTTCCTTCCATCGGCGGCAAGGACAGTATGTCCGGCACGTTTAATGAGATTGACGTGCCGCCGACGCTTGTATCCTTTGCGGTGGATGTGGCGCGTGAGAAGAATATCATCACGCCGGAACTGAAAAAAGCAGGAAATCTGCTCATTCAATTTTCTTTGGAGAAAGACGAATATGCGCTTCCCGTTTATGAAAAAGTGATGGCGCTCTATGACGCGGTGGCGGGCATGATCGCGGACGGCGTGATCGTATCCGCTTACACGCTGGATGCGTACGGCGCGGCGGCGGCGGTTTCCAAAATGGCGTTCGGAAACGGACTCGGCGTGAAGATTGCGGACAGCGCAGCGCCGGAAGCCCTGTTTGCCAACGAGATGGGCGGCATTCTCGCCGAGGTTCCGGCGGACCGTATCGCGGAAGTGACGGTTTCCTATAAGCCGGTCGGCGAAGTGACGGAAGGGAATTTCGTATGCGGCGATATGATCCTCTCCCATGAGGAGGCATTAAACGCCTGGAAAGGGACGCTGGAGCGCGTGTTCCCGACCAGGGCGGAAAAGGGAACCGAGGCGGTGGACACGGGACTCTACCGTGCGGGTTCGATCCGTCTATGCAGGCAGAAGACGGCAAAACCGACCGTATTCATCCCTGTGTTCCCAGGGACGAACTGCGAATATGACAGCGGCAGGGCGTTTGAGCGCGCGGGAGCGAATGTGGTCACAAAGGTGTTCCGCAATCTGACAGCAGAGGACATCCGCGAGTCGGTGGCAGAATTTGAAAAGGCGATCGCGGGCGCGCAGATTATCATGTTTCCCGGCGGTTTTTCCGCAGGCGACGAGCCGGACGGCAGCGCGAAATTTTTCGCGACGGCGTTCCGCAACGCCAAATTGAAAGAGGCGGTGAGAAAGCTGTTAGACGAGCGGGACGGACTGGCGCTCGGCATCTGCAACGGTTTTCAGGCGCTCATTAAGCTGGGGCTTGTGCCGCACGGAGAGATTGTCGGACAAAACGAGGATTCACCGACGCTGACCTTTAATACGATCAACCGCCACATTTCCAAAATGGCATATATCAAAGTCGTTTCCAATCTGTCTCCCTGGTTGGCGGGCGCAGAATTGGACAATACTTATGTAAACCCAGCATCGCACGGAGAAGGGCGCTTTGTCGCTCCTGCGGCATGGGTGGAGAAGCTGTTCGCAAACGGACAGGTGGCGACGCAGTACGCGGATCCGGACGGAAATATTTCCATGGATGAGGAGTGGAACATCAACGGTTCCTACCGGGCGATCGAGGGCATCACGTCGCCGGACGGCCGCGTCTTAGGGAAAATGGCGCATTCGGAGCGGCGCGGGGACAGCGTTGCGATCAATATTTACGGCGAGCAGGATTTGAAGATCTTTGAGTCGGGTGTGAAATATTTTATGTAAAGGAGCATCCTTATGTCAGAGCAGACAATCAAAGCCGACAGCATCATTTTTGATGTGGACGGTACGATATGGGATTCCCGCGATACGGTTGCGGAGGCTTGGAATGCGGTCATGGAGCGGTATTATCCGCAGAAAGGCGTGTTTCCGAAAGAGTTTCTGACCGGGCTTTTCGGGAAAACGATGGAGGACATCGCCGCCGCGCTGTTTCCGGAACTTCACGGTGAGGAGCGCGCGCAGATGGCGGAGCGCTGCTTTCAGTATGAGAACGAGCTGTTGGAGGAGAAACCGGGAAAAGTATATGACGGGGTGAAGGAGACAATGGCGCTGTTGTCGGAGCGGTTTCCTCTGTTTATCGTCAGTAATTGTCAGTGCGGCTATATCGAAACGTGCATGAGGGGAGCGGGCATTGCGTCGTACATTACCGACCATCTCTGCTATGGCGATACGCTTGCACCGAAAAGCGAGACGCTTCGCCGGATCGCTGCAAAGCATGGGTTAAGGCAGCCTGTCTATGTCGGGGATACGCAGGGCGACGCGGATGCATGCCGCGAGGCGGGCGTACCGATGATCTTTGTGACGTATGGGCTTGGGAAGGTAGAAAAACCGCGGCTTTCAGCCGCTTCGATCCGGGAACTTCCCAAGATAATTGAACATTGTTCAAAATGATGAGCTGCTTGTACGAGCGCAGGTACATCATTTTTTCGGCTTCTACGATAAAGATGGCAGGATGCGGTGATGACGATACGGCCAATATAGTTTGGTACTATTTTACCATGACGCAGGGCGCGAACGGTTGTTGAAGCCGGACGCGCCTTGTGCTATAATAAACTGATTATGGATTTGAAAGGGAACGGGCACAACAATGAAGGCATTTTTGATTTTGGAAGACGGTACCGTATTCGAAGGGTATCACATCGGCGCTGTCAAAGAAGTGATCAGCGAGATTGTGTTTAACACTTCCATGGCGGGGTATCTGGAGGTGCTGACCGATCCCTCCTATGCGGGACAGGCGGTCTGTATGACGTATCCGCTGATTGGCAACTACGGCATCTGCCACGAGGACATGGAATCGAAACAGCCGTGGCCGGACGGTTTCATTGTCAGGGAGTTATCCGCAGTTCCGAGTAATTTCAGGAGCGATGAGACCATTCAAAGCTTTCTTGAGCGGTACGGCGTACCGGGTATTGCCGGTATCGACACGCGTGCACTTGTCAAACTTCTCCGTGAAAAAGGCACGATGAACGGAATGATCACCACGAACGAACAGTTCCGCATCGAATCCATTCTTCCCAGATTAAAAGAATATAAAACAGGCAGGGTAGTCGAAAAGGTAACCTGCAAAGAGCCCTATGTGATCGAGGGGACAAAAGAGCTTTCCGAAAACGGACCGATCTCCGGCTCCTCCCATTTTGACGCGGAGCAGTATGCGCGTCTCCGGAGAAGAAAATATACGGATGCGTCAGCCGCCTTTGACGGCGGCGTCCCGGCGGCGGCGCGGGAGAAACGTCCGTCCCTTGTGCGGGAATTAAACGGCGCGGGACTTCGCGTTGCACTGCTTGATTTTGGCGCAAAGGATAACATTGCGCACTCCCTTGCACAGCGCGGCTGTCAGGTGACGGTCTATCCTGCGGGGACAACGGCGAAAGAGATCATCGCGTCTGCCCCCGACGGCATCATGTTGAGCAACGGACCCGGCGATCCCAAGGAATGCACGGGCGTGATCGCGGAACTTGCCAGACTCTACGAGACGGATTTCCCGATCTTCGGCATCTGCCTTGGACATCAGCTCATGGCGCTTGCCACGGGTGCGGATACCTTCAAGATGAAATACGGACACCGCGGCGGGAACCATCCCGTCAAGGATTTAGCGACAGGCAGAGTCTATATCACCTCCCAGAATCACGGCTATGTTGTCGATATGGACAAGCTGGATGCACGGGTCTCCGTACCGGCATTTGTCAATGTCAACGATGGCACCAACGAAGGCTTATCCTATACGGGAAAACGCATTTTTACGGTGCAGTACCATCCCGAAGCATGCGCAGGGCCGCAGGATTCCGCGTATCTGTTCGACCGATTTATCAAGATGATGGAGGAATATAAGAATGCCTAAGAATCCTAATATCAAAAAGGTACTGGTGATCGGCTCCGGTCCGATCGTGATCGGACAGGCAGCGGAATTTGATTATGCGGGAACACAGGCATGTCGTTCGTTAAAAGAAGAAGGCGTCGAGGTTGTTTTGGTCAATTCCAACCCCGCAACAATCATGACGGACGGGGATATTGCGGATAAAGTCTATATCGAGCCGTTAAACGTGCGCGTACTGGAACAGATCATCTTAAAAGAACAGCCGGACAGCGTGCTGCCGACGCTCGGCGGGCAGGCGGGCTTGAATCTCGGCATGGAACTTGCAGAGTCGGGATTTCTTGCCGGGCATGGCGTAAAACTGATCGGCACGACGGCCATGACGATCCGGAAAGCGGAGGATCGTCTGGAATTTAAGAATACGATGGAAAAACTCGGCGAGCCGGTCGCGGCGTCCCTCGTGGTTGAGAGCATTGAGGACGGCGTCGTATTTGCAAAGAAGATCGGGTATCCCGTGGTGCTTCGTCCCGCCTACACGCTCGGCGGTTCGGGCGGCGGCATCGCGCATAATCAGGCGGAGCTGGAGGAAATCTTAGAAAACGGGCTTCGGCTTTCCCGCGTCGGGCAGGTGCTTGTCGAGCGCTGCATCGCGGGCTGGAAGGAGATCGAATATGAAGTGATGCGGGACGGCGCGGGCAACGTCATCACCGTCTGCAACATGGAAAATGTGGATCCGGTCGGCGTACATACGGGAGACAGCATTGTCGTCGCGCCGTCGCAGACGCTTTCGGACAAAGAATATCAGATGCTGCGCACGTCCGCGTTAAATATTATCAGCGAATTAGAGATTACGGGCGGATGTAACGTGCAGTTCGCACTGCATCCGACCAGTTTTGAATATTGTGTCATCGAAGTCAACCCCCGCGTGAGCCGTTCCTCGGCGCTGGCGTCAAAAGCGACGGGCTATCCGATCGCGAAGGTTGCCGCGAAGATCGCGTTAGGCTATACGCTGGACGAGATCAAAAACGCGATCACGGGCAAGACCTGCGCGAGCTTTGAACCGACGCTCGATTACTGCGTCGTCAAGCTGCCGCGCCTGCCGTTTGATAAGTTTATCACGGCAAAAAGAACACTGACCACCCAGATGAAGGCGACGGGCGAAGTCATGAGCATCTGCACGAACTTTGAGGGCGCGCTCATGAAGGCGCTGCGTTCGTTAGAGCAGCATGTGGACAGCCTGCGCAGTTATGATTTTACGGAACTGTCCAAAGAAGAGCTTTTGGAGCGGTTAAAGATCGTGGATGATCAGCGTATCTTTGTGATTGCGGAGGCGCTGCGCAAGGGAATTGCCTATGAGACGATACACGATATTACGATGGTGGATATTTGGTTTATCGACAAACTGGCGTCGCTTGTCGCAATGGAACAGCGGCTGACCGGGGAAGAACTCACACTGCCGCTCTTAAAAGAGGCAAAGCGCATGGAGTTTCCCGACAATGTGATCGCCGCGCTGACGGGAAAGCCGCAGGAAGAGATCAAGCGGATGCGTTATGAGAACGGCATCGTCGCGGCGTATAAGATGGTGGATACCTGCGCCGCAGAGTTTGAGGCGGCGACGCCCTACTATTATTCCGTGTATGGCGGAGAAAATGAGGCGGTCTTTACAAAACCGGACAAAAAAGTGCTCGTGCTCGGATCGGGCCCGATCCGGATCGGGCAGGGCATCGAGTTCGACTATTGCTCCGTCCATGCGACATGGGCGTTTGCGAAGGAAGGCTATGAGACCATTATCGTGAACAACAATCCGGAGACGGTCAGCACGGATTTTGACATCGCGGACAAACTGTACTTTGAGCCGCTGACGCCGGAGGATGTGGAAAATATCGTCAATATCGAGAAGCCGGACGGCGCGGTCGTCCAGTTCGGCGGACAGACGGCGATCAAACTGACGGAAAGCCTGATGAAGATGGGCGTTCCGATCCTTGGCACGAAGGCGGAGGATGTCGATGCGGCGGAGGACAGGGAGCTGTTTGACCGCATTTTGCAGGAGACGGAGATTCCGCGCGCGGCGGGCGGCACGGTCTATACGGCAGGGCAGGCGAAAGAAGTCGCGAACCGGCTCGGTTATCCGGTGCTTGTCAGACCGTCGTACGTGCTGGGCGGACAGGGAATGCAGATCGCGCTTTCCGACGCGGAGATCGAGGAGTTTATGGCGGTCATCAACCGCTATGAGCAGGATCACCCGATCCTGGTAGATAAATATCTGATGGGAAAGGAATTGGAGGTGGATGCCGTCTGCGACGGGGAGGACATTCTGATTCCGGGCATCATGGAACATATTGAGCGCACGGGCGTCCATTCGGGCGACAGTATTTCCGTGTATCCCGCCCATACGGTCAGTGAAAAGGTAAAGGAGACCATCGCCGAGTACTCCCGCAGACTGGCAAAGGCGCTGCATGTCAGAGGTCTGATTAACATCCAGTTTATTGCGGTGGGCGACGAGGTGTATGTCATAGAAGTCAATCCGCGTTCCAGTCGTACCGTGCCCTATATCAGTAAGGTGACGGGCATCCCGATCGTGGAGCTGGCGACGAAGGTTATCATCGGCAATACGATCCGGGGACTCGGTTACGAGCCGGGTCTGCAGCCTGAGGCGGATTACGTCGCCATCAAGATGCCCGTGTTCTCTTTTGAAAAAATAAGGGGAGCGGAGATCAGCTTAGGACCGGAAATGAAATCGACGGGCGAATGCTTAGGCATCGGGCGTACGTTCCGCGAAGCGCTGTATAAGGCGTTTCTCGGTGCAGGCATTGATCTGCCGAAGTACAAGCAGATGATCATAACGGTCAAGGATGCGGACAAAGGGGAGGCAGTCGAGATCGGGCAGCGTTTTGAAAAGCTGGGTTATACGATCTACGCGACAAGGAGCACGGCGCAGGTATTAAACGACGCGGGTGTGAAGGCGCGCAGGGTCAATAAGATCCAGCAGGAGTCGCCGACGGTTATGGATCTGATTCTGGGGCACCGGATCGATCTGGTGATCGACACGCCGACGCAGGGCAGGGACAAGTCAAGGGACGGCTTTCTGATCCGCAGAACGGCGATCGAAACGGGCGTCAACTGCTTGACCTCGCTCGATACGGCGCGCGCGCTCGTGACGAGTCTGGAAAATGCCGGGGAAACGGAAATGACGCTCATTGACATTGCAGGGATCGCAAAAAGAGCATGACAAGGGAACAGGGAGAAAACAAAATAACGGATGAGATCATTAAAAATTGCAAACGCTGACTTGTATCACATCATGCTGCGTTCAGCGGCGGCATACGCCCTGTGTGCGGTTGTCAGCATCGTCTTTTTAGTTACGACTTACCAGTCTTACGCGAAAAACGTAGAACAAAAACAGCCGGCGATACTGGAACGCACAAGCGCGCTTGTGGATGAAAAAATTGCGGATTTGGAACGTCTGCTCATGGAAACCGGGCGCAATCTGGAAACAGTCTCCGAAGACAATATTGTCGTATACCGGACGATTCTGGATGTTGCGCGGCGGACGGGCGAGTTTGAGACGGTTGTGTATTTCACGGGCGGCAGGATGTATACGGACGGTACCGAAGAGGGATCGCATGCGCTTTTACAGCGGGCGGATGAGATACAGGAGGCGGAATCCGGAAAAGTACATAGCCTGGAAAATGTGTGGGAAGAGGGAGATCTGCTTCTTTTATTTCCCCTGCACATCACGAAGGAAAACGGGCAGGAGGGAACGCTTGCGGCAGTGTATGACTGCAGCTGCATGGCGGGCGGCAGCATGTTTGAGGAACTGCATGCGCAGAGCGCCTGCTGGCTGATGGAAGACGAGGGCAAGATTGTCTCTTACTGCGGGCATGATACGCTGGACATTGCGCAGGTGGCTTCGAATAATTTTTATATGCAGATGTACGATCTGACCGAGGGCAGCAGAAATTCCAAGAGCCGCATCCAGCAGATGCGCCATGCGGAAAAGACGGAGGCGGTGCAGTCGCTTGAGGTGGAGACGGAGAGATCCCATACATGCCTGATTCTGCTCAAACGTCTCAGCGTGATGGAGGGCTATTCCATTGCCGCCGTGACGGATATGAATGTGCAGAATAGTTTTATTTTCCGCTTTTTGCGCAAGATGATTTTTATGTTCTTTATTCTTTTTCTGTTGAGCGCGGCAGGTACGTTTCTCATATGGCGTTATGTCCGCGGCGTGACGCAGAGGATGGAAGCCATTGCCTACGCGGACGAAGTGACCAAAGGAAAAAATATCAATTATTTCCGCAGGGAAGCGGCAAATATCATTCAGAACCACACAGAGACGCCTTATATCGTCCAGCGTTTTGACATTTCTAATTTCCGCTACTTGAACGAGGCGTACGGACATCTGCGCGCCGATGACATCTTAAAGGCGTGCGTGGATATTTATCAGAAGGTATATTCCACCAAAAAAGAATTATGCGTGCGCATGGATTCCGACCAGTTTGTGACGCTGACGGTCAACGATAATGATGTGAACGAGCGGCGGGAAGAATATATCAGGCAGGTCAACGACTATGCGGTGGCGAACGGCATCACCTATCCGATCCGCATGAAATACGGTATTTATCAGCTCCGCAAGCAGGACCGGGACGTCGATGTCATGATCGACCGCGCCAACGCGGCGAGGCGTTCCTTAAACGGAAACGAAGTGGAGAGCGTCGCTTACTACACGGACGCCATCATGCGCAACATGAGCAAGGTCAACAAGATCGAATCCGAGATGCAGCAGGCGCTCGACAATGGGGAGTTTCACGTATACCTTCAGGCAAAATGGGATATTGTCAACGACCATGTCGCCGGAGCGGAGGCGCTTGTGCGCTGGATCCGTCCGGAGGGCAACATGGTATTTCCGGACGAGTTCATTCCGGTGTTTGAGAAAAACGGATTTATCGGGAAACTGGATTTTTATATGCTGGAGAACGTCTGCAAAACAATGCGTTCCGTTTTGGATGCCGGTGGCGTGATCTATCCGGTATCCGTCAATCAGTCGAGGGTGCTGCTCCACAGCCCGGAATATATTGACCGTGTAAAAACGCTTTTGGACAGCTGCAAGATTCCCAAGGAATATATAGAGCTGGAAGTGACGGAGACGGCGCTGTTTGACGACCGCGACCGGATGATCTCTGTATTAAACGCCATGAAGAGAGAAGGCATCAAGCTGTCCATGGACGATTTCGGTTCCGGTTATTCTTCGCTGAATACCTTAAAGGATATGCCGTTTGACGTCTTAAAGATTGACCGGGAATTTTTCAGCGAGGCGGTCACGTCCGATTCGAGCACGCTGATCTTGCACAAGATCATAGAAATGGCGGACGGACTCGGCATGGAAGTCATCTGCGAGGGCGTGGAAAACGAGAAGCAGGTAGAACTGCTCCGCAGCATCGGATGCAGGCGCGTGCAGGGTTACTACTACGCGAAGCCTGTACCGGCGGAGAAGTATATTCAGAGCTATTGTCAGGTTGTAAAAGGAGCATCATAAGCGGATGAATTTTCAAAGAGAGCTTGACCGGCTGCTCCAGACCATACCGGCGGGGGAGCGTTCCCTGCTTTTACATAGCTGCTGCGCGCCGTGCAGCAGCTATTGTATGGAATATCTGCGGGAGTATTTTCGGATCACGGTATTCTTTTTTAATCCGAATATCACGGAGCAGGCGGAATATGAGAAGCGCGCGGCGGAGGAAAAACGCCTGATTGCGGCGTATAACGAGCAGGTGGAGCGCGGATGCTTTACGGGGATGCATTCGACGAAACAGGCGCAGAAGATAGAAATCCTGGAAGGGCGGTACTGTCCGCAGGATTTTTTTCAGATGGCGGAAGGTTATGAGCAGTGCCGCGAGGGCGGCGAACGCTGTCTGCGCTGCTATGAACTGCGGCTGCGGGAGACGGCGGAGACGGCGGCGCGGGGCGGATATGATTTTTTTACAACGACGCTTTCCATCAGCCCGCTAAAAAGCGCGGCGGCGCTCAATGAGATCGGCGGAAAGCTGGCGGAGGAATACGGGGTGCCCTATCTGTTTTCCGATTTCAAAAAAAAGGACGGCTATAAGCGTTCCGTCGAGCTGTCGGCACGGTTTGGGCTGTACCGGCAGGACTATTGCGGCTGTGTGTATTCAAAAGCGGAGCGGGAACGGCAAAAAAGGGACGGTATGGAAATGCCGTTTTGCAGGTTTAGGAAGGAGCATAAATAGAGAAATGAAACAATTACTGGATTTGCTATCGGAGGAAATGGGAAAGGCATTTGAGGCGGCGGGATATGAGGCGGCGCTTGGGCGCGTGACGGTGTCTAACCGCCCCGATTTGTGCGAATATCAATGCAACGGTGCGATGGCGGGCGCGAAACAGTATCATAAGGCGCCGATGGCGATCGCGGGAGAGATTGCGGAAAAACTTGCCGGACAGTCCGTGTTTGCGGAGGTCTGCGCTGTGGCGCCCGGTTTCCTGAATCTGAAGCTTTCCGACGCTTATATAAAAAAGTATATAGAGGAAATGCGCACGGCGCCGAAATTCGGATATACGCCTGCGGGAAATGCGAAAAAGATCATCATTGACTACGGCGGACCGAATGTGGCAAAGCCGTTGCATGTCGGGCATCTGCGCTCGGCAGTCATCGGCGAGAGCATCAAGCGCATCTGCCGTTATGCAGGACATGAAGTGATTGGCGATATTCATATGGGGGACTGGGGCTTGCAGATGGGACTCATTATTCATGAATTATCCCTGCGCAGACCGGAGCTTCCTTATTTTGACGCGCAGTATACGGGGGACTATCCGGCGGATGCGCCGTTTACGATCTCGGAGCTGGAGGAGATTTATCCGACGGCGAGCGCGAAGTCCAAAGAGGACGCGGACTATAAGGAGAAGGCGATGGAGGCGACCCATAAGCTGCAGAGCGGCGTGCGCGGGTATCGCGCCCTGTGGCAGCATATTATGGCGGTGTCGATCGCCGATCTGAAAAAAAATTATGATGAGCTTGATGTATCGTTTGATCTCTGGAAGGGAGAATCTGACGTACAGGATCTGATTCCTGCGATGGTGGAGGAAATGAAGAGGGGCGGCTATGCGTATCTGAGCGACGGCGCGCTTGTCGTGGACGTGAAAGAGGAGAGCGACACGAAAGAGATTCCGCCGTGCATGATCTTAAAATCGGACGGGGCGGCGCTCTACAATACGACCGATCTTGCGACGATCAGGGACCGCATGGAACAGTATGAGCCGGATACAATCATTTATCTGACGGACAAGCGGCAGGATCTCTATTTTGAACAGGTATTCCGCTGCGCGAGGAAGACGGGACTCGTAAAACCGGAGACAGAGCTTGTGCATATCGGGTTTGGGACGGTGAACGGCAAGGACGGAAAACCGTTTAAGACCCGCGAGGGCGGCGTCATGCGTCTGGAATTCCTGATCCGAGAGATTAAAGAGGAAATGTTTAAGAAGATCATGGAAGGACATGCGGAGTCCGAGGAGGAAGCGCGCGCCACGGCGGATATTGTCGGACTTTCGGCGATCAAGTACGGAGACCTCTCGAATCAGGCAGCGAAAGATTATATTTTTGATGTGGACCGCTTTACTTCTTTCGAGGGAGATACCGGACCGTATATTCTCTATACGATTGTGCGGATCAAATCCATTCTGGCAAAATATGCGGAAAGCGGAAGAAAGCCGGACGGAGCGGCGTTTAGCGTGGCGAAAAGCGCGTCCGAGAAGGCGCTGATGCTGGCGGCTGCCGGTTTTCCAGCAATGGCCGCGGGGGCGGCGGAGGAGCTTGCACCGCATCGGGTGTGCGCTTATATTTACGATTTGTCCAACGAGTTCAACCGCTTCTACCATGAGACAAAGATTCTTGCGGAGCCGGATGAGGAGACACAGGCAGGCTGGATCGCGCTGATCCTGCTGACAAAGGATATTTTGGAGACCTGCATCGACCTGCTGGGGTTTGCGGCGCCGGAACGTATGTAATGTGAGGAGAGTTTCTAAGGCTCATGCCAAAGGCATTCGCCAAGAAACTCTAAACCTCACATAAGAGTTTGCGTTCCGCAAACTCTTTCGAAGAATTGCCTTTGGCAATTCTTCCGGGTTATGGAGACGGATAGGTTGGTTTGTGAGGAGAGCATCGGAAATGAAAACGAAGGTGAAAAGAGTAGAAATCGTGTTGGGGATGCTGTTAGGCGCCCAGATTGTATTTTTGTTATATTGCAATTTCTTTTTGCAGACGCGGAATATTGACAGCGATATGGCAAGATTGTATGTGCATGCGATAGAGGTGTTTCGCAATCACAGTCTGTATATTCCGGGATGGAGCTATGTCACAACGGCGGAATGGGACTGTTCGCTGCTGTTTGCGGCGCCAGCCTATGGAATTACAAACAATATCTATGTTTCGTTTGCAATTTCCAATACGATATTCCTCGCAATTTGGATATGGACGGTCTTCCGGTTATTTTCCGGGGGGGGGTGGAAAGAAATCCTGTCTCTATCCCCTGTCCGTGCTGAATCTGACGCTGGTTCCCTATGGAATCGGAATGTTGTCCTATTTTAATATGCTGTTTTTTAACGGAGCGCAGTATGTGGTGAAAGTATTGGTTCCGTTAATGCTGGTTTGTATTCTGATGCAGATTTCAGAACAAAAGAGGCGGAGCCTGCGCGGTGTTCTGTTTACGCTGCTGTATTTGTCTTTTTTCATGCTCACAACGATTTCAAGCGGAATGTATGTGTTTGTGTGCGGGGTTCTGCCCTGTTTTGCCGCCTATTTTCTTTGGGAATATTTTATTGGAAATAAAAAGATACCCCGGTGTTTTTATCTTTTTGCCGCAATCACCATAGCGATTGCAGCGCTGGGGATGTATATAAATGTAAAACTCGGAATTAACCCGAAAGGGAGCGCCATGAAGTTTTGTGTGGTACCGGGGGAACTGCACGACAATATTGTGTCCTGCTTCTGGGGAATTTACGAGCTGTTTGGCGGTGTTACTTACTGGTATGTGAATATTATGTCCTATCAGGGAATTTTAGTGCTGTTTCGCATGGTATTTGCGACCGCTTTGATTGGAACCGGTTTTCTATCGGGGAAAAGAATTTTAACAGGGAAGGCGGCAGATCTGTCAGAGGTTTTATTGTTCAGTATTACCGTGATGAATCTGTTGGTTTTGTGTCTTTGCAGCGGATTGAGAAGGAGCGGCGGACTGTTCGAGTTCCGCTATCATCTGATCGGGATTATTCCGGTCATGATCATAGCGGTAAAGCGTTTGATCGCGTATTGTCAGACGGCGGAAAAAAGGAAAAAACGGGCGGTCGGCATGGCAGCCGGCATCTTATTTGCGGTGCTTCTTTTGGATTCGGATATGCAGGTGTTGAAAAGAGAGAGCAGCCGGGATGAATTTGGGAATATTTGCCGTTATGCAAAAGAGCTGGGAATAGAAACGGTATACTTTAATGATTATGAAGGGGCGGAGATATGTAGATTGCTCGATAGAGAAGAGCACTCGGAATATGTTTGGTTTATTGACGAAGGGGACCGTGTGTATACAGGAGTTTTTGATTATTATCAAAGTTATGCGGGGCAACCGGTAAATTTTGAAAATTCCATGCTGGTGGTTTATGGCGCAGGGGGCGCCGATGTGCTGGAAGTAGCAGGAACGGCGTTTTCCTTTTTTGCACAGGAGGGCGACTGGGGCGTTTATCTGTTATCTTCCGATGTATGACGGAAGCGGTATCGCTGACAGAGGCGGTATGGTTAAGAAAAAAGAAGGGATGACAATGATTGATAAAAGTAGCTTTATGCCGCTGAATTTTTTTAAGAAAACGGATTATTACGGAAGTCTGTCGGGACTGCGGTACCGCATCGGTAAGGCGGCGGTGCCGTACACAGAGGAAGAGCGCGCGGCGCGTGCCCAAAAAGGGGAAGCAGCCGGTGAGGACGAGCAGAAGACCGTGCTTCGCGCGACCGTTTGGGAGGGTCCCTTTTCGTATGGGAAGCATGACGTGCAGACGGAGTATCATGCGGATTTTTCTTTTGACACGGACGGGATTGGCATGGCGGTCGATTGGATAAACGGGGAGTATGAGCGGGATGAGGAGCGCTGGCAGCAGATGCCGTTCTGGACGCCGCAGATGAGCCGGGAGTGGGAAAAGCGGGAATGAGATTTTCATTTGCGAAACGGGAGTCTCACCTTGCTGTTCACCTGCTGTTCCCCTTTTGGAAGAATGAAACAAGTACAATGCACATACAATATATTGACAGATTACAGCCTTGGACAATATAATGTATGATGTCAGAAGAAAATCAGGCGCGAGTGTAACGAATATTTGTTTTACCTGACAGGATAGGGAATCGCGCTCATTGTATCATGGGAAGAAGGAGCAGATGCTATGGCGACAACGAATATCACGATGAGAATGGATACGGGCATCAAATCGCAATTACAGGAGTTAATGTCTGATCTTGGATTGGATATGACAACCTTTTTTACGATGGCGGCAAAACAGGCGATCAGAGAGCAGAGGATTCCGTTTGCAGTATCGAGAGAAATTCCGAATGCGGAAACCGAAAAGGCGCTGGAAGAGGTAACGCAGATGAAGCAGGATGCTTCTTTAGGAAAGTCCTATACGGATGTGGATGAAATGATGAGGGAGCTCCTGGAATGAGTTATACGATAAGACCGACAACGAGATTTCAAAAAGATTTGAAGCGTGTACAGAAAAGAGGGTATGATATAACGCTGATAACTGCTATCATTAAGAAGTTAGCAAATGGCGAGCAATTGCCGCAAAAGAATTGTGACCACAATTTAAGCGGGAATTATTCGGGATGCAGGGAATGTCATATTGCACCGGATTGGCTTTTGATCTATGAAATAGACAATGGGGAATTGATTTTGTATTTGACGAGAACAGGCAGTCATAGCGACCTGTTCTAAATTCGACCAAGGATGACCTATTAGGTGCCCATCCATGGAAAGGCGGTCTTGATCTGCTGAACATCGTTATGATAGGGATTGCAGATAAACTTGCCGGACATGAAGAAAAGTATGAGCTGCACCGGCTGTTAGGCGTTCTGCTCTCAAAGGAGATACCGGTTGATGAAAAATTGAGGATCTTAGAAACGGAGTATAGGATTCCGACAGACGATAGGATGCGAGAGGATGTGGATGAAATGTGTAATTTAGGACGGGGAGTTTTAGAAGAAGGATTGCAAAAAGGAGAAGCGAAGATGATCCTGCGCATGTACCAAAAGGGCTATACATTAGAACAGATTGCAGACGTAGCAGAGAAAAGTATGGAACAGATCATGGCGATCATTGAAAAGGAGGAGCCGGTTTTGGCATGAAGAAGTCAAACCTGACAACCCTATGTTATATTGAGTGGGGAGACGAGTACTTACTGCTCCACCGTGTTAAGAAAAAGAACGACGTCAATCACGATAAATGGATTGGTGTTGGCGGGCATTTTGAGGACGGGGAGAGTCCGGAAGAGTGCCTGCTTCGCGAGGTCTTGGAGGAGACGGGACTGACGCTTACAAAGTGGCGTTTCTGCGGGATCGTAACGTTCTGCTTCACACCGGACGAAACACCCGCCGGTGAGACGACCGCTGCGCCCGACAAAATCAAAATGTCCGGCGCGGATTCCGGGAACGGGAGCCCCGCCCAGCCGGCCATCTGCGAATACATGCACTTGTACACGGCGTCGGCATACGAGGGAGAACTGATTCCGTGCAGCGAGGGAGAGCTTGTGTGGATAAAAAAGGATGAGGTGGAGCAGCTTCCGATCTGGGAGGGCGACCGGATCTTTTTGCGGCTGTTGAGAGAGCGGGACAGCTTTTTTTCATTGAAGCTGAGTTATCGGGGAGACCGGCTTACAGAAGCGGTTTTAGACGGCAGGCGCCTGCAATTGTCCGAATAAAGGGGGAAAACCGAATATGAAGAAAGAACAGTCGGGAGAACAGACAGAAGAACAAAACGGGGAGCGACGTTTTCGGATCGGTCTGGTCGTCGCGAATGTGGAAGATGATTTTTCAAATAAGATTTGCAAAGGCGCTATGCGGGCGGCGGAAATGGCGGACGTGGATCTGTTTGTATTTCCCGCCAAATATCTGGACCGCCGTGAGGATGAGATTGCGGATGTCAGACAGGCGTATGAGTATCAGTACAATGCGTTGATCGACTTTGCGAATGCGGCGACGCTGGACATGGTGCTGATGTGTCTAAGCAGTATCGGCTATCTGTCGAGCGAGGAGCGCTGCAACGAGGTTTTGTCCCGGTTTGGCGATATTCCGGTCATGCTCCTTGCATCGGAGAAAGCGGGCTGTTCGTCCATCGTCTATGACAACCGTGCGGGACTGGCGGATGCGGTGCGTTATCTGATCCGGGATAAAAAAAGAACGCGCATCGGCATGCTGACCGGCAGCCGGGATAACCGGGATGCGCGGGCGCGGCTGGGAATTTACCGGGAGGTGCTTTTAGAAGAAGGACTCCCCTATGATGAGAACCGCGTCTGTTATACGAATTATTCTTCTGTCTGTGAGGACGCAGTTGAGAAATACATGCGGGAGAATCCGGACATTCAGGCGTTAGTCTGCGCCAATGACGCGATCGCGCAGGCGGTATACCGGGTACTGGGGCGTTCCTCCCGCAGGATCGGAGAAGATATTTTAGTGACCGGTTTTGATGATATTGACGAGGCGGTCAGGATGGAGCCGCAGCTTGCAACCGTGCGGGCGGACGCGGAGCTGCTCGGACACCGCGCGGTCATGGAAGCGCAGCGCATGTTAAAGGAAAGCAGGCAGCGCGGGGAGAGACCGCAGCCGGAGCAGTTTACGGTAAAGACCAGCTTTATCTTAAGAGAATCCGCAAGCGGAGAAATGGAATTGGACAGTGTCAACAGGGAATACCTGGCGGAATACCGCCAAAAGCTGAAAATGATGCTGGATATGAACCACAGTCTGAACATTGTCAACCGTGATACCTTAATGTTCGGCGCAGATAACGTGCGCGATTATACGAAGATACTGGATGTATTCAATGTACCTGTGATCCACGATTATTATTTATACTTATTCAAAGCGCCGCGCATCTATCTTCCGGGGAAGCGTTTCAAAAAGCCGGAGGAAATTTACCTGCGTGCGTACCGCAACGGCGATACGGTCGTGGAACCGCCGCGTCTTGCGCAGCGGCTCAAATTTGAACAGCTTTATGCAAACGGCTACCTGCCGAAAGAGCGGCGGACCTATATTCTGATTGACATTTATTCGCGTGAACAGCAGTACGGCGTGATGATGTGCGACCTGCCGTACGAACATCTGCACTATTTGGAAGCGTTGTGTTATCAGGTCAGCATTGCGGTCAAGATGAAAGAGCTGCTTTCCGTACAGGAGGAGCTGCTCGTGGAAAAAGAGGATATGCTGCGCAAATTGGAGCAGGAAAATCTGATGCTCGATGTGATCTCCAATAAAGATGAGCTGACGGGAATCTGTAACCGCAGGGGCTTTTTCGGAAAGGCGGGCAAGCTGCTCTCACAGAAAGAGGCGCTCGGAAAGCGGGTGGCTGCCGTCTATGCCGACCTCAATTACCTAAAGCAGATCAATGACAGATTCGGTCATGAGGACGGCGATTTTGCCCTCAAAAACTGCGCGGCGGCGTTGGAGTCCGCGCTCGGAAGCCACGGCATCGTCGGAAGGATCGGCGGCGATGAATTTGCGGGGCTGCTCGTGCTTGAGGAGGGGGAAGCGGCGGAGGAGATTCGTGCACGCATGCGGGCGTATCTGGATGAAGTCAATGACAGGGCGGGCAAGCGGTATCCGGTCATGGCGTCCCTCGGCATCATGGAACGGCGTATCACCGGAGAGCTTTCCTTAAAAGAACTGTTAGAACAGGCGGATGATCTTTTATATGAAGAAAAAAAGAAAAAAGGACCTTTTGTTGTGAAGGAGAGCTGAACAAAAGATTGGATGAATGCCTATGAAAAGAAACAGAGTACACGGGTACCGGAAAAAATATGGCGGCGCGTTTCTGTCCATGGTGATGATGGCGGTTTTTCTGTGGTGCGGATCGAAGGCGAATGCGGAGAAAACGGATATATACGGGGAGGACGGCGGTTATCTCGCCGTGCTCTATGACAATAGCAGCGGGCTCCCGACGTCCGAGGCGAACGCGATCGTGCAGTCGCCGGACGGATTTATCTGGATCGGCGGCTACAGCGGACTTGTGCGGTATGACGGGGACGAATTTTACCGTTTTGACGCGACGACGGGGCTTACCAGCGTTGTATCCCTCTATGTGGATGCGCAGGGGCGTCTCTGGATCGGCACAAATGACCGGGGTGTTGCGCTCTATGAATACGGCGAATTTACTTTTTGGGGAAAAGAGGAGGGACTGCTTTCGGATTCGATCAGACGGATTGCCGAGGATCGGGACGGCAATCTCATTTTAGCGACGACGCAGGGACTCGCCTACATAGACGATGCGGGAGAACTGCACCTGATCGATGACGAGAGGATCAACGGACAGTATGTCTGTGACTTAAGCGGGGACGCGCAGGGGATGATCTACGGCGTGACGCTTGACGGGGATGTGTTTTTGCTTGACGGGCTTTCCGTTTCCTTATTTTTCGAGGGGGCGGAGCTGCCCTATGACGTGCCGATCTCGGTGACGCCGGTGGGGGACCGGACAGGCGTCGTCTATCTTGGAACGGAGGAGGACTATATCGTCCGGACGGACTTAACGGGAGACGTCCGCCAATATGAAAAGATCATGGTATCGCCCCGCACCAATATCAATCATATGGGGCTGTGGGATAATAAGCTTTGGATCTGTGCCGATAATGGGATCGGTTATGTCGATGAGCAGGATTGTTACCGGGAGGTCGGCGGTCTGCCGCTGGACAATTCGGTGGACGGCATGATCACGGACCGGGAGGGAAACCTGTGGTTCGTATCCTCCAGGCAGGGCGTGATGAAGATCGTAAAAAATCGTTTTACGAATATCAGCGAGCAGGCGGATTTAGGGAAAATGGTCATCAATTCGACTTGCCTGTATCGGGAAAAGCTTTACGTCGGCACCGACAGCGGACTTGTGATCCTTGACGGGGAATATCAGCGGGTGGAGGATGAGCTGACCGCGCTCATGGAAAAAATAAGGATCCGCTGCATCAAGGCGGATTCGCAGGGGAATTTGTGGCTTTGTACGTTCAGCGACCGGGGGCTTGTCTGTCTGCGCCCAGATGGCAGCATTGTGAGCTATCGGGAGGAGAACGGATTAAATTCAAACCGCGTCCGGACGATGCTGGAATTAGAAAACGGGGATATTGCAGTGGCGACGAGCGGCGGCGTCAATATTCTGCGCGGCGGCGAGATCGTACAGAGCTACGGGAGCGGAGACGGCATCAGCAATACGGAGATTCTCTCGCTCTGCGAGGCGCCGGACGGCGCGCTCTATGCAGGCAGCGACGGAAACGGGATCTATGTCATTTCACCGGACGGGATACGGAACCTGACGGACAGAGACGGTTTGTATTCCGAGGTGATCCTGATGATGAAAAAAGATCCTGAGAGGGACGGATATTGGATCGTGACGGGAAATTCGCTTGCCTATATGGAGGAGGAACAGATCAAAGTTATCACATCATTTCCCTATTCCAATAACTTTGATGTGTTTTTCGGTGAGGGAGACCGCATCTGGGTTGTGAGCAGCAACGGACTTTACAGTGTTTCGGGGAAGGCGCTTGCCGATGATAACGTGCAGGAATATGCTTTTTATAATTCGGACAGCGGGATGCATTGCAGTGCGACGGCGAATGCAAGAAGCCATATCACGCCGGACGGGACGCTTTATATTGCAGGTTCGGAGTCCGTCATGCGCATTTGCATCAACGATACGAGTACGAACAACGGTGATGTGAAGCTTGCGGTCCCGTTTGTCAAAATGGATGAGGAGACGGTTTATTTTAGGGAGGGCGACACGCTGACGATTCCGCGCGACTGTACGCGCGTGACGATTTACGGTTACGCGCTGACCTATACCTTAAACGATCCGCTCATCCGTTATCAGCTCAAAGGCTTTTCCGATGAGGAAGTGACGCTTTCCCGATCGCAGTTTTCACCGGTCAGTTACACAAACCTTGCGGGAAAAGAATACACCTTTGTCATGTCGGTGATCGACAGCGGGAGCGGGGAAGTCGTCAATGAGATCTCTGTGACGCTCGTCAAAGAAAAGAAGCTGACGGAGTATCTGGCGTTCCGCCTGTCTTTGGTTCTCATGCTCTTGCTTCTTGCAGCGTTTATTGTTCTTTATATCATGCGCCGCAGAGTGACTGCTTACAAGGAGCGGGAGGCACAGAACCGCAAATTTATGAACGAGGTCATTGCGGCGTTTGCAAAAGCGATCGATATTAAGGACAAATACACAAACGGACATTCCTCCAGAGTGGCGGAGTATTCGAAGCTGCTCGCGCAGAAAATGGGATACAGCGAGGAGGAGGTAGAGCGGATCCATCATATCGCGCTGCTGCATGATATTGGGAAGATCGCCGTGCCGGATGAAATCCTGAACAAGCCGATGCCGCTGACGGATGAGGAGTATGAGGTCATGAAGCGCCATGCGCAGGACGGCTATGATATTTTGCAGGAGATTCACAGCTATCCCGATATGGCGCTCGGCGCGGGATTCCACCACGAGAGCCTGGACGGGACGGGGTATCCGAACGGCTGTAAACGGGACGAAATTCCGTTCATTGCCCGGATCGTTGCGGTCGCGGACACGTTTGACGCCATGAACTCTACAAGACCGTACCGGAAGAAAATGCCGATGGAGGAGATCATAGAGGAGCTCAAGCGGGTGTCCGGAACTCGGCTGGAGCCCGACATCGTGAAGCTCATGCTGGAGCTGATCGAGGAGCAGAAGCTGGTATAGGGAGATTTTTGTGCGCAGGACTTTTGACAGGTAGGATATAGATTTTTGTGCGCAGGACTTTTGTAAGGTAGGTGCATAGATTGTTATGTATAGAATTTCTGCAAAATATGCATGGAATTTCTGTAAAATAGCGCTTGACAGCATATGCCGGATATGCTAAAGTATCTAATTGTGTGAGGAAGCTCACATAACAGCAAGCAGAGTTATCCGCTCTCACCCTGTGGCATGTGCTTAACAGGCGTTCATATTTTTCCGGCACGGAAGGCAGGTGCGCTTCGGCTATATAGACATGGCAGCGCGCAAAAGATTCGCAGTGCGGGCATCAGGCGGAAGCGTCATTTTCCGGAAGCCGCCTGTTGCGTGGAAGATGAATGATTTTGGGTGGATGGCGATGCGATCCGCCTTTTTTTTGCGCGATAAGCCTAAGAAGCAAAGTGTTTACGGAGGCGTGCCGCGAAACAAAGACAGGCGGGAAACTGTCACAAAAAACTGTTTCTTATGATGGAGGGAAAAACTATTAGCGAACTATTTATTAACGAACAGATTAGGGACAAAGAAGTACGAGTCATTGGTGTAAACGGCGAGCAGCTTGGTATCATGCCGTCGAGAGAGGCGCTGAGGCTTGCGGAAGAAGCGGAGCTTGACCTTGTGAAGATCGCGCCCACGGCGAAACCGCCTGTTTGTAAGATCGTTGATTATGGAAAGTACCGTTATGAGCTGGCGCGGAAGGAAAAGGAAGCCAGAAAGAAACAGAAGATCGTTGAGATCAAGGAGATCAGACTGTCTCCGAATATTGACACGAATGACTTGAACACAAAAGTGAACGCGGCGAGGAAATTTCTGGAAAAAGGCAATAAGGTAAAGGTAACGCTGCGTTTCCGCGGGCGCGAAATGGCCCACATGAATACGAGCAAGCATATTTTGGACGACTTTGCAGAGAGTCTTTCGGATATTGCGGTCGTAGACAAGCCGGCGAAGGTGGAAGGCCGGTCCATGGCAATGTTTTTAACTGAGAAGCGCTGATTATCGTGTAAGGTTAAAAATAGAAGTAAGACAAATAGGAGGAAAATCAATATGCCAAAAATGAAAACAAAAAAGGCGGCTGCAAAGCGTTTTAAGCAGACGGGAACCGGAAAATTAAAAAGAAGCAAGGCTTATAAACAGCATATTTTGACTAAGAAATCTTCTAAGACCAAGAGAAACTTAAGAAAACCTGCTGTGACCGATGCTACTAACGTAAAGAATATGAAGAAGATCTTACCGTATTTATAAGTCATAAGGAGGAAGAAGAACATGGCAAGAATTAAAGGCGGCATGAACGCCAGAAGAAAACATAATAGAGTATTAAAGCTTGCAAAGGGATACAGGGGCGCACGTTCCAAGCAGTATCGCGTTGCAAAGCAGTCTGTCATGAGAGCTTTGGCAACTTCTTATGAAGGACGCAAGCAGAGAAAGCGTCAATTCAGACGTTTGTGGATCGCACGTATCAACGCGGCGGCAAGAATGAACGGCATTTCATACAGCAAATTTATGTATGGCTTAAAGAATGCAGGTGTTGATATGAACCGCAAGATGCTTTCCGAACTGGCAGTAAATGATGCAGAGGGCTTTGCATCTCTTGCAGAACTTGCAAAGGCAAATCTCGGATAATAGCAGCAGAGTATGTAAAAACGGCTGGTCGGCGTGTTCGGCTTTGCCGTTTTTTTGACCGATAGGAGATTCCGCACGATTTTTTTAGGGAGGAGACGCACAATGGATAAAGAACAATACAGATTTGAGACAATGCAGTTACATGTCGGGCAGGAGCAGCCGGACCCGGCGACGGATGCGAGAGCGGTGCCGATCTATCAGACGACATCTTATGTGTTTCATGATTCGGCGCACGCGGAAGCGCGCTTTGGATTGGCGGACGCCGGCAATATCTACGGACGGCTGACAAACTCCACGCAGGAGGTCTTAGAAAAGCGGATCGCGGCGCTGGAGGGCGGCGTGGCGGCGCTTGCGCTCGCGAGCGGCGCGGCGGCGGTTACCTATACCATTCAGGCGCTTGCACAGGCAGGAGATCATATCGTAGCGCAGAAAACGATCTATGGCGGCACCTATAATCTGCTCGCCCATACGCTGCCGCAGTACGGCATCGAGACAACGTTTGTGAATGTGCATGACTTAAACGAGGTCGAGGCGGCGATCAGGGAGAATACGAAGGCGGTTTATTTAGAGACGCTCGGAAATCCGAACAGCGATATTCCCGATATGGATGCGATCGCCAAGATCGCGCACAAACACGGGCTGCCCGTTGTGATCGACAATACGTTCGGCACGCCGTTTTTCGTGCGCCCGATCGAACATGGCGCGGACATTGTCGTTCATTCCGCAACGAAATTCATCGGCGGACACGGCACGTCGCTCGGCGGGATCATCGTGGATTCCGGTAAATTTGACTGGCGTGCAGGCGGGAACTATGCGGCGATCGCGGAGCCGAACGCAAGCTATCACGGCGTTTCTTTTGTAGAGGCGGCGGGAGAGGCGGCATTTGCGACCTATGTGCGTGCGATCCTGCTCCGCGATATGGGCGCGGCGATTTCTCCGTTTAACGCGTTTCTCTTGTTACAGGGTGTTGAGACACTTTCGCTTCGGTTAGAGCGTCATGCGGAGAATACCAAAAAGATTGTGACCTATTTACGCCAGCATCCCAAGGTGGCGCATGTCAATCATCCGTCTATTTCGGACCATCCCGATCACGCGCTGTATGAGCGGTATTTTCCGAATGGCGGCGCGTCCATCTTTACGTTTGATATTCAGGGAGGAAAAGAGGAAGCGCACCGCTTTATCGACAATCTGAAAATCTTTTCCCTGCTCGCGAATGTGGCGGACGTCAAGA
Organism: Clostridium sp.; assembly: GCA_023663615.1. Classification (GTDB taxonomy): domain Bacteria; phylum Bacillota; class Clostridia; order Lachnospirales; family Lachnospiraceae; genus DLAJ01. Next base: position 467,554 of record JAMPHA010000001.1, on the reverse strand, counting down.
GCCTTGTCATTCATCCGGCGACAACGACGCACGCCCAGCTTTCTAAGCAGGAGTTAGAAGAGCAGAACATCCATCCAAGCACGATCCGCCTCTCCGTCGGTACGGAGCACATCGACGATCTGATCGCGGACATGGATCAGGCGTTCGCGAAGGTGTAAGGACGGGCCGCACGGCGCTTCTGTTCGCTGCGCGGGCAGGCGTTCGCGAAGGTGTGAGTGAAGTCGTCGGACCGGTATGTGCAGCCGCAGTCGGAAACGGCGCAAGGTCGGATGCACGGGCACGACTCTCCGGATCTTCAATTGTTGTCCGGTCCAAGAAATCTGTAATATGCGTCGGGGTATTGTGTAACAAGCCCCGGCGCTTTTTCTGTATCATTAAGATAGTTTGTCTACCATAGAGCCGCCGTCTTTGTCCTAGACGATCTCGATCTATTCCCATAGCTCCGCATTTCTGGAAGATCCAAGTCTGGCACCGGCGGGGCGGAAATTTGGAAATTCATAAAATTAGATTGACAGACCATGCCAAACAAAATATAATTCAAGTTATATAACTGCAATTATAAAAATGGAAAGGAAAGAGGATGCCGCCAAAAGCAAGGATAACGAAAGATATGGTCATCGATGCTGCATTTGAGGTTGCCCGTAAAACCGGCGCGGAACAAATTGGCGTCTGCGGCACAAAGTTTACAGGTTATGGGAAAGGCATGGTTAACAAAATGAAAAAATTGTATGAAAAAAGCGAAATATGGTTTGCGGTATTATGGATCATCGTCTACGTCATTGCGCTCAGCGTGGCGGACGACGTTTCGGAGTCTTTGGGCGTTTATAAATCAGTTACCGCCCTCTTATGCGTCGTGTTATCGGCAATTCTTTTCCTATGGATCAAAAAGAACGATTTCATGGAAAAATACGGCTTATGCGCGTTTCAGGGAAACTTGAAAAATTACTTATTTTTTATCCCGCTTGTTATCATGGTGTCCTCGCGTCTGTGGGGAGGAATTGCAGTGGCTGTGACGCCGCTCGAATGCGCGCTGTACGTTGTGAGTATGCTCGGCGTAGGCTTTCTCGAAGAGCTGATTTTCAGAGGATTTCTTTTTAAGGCAATCTGCAAAAGCAGCGTCAGGCGCGCGGTCATCATTTCAAGCATTACGTTCGGTATCGGTCATATTGTGAATTTGCTCAACGGACAGGCGACGTTCGATACGGTGGTACAGATCATATTTGCGATCGTAGTCGGTTTTTGCTTCACCATTATTTTTTATAAGGGAAAGAGCCTGCTGCCCTGTATCGTTACACACGGCGTCAATAATTCGCTGGGCATTTTCGGCGCGGAAGGTTCGCAGACGTTTCAGATGATCTCTGCCGCTGTATTATGCGTTCTGCTTGCGGCGTACACGCTATGGATCATCAAAAAAGAACCGAAAGGCGAGGAAGAAATTGTATGAAAGTAGTGTTACACGATCTTGACGGGAAGTATACCGAAACGTTTCGCGCAAAATGTGATGAGGTCATTCACGCAGACGGGAAATACGCTCCCTGTCAGGGGTGTTTTGGCTGTTGGACGAAGCATCCGGCGGAATGTTTTATGAAAGACCGTTTGAGGCAGACCGCCCGTGTGGTTGGACAGGCGGATGAATTTGTCATTATTACGGAAAACCGATACGGTACATACAGCCCCGCGGTCAAAAATGTTCTTGACCGGAGCATTGGCATTTCAACGCCGCTCAGTACTTATCGCGGAAAGCAGATGCACCATACCCTGCGTTATGGGAAGCACGGTTTATTCAAGGTGATCGTGCACGGTGACATTACGGAGCAGGAGAAGGAAACTTTTACCTATATGGCACAAAGAAATGCGATCAATAACGGATATGAAAAGTCCGAAGTGATTTTCTTAAATGATGTTTCCAAACTGGAGGATTTCGTGTGAAAACAGTATTCATCAATTGCAGTCCGAAAAAAAGATTCTGTGCGTCCGCTTATTTTCTGGGATTGCAGCGTTTCTTCGTAAAAGGGAAAAAAGTAACGGAAAAGCTGCGCAATCAAAGCGACTATCAACGGATCTTAAACGAATTGCCGGATGCGGATACGGTCGTATTTTGTCTTCCGCTATATGTGGACAGTGTGCCGTCCCATGTACTTTCATTTTTGGAGGAGATGGAGCGTTTCTGCCGGGGAAACAGCATTCGTCTGCATGTTTACAGTATTTCAAACAACGGCTTTATCGAGGGAAAACAAAGCGAGCCTCTCCTGCGGGTGTTTCAGAATTTCTGCGCGAGAAGCAATTTGGAATGGGGCGGCGGAATCGGAATCGGCGGCGGCGTGATGTTGAATGTTACCCGTCTTGTATTTGTGATACAAGTCGGATTATTATTTTTGAATATCCTGTTAAACGGGATTCAGAACGGTAATTTTCTGCCTGTCAGTGCGTTTCGAAATTTTGCGGAACAGGCGCTTGTCCTTATTTTTTTGAATCTGGGCGTGCTTTTTTATACCATAAGAATGGGCGCTGCCATGAACAAAGGGAAATTTTTTGGCAAAAAATATACCCGTATCATGGTGCCGTCCTTTGTGTTCATTATCTTTGCAGACATCTTTTTCACCGTTATTTCCGTTTTTCAGGGTGGGATTTTCAGGGGATGGCTTGCGAGGAAACAGCCGAACGAATATGGTTAAACAGACATCTTTTTCTTTACTATGGCAAACATGAGCGAATTAAAATCCGGCAACGCGGATGTAATACAATGGGAGAACTCCGGTCACTTGACCAGCTTATTCCCTTCGCATGAGCGATTTTATATCTGTCATCATAGGCTTCATAATATTTTTTTGCCATATCTGTATCTCCCCCCCACAAGTCCCGATTGCTATATTATAACTTATTTTTTACGGGCACTCAATTCCGAAAAGTCTGCAAAATGGAAGTGGTAATTTTGAGAGAAGTGTTTTATAATAGCGTGTAGCATGATAGATTTATAGGAGAATCAGAATAGGCAATCGCGAAACACAGAATATCGGTTGCGTAATGGAGCGAGCGCCTGAGTTTCACCGGACGGAGAAAGGAGCACGGACAAAACCATGCAGAAGAGTGAGAAGAGCAAAGAGCTGGAGAATGAGAGCGGTTACATTTATGTGGAAGGCGGCGTGTGCGCCGCGGAGGGGTTTACGGCGAACGGCTGTCATTGCGGGCTTGTTCAGGATAAGAATAAAAATGATCTGGCGATGATCTACAGCGAGCGCCCCTGCGCGACGGCGGCGGTCTACACGACGAATAAAGTAAAAGGCGCGCCGATCGTTGTGACAAAGAGAAACTTGGCAAAGACGGGCGGCATGGCGCAGGCGGTCATTGCCAACAGCAAAAATGCCAACACCTGTAATGCGGACGGGGAAGAGAAGGCACAGCGGATGTGCGGGCTGGCGGCGTCAGCGCTCGGCATAAGACCGGAGGAGGTCGTCGTGGCTTCCACCGGCGTCATCGGGCAGGTTCTGCCGATCGAGCCAATCGCGGCGCATGTGCAGGAGCTGGCGGAAGGACTTCATCGCGACGGGCACGGAAAGGCCATGAACGCGATCATGACGACCGATACGGTGGAAAAAGAATTTGCGGTGGAGTTTACGATCGACGGCGCAGTCTGCCATCTCGGCGGTATGGCAAAGGGCAGCGGCATGATCCATCCGAACATGGCGACAACGCTCAATTTTATCACGACCGATGCGGCGGTATCCCGGCCGATGCTGCAAAGGGCGCTTAACGAGATCGTCAAGATCACCTATAACTGTTTGAGCGTTGACGGGGATACGTCTACAAACGATATGGTGTGTGTTATGGCAAACGGTTTGGCGGGCAATCCGGTCATTGATTCGGAAAACGAAGCATATGCGTGCTTCAAACATGCGTTGTATCTTGTCATGCGGAGCCTGACAAGAATGCTTGCAAAGGACGGCGAGGGCGCAACCAGACTGCTCACCTGTACGGTCACGGAAGCCCCCGATCAGGATACGGCGGTCACGGTCGCTAAGAGCGTGATCCGTTCACCGCTTGTGAAATGTATGGTGTTCGGCAGGGATGCCAATTGGGGCAGGGTGTTGTGCGCGATCGGTTATGCCGGAGCAGATTTTGAGATTGAGCGGATGGATGTGGATGTGGAATCCGCGGCAGGAAAGATCGCGGTGTGCCGCGGCAATGCCATAATCCTGCCGTTTTCCGAGGAGGAGGCGGCAAAGCTTTTGGAGGAGGATGAGATTTTTATTCATGTCAATCTCCATCAGGGCGACGCGCAGGCGACGGCATGGGGCTGCGATCTGACCTATGATTATGTGAAGATCAACGGGGATTATCGGTCGTAGCGTATGAAATATCTGAGCGAAGTCATCATTATGATGTACCACACCGCGAAACTTTATTCCGATATGGGCAAACATGTTCTGATTGACGGAATACTGGTGGAAAGAGAGGAAATTGCGCCGCATTATCAGCGGTTGACGGAAATACTGAAAGAGAATCCGCTTGACGTGATTGTTAAGGAGTTGTTTTAATTTCGAAAACAGTTGTGCCGGAATGCTTATGAATCGGGAATAAATCTTGTGTGGGATGCATAATATTTTAATGGAAAGCCCTATTGACTTTCCTCTTTGCGCTTGCTAGAATGTAAGCACAAAGAAAGTTTACCACTGACCGATATGTGGTATATAAATGGTTGGGTTGAAAGTATAGTCCTTCGCCGCAGGGTGAAGGACTTTTTTGAAATGGAGCTGATTTGCATGGGTAAAGACGAATTGTCAATTGAACTAATCAATTTAATAAAAAGTGGAGAGAGTATTACTGTTGAACTCAAACAAGCCACAAATGTTTTAAATAAAGATGTGTATGATACAATATGTGCATTCTGTAATAGAGAAGGAGGACATATCTTTTTGGGTATTAAGGATAAGTCTAATGATGTACTTGGTATAAACCCGGATGCTGTTGATAAAATGAAAAAGGACTTGGTTACCGGGATAAATAATAAGGATATATTATTTCCGCCACAATACTTGTCACCGATAGAATATGTTGTTAGTGCTGAAATGTTGGATGTTGAAGGAATCAACCATTATGATCCAAATGATAAATGCAATAAACGAAAAGAGTATCACTTGATTTATATTCGTGTTCCAGTGTCACCGAATGTTGTTCGAAGAAGCGGGAAAATATTTGATCGCAATCATGATTCGGATGTAGATGTGACGGATAATGAGCAATTGGTTTATCAGATCTATGCTCGGAAGCAAAGTACCTATTTTGTAAATAAGGTGTATCCCATTTTTCAATATACGGACTTGCGAAAGGATTTGATAGATAGAGCACGACGTATGGCAGTGGCGAAGAAGAGTAACCATGAGTGGCAGAATATGTCAGACGAGGAGATGCTGCGTACGGCTGGTCTGATTCTTACGGATGAAGTAACAGGAAAACAAGGCGTTACTCTTGCTGCAATTTTACTATTTGGAACCGACAACATGATAATGTCTGTCTTAGCGCATCACAAGACAGATGCAATACTTCGAATTATCAATCAAGACAGATATGATGATAGAGATGTTATTATTACCAACTTGATTGAGTCTTATGATCGTTTAATGGAATTTGGTCAAAGGCATTTGAATGATCGTTTTGTTATGGAGGATTCAAGCAATGGTTCTGAAGGATTGGAAAGTATACAGAGTATTAGCGCAAGAGATAAGATTTTAAGGGAGATTGTGTCAAATATGCTGGCACACCGTGATTATTCCAATGCGTATGTGGCAAAAATGATCATCCAGAAAGAACAAATAATTGTTGAAAATGCTAACAGAGCTCATGGGTTTGGAAATCTGGACATCATGAATTTTGAACCGTTTCCCAAGAATCCGCCTATTTCAAAGATATTTAGAGAGATAGGGCTTTCAGATGAGCTTGGCAGCGGCATGAGGAACAGTTATAAGTATACCAAAATGTATTCTGGAGGAGTGCCCACTTTTAAGGAGGGGGATATTTTTCGTATTACGATACCGCTCAGCCCGGCATCTACTATTAGCGCAGGACCAATTTCAGAAGATAAGTTAAAATATTCGGGGCTTGAAACAAATACTTCTTTAGAACAGTTGATTGATATTTTGAAATTTTGTGAAATTCCTAGATCGAGAGCAGAAATACAAGAAAGATGTGGATATAAGTCTGCGACGTACTTTAAGAATAAAATTTTAAATCCTTTGATTACTGACGGGCAGTTAGGATTAACAATACCGGAAAAACCCAAACATCCCAAACAAAAATATGTGAGAAAAAAATAAAAACAGGATACATGAGCTTAGTAACAGCTTAGTAACAGCTTAGTAACTTGAGTTACTAAGTTAAAGTATTCAGAGTTTCTGAAACAGGAAAACGCATATAGTTAAGGAGGATCACACATGGGCGTTTTGACAGGGCTTAGCCCGCAGCGCGTATTTGACTATTTTGAGGAGCTTACCCGAATTCCGCGTGGTTCTGGAAATGAGAAGGCAGTCAGTGACTATCTGGTTTCCTTTGCAAAAGAGCATGGTCTTTTTTTTGCGCAGGATCAGGCAAACAACGTCATCATCATCAAGGAGGCGTCTGCGGGCTATGAGGAGGCGGAGCCGGTCATTTTGCAGGGACATATGGATATGGTCGCGGTCAAGGATGCGGACTGCGACATGGATCTGGAGCGCGACGCATTAAGGCTTGTCGTTGACGGAGATACGATTTATGCAAAAGGAACGAGCCTCGGCGGGGACGACGGCATTGCGGTCGCCTATGCGCTGGCGCTTTTGGAGGATGAAACGCTTTCCCATCCGAGGCTGGAAGCCGTGTTTACGACGGATGAGGAGGTCGGCATGAACGGCGCGGCGGCGATCGACCTTTCCGTGCTGAAAGGCAGACAGCTCATCAATATCGACTCGGAAGCGGAGGGAATCCTCACGGTCGGCTGTGCAGGCGGCGTGCGCGTCCACAGCGTTATTCCGGTCAAAAGAGCACAGCGCAGCGGTATCCTTGCCGCGGTGCGCATCCACGGTCTGCTGGGCGGACATTCCGGCGCGGAAATCGACAAACAGCGCGGCAATGCCAACTGCCTGATGGGACGGTTTTTGACCGGGTTATCTGGCAAAGTACCGTACGCGCTTGTTTCCTGCTCAGGCGGGACAAAGGATAATGCGATTCCCGTGCAGGCAGAGGCGGCGCTCGTCATTGCGAAGAAAGAGAAAGAAGCATTGAGATCAGCCGTGGCGGAATACGAGCGGACATTGCAAAAAGAATATACGAATCGGGACGCGGGCGTGCAGGTCAGCCTGACGTTCGGAATGGAAAATGGCGTAATGGGGCACGGTGCGGAAAATTGCGCGTCAAATTATGGCGGGAGCAGTATGCGGGAGCCGGATGCGGAATCCGTCTATGATGCGCTGGATGAGTCTTCCACGAAGATCGTCGCGCGCTTTCTTGCGTCCGTGCCGGACGGCGTACAGACGATGAGCACGGACATCAAAGGTTTAGTTGAGACGAGCCTGAATATGGGGATCGTCCGCCTGACGGAAAACGGACTGGAAACGGATCATTCGATCAGAAGCTCCATCGCGTCCGCGAAAGAGGCGCTTCGGGAAAAACTGACGGCATTATCGGCGCTGGCAGGCGGTACGGTATCCTGTCATGGGGACTATCCGGCATGGGAATACCGCAAGGACTCGCCGCTACGTGAAAAGATGATCGCACAATACCGCGCGATGTTCGGCAAAGAGCCGAAAGTGGAGATCATTCACGCAGGATTGGAATGCGGGCTGCTCTCGGCAAAACTGCCCGGCTTGGACTGCGTTTCGTTCGGACCGGATTTGAGCGATATTCACACGACCTCCGAACGGATGCATATCGCAAGCGTCGGGCGGATGTATGAATATCTGCGGGCGTTGATCGAGAAAAAATGAGGAGAAAACAAGAATCGACATGATTTAGAGATAGGTGACACATAGGTAAAAAGGTTATAAAATCAGAGACAGGTCTACATTTAGGCAGTACGCACAAAAACGTACTGCCTTTTTTGTGTGCTTTATGAATGGACGGGGCTGGAAAAATTTGCTATTCTATAGAAAACTAAAAAACTTAAACAAGTTTCCGAGTTTTCTGCATACAGGAAAAACTTTCCCACGCAGACGGACGGGAAGAGATGGCACAGGAAAATGGGAGAGAAGCAATGGATGCAGACAGGATCAAAGAAATAAAAGAAGAAGTCATGAATGCCGTTCTGGAAGAATTTCAGGATAAGGGCATCAAGTTTACGATGGACGACATTGCAAGAAATGTCGGCATGAGCAAAAAGACACTGTATGAGATTTTTCAGGATAAGGATACGCTGTTTGACGAGATGGTAACGCATACCTTTTCAAAGATCAAGGAGGAAGAACGGAAAGTATTGGAGGATTCCTCCCTTTCCATCGTCGAAAAGGTGCGCAAGATCATGATCGTTCTTCCGGGGCGGTATGAGAACTTAAATGTCAAGCAGATCGCGCTGATGGAGCAGAAGTATCCGAAAGTATACAGGCAGATTCAGGAACGTCTGGAAAGCGATTGGGAACCGACGATCGCACTGTTAAAGGAAGGGATGGAGGCGGGGGAGATCCGCAAGATTTCCATTCCGGTCTTAAAAGCAATGATCGAGGGAACGATCAGCCAGTTTTTTTCAAGAGATGTGCTGGCGGGCGAAACGGTCAACTATGCGCAGGCGTTGGATGAAATGATGGACATCATCATGCGCGGGATCGCCGCAAAGCCGGCATGAGCAGGATGCGGGAAGCAGAGGAATGACCGGAATCCGCGGCATGAGCAGGATGCGGGAAGCAGAGGGATGACCGGAATCCGCGACATGAGCAGGATGCAGGGAGCAAAGGAATGACCGGAATCCGCGGATATGAACGGGATGCAGGAAAAGGAGCGGGACAGGATGCGGGAATATCTGAATGAAGATTGGGAATATGTGGACAGCTTCACGGAGGAATTTCTTTCGTTTGCGGGGGAGGCGAAGCGGGTACGCCTGCCGCACACGGTCACGGAAACGCCCTATGATTATTTTGACGAGTCGTGCTATCAAAAGCATTGCGGCTACCGCAGAACGTTTACCGTGCGGGAGGCATGGAGCGGGAAACGGATCTTTCTGACCTTTGAGGGGGCGGCGCACCGTGCCGTGGTCTATGTGAACGGAACAAAGCTTGCCGTTCATGAAAACGGGTACACAGCGTTTACGGTGGAAGTGACGGAGGCAGTCAGACCGGGAGAAAACCGGCTTGTTGTGGACTTAGACAGCAGGGAAAGCCTCAACCAGCCGCCGTTCGGATATGTGGTTGATTATATGACTTACGGCGGACTGTACCGCGATGTGTGGCTCACGGTGCAGGATGCGGAATATGTAAAAGATGTATTTGTGCGCACGCCGGATGCACGAAAGGGTACGGAGCAGGTGACAGTGCGCAGCAGTATCACATTGGATGTCCCGGCGGACGTGCACGGCGCGGAGAAAACAGCCTCCTATGTCGTGCATCAGAGACTGCTGACAACGGACGGAAGCGTGCTCGGCGAGTGGGAGCACAAGACGGACCGCGCGCAGTTTACGGTCGAATACACGCTGCCGCTCGAACAGATAACGCGTGTGGCACAGGAGGATTCCGCCGCACTGTCCCTTTGGGAGTCGGATACGCCGGTTCTCTATGTGATGGAAACGTATCTGTCCGGCAGTGAGGAACGTCATGTGACACGCTTTGGCGTGCGCAGCGTGGACTTCCGGAAAGACGGCTTTTATCTAAACGGGGAAAAAATAAAACTGCGCGGCGTGAACCGGCACCAGTGCTTTCCTTATGTGGGCTATGCGATGCCGCAGTCCATGCAGAGGCGGGACGCCATATTGATTAAAGAAGAACTGGCATGTAACGCGGTCCGCACTTCCCACTATCCGCAGTCGCATTATTTTTTGGACTGCTGTGACGAGATCGGACTGCTGGTATTTACCGAAATACCGGGCTGGCAACACATCGGCGATGCGTCATGGAAAGAGATCGCGGTGGAAAATACGCGTGAGATGGTATTGCAGAACCGCAATCATCCGTCCGTGATTCTTTGGGGCGTGCGCATTAACGAGTCGCAGGACGACGACGCGTTTTATCAAAAAACAAACGATGCGGCGCATGCGCTGGATGATTCCCGCCCGACCGGCGGCGTCCGCGCACACAAAAAGAGCACGCTGCTGGAAGATGTCTATACCTATAATGATTTTCTGCATGACGGGGAGACGCCCGGATGCGAGCCGAAGAAGAACGTTACGTCCGATATGGAGAAAGCCTACCTCATTTCGGAATACAACGGGCATATGTTTCCGACGAAAGCGTTTGACTGCGAGGAACACCGGCAGGAACATGCGCTCCGCCATGCCAATGTGCTGGAGGCGGCTGCGGCGAACGAGGAGATTGCGGGCAGTTTCGCATGGTGCATGTTTGACTATAACACGCATAAAGATTTCGGGAGCGGGGATCGGATCTGCTACCACGGACTGATGGACATGTACCGTAATCCCAAGCTGGCGGCGGCGGTATACGCTTCGCAGGGCGATGCGCGGACTGTGTTGGAGATCGGTTCGAGCATGGACATCGGCGAGCATCCGGGATGCAATCGCGGCGATATTTATCTTTTTACGAATGCGGACAGCGTCCGAATGTATAAAAATGATATTTTTATCAAGGAATATACAGGGAAGGATTCCGCATACCGGCATATGGCGCACGGACCGATCGTGCTCGATGATTTTATCGGGGATCAGATCGTCAAAAACGAAGCGTTTGCACCCGCGCAGGCGGAGCTCATCAAAAAGGCATTGAACCTGACGGCAAGAAACGGACTTTCCCACATGCCGATGGCGGCGAAGCGCGCGGCGCTGTGGCTGATGCTCCGCTATCATATGAAACCGCAGGAGGCGGTCGTGCTTTATAACAAATATATCGGCGATTGGGGCGGCACGGCGACAGCGTATCGTTTTGAAGCGATCAAGGATGGAAAAGTGGTTGGAACCGTTGTGAAAAAAACAATGAGCAGAGTGGCGCTTCGGGTGGATACGGATCACACGGTTTTGCGGGAAACGGTAAGCTATGATGTGGCGGCGGTACGGATACAGGCAGTGGATGAATATGGAAATGTGCTTCCTTATTTTCAGGAACCCGTGACACTTCATACGACAGGACCGATTCAGCTCATTGGACCGCATATCGTCAGTCTGCGGGGCGGCATGGGCGGCACTTATGTTAAGACGACGGGAGCGTGCGGCGAAGCGGAACTGGTTCTTACTACACAGCACGCGGAGGATGTGCGGATCGCGTTTCGGGTAGAAGAAGGACTTTCGTGCTGACAAAAGGTGAAAGCGGCAACACCGGATCTGTGGCATGGTCCGGGTAAAAGAAAGACTTCCGTGCTGACAAAAGGGTTTCACATGGAGAAAGAACTGCCGCAGGTATTTTTTCGGCTTACAAAAACTTTGACGGTAGAAAAAAGGAGGAAGGGGAAAACATGGAGCGTTCAAAAGTGATCTTCGGCAACGAAATGAAAAATAGTGTGTACAGAAAGGCGGTGAAGTCGAAACAGAAATATGCGAGAAAATTCGGGGATGATTCGCAGGTAGATTACCCGGTGGAAATCCATAAGAATGAGCATATCGGCGATCTGCTCGGCGTCTACGACGTGCGCCTGCCGGAAGGGAAAACGCGGGACGGCAAAGCCACGGCGGCGGATAAAGCGGGAGCAGCGGCCGGCACGAAAGCGGACCCGGCGGCAGCGGGCGGAGAATCCTTCGACTTGGAAAAGGGTGTGATCGTCGGCAACATCCGTATGGGCTTCGGGCATTACCGCATTTCCATGGCGATGGCGTCCGCCGCAAAATCCATGGGCTATACGCCGTACTGGATGGACTTAAACAGCTATCGGCAGACGACCTGCACGAAATGCATCAGCGCGCAGAACGATCTGTATTCCCTCGGCTCAAGAATTTCCGGAAAGAGCAAGCTGTTTAACAAACTTGTATGGGAGCCGATGAATTACGAGGGCTTCCGCAAGCTTTCCTACAATGCCTCCGATCAGAAAAACGCGGAGCTGATGGCGCCGGTTTACCGGAATGTGCCGAAGGAGATCCCGGTCATCGCCACGCATGTCTGGCCGGCACAGGCGGCGATCCACGCGGGCATGAAGCATGTCGTCAATGCGATTCCCGACAACTGGCCGATGGCGCTCCACTTATCGGAGGGCAGCCTGCACACGATCCAGACCTACCAGTCCTACCTTGGCTATCGGATCTTAAACGGCATGAATAAGAAAAAAGTATGCAATCCGATGCCGGAGGATTCCTTGGTCTACACCGGACATTATGTTGATCATGAGCTGGTGAGCAATATCGAGGAGGACTGCGCCGCGCGCATCCGCAGGAAAAAGAACAAGGAGCCGATGCGTTTTCTTTTAACGATCGGCGGAGCCGGCGCGCAAAAAGAAATCTTTTCCGCGATCATCAAGTATCTGATTCCGAAGATCAAAGAGAAGAAGGCGGCGCTGTATGTCAACGTGGGCGATTACCGCAACGTGTGGGAAGAATTAAAAAAAGAACTTCCGGAAATGGGCGCGCTTTCGACGGAGCATTTTGACGATTGGGAAAAGACGCAGGCGTTTGCAGAGCAGGCGTTATCCGGAAGCGTGGAAGGCATTCACGGCTTCTATCACGCCAACATTTTTGAGGCGGTGTACTGCACCAATCTGCTCATGAGAAGCTGCGACGTTCTTGTGACAAAACCGAGCGAATTAAGCTTTTATCCGGTTCCAAAGCTTTTCATCAAGCGCGTGGGCGGGCATGAGCGCTGGGGCGCCATCCACTCGGCGGAAATGGGAGACGGCACGCTGGAATGCAGCGATATTCCGCATACGATTCAGATGCTGCGCCTGTTTTTGCAGGAGGAAACGCTGCTTACCCAGATGTGCGGCTGCATCTGCCGGAACAAGACTGCAGGGCTCTATGACGGCGCCTACCGTGCCGTGGAGCTTGCCATGAAACGAAAAGGCGGCGGCAAATGACCGTGCAGAATGAATCAGGCGCAGCATCAGGAAAATGCGCAGAACGAATCGGGCGCGGCGTTAAAGAAAAAGACAGAATCAAAACAGGGGGAAATTCGTATGAATAACAAAAAATTAAGCTTTGGAGAAAAGGCAGCGTACGGATTGGGCGCGGTAGGCAAAGATATGGTGTATATGCTTTCCGCCAGCTACATTTTGTACTACTATCAGGATATTATGGGTGTGAGCGCATGGGTGATGGGGATTATCCTGCTCGTTGCGCGCGTGTTCGACGCGTTTAACGATCCGATCATGGGCGTGCTGGTGGCAAAGACCAAGACGCGGTTCGGTAAATTCCGCCCGTGGCTGTTGATCGGCACAGTGACGAATGCCATCATTCTGTATTTGATGTTTGCGGCGCCGCCCGCGCTTTCCGGCAGCGGACTTGTCGCCTATGCGGCGGTGTTCTACATTTTGTGGGGCGTTACCTATACGATGATGGATATTCCTTACTGGTCCATGATCCCGGCGTTTACCGAGGGCGGCAAGGAGCGTGAAAACCTTTCCGCACTGGCGCGTTCCTGCGCGGGCGTCGGCTCCGCGCTCATCACGATCATTACCATGATCGCGGTTCCTGCGCTGGGCAGATTACTTGCCGGCACAGGCGCGGTCGATGCAGAGATTGAGCGCGTCGGTTTTCAGTACTTTGCGCTGATTATCGCCATCATTTTTATTGTGTTTGTTGTGATTACCTGCGTGAAGATCAAAGAAAAATCAACGGTCGATATGCAGACCGCGTCCGTAAAGGATATGTTTAAGGCGCTCGTGCAGAACGATCAGGCGATGACGACGGTTATCACGATCGTGCTCGTAAATATCGCCGTGTATACGACGTCCAATCTTGTCATTTACTTTTTCAAATATGACATCGGCGGCGAGGCGTGGCAGGTTTCCTATACGATCTTCAATACGTTTGGCGGCGCCGTACAGATTCTCTCCATGATGCTGTTCTTCCCGCTGCTTCGGAAAGTGTTCAGCACAATGAAGATCTTTTATGTCTGCTTTATCAGCGCGATCGTCGGCTACGCCGTGCTGCTTTCCATCACCTTCACCAGCATGAAGAGTGTGTGGGTGCTGCTCGTGCCGGGCTTCTTTATCTTTGCGGCGGTCGGCATCTTAAACGTGCTGACGACGGTATTCCTTGCCAATACGGTGGATTACGGAGAATTAAAAAATGACCGGCGCGACGAGTCCGTGATTTTTTCCATGCAGACGTTCGTTGTGAAGCTGGCATCGGGGATTGCGGCGATGGTCGCATCCGTCTGCCTGACCGTGTTCCATATCAGCAGCGACGAAAACGCGGTGGTACAGGTGGCGCAGAATTCCGTGCTCGGTCTGCGCATGACGATGACGCTTCTGCCGATCGTCGTACTGATCGCAGGCGTGCTGGTATTTAAGAAAAAATACATTTTAAGCGACGAGAAGCTTGCGGAAATCTCCAAGAAATTAGAGGAAAAGAAGCAGCAGGCATAACCAAAACGCGGGAACGGAAATGGCACGGAAATCTGCATCTGTGCTGTCGAACAAATAAGCGGCAAGCCGGATAGGATCAGGAGGGCGGCACGATGATTATTCAGGAAGAAAATACGTTTATTCTGCACACGGCGCATACGACATATTGTTTCTGCGCATGTCCGTCCGGACAGTTGGAGCATTTGTATTACGGCAGACGCATCGAGGTGACGAACGCGGAGGCGTTTCGGGAAAAACGGGCGTTTGAACCGGGAAACGCGATCGTGTACGCGCCGGAATACCCGGAGCTTTGTCTGGAAAATGTGAAACTGGAAATGTCCGGCGTGGGAAAAGGAGACTTGCGGGAGCCGTTTGTGGAGTTGATCTATCCGGACGGAAACCGGACGACGGATTTTATTTATGAAAGCGCACAGGTGGAGGAGGGAGGTCTTTGTTTACAGGGACTTCCGACCGCCTGCGGCGCGGAACAGACGCTCACGGTCACGATGCGCGACCGCCATTATCCGGTGGAACTTCTGCTGACGTACAGCGTCTATCCGGAATGTGACGTCATCACGCGCAGCGCAAGACTTGTCAGTCATTTGCAGGAGCCGCTGACGATCAGACGGCTCATGAGCCTGCAGCTTGACATGCAGGGAGCGGGGCTTCGCATGACGACATTCCACGGCGCATGGGCAAGGGAAATGGGGCGCGTTGACGCGATCGTGGAAAATGGAACTTATGTAAACCAAACGCGCGCCGGGGTCACGAGCAACAGAGCAAACAATTTTGTGATGCTCAGCGATCCGCAGACGAATGAGGATGCCGGGGAGGCGCTCGGTTTTCATCTTCTTTACAGCGGCAGTCATTATGAGGCGCTGGACGTCAATGCCTACGAAAAGAGCCGGTTTGTAAGCGGCATCCAGCCGGCGGATTTTTCCTGGACGCTTGCGCAGGACGAATGTTTTGAGGCGCCTGAGGCGGCAATGACGTATTCCTTTGAAGGGTTTGGCGGCATGAGCCGCAATCTGCACGCGTTTATCCGGGAGCATATTGTGCGGGGGACGTGGCAGCACAAGCCGCGCCCGATCCTTATCAACAGTTGGGAAAGCGCGTATTTTGATTTTAAGGAAAGGAACTTATGTAAACTTGCAAAGACCGCAAAAGAGGTCGGCGCAGAGTTGTTCGTAATGGATGACGGCTGGTTTGGAAAGCGCAACAGTGATACGTGTTCGCTCGGCGACTGGCAGGTCAATGAAAAGAAGCTGCCGGGAGGGCTTCAGGGAATCGCGGATAAGATTCATGAAATGGGACTGGATTTTGGCATCTGGGTGGAGCCGGAAATGGTGAATGAGGACAGTGATTTATACCGCGCGCATCCCGACTGGGTGGCTGTATCGCCGGGCGGGGGGACGCAGGCGCTCGGCCGGCACCAGATGTTTTTGGATTTTACGCGCAGCGAGGTGCGGGACTATATCATAGAACAGATGCGCGCCGTCTTTTCTGTGCGGGGCATCAATTATGTGAAATGGGATATGAACCGTGTGTTCTCCGATCAGTATTCCGCGGCGCTGCCGCCGCAGCGGCAGGGGGAATTTGCCCATCGCTATGTGCTTGGTCTGTATGAGGTCATGCGCACGCTGACACAGGAATTTCCGCATATTTTATTTGAAGCGTGCGCTTCGGGCGGGAACCGGTTTGACTTGGGGATGCTCTGTTACATGCCACAGATCTGGGCGTCCGACAATACGGATGCGGTCAGCAGGCTTTCCATTCAGGAGGGATACAGCTATGGGTATCCGATGTCGGTGCTGGGGGCGCATGTGTCCGGCTGTCCGAATCATCAGACGCTGCGTGTGACGCCGTTAGAGACGCGCTTTCACGTGGCGGCGTTCGGTCTGCTCGGCTATGAGTGCAATCTGACGGAAATGACAAAAGAGGAGCTTGCGGAGATCCGGGAGGAGATCGCGTTATATAAGCAGTGGCGCGACGTCTTTTTTGAGGGCGATTTTTACCGTCTGGAAAACGGCAGGGAGACGAAATGGGCGGTGGTATCAAAGGACAAAAGCCGTGCCGTGGGAATGATCGTGCAGACGATGACAAGACCGAATCACGTCTACGCCGAGTTGCAAATGAAAGGGCTGGATGAAAAAAAGAAGTATCATTTTTATAACCGCACATTCCGCTACCATGTCAAAGAGTTCGGCGATCTCGTGAATACGGTCGCGCCGATCCATGTGAAGCGGGACTCCCTGCTGCACAACGCGATCGACCGCTTTGTGAAGCTGGACGGGGAAAAAGAGGACTATACCGTGAGCGGCGGCGAGCTGATGTATGCGGGAATCGCCCTAAAACAGGGCTATGGCGGAACGGGATATTCCGGTGACGTGCGCCACTTCCCGGATTACGCGTCGCGGATGTACTATATGGAAGAGGCACCGGAGGGCGAAGATCTCCGCGGACAGGATCTTGTGGAGAAAGAGTGAGGGATATTGCTGTTGGCGGGATACGGTGAACGCTTCCGCGGGCAGGATACTGTGGGGAGAGAGTGAGGGATATTGCTGTCGGCGGGATACGGTGAACGCTTCCGCGGGCAGGATACTGTGGAGAAAGAGTGAGGGGTGTTGCTGTCGGAGAGATACGGCGACGCTTCCGCGGACAGAATGACGTGGAAGCGTCGTTTGTTGTTGTGAAAGCATGATCCGCCTGTTAAGGAACAGGCAGGAAATGCCGATATATTCTATAACGGAACATGCTTTCGCCGATACGGACGGCGATCAAAGGCAGCAGCGTGTTTTCCTATATTGAAACGGATTTCAGCCGCATGTCCTATCCGGCAGGTATCGAAATGCCGGAAGCGGACGGGCACGCGGGCAAACTCAGGGAGGCAGATTCGAAGAATGACCGAATTTGCAGAGAGAAAGGAGAACGAAGAGGAAGATGGATAAGATCAACGGGTACAGCGCTTACGAAGCGGGTCTCTACGGGGGCGTACAGCAGAACGCGCGCACGAAAAACGGCGGTGTGACAAAGGAAACGGCGGCGGATAAGGTAAAGGATACGCAGTTAAGCGCCGGTGCAAAGAAGGTATTAAAGGAATTACAGGAAAAGTACGGGGACAAAATGGACATCATGGCAGGCCGTTATGACAATGACGAGCAGGCGGCAGCGTACCTGTCCCGCGGCATTAAGCAATACAGCGTGCTGATCCATGCCGACGAGTTAGAGGCAATGGCAAAGGATGATAAGACCAAAGAGAAATACATGTCGATGATCGACGACGCGACGGCAAAGCTGGACGAGGCAAAAGAGCAGCTCGGCGACAAAGCGGACGACGTGCTCCGCATGGGCATTTCCGTCGGCAAGGACGGAAAGACCTCTTTCTTCGCGGACTTAGAGCAGGCGGGCGCAAAGCAGCGTGAGCGTATCGAGCAGTCGAGAGCCGACAAGAAGGAAGCGGCAAAGGCGGAGGAGAAAAAAGCCAAAAAGCGCAAAGAAGAAGAGCGCATCGAGACGCGCCGAGAGGAAGCAAAGGCGGAGAACGCCGGTCATGGCGGCTTTACCAAAACTGCGCATGTCGAGTCCGATTCGTTAGAGGGACTGCTTTCCCAGATTCAGGACTTGGATTGGGACAATGTCCGGGCGCACGGCGTGATGCCGAGCGGCGGAAAGATGGATTATACGATCTGACGGATGCGGGCGGAAAGCGGGAACTTGCAAATCCTCCAACTGTAGACAAATACGGTTGGGGGATTTGTTTTTCCTGTTTTCGTATGCTATACTGGATGCTAAGAAAAGGATAGAGCGGGCATATAGAAGGTCTTAAATGTAGAGTTTTGAAGGCGGGAAGATCATTTTTTGTTGAAATTGACAGGAACGGAGAAATCTTATGGAGTTGGAGATTGGCATTGAGGACATATTGAAGAAAGAAAAAATTGAATCTGAACGTATTGAATTTAAGGAGGGCTGGAATCCGGATGATATTTATCGCAGTATCTGTGCATTCGCCAATGACTATAATTTTGAAGGAATTGGATCTGTCGGAGGGGCATTCTACAGGGATCCCGACAATACAGGATGAATTGGAAAAGAATGGTTCTCCCAGAGCAGAATTCTTTACAGATG
>JAMPHA010000001.1:394676-448725 GCA_023663615.1 Clostridium sp. | reverse complement strand
GTAATTTTGGAGAAACAAGGCAGGATATAATGGAATTTACCTTTCAAGGCTGAGAAAACCGCGCTAAAGTTGATTTTTTTCTTCCTTTTTGTTATGATGAAAAAAATATATGCCGAAAAAGGGGGACAGCATGTCTGATTTTAAGATCATAACAAACACAACGGCGGATTTACCGCAGAGCTTTATCGACGAAAACAACTTGGGATTGTTCTTTTTTAACTACACGCTGAACGGCCAGGTCTATTCGGCGGAAAACGATCTGGATTATAAGACGTTTTATGCGAAGGTGCGCGAGGGCAGTATGCCGTCCACCTCGCAGGTCAATCCGGAAACGTTCCGCGAGAAGTTCACAGAGTATCTGAAAGAAACGAAAAAGCTGCTCTACCTTTCGTTTTCGTCGGGCTTAAGCGGGAGCTGCGGCAACGCGAATCTGGTCGCGCGCGAGATGATGGAAGAGGATCCCGATATTGAGATCAAGGTCATTGACACGCTGGCGGCGTCCATGGGCGAGGGGCTGGTCGTTTACCGCGCCGTGCAGCTTCAAAAAGAGGGGAAGTCTTTTGAGGAGACCGCGCGTGATATTGAGGAGCATGTGATGAATTTTACTCATGTGTTTACGGTCGATGACCTGAATCATCTTTACCGCGGCGGGCGTGTGAGCAAGACGTCTGCGGTGCTTGGCACGATGATTAACATCAAGCCGATCCTGAACGTGGATGAGGAGGGACATCTGATCCCGATCGCCAAGGTGCGCGGCAGAAAGAAATCCCTGCATGAACTTGTGAATTATATGGAAAAAAGAATGGGAAGCTGGCGGGAACGAAACGACATTGTGCTGATCAGCCACGGAGACTGTCTGGAGGATGCGCAGTTTGTGGCGGATGAGATCAAAGAGCGTTTTGGGATTGACAATTTTCTGATCAATCATATCGGACCGACGATCGGCGCGCATTCCGGTCCCGGCACGGTTGCATTGTTCTTTATGGGAGAGGGCAGATAACGGCAGAAGGCTCTCGGAATACCGCACTTCCAAAAGAAAATGATGGAGTTCTAAAAGACTTTCGCGTGAGCGGAAGTCTTTTTTGACTGATAGGAAATTTCGTAAACCTAGAAGAATTGCGAAGCGATTCTTCGAAAGAGTTTCCGCAGGAAACTCTTTTTTTGACACCCCATAACCCGTGTCCGCATATAGTACAGTAACAACTATTATATGCAGGAATACGACTTGAAAGACGAACTTTTTATGCAGGAATGCTTTATGGATGAAAGCCGGAACGGCGTGAACGAGTTTCCGATCGGTATGACCTATGTGCCGTGGCAGAAAAACGCCGTTACCTATGAGCATCTTGAGGATGGCTTTTGCAACGGAACCATCTTTCCTGAATTGTGTATGCCGTTTACGGGAAGGAGGTGCGTACAATGAGTTGTGACTGCCAGAGTAGCATGACGCCCGAACAGTGCGAAATGCTGCATGATATTGATATTTTATGCTTTACAGTCATTGACATGACATTATATACGGATACGCACCCGGAGGATAAAAAAGCACAGGATTTTGTGCGGCACTATCAGAAGCTCTTAAACAACTTGCAGAGAGAGTATGCGATGAAATACGGTCCGCTGTGTCTGTCGGATGTTGACATGTACGGCGTTTCGTGGGATTGGGCGGCAATGCCGCTGCCGTGGGAAGGAGGCTGCGCATAATGTGGAGTTATGAAAGAAGGCTGGAGTTTCCGGTCAACATTAAAAAAACAGACGCAAAAGCGGCGCAGGTCATCATCAGCCAGTACGGCGGCCCCGACGGGGAACTCAGCGCGTCCATGCGCTATCTGTCCCAGCGCTTTGCCATGCCCGACCGGCGCGTGGCGGGGGTGCTGACGGACATTGGTACGGAGGAGCTTGCGCATTTTGAGATGATCGGCGCGATCGTGCACCAGCTCACGCGCGATTTGTCCATGGAGGAGATCGAGGATTCGGGCTTTGCGCCCTATTATGTCGATCATACCGTGGGGATCTGGCCGCAGGCGGCGGGCGGCATACCGTTTAATGCCTGTGAATTTCAGTCAAAGGGCGACGCGGTTGCCGATCTGGTGGAGGACATGGCGGCGGAGCAGAAAGCGCGCGTCACCTACGAGAATATCCTGCGCCTTGTCGATGATCCCGACATCATCGAGCCGATCCGTTTCCTCCGTCAGCGCGAGATCAACCATTTCCAGCGGTTTGGTGAAGCAAAACGGGAAGATTGCAGTGGGAAATGAAAACCCACAAAACAGACCCTCTGGGATGCGCGCGTATGGATCCAACAAAACGATAGACACAGGCGGAAAGAAGAAGCAATCGAGTTTCTCCCCCCTTGACAAAGATCGGGGAAGTAAGTTATACTAAATGACGGTTAGAATAAACTAACACAAAGACGCAGAAAAGGACGCTATCTGCCAAAGTATCGGCGCGTGATGAAATCGCATTGCGCGTTTCCTTTTGGGACAAAAGTTAGAATGGACTAATAACAATTAGTCTAAATAAACAGAGGAATCTGTCAAAGAGGCAGAACACAAGAGAAAAAAGTTTTTCATGGGAAGGAGAATGTAGAAACATGTCAGAAGAAGAAAGAAAGTTTTTGGAGATCGTAGACTTGAAGAAAGGATTCGGAAGCGGAGACACCCGACAGGAAGTGCTTCGCGGAATGAACTTTTCCGTGGCAAAAGGAGAATTCTGCGTCCTTTTAGGACCGTCCGGGTCGGGGAAATCCACGCTGCTCAATATCATTGGCGGGATCGACACGGCGGATTCGGGATACATTTCCATTCACGGCGATAAACTGAAAGATATGGGGGAGAAAAAGCTGACGCAGTACCGCAGAAAACATCTCGGCTATGTGTTTCAGATGTATAATCTGATCGGAAATCTCAATGTGAAGGAGAATATCGAGGTCGGCGCCTATCTGTCGGACGATCCGCTGGATATTGATGATCTGTTACATACGCTGGGGCTGTACGAGCACAGATATAAACTGCCAAATCAGCTGTCGGGCGGGCAGCAGCAGAGAACGTCGATCGGGCGTGCGATCGTCAAAAATCCCGACATTCTGCTGTGCGACGAGCCGACGGGCGCGCTGGATTATCAGACGTCAAAGGAAATCTTAAAGCTGATCGAGGATGTGAACCAGAAATACGGAAACACCGTCATCATGGTAACGCATAACGAGTCGATCAGGAATATGGCGGATCATGTCATCAAGCTGCGCGACGGCGGCGTCCGGCATAATGAGATCAACGCAGACAAAATTTCCGCGGCGGATCTGGAATGGTAAGGGGTGTGGCGAATATGAGAAAGAAAAACGTAAAAAACCCGCTTATCAACCGGATTCCGAGGGAGCTGACCGGAGACTGGAAAAAATATCTCGTCGTAAGTCTGTTTTTGATCCTCACGATCGGATTTGTCTCCGGCATGTACGTTGCGAACGGCAGCATGATGAAAGCTGCGCGGGAGGGCGTGACAACCTATCGGCTGGAGGATGGGCATTTTGAATTGAACCGGGAGGCGGATGCGGAGCTGTTGTCCGCGCTTTCGTCAGAGGAGCGAAAGTCCGACGGGGAAGCGTTTCCGGTATCGCTGTACGAGAATTTCTACCGTAACCGGGAGGAAGACAACAATTGCGACGGGATCATCGACGGTACGATCCGGGTTTACCGGAAAACGGAGGACATCAATCTGGCGTGCCTGATGGACGGAAGCTTCCCGGAAGCGGAGGATGAGATCGCGATCGACCGGATGCACGCCGATAATGTCGGGCTGAAGGTGGGAGATACGATTCAGATTGACGGGCTTTCCTATCGGGTGACCGGGCTGATCGCCTATGTCAATTATGGCACGCTGCATGAAAAAAGCACGGATTTCATGTTTGACGCATTGCAATTCGACGTCGCGATGGTGACGGATGCGGGATTTGACCGTTTAAGCGGAGCGGTTCATTATGCGTACGCGTGGAAATACGCGGTCGTGCCGGAGGACGAGAAAGAAGAGAAACAGTTTTCCGATGATTTTTTGGAGACGTTATTTACCGTGAGTATGACCTATGGAACTGCGCTGGAGGACTATATGCCGGCGTACGCGAACCCGGCCATTCATTTTGCGACGGATGATATGGGAAGCGATGAGGCGATGGGCGGCGTTCTTTTGGATATTCTGATTGTGATTATCGCGTTTATTTTTGCGGTTACGATCAGCAACACGATCGCAAAAGAATCGTCGGCGATCGGAACGCTGCGCGCTTCCGGCTACAGCAGGGGAGAACTGGTGCGGCATTATCTTTCCATGCCGGTGATCGTGACGCTCCTTGCGGCGGCGGTCGGTAATATTCTGGGATATACCCTGTTCAAGAATGTTGTGGTATCCATGTACTATAACAGCTACAGCCTGCCGACCTACGAAACGGTATGGAACGCGGAGGCGTTTGTCAAAACGACGCTGATCCCCGTGGCGCTCATGTTCGTTGTGAATCTGTTTGTCATCATCCGGATGATGAGGCATACGCCGCTGCAATTTCTGCGGCATGACTTAAAGAAAAAGAAACGGAAAAAAGCGGTACGGCTTCCGGGATGGAAGTTTTTGCGCAGATTCCGTATGCGCATTATTCTTCAGAACATCCCGAATTATCTCATTCTCTTTTTGGGGATCTGCTTTATCGCGACGATGCTCTCCATGGCGGTCGGCATGCCGGATACGCTTCAATACTATAAGGATCATGTCGAGGAAATGATGTTTGCAAAATATCAGTATGTCCTGCGGTCCTATGAAGATCCTGCGGGCGGCGTGATCGGAACCGGAAATGCGGACGCGGAGGAATTTGGGATCTATTCGCTGCAAAAAAAGACGGATGTGATCGAAGAGGAAATTTCGGTTTACGGCGTGGTGAAGGACAGCCGCTATGTGGACATTGACGATCTGGGGACGCTTCAGGGAAACGAGGTATACATTTCGGATTCCTTTGCGCAGAAATATAATCTTTCAGCTGGCGACAGCGTGACGCTGGATGAAAAATATGAGGAACGCTCCCATCAATTTCAGGTCGTGGGAATTTATGAGGAATCGTTAAGTCTGGCGGTCTTTATGCCGATGCAGAATTTCCGCGCCGAGTTTGATCTGGCGGAAACTGCGTTCAGCGGCTATCTGTCCGATACGGAAATCACGGATATAGAGGAGGAAGCGATCGCAACGGTCATCACCAAGCGGGATATTACGAAAATGTGCGATCAGCTGGATCATTCCATGGGCGCCTATATGCAGTATTTTCAAGTTTTGTGCATGCTGCTCTCGGCAGTGCTGATCTATCTTTTGACGAAGATCATTATTGAGAAGAATGAGACCGCGATCTCTATGACGAAGATCTTAGGCTATGAGAATCGGGAGATTGCCGGGCTGTACCTGCTTTCCACAACGATCATGGTCGTGATCTCGGATGTGTTAAGCGTATTTGTGGGCACATTTGTCATGGGAACCGCATGGAAAATAATCATGGCGAAATACAACGGGTGGTTCGAATTTGCGACGCCGCCGCTTGGGTATGGAAAGATCTTCGGCTTTATCCTGATCGGATATTTGCTGGTGATGGTTCTGGATTTTAAGCGGATCAAGAAAATTCCGATGGAGGAAGCGCTCAAAAATGTGGAATGACGGGCACGGCACTGTGATAGTGTACTTGCCGTCTCTCATAAGATGAAGGGAAATTGTCACAGGAGCAAGTTGATGCGAAAAACAGACAAAGTTCCCACGCCCGATACGCGGATATGCCGGGATAAGATGAGGCTGACGGTGACGAATATCCGCCCCGCATTTCAAAAGAAATCAGAACAGGAAGTCCGACAGGAAATCGGTGCAGGACTTTATCGGATTTTCAGGAAATATGCGTCTTGTGTTCGGGGAGGCGGATGCTAAATGCAGGACGCATTCTATGACGCATTGTATGCGCGGCAGTCCATCGAAAAAAAGGACAGCATTTCCGTAGAAAGCCAGCTGGAATATTGCAGATATGAAACCCACGGGGAAGCCTGTCTGGAATATACGGACAGAGGTTTTTCGGGCAAGGATACCAACAGACCGGGCTTTGAAAAAATGATGAAGGATATTCGCACAGGCAAAATAAAGCGTGTCATTGTCTATAAACTTGACCGTATCAGCCGTTCTATTCTGGACTTTGCGAACATGATGGAAATATTCCAAAAATACCATGTTGAGTTTGTTTCTTCCACGGAAAAGTTTGATACATCTACGCCAATCGGCAGGGCAATGTTGAATATCTGTATCGTGTTCGCCCAACTGGAACGGGAAACGATACAGAAACGTGTAACGGACGCTTATTATGCAAGGTGCAAACGTGGCTTTTATATGGGTGGGCGTATTCCTTACGGCTACCGTTTGACAAACACGGTTATTGATAATGTCCGTACTTCCATGTATGAGGAAGTCCCGGAGGAAAGCGAACAGCTAAAGCTGATTTATTCCATGTATGCAGACACGGACAATTCCCTCGGAGATATTGTGCGGTACTTGAATGAACACCGGATGAAAAATCTGCGCGGCGCGGACTGGAATACCGCCCGGATCAGCGAAATGCTCCGCAATCCTGTGTATGTGGAAGCTGACATTGATGTGTACCGCTTTTTTCAAGATCAAGGCGCGAATATCTATAATCCCGCAAGCGATTTTACGGGGTACCATGCCTGTTATCTTTATAAAGGCACCGTTTCCGCTACAAGAAAACAATGCGATTTGTCTGCCAAAGAAATTGTCCTTGCGCCGCATAAAGGCTTTATCCCATCTAAAACGTGGCTTGCCTGTCGTGCGAGGTGCTTACATAACAGACAGGGGACAAAGACCTGTAAAGCGAAAAATTCATGGCTGTCAGGCAAGGTAAAATGCGGCAACTGCGGTTACGCTCTGACAATCCGCAGGGCAAAAACGAAATGGGGACGGTACTTCGTATGCAGCCGGTCGGGAAATCACGGGAACTGTAAAGGGGCGGGCTGTACCGTTTATGCCGATGTGTTGGAAGAATATATGCTCGGCGCGATCAAAGAAAGACTGTCGGCGTTTCCAACTCTCGAGGAGGCGGTATTCGAAGAAGGCCTGATTTCCTGTGCGTCTGACACGGGAAAAAACGGAGGAAAGATTCCCTGTGCGGCTGATACGGGAGAAAACGGGGGAAAGATTTCCTGTGCGTCTGACGCGGGAGAAAACAGAGAAAAGGCGCCCCTGCAAAAAAATATGCTCAAAAAAATCCGTCTGACACAGATCGAAGAAGAGATTGACGAACTGCTCTTAAAGGTTTCCGGGGCAGGCGGCGTTCTGATGAAATACATAGACGAAAGAGTATCGGCGTTAGACAGGGAACGGAAAGCCTTACAGGAAGAAATCATTACCGCCAATGTTACGGACACAGAAGGCGGACGAAAACAGATAACCAACCATGTAAGCGCATGGGAAACGCTGATCTTTGAGGATAAACAGGCGGTCGTTGATCTGCTCGTCAAAGTGATCCGGATCGCGGACGGCAATATGGAGATCACGTGGAATATTTAACGGCTGACTATTGCATTTTGAGCTTACAATGCATAAAATATCCCTGGAAAGAAAGGATTGGAAAATGAAAAAATTCAGAAAACAAGGGAAATTTTTATGTATTGCCATTGCCGGAATGCTCGTTTTGGGAGATTACACAACATGCCCTGTGTACGCCTCCCAGCTGCTGCCGGACGATGTGTGCACAGAATCGGCTGGCGAAACCGGAATAACCGACACAACGGAATTGACCGATGGGCAGCCGGCGGAGTATGACGGTGATCCGGTTTTGACCGACGACCCTATTACTGAGATAACGGAATTGACTGATGAGCAGTTGGCGGAGTATTACGGCGATTCGGTTTTTATCGGAGACTCGATTATGGAGGGTTTTCGGCTTTACAGCGTGAGACAGGACAGCTTTGTCCACGATATTCAGTTTCTGACGGCAATAAGCTACTCGGTCCATAATGCCTTAAGATCTGTAAAAGGCAGTATTCCTCACCCTGAATATCAGGGGAAAAAGTACCATGTGTGGGATGTTCTCCCACTCTTGGACAAAAAGCGCGTTTTTATTCTGCTTGGAACTAACGATCTCGTCTCATTTGGACCGGAATCCAACCGCGATAAGTACAAGGAACTGATCGATAAGATTTTGGAGGTGTCACCGGAACTGGAGATTCATATTGTCAGTGTAACTTATACAGTGAAAGG
Organism: Clostridium sp.; assembly: GCA_023663615.1. GTDB lineage: Bacteria > Bacillota > Clostridia > Lachnospirales > Lachnospiraceae > DLAJ01. Next base: position 440,454 of record JAMPHA010000001.1, on the reverse strand, counting down.
CAGGGAAAAGGGATGTTTATACAACCCCTGTATCGACCTATACAACAGCCTTTTGCAGGAAATGGCGGAGGAAAACGGCTGGGGATACATCGATCTGTGTACTGCCATATCTGACGGAGCGGGAAACCTGGAATCGGGCTTGAGCAGCGACAACTTTGTCCATCTTAAAATATCTGCTTATGCACTGTGGGAGGACGAACTCGTCAATTATGCTAACACCATGTTGCTGGAAACAGAGACGGAAGAGGGAGCCGGAGAGGAAGCCGAGGAGACAGTTGGAGAGGAAGACGAGGAGACAGTTGGAGCGGAAGCCGGAGAGGAAGATGAGGAGACAGTTGGAGAGGGAGCCGGAGCGACAGACGGAGCGACAGATGAATTTACTTCCAGCTTCCCGATTGGGGGAAGCGCTGCGTATGACACAGGATTCGCTCAACCCGAAGAACTTCTATCAGTACAATCCGGGTTTTGACCGGTGTAAATGATTTTTTCAAAATACCAAATAAAAACAAACGGTCCAAAATTCAAAAAACAGACCGCCTTATCAAAACAGACAGCCTCATCGTAATGATGGGGCTGTTGACTTATTGTTAATTTTGTGTCAAAATAAGGGCGTCGGTTTCCGTGTGCTTTTTTGGGGAACGGAACATGCGGACAAAGAGGTCGGATCATCAACATGCCGCGGAAAGACTCGCGGCGTCCCGGTCAAGAAAGGGATGGGACCAGCTTGTATGAGAGGAATTGATACAGAAGTCAGAAAAGTGAGACGGCGCGTATTCAAGGAGATTGCCAATCTTGCCTATACTTCCACGAATCTTCTGGATGATATGGAGGCGCTGCCCTATAAACTCGTCAACAGCGACGAATCGCCCTATTGGGAGAGCGTATACAGGGAGCGCGCGGTCGTCAGGGAACGGATGCGTCTTGCGATGGGTATGTCCCTGCGTCCGGAAAATCAGCCTGTGCATGTCAGCCAGGGCGTGGAGGAGAGCGACATTGCCGAGAAATTTTACGAGCCGCCCCTGCTGCAGGTCATTCCGTCTGCGTGCAACGCCTGTCCCGAAAATCAATATTTTGTGACGGACCGGTGTATGGGCTGTCTTGCGCATCCCTGCCATGAAGTATGTCCGCGCGGCGCGATTTCCATGGTAAACGGGAAATCGTATATTGATCAGGAAAAATGTATTCACTGCGGAAAATGTAAGGCGATCTGCCCTTACGACGCGATCACGCATCAGGTGCGCCCGTGCGCGGCGGCATGCGGCGTCGGCGCGATTAAGAGCGACGAGAAAAAGCGCGCGTGCATTGACAGTGAGAAATGCGTTTCCTGCGGGCAATGTATGGTAAGCTGTCCGTTCGGGGCGATCGCGGACAAATCACAGATATTCCAGCTCATCCGTGCCTTACAGTCGGGCAGAAAGATCATTGCGCAGGTTGCGCCGTCTTTTGCGGGGCAGTTTGGCGCAAACGTATCGCCCGATCAGTTTAAGACCGCGTTAAAGCAGCTTGGTTTTTATGATGTCTATGAGACCGCGATCGGCGCGGATATGGGCGCGATGGCGGAGGCGCATCATTACGTGGACAAGGTGGCGACGGGCGAACTGCCGTTCCTTTTGACTTCCTGCTGTCCGTCATGGTCGATGCTGGCAAAGAAATTCTTCCCGGAGACGATCGGGAGTATTTCGAATGAGCTGACGCCGATGGTGGCGACGGCGCGCAAGATCAAAGAGGATCATCCCGATGCGGGCGTTGTGTTTATTGGACCGTGCGCCTCGAAAAAGTTAGAGGCTTCCCGCAGGACGATCCGCTCCGACGTGGATTTTGTTATCACGTTTGAAGAGCTTGCCGGCATGTTTGAGGCAAAGGGCTTGCTCTTGGAAGAAATCGAAGCGTCAGACCATATGGATGACGCGACGAGCGCGGGACGCGGTTACGGCGTTGCGGGCGGTGTTGCGTCGGCGATCGAGAATTGCATCAAGGAATATTATCCCGACACCGAAGTGCATATCGAGCACGCGGAGAGTCTGACGGAATGTAAGAAAATGCTGATGCTTGCCAAGGCGGGCAAAAAAAACGGCTGTCTGATCGAAGGGATGGCGTGTCCCGGCGGCTGCGTGGCGGGCGCGGGAACCAATATCGCGATTCCCATTGCCGCAAAGGAGCTTGCGCGGTTTAAGAGTGAGGCGGCAAAGCAGATTCCGGATCAGGAAAAATAGTTGCAGAAAGGGCATGGTCATTTTTATGCAGAAAATAAGAACGAGATATGCGCCGAGTCCGACAGGGAAAATGCATGTCGGCAATTTGCGGAGCGCGTTGTATGAATTTTTGATCGCAAAGCATGAAGACGGGGTCTTTATGCTCCGCATCGAGGACACGGATCAGGAGCGCTATGTGGAGGGAGCGGTGGACATCATCTACCGTACCTTAGATCTGGCAGGCATCACGCATGACGAAGGGCCGGACAAAGACGGCGGGTACGGTCCTTATGTGCAGAGCGAGCGCAACAAGAGCGGTATTTATCTAAAGTATGCGAAAGAGCTGATCGCAAAGGGCGAGGCCTATTATTGTTTTTGCGATAAGGAACGGTTAGAGTCGCTTCGCGAGACGATCACGGATCCTGAAACGGGCGAGAGCAAGGAGATCATGATCTACGACAAGCACTGTCTGCATCTGTCAAAAGAAGAAGTCGAGGAAAAGCTTGCGTCCGGGATGCCTTATGTCATCCGCCAGAACAATCCGAAGGAGGGCGTGACGACGTTCCACGACGAACTGTACGGAGATATTTCCGTCAACAACGCGGAACTCGACGATATGGTGCTCATCAAATCGGACGGGTTTCCGACCTATAATTTCGCCAATGTGGTGGACGACCATACCATGGGGATCACGCATGTTGTGCGCGGCAATGAGTATCTTTCTTCATCCCCGAAATATAACCGGCTTTACGAGGCGTTCGGCTGGGAGGTGCCGGTATATATTCACCTGCCGCTGATCACAGACGAAAACCATAAGAAACTTTCCAAGCGCAGCGGACATTCCTCGTTTGAGGATCTGATCGAGCAGGGGTTCCTGCCGGAGGCGGTCGTCAACTATATTGCGCTGCTCGGCTGGAGTCCGGAGGAAAACCGCGAGATCTTTTCCTTGGAGGAGCTGATTGAGAAGTTTGATTACCGCCGGATCAGCAAATCGCCTGCGGTATTTGACATCAACAAATTAAAATGGATGAACGGCGAATACTTAAAGGCAATGGATGAGGAGCGTTTCTATGAACTGGCGCTTCCTTATTTGCAAAAAGCGCTGACAAAAAAGCTCGATCTGCATAAGATCGCCGCGATGGTAAAGACGAGGATCGAGATTTTCCCGGACATTGCGGAGCTGGTCGATTTCTTTAACGAGCTTCCGGAATACGATACGGAAATGTATGCGCATAAAAAAATGAAGACAAGCAAAGAGTCGTCCTTAGCGGTCTTAACGGAGCTTCTGCCGCTGTTGGAAAAACAGGAGGATTACGGCAATGACGCGCTGTATGCGCTGCTCACCGGCTACGCGCAGCAAAAGGAGTATAAGAACGGCTACGTATTATGGCCGGTCCGCACAGCCGTTTCGGGAAAGCAGATGACGCCTGCGGGCGCGACGGAGATCATGGAACTCCTCGGCAAGGAGGAGAGCCTTGCGCGGATCCGCAAGGGAATCGAGCTGCTGAAGCCATTGTTGGATTCCGACGGAAAGCCGATTGTCAGTAAATAATGCACAAATTGATACGTCAAAGGAATGTGACCGCGTGAGAGAAGATGTCTGACCGTGGGGGCGGGCAGACGGACGAGAACCCGGAGAGCAAAAACGGGTGAAATATGAATCAAAACGAACAGTTGAACAGGGGACAGTCGGATGCGGTGGCGCATACGGACGGCCCCTGCGTTGTTATTGCGCCTCCGGGTTCCGGCAAGACCAAGGTGCTGACCCTCCGTATCGGTGCGCTGATTGAGAAGCATGGCGTGCCCGCAAAGCACATTCTTGTCGTGACATTTACGCGTGCCGCGGCGGAACAGATGCGGGAGCGCTATTTGCAGAGCTGCGGAAAAACGGATACAAAAGTGACATTCGGGACGTTTCACGCCGTATTTTACCGGATTTTGAAAGAATCCCTGCAAATGGGGGCAAGACTGGACGGATACCGGATGGGACAGCCGCTTCGGATTCTGTCGGAACGTGAGAAACAGGAGATATTGACTTCGATAGTCAACCAAAGGAAAGAGCGGCGTGCGCAGTTTCCGGACAGGGAGCAGTTATGCGCGTATATCAGCAGGCGCAAGAACCGCATGGAGGCAGAAAGCAGACTTGAGGCGGAAAGCGGTGCAGACGAGGCGGAGGACAGGCGTGAGACGGAATGCGATGCGGGCGGAGCGAAGGGCAGACTTGAGGCGGGAAACAGCAGGGACAGCGCCGGACGCGGGACAGGTGCGATGAGCGCAGCGGAGAAACATGCCGCTGTGGATGCAGAAGCCATAGGAGAAGAAATCTTGCGGGAATACGGGGAGGCATGCAGGGAGCTTGGCGTTCTTGACTTTGAGGATATTACCGCCGGATGTCTCAAGCTTTTGCAGGATGAGCGAAACGCGCGGATACTCGCTTATTGGCGGGACAGATACCGGTATTTTCTGGTGGACGAATTTCAGGATGTCAGCCCGATGCAGTTTTCCATTCTGCGCATCATTGCCGCACCGCGCGATAATCTGTTTGTCGTGGGGGACGATGACCAGTCCATTTACGGGTTCCGCGGCTCGGATACGAGGCTGATGCTCGCCCTGCGGGCGTATTATCCACATATCCGGACCTGTTATCTGACGGTCAATTACCGCAGCGGAAGGCGGATCGTGGATGCCGCAAAGCACCTGATCGTACAGAATAGGCTGCGCTACCAAAAAGAAGTCGCGGCAGGCGGGGCAGCGGACGGAACCGTGCGGCTTGTTGTCTGCGAGGAAAAGAAAACGCAGACGCGCGCAGTCTGCGAGGCGCTGCGCAGCATTCCGAAAAATGAGACGGCGGCAGTCATTGTGCGCACGAACGCGCAGGCGGCGGAAATGGAACGGCTGATCGGACAGGCGGGCATCCGCATTGCCGCCGCGCGCGGCAGAAAAGAAAAAAATATCTATGAACATCCTGTCGCGAAGGATGTGCTTGCCTATCTCATGCTTGCGGCAGGCGGCGCGCCAATGCAGAACTGCATGAGGAGCACAGAAGGCGCGCCGATGCAGAACTGCATGAGAAGAACAGACAGTGCCGCGTCCTCACCGGAACATTTGGAAGCACTGCTTCGTATCGTCAATAAACCCTACCGGGCCGTAAGCAGACAGGCAGTCATCGCGAGCGGCGGAAATCTGGCGGAGCTGTTACGATTTTATGAGGGGAATGCCGCCATGGAGCAGATTCTGCGCTCTTTTTGGAGACAACTGCAATGCCTCCGGGGACTTCCGCCGCGCGCGGCAATCCCTTATCTGCGCAGAGGCATCGGCTATGAGCGCACACTGCCGGAAGAGATCGTCAGGGAAGGCGGGGCGAGAGCGGAGGCGCTTGCCGTGTTGGCGGCGCTGGAGCGGGAGGCGGTCGGTATGCAGAGTCAGAAAGAGTGGCTTCGCGCCGTCGCGGACGGTCGGCGTATTTTTAGTCCGACAAGTGAGGCGCACTGCCGGATGCAGGTGGTCACCATGCATGCCTGCAAGGGACTTGAGTTCGATCATGTCGTGCTCCCATACTTAAACGAGGGCGTGGTCCCGCATAAAAAAGCGTTTCTGCCGGAGGAAATCGAGGAGGAGCGGCGGCTGCTTTATGTGGCGATGACAAGGGCAAGAAAAACCCTGCTCATGACGTGCGTTCATAAGCAGGGCGATCAAAAATTTCAAATATCCCGGTTCTTACGGGACCTGATCTGAAAAAATGATTTTTTAATCATCTTCCGCGAGCAGCTCGTCGAAAGCAATTTCATCCAAATATTCGTCATAGCGGTCTATCACGGCTTCCAGTTCCTCGTCGTCCGTGATATTTTCAATATCCGGCTCGGCATCGGGATTCGTCTCATCGGTCAGATAGCGGTAGAACCAGGCGCGGTCGGGACTGTATTCGCCGTGCGCATCAACCGGAAGCAGCGCGACATATCGGCGTTCGGATTCGGGGATCGTCAGAATCGCCGCGACAATGCAGGTTGTATAGCCGTCGTCATGGTAGACGTCTAATGTGACCAGTTCCTCGTCGGCACGAAGCTGCGCCAATGCGTCTTCATTTCTTTTTTCAGACATAACAAAACCTCCCTGCTCTCTGTTTTGGTTTACATAATTGCATCATGTAACACAGATTTTTTTATTATTTTATAGAAAGCATAGGAAAAAAGCAAGGTTTGGATAGGAAAAGAAAAAAATTTGTGTTATACTACATATAGCTTTGCAGGCAACCCAAAGACAGGGCGATACGAAAACGGAATGGAAGGGCACTCTATGAGACACGAGATTGAGCACAGAAAAGGCGTCCCATATCCGCTCGGGGCGACGATCATTGAGGATAGGATCAATTTTGCCGCGGTCATGCATACGCAGAACGAATGCGGCGTGATCCTTTATGACAGCAAGAGCGGGAACGAATGCAGGATTCCGTTCAGAAGAGAGGACCGGATCGGAAATATCTGTTGTCTGTCCATTGCGCGGAATCCGAATATTTCCTATGAGTATCATTTTTACGACGGGGACGAGATCCGAATGGATGCTTATGCCAGACGGGTCATTGGCAGCGAGCGCTGGGGGGCGGCAGGAATGGAGCGCGCCGGCAGAGGACCTGTAGAGACGCGCGCCGTTACAAAACCGCGGTTTCGCGCGGGAATCCTGGAGGAAAATTTCGACTGGCAGGGGGATGCGCCGCTTCGGACGCCGTATGAGGACAGCGTTTTTTACTGTACTCATGTGCGCGGTTTTACCAAAGCGCCGGGTTCCGGGGTAAAGAAAAAAGGAACGTTTGCGGGCGTGATCGAAAAGATCTCCTATCTGAAAGAGCTTGGCGTCAAGAACATGGAATTTATGCCGCTCTATGAATTTTCCGAGACGGATTGGCAGGAAAACGACACTACGATGCAGTATGCCGTCAGCCACTATATGGACAAGCCGGGCGAGCCGGAGGCGCGTATCAATTACTGGGGATACTGCGACGCATACTATTTTGCGCCGAAAGCGTCCTATGCGGCGTCCGGGGACTGCGTGAATGAGTTAAAGCTGATGATCAGGGAACTGCATAAAAACGGCATTGAGGTTATCTGTCAGTTTTATTTTCCCGATTCCTGTAAGCAGGGCTATATCCTGGAGGTATTGAAATACTGGGTCTTGGAATATCATATCGACGGGGTTCATCTGATGGGAAACGACATTCCGGTGACGCTGCTTGCGACGGAGCCTCTTTTCAGCAATACCAAGCTCATTTACTACGGATTTCCGTATGAGCAGATCTATAAGGGAAATGAGATACCGGAGTACCGCAATCTTGCAGCCGCGACGGATCGTTTTCTGACGGATGCGCGCAGATACTTAAAGAGTGACAGTGATACGCTTCAGACGATGATGTGGCATTTTGTCACGAACCCCGCCAAAAACGGCGTGCTGCACTATATCACAAATTATTACGGCTTTACGCTCTACGATCTTGTGTCTTATGATCATAAGCACAATGAGGCAAACGGCGAGGATAACCGGGACGGCAGTGATCAGAATTACAGCTGGAACTGCGGAGTGGAAGGAATGAGCCGGAAATCCGCCATCATGAAGCTGCGTATGCGGCAGATGCGCAATGCGATGGCAATGGTCGTGCTCTCGCAGGGAACGCCGTTTCTGATGGCGGGCGATGAGGACTGCAATACACAGAGAGGAAACAATAATCCGTACTGTCAGGATAACGTGGTCGGCTGGAAAGATTGGAACAGCGGCGCATGGGTGGAGAGACAGCGGGATTTCATGAAAAAGCTGCTGGCATTTCGCGCGGCGCATCCCGTTTTCCGCAAAAAAGGAGAGTGCAGTTATGTGGACAGGCTTTCCTGCGGCTATCCTGAGATTTCGTTTCATTCCGAGGAGGCGTATCGGTTCCATGCAGAGAGCAGCCACCGTCATATGGGGCTGATGTATGCGGGCGCTTACGGGAACCAGAAGGGCGGGCAGGATGCGGATGTTTACGTCGCCTATAATATGCATTGGACGGAGCAGCGTTTCGCATTGCCGAAGTTGAGAAAAGGATATGTGTGGAAGCTTGTCATGGATACGGCGCTTGACGACAGCTTCGGCGTAAACGAGTGGAAAACGGACGGTCATACGACGGCGCAGGGGCGGAGTATTCAGGTGCTTGTCGGGATGCGGTCAGAGGAGAAAAAAGGAACTGCGCCTGTGAAGACAGGGCGCGGGCAGAGTGAGAAAAAGAAGAAAGCGGAGAGTGAAGCGGAAACATGAGTAATTTATGGAAGCACCTAAAGACGATCACGGTACACAAATTTTTCGTTATGCGGCACTGCTTTCGCTTAGGGTTGTATAAACAGGGATTGACGCACGATCTGTCGAAATACATGCCGACCGAGCTGATCGCGGGGGCGAAATATTACCAGGGCACGCGAAGCCCGAATGCGGGAGAGCGGGAGGCAAACGGTTATTCGCTTGCGTGGATGCACCATAAAGGACGCAACCGCCACCATTATGAATTTTGGACGGATTATAATATTGTGACAAAACGTGACGAACCGATGCCGATGCCGATCCGGTATGTTTTGGAGATGCTCGCAGACCGCATGGCGGCGTCCAAAGTATATCTTGGGGAGGCTTATACGGATGCTTCGCCGCTTGCCTATTATATGCAGGCGACCGACCATATGCAGATTCATCCCAAAACGCGAAAACAGCTGGAATTTCTGCTGCGCATGCTGGCGCGTGACGGCGAGGAGAAGACGTTCCGTTATATCCGCACGCGGATCATGAAAAAGCGCAGATAGGGGAAGCGGGCGGCAGGAATGGGAGTGCATGACGTCGGAAAAGAAGCGCAGCAGCAAGGAACGTGCGCGTAGGCGGCGCATATAGTAATAGTAAAATCATCATGGAGATCCAGATGAATTCCATTTTTTTACTCTTACTTCTTTTATGCTGCTGCAATCACGGCGATGGTGAGTCCGGTCAGGCGGGGGACGGACCGTGCGGTACGTCGGACTGCGCCGGGAACAGACCGTGCGGTACGTCAAATGGTAACGCAGACAGACCGTTCGGCACGCCGGGACAAAATGCAAGGCGGGAAGAAAATCCGTTCTCGCCGTTTGACAGAAATGACCGGGACGATCAGGACTATCCCCCTTTTCGGGGAAATAAGGGACCGTGCGGCTGCGAGGATACGCAGGACGCATAAGTCGATCAGCCCGTCTTGAAAGACGGGAAAATCAATGGAGGAAGCGAAAATGAGCGCGGATAAGTATGTTGCGTATGTATCGACCTACACGATGGAGGGAAACCACGGAATCAAGGTGTATGATGTGGACGTAGAAAAAGGACGGATGACGGAGAAAGACGAGGTGGAGATCACCAATTCCTCCTATGTGACGATTTCCCATAACCGAAAATTTTTCTATTCTATCACGGATTTCGGCGTGGAGTCCTTTTTGATTAGGGAGGACGGGACGCTGCAGCTCATCAACCACGCGTCGATCAACGGTATGCGCGGCTGTTATCTTTCCACCGACTTTGAAGACCGTTTTCTGTTTGTGGCAGGCTATCATGACGGCAAGATCACCATGCTCGCCTTAGGTGAGGACGGCAGCGTCGGCAAGATCACGGACGAGATTTACTTAAAGGGTTTGGGCAGCATTGCCGAGCGCAATTTCCGTCCGCATGTCAATTGCGTAAAAATGACGCGCGATAATCACTATCTTCTTGCGGCGGATCTCGGAATGGATCATGTCAATGTGTACCGCGTCGATTTTCAAAAGGGCAAATTAAATCCGGTCGATGTGATCCGCAGCGAGCAGGAATCCGCGCCGAGGCACTTGTGCTTTTCGAAGGATGGGCGCTTCCTCTATATTGTGCATGAATTAAAAAATTATATCGACGTATACCGCTATGAGGAGATCAACGGGAATCCCGAATTTGAGAAAATACAGAATATCTCCACATTAAATGATTATCATGCGAGCAATTCCGCTGCCTGCACGATCAAGTTTTCGATCGATTATCAGTATGTGGTAAGCTCGAACGCGGGTGACAACAGCGTGATCGTTTACGGCGTGGACAAAGAGACGGGACTGCTTGATAAGCGGCTCTGCCTGCCGGTCAGCGGGGATTACCCGAAAGACGCCGCGCTGTTTCCGGACAGTAAGCATCTGGTGTCGCTCAACCACGAATCCAACACGATGACGTTTTTCAGCGTGGATACGGAAAAAGGACTGCTCGTGATGAACGGGAAAGAATTAGAGGTAGAGCGGCCAAACTGCATTATATTCCACAACATAGGGAATGAAACGGAATAAAAACACCGGAGGAATTTCTGCAATTTTAAAAGAGTTTCGCGCAAAAGGGGCTGCCGCATTCAGTGCGGCAGCCCCGTCATATGACGATTTCTTAAGCTCATTCTGTTTTCCGTACCGGTCTGACATATTTCCAGAACCGTTCCGGATCGTGATAAAAGTAAAACACTCTGCCGGGAGTGGTATCAAGACAATACCCGGCTGACGCATAGTCAAAGTCCCTCATGGCCGCTTCTATCTTTTCCTCCACACTCTGATTTTCTTTTTCGAAGTCAAAGGGGCCGTGCTCAAAAACGAGGTATTCCGCTTCCGGGACATCCATCAGAAGCATTTGGGAAGGCACATCGCCGTTATAATCTAACGGAAGCCGTACACCATAACATTCCGCCAGAGGAATCCCCCAACTGCATATTCTGCCTGACGGATCATTGATGTAAGCCATGATCTGACCGCTTCCACTATTTGCATCACCGCCTCCCATGTCGTCCAATTTGTCTTTGATGCTGTCCAATAAACCGCAGATCGTCTCACAATCCTGGCCCGGAATGAGACTTTGTTTCTGCCAGAAGTCCCAATATCCAATACTTTCATAGTTTCTAATATGCAAAAACTTGTGTGCCGGAATTGTCACAAAATATGTCTTAATATCTTTTGCTGTTTTCTCCATATCTCTTACTCCGTTTTCTGATAAGTAACAGTCAAAAGGTTTTAAGATCGTACGAAGCACAACCGGTCTTGGATTCTGACGGTACTCCTTTGGCGAGATACCGTAAGCTTCCTTAAAAGCCCGTGTAAAAGCTTCATGAGAAGAAAACCCGTACCGCAAAGCAATATCCAGTATTCCATTTTCCGTATCTCTGAGTTCTTTCAGGGCAAAAGCCAGCCGTCTGTACCGCAGGTAATCCCGAAACTGCATCCCTGATATTTCCCTGAATTTTCTGGAAAAATAAAATTCCGAATATCCTAATCTGCCGGAGAGCTGATGAAGCGACAATGCCTCATCATCATTCTTTTTAATACAGGCGTCTATCTCATCAATGATCATCTGGATCTGCTTTGGCCATTCGCACATCTTTTTCCCTCATTTCGACTGTTCTGTCTTGATTATACAACGTTGGAAATGGAAGCGCTTGATTTTAGTTGCGGAGATTGACTGCATCCGGTTTCTTATCGGGACAAAAATATTCTAATTGCGACAGTTCCTCTTTATAGTGTTACCGTCAGTTCCACGGGGCAGTGGTCGGAGCCTAAAACCGTCGTGTGGATGGCGGCGCCCGTAAGCTTTTCGTCAAGTCGTTTCGAGCTTAAAAAATAATCAATGCGCCATCCGGCGTTTTTCTCACGCGCGTGGAACATATAGGACCACCACGAATACACGCCCGTCAGATCGGGATAGAAGTAGCGGAACGTATCCGTAAAGCCGCTTTCAAGAAACGCAGTCATTTTGCCGCGCTCCTCATCGGAGAAACCGGCGTTGTGATGATTGCTTTTCGGATTTTTCAAGTCGATCTCCTGATGGGCGACATTGAGGTCGCCGCAGACAATGACAGGCTTTTCTGCGTCCAGAGAACAAATATAATTTCGAAATGCATCTTCCCATGCCATGCGGTAAGACAGGCGCGCGAGCTCCCGCTGTGCGTTTGGCGTATAGCATGTCACCAGATAAAAATCCGGATATTCCAGCGTGATGACGCGTCCCTCATGGTCGTGTTCGGGAATGCCGATCCCGTAAGAGACGGAGAGCGCTTCTTTTTTCGCAAAGACCGCCGTGCCGGAATAGCCTTTCCGTTCCGCGTAATTCCAATATTGGTAATAGCCCGGCAGATCAAGCGTGAGCTGACCTTCTGCAAGCTTACTTTCCTGAATACAAAACAGATCCGCATCCGCTTCTTTGAAAAAATCAAGAAATCCTTTCTGCATACAGGCGCGCAGCCCGTTCACATTCCATGAAATGAGTTTCATCCGTTGCCTCCGTTGTTATTTTGTTTGTTTTTTTGTATAATGGATTCGTTATTTCAGTATAGAGTGTTTGGGCGGGAAAGGCAAGGTCATGAACATGAAAATTCTGCATATTTATCACAGCGGTTTTTATATGGAACTTTCACAGTGCGCGCTGCTGTTTGACTATTATAAAGGGACGCTGCCGCCGATTCCTTTCGAAAAGCCGCTGTTTGTCTTTGCCAGCCATGTGCATCAGGATCACTTCAGCTTTTCGGTCTTTACAAAAGAAGAACTGCGCGCGCACCCGCAGGCGGCATATCTGTTGTCGAACGATATTAAAAGAAAATATAACCGCAATTTCTTTTTGCGGCAGGGCGTGACGGAGACGCAGTATGAGCGGATCACGTTTCTCAAGGCAGGGGAGGAGCTCTGTTTGAGTATCGATGGCAGCAAAGAAGGAGCAGGCGGAATACAGAAAGAGGATTGCCGTGGACCGTGCGGAAAAGAGCCGGACGCAGAGGGAGAAACCGGAAGCGGCATCCGTGTGCGGACGCTTCGCTCTACCGATGCGGGCGTGGCTTTTCTCGTGGATGCCGGTGGGCGGCATATTTATCATGCGGGGGATTTGAACTGGTGGAGCTGGGAAGGCGAAACAGAGGAGGACGGGCGCGCGATGGAGCGGGCGTATAAAGCGGAGATCGAAAAGATTTCGGGACAGGCGTTTGACGTTGCGTGTCTGCCGCTTGACAGCCGCCAGGGAGAGCGTTTTGCATGCGGATTTGACTGGTTTATGCGGCATGTGGAAGTAAGGCATGCGTATCCGATGCACTATTGGGATGACGATACGGTAATCGAAAAACTGCTGGCGCTTCCGTGCAGCGAGCCGTACCGGAACAGGGTTGTGAAGGAGCGGAGAATAGATTGAAAAATCAAAGATGTTTTCAAAAACGAACTTGTTCGTTTTGTGAGATTTGTGCTGACGCCCAAACTCGCAGACTTGCGTCAGCATGGAGGATAAGATGATGAGACCGATTTTAATCATAGAGGATGATACGGATATTAACAACGTGATGTACGAGGCGCTGACGAAGGCGGGATATTCCTGCGTGCAGGCGTTTTCAGGAACGGAGGGCATTCTGCGCGCGGAGCAGGAACGGTTTTCCGTCATGATTTTGGATCTGATGCTTCCGGGAATGAACGGGGAAGAAGTATTAAAAAAACTGAAACAAAATAAAAAGAGCAGCGGGGCTCCGATCATGGTTGTCTCCGCAAAAGACAGTCTCGAAAGCAAGGTCGATCTGCTGACGGCGGGCGCGGAGGATTATATGACGAAGCCGTTCGAGATCAAGGAACTGGTCGCGCGGATCGGCGTGCTCATGCGGCGGGCATCGGACAGCGGGGAGGAGGAGCGGCATGATCTTTTATCCTACGGGGAGATCACTCTGGACCGTGCAGGATTTACGGCGCGTGTCGGAGAACATGCGCTGGAGCTCACAAAGCATGAATTTCGGATTCTGGAACTTTTGATGATGCGCCCCGATAAGGTGTTTTCCAAGCAGGAAATTTACGATTATGCATGGGAAGAATATTATATCGGGGAGGACAAGACCGTCAATGTTCACATCAGCAATATCCGCAGGAAACTGAAAGCGGAAACGGAAAAAGAATACATAGAGACCGTATGGGGGATCGGGTTTAAGATGGCGAAATAAGAACTTTACCATTTCTTTACCTTTGCTTGACGTTTTATTGATTCCTGTGCCGTATGATAAGACCATGGATTTCGCGGTAAGAGACAGCCGCAGGAAAAGGAGGAAAACAATGGAAAAGGAATGGCTGTTAGAGACAAAGCAGATGACGAAACAGTACGGCAGGCATAAAGCAGTCGATTGCGTCAATCTGCATGTCGGGCAGGGAGCGATCTACGGGCTGATCGGCCGGAACGGCGCGGGTAAAACAACGATCCTGCGCATGATCAGCGGACTTGCCATGCCGACGCAGGGAGATTATCAGATTTTCGGCAAAGCATCCGGTCAGGCGGCGTTAGAGCGCTCCAGAGTGGGCGCGCTGATCGAGGAGCCGGGCATTTATCCCGACATGACGGCAAGACAGAACCTGAAAGTAAAATGTCTGGCGATGGGGGTGCGCGGAGAGGAGCATATTGAGACGCTTTTACAGACGGTCGGACTTGCCGATACGGGAAAGAAGAAAGCGCGCAATTTTTCTCTGGGAATGAAACAGCGGCTGGGAATCGCATTGGCGTTGGTGGGCGATCCCGACCTGCTTATTTTAGACGAGCCGATCAACGGCTTAGATCCGCAGGGATTTGTGGAGGTCCGGGAAACGCTGATCCGGTTAAACAAAGAAAGACATATCACGATCGTGATTTCCAGTCATATTTTGGAGGAGCTTTCCAAGCTTGCCACGCATTACGGCATTATTCATAACGGCGTGCTGCTGGAGGAACTGACAAGGGAAGAACTGCTGGAAAAGTGCTGTGAGCGCATTGAGTTAAAGACCAACGATACCGGGCGTGCATGTACCGTGCTTGAAACCATGGGAATCCGGAATTATCAGGTGAAGGATGAATATACGATTCATATTTTTGAGCGCTTGGAGGACAGCGGTGACATTACCATGGCGCTTGCCAAAGAGGAGATAAAAGTGCTCGGCATTGCGGTGAACAGTGAGTCTCTGGAAGAATATTTCCTAAATCTGACGGGAGGTGGCAGAGCATGATCAGACTGATGAAAATGGAATTGTACCGCATGTTTCACGCGGTATCCACTTATGTGATGATTCTGGTGGTGGCAGGCGTTACCGTGTTGATGGCGGCAGCGTTAAAGTGGGATTTAGAGGAGATGGAGCAGGAGCAGAAAATGTCGGGGAAAAGAGCGCAGACGGAGACGGATACGCTGATGGATAGTTTCACGGACGGGTTTGCGGACGGATGGGATTCAGAAAAGGAAGAACAGGCGCAATCCGGTCACAATGGAATCGTGAGCGGCATGATCACGATCGGAAATGAGGACGAGACCTACTATGCGTTTGGTATTTCTGCAGAGGCAGATGAGAGCTGGGTAGATGGCGACATTGACGTCGGTGAGATGCTTTTAATGGAGATGCAGAGCGGGATGCTCCTGTTGTTTATCGCGATCTTTGCGCCGCTGCTTGTCCATGCAGAGCAGAAAAAAGGGTATATCAAGAATATTGCGGGACAGATTCCGAGAAGAGAGATGCTTTCGCTCTCCAAGCTGCCGGCGGTTGCGGTACAGGTGTTTCTGATCATTTGCATCTTCTGCGTTACCCATGTGACGGCTTCCGCGGTCATTTTTGGGGATCGTCTGGCGTTTTCTTCCGCCGCCGTATCGTTGCGGACGATTGGCGTACAGTTATTGCTCCATATGTCATGGGGATGCCTGATCGCTCTGTTTGTCATGGCGTCGCGGAGCATGGCGTTTTCCATGGTGACGGGAATCTTTCTTTCGAGCGGGATTTTCGAGTTGATCGGAGGTTACTTGAATCGTGCGATTCATGCAATCATTCCCGCTGCGGAGCAGTTTGATATTCGCCGCTATACGCTGACGTATGTGACGGGAGCGCTGTCAAATGAAAGTACGGGAAGGCAGATCGGTGGTTTTTTGGCAGTCGCGGCAGTTTATGTGATCGTATCGGCGGTTGTTTCCGGGATCGTGTACCGGAAACGGGACGTCATCGGATAGGGGTAAAACAGCATGGAAGGGATTTGGACAATTGCAGTCGTTTGTCTGGCGGCAGCCATGATAACGGCGTGGTGTATTGTGATCCGCTACCGGCGGCAGGTGAACAGCATCTGCCGCCAGCTTCAGTTTATCAAAACACATCAGACGAATATGAAATTGTCGGCGGACGGCATGCAGTTCGGGATGGGAAGACTGGCGGAGGAAGTGAACGGGCTGTTGACCGGCACGGAGGAAAAACGGCGGGCGGTGGAGACGCAGGAGACGGTCATCAAAGAGACGGTCACCAATCTTTCCCATGATATTCGGACGCCCTTAACATCCCTAGACGGGTATGTGCAATTATTGGAAGAGAGCGATTCCAAAGAGGAGCAGGCGCGTTACATCGGGATCATCCGGAGGCGGATCGAGGCGCTGCGCGGAATCCTGGACGAGCTGTTTTTGTATGCCAGACTGCAGGACAACGCGTACGCGCCGTCCATGGAACGCGTGGAGTTAAACCGGCTTGTCTGTGACGCGGCGTTTTCTTTTTATGAGGACTGCAAGGCGCGCGGCCTGGAGCCGCAGGTATCCGTCTGTGAGGAGCGCGTATACACGCGGGGCAATGAGACGATGATCGGACGGATGCTGCAAAATATCATAAAGAACAGTCTGGAGCACGGAAAGGCGGATGTTTGTATCCGGCTGACTGCAGAGGGGCAGCGTGTGATATTTTCCTGCGCAAACAGGGTGGAACATGCCGAGGAGATTGGCGTGGAGCGGGTATTTGAACGGTTTTACCGGGCGGATAAGGCGAGGGCGAACAGCTCGACGGGGCTCGGACTCTCGATCGCGCGCGGACTGGCGGAAAAAATGAACGCCAAGATGAGCGCGTCATTGGAGGGCGACCTGTTTACGGTGACGGCGGTGTTTGAACGGGTGGAGGAAGAACAATTGATTATAAAATCTTCATAGAAAGATAAGTTTTTCCGAACCGATTTTATGATATAATAGGCGCAAAGGAAAAAACGTTGCGGAGGTTCGGAACATGATCATAAAAACGAAAAAAAGAGTAGCAGAAATAGAGGGAGAAGAAATCGTAGAAGCAGAAGAAAAGGGGGCGGAACTGATCGAAATTTCCAAATTAGAGCAGGTGGGAAAACAGTTTTCTTTTTTGATGGCGTGCTACCGTTGTGCGATCATGGAGGTGGAGACGAAAATCCGTGTGTTGAACGAGACGCTTTCCCAGCAGTACGACCGCAACCCGATCGAGACGATTAAAACCCGCTTAAAGCATCCGCGTAGTATCTCGGAAAAATTAAGGCGCAAGGGACTCCCGCAGACGGTGGCGGGTATTGAGGAAAATCTAAATGATGTTGCGGGCATCCGTGTGATCTGTTCTTTTCCGGAGGACGTATATCTGATCGCGCGCTATCTGCTACAGCAGGATGATGTGGAACTGGTATCTTCGAAAGATTATATCCGCCATCCGAAGGCGAACGGCTACCGCAGTCTGCATCTGATCATTGAAACGCCGATCTTTCTTGCGGATGAAAAAAGACTGATGCGCGTGGAGGTGCAGCTCCGTACGATCGCAATGGATTTTTGGGCGTCGTTAGAACATAAGATGCGTTATAAAAAGGACTTAAACTGCGCGGAGGAGATTGCTGCGGAATTAAAGGAATGCGCGGAGGAGAGCGCGCGTCTGGACGCAAAAATGCAGCGTATCCGTGCAAGGATCGAATATAATGAGTGAAATGCGTAATTTCAGCCATAAAATTTTCACAAAAACTTCACCGCATTTTCAAGTTCTGCGTGTAAAATGAACGAAAATCACGTCAGAATGGGGGAGCGATATGGATTACCGGCACGAATGGAAGCATGAGATCAATCAGGCGGACCTTTTGACGCTGCGACAGCGGCTGCGGGCGGTCGCAAGCATAGATCCTCATGCGGTTGACGGCAAATATCAGATACGGAGCCTGTATTTTGATAACATGGCGGATCGGGCGTTACAGGAAAAGCTGGACGGCGTCAGCCGCAGGGAAAAATTCCGCATCCGTTATTATGACGGCGACACATCCCTGATTTATTTGGAGAAAAAGAGAAAGATCGGCGGACTTGGAAAAAAGCAAAAAGCGGTTCTTACCAGGGAGCAGGCGCAGGCAATCGCGGACGGTCGTTCGGACTGGATGGCGGACAGCCCGGAAGAATTGATCCGTGAATTGTATGCCAAAATGCGGATGCAGGGACTGCGGCCGAAGGTCATTGTGGATTACACAAGGGAACCGTTTGTCTTTGCGCCCGGCAATGTCCGGGTCACACTGGACTATCACATTCGGACGGGCTTATGCTGCGCGGACTTCTTAAAGCCGGACTGTATCACGGTTCCGGCGGGGGACGCCCCGATCATTCTGGAAGTGAAGTGGGATCATTTTTTGCCTGACATCATTCGGGATGCCGTCAGGATTCCCGGACGGCGGGCAGCCGCCTTTTCCAAATATGCACAATGCCGTATTTACGGTTAGATAAAGGAGAAAAAATATGACATTCAATGATATTTTCAAATCCAGTTTTCTTGAGAATGTAACGGTCGTCAGTCTTTTTGATATGGCGCTTGCGCTTGTTCTTGCGATCGGGTTGGGGCTGTTTATTTTTCTGGTCTATAAAAAGACCTATCAGGGAGTCATGTATTCTTCCAGCTTCGGCGTTACGCTGATCGCTCTGACGATGATCACGACGGTGGTGATTCTTGCAGTTACGAGTAACGTCGTGCTTTCCCTCGGTATGGTGGGCGCATTGTCCATTGTCCGTTTCCGTACAGCCATTAAAGAACCTCTGGACATCGCGTTTCTATTTTGGGCGATCGCGGGCGGTATCGTACTGGCGGCGGGGATGATTCCGCTGGCAGTGATCGGCAGCGTAATCATCGGCGTGATCCTTCTTGTTTTTGTCAATCGGAAGCCGCACTGCCATCCTTACATTGTGATCCTGCAATGCGACGGACATAAAAGCGAGAGCGCGGCAAAGGCGTATCTTGAGGAGATGACGAAACGGTGTGCGATCAAGAGTAAGAGCGCACAAAAGGGCAGTGTGGAACTGACGATGGAGATTAGTCTGAAAGACGACGACACCGATTTCATTAACAGGCTGTCTGAAATGCAGGGGATCAGCAGTGCGGTTTTAGTCAGCTATAACGGAGATTACATGGGGTGAGGAGGTTGATCCGTGTCCACACATAAAAAGATTGACTTCATCTGCATCGGCGCGATCCTTGCTGCGGTCATCATAACGATTCTGTTTATAAACGGCAGGCATTTCGGCATCGTTCCCGTTGTAAACGCGGATGCGGATGGCAGTCTGTTTACGGAAAATGATCGGAATGCAGATTGGGATACCGCTTCCGCCACGCAGATCATCCTGTCCGATACGGGAAGTACGGTCAAGGGAAACGGCGCCTATGGATACGGCGGGGATGTTTTCATTATCAGCGCAGGGTATTATGTGCTGACCGGTGATCTTACGGATGGAAGCGTCATCATTGATGCGGATAAAAACGATAAAATATGGATCCTGCTTGACGGTGTGACGATCCGTTGCGAGGAGGGTGCGGCCATCCGGATCGAACAGGCGGATAAGGTGTTCCTGACATTGGCGGATGGCACAAAAAATACAATTTCTGCCGGTGCGCAGTACGATGCGGAAATCATTGCCGCGGGGGTGGACGGCGCGGTTTATTCCCGCGACGATCTGACGATCAACGGAGCCGGTGCGCTTACGGTAATCGGAGAATATCAACACGGGATCGTGTGCAACGACGATCTGGTGATCGCGGGCGGAGAATTGACGATCCGTGCGGTTCAGGATGGGATTCACGCGAATGACAGCGTGCGTATCCGGAGTGCCGCCATCACCGTTTCAGCAGGGGATGACGGGATCACGGTTTCCAATGATGACGACACGGCATTTCTTTATATGGAGTCCGGTAATGTGACGATCACGGACTGTTATGAAGGGCTGGAAGCGATAGATATTACGATCGCCGGGGGGAGCGTTTCGATTATGCCGACGGACGACGGGATCAATGCGAATGGAAATGGCAGAAACTCCGTCATCCGCATTACGGGCGGGGACATTGCGATCATAAACGAGTCCGGCAGGGATGCCGACGGATTAGATTCCAACGGTGATATTTATATTGACGGCGGCAGTCTGTTGATCAGCGTTTCGAACAGCGGGGGAAACTGCGCAATCGACTATGGCAGTGAGAACGGCGGCGTGTGCGTGATCAGCGGCGGCACTGTGATCGCCTGCGGCAGCAGTACGATGGCGGAGAGCCCGGATGCCGGTTCAACGCAGGGATTTCTGGTTTATCAAGGTACGGCTGCGGGCGCCGGTACGACGGTCAGTCTGATGGATTCCGCGGGCAGCGAGATTCTTTCCGCAGAGATTCCATGCAGCTTTTCCTATATGGTGCTCAGCGCTCCTGAACTGAAGATCGGAGATACCTGTACCGTCGTGGTCGGCGGTGTAGAAGAACAGATGACAGTGGACAACACTTCTTCCGGTTTTGGAACGCGCGGAGGCGGAGCGTTTGGCGGCGGAGCGTTCGGAGGAGGAATGCGGCACGGGACTCCGGCACAGACCGGCGGACGGGATTTTTCGGGCGGACAGGGAATGGAAGCGCCGGACGGACAGGGAATGGAAGCGCCGGACGGACAGGGAATGGAGCCGCCGGACGGACAGGGAATGGAGGCACCGGACGGACAGGGAATGGAGCCGCCGGGCGGACAGGAAATGGAGGCACCGGGCGGACAGGGAATGGAGGCGCCGGACGATGAGGAAATGTCGGAGGCAGGCGCGGAGCCGTTTGTACCGGGTGGAGGACAGACACGGAGGAATGGGATGCGCACCGCGTGGCAGGAGCAAGGCGGGACGGAAACAGGAGTAGAACATCCCGATTTCGGAAATGCCGTTGAAGTACTGGTTTTGATCGGCGTTTCCCTTTTGGTTCTGATCGGAGGAATCGCGGTTGCAGTCAAAACGAAACATTGAGAAGTGCAAATATGGAATCATACGGTACCCGTCATGGAGAACACACGCTCTGTGGCGGGTACTTCTTAGTAATAACCATTTATCTTTGCAAAACGACCATTTATCGTTACAATAAACACAATGGAAGCGGTTTATGATATGGTAAGCAGGACACATGCAGGGGGATCAAAGTGAAAATTTCTTTTTGGATACACGAAAAATTTAAGGAGCCGGAAATCGTCATATGCGGCGCGGAAAAGACAAGGGAGCTTGCGGAGCTAAAGCAGATCATTGCAGAGGCGGTGGATGAGAAGATTACGGTTTACGATGAACGGGACGCCGTGCAGATTACGCAGAGCGAGATCATCCGTTTTTTTGCGAGCAGACAGCGCGTGTATGCACAGACAGCGGATGCGACGTACCTTGTGCGGGCGAGGTTGTATGAACTCGAAGAGACGTTAAAAAAACAATTTGTCCGTATTTCCAATTCGGAGATCGTCAATGCAAAAAAGATCAGAAGAATGGATACGAGCATCGCGGGAACCATTCACATGTATTTGCAGGGAGAGATTGAGACCTATGTATCCAGGCGTTATATGAGCCGGATCAAAGAGAGTCTGATGTGGTGAAAAAATGTGGTCAGCCTGTGTTTCAAAGCATGCAGGCTGTGGAAAGGGTATGGTTTTTTATGTGGAAAAAATGTATCTGCCGTGGGATGGTCAGCTTTACGGCCTGCGTGACGGTCAATGTGATCCTTTTGATGACAAAAACGATGAGTGCGGTCAGGATGACCGGCGACGCGCAGGCGATGCCGGAACTCGTACCGGAATTTGCGGCCTGCTTTTCCAATCCGTTTATGGCGCTTATGGTGCAGACGCTGCTCTGCGGTCTGATCGGTTTTGCGTTCGGCGGCTGTTCCGTGATTTTAGAGATTGCCAGATGGAGCATGATCCGTCAGGCTGTCATGCATTTTATCCTGACGGCGCTGGTATGGGTGCCGGTCAGTATTTTCTGCTGGGGACTCGGAAGATATTGGATCTCATTCATCTGTGTGTTTTTAGGAATGCTTTTTACCTATACGGTCACATGGACCTGCCAGATCATTGTCTGCAGAAGAGAGGTCGCGCGCATCAATGTGCAGCTTTTGGAGCGTGAGGATATGGAAAGAATGCAGGCGGGATGATGTCGTGGAAATCTGTGATGCGCCCCGGACAGAATAAGGATACGGGTTTACAACGGGAAAGGAGTAAGAACAATATGGAATATGCAGTGGAGATCAAAGATCTGGTGAAGGACTTTGGGACCAAGAGGGCGGTGGATCATATTTCTTTGTCGATCGAAAAGGGTGAGTTGTTCGCGCTGCTCGGTGTCAACGGCGCGGGAAAAACGACAACGATCCGTATGCTGTCCGGATTGAGCAGACCGTCCGGCGGCGAGGCTTATGTCATGGGAAACAGCATCAAAGAGGCGCTTTCCAAAGTAAAATTAAACAGCAACCTTTCGCCGCAGGAGACAGCGGTTGCCCCGAACCTGACGGTGAAAGAGAATCTGCGGTTCATGGCGCGGATCTATGGCGCGGCGAAGGAGGAGGCGCGGATGCGGGCGGAGGAACAGATCGCGCAATTCGGCATGACGGAGATCGCCGAAAAGAAAGCCAAGCTGCTGTCCGGCGGATGGCAGCGGCGTTTAAGTATTGCGATGGCGCTGATCACGCAGCCGGAGGTATTGTATCTGGACGAGCCGACGCTCGGTCTGGACGTGCTTGCAAGAAGAGAGCTTTGGAAAGTGATCGGGGACTTAAAGAAACATGTGACGATCGTACTCACGACACACTATATGGAGGAGGTCGAAGCGCTCTCCGACCATGTGGCTGTCATGGTGAACGGCGTTATCAAAGCATACGGCACCTTGGAGGAAATCAAGAGCGAGACGGGAAAAGATACGCTGGAGGAAGCGTTTATCGCGATCGCGGAAAGAGAGGAAACGAAATGAGAGCAGTTGTTTTTGCGGGAAGAAATGCGAAAGAATTATTGCGTGATCCGATCAGCTATCTTTTCTGTCTGGGATTTCCTTTGGTCATGCTTGTTATCATGACGGTATTAAATGAAAGCATTCCGGCGCAGGCAAATATGGTGATCTTTCGGATCGACTATTTATCAAGCGGGATCGCCGTGTTCGGGCTGACGTTCGTGATGCTGTTTACCTGCCTTCAGGTTGCAAAAGACAGGAGCAGCGCGTTTCTGTTACGGCTTTATGCGTCGCCGATGACAGCGGCGGAATTTATTGGCGGATATATTTTGCCGATTCTGGTGATCGCGGTGTTACAGAGCATGATCACGTATCTTGCCTCCGTCATGATCGGAGCGGTCACGGGATATACTTTTAAGCTCTCCGGACTGCTTTTGGCGCTGATCGTGCTGCTTCCGGCGGATTTTCTTTTTATCGGACTCGGATTGTTGTTCGGAACCATTTTTAATGAGAAAGCGGCGCCGGGGTTATGCTCCGTCATCATATCTTTGTCCGCGATCTTAGGCGGGATCTGGATGGACGTGGAGGCGCTCGGCGGCGTCTTAAAGAAAATCTGCGAGGCGCTTCCGTTTTATCATATTGTGGAGGCGGCAAGGGACGCAGTACGCGGGAATGCGGGAGAAATCGCAGGCCATCTGCTGGTCGTTGCGGCGTACGCGGTCGTTGTGTCTGCTTTGTCCGTGTTTGTTTTTGCAAAAAAGAGACAGCAGGATTTAAGGTAGCGGAGTCAGAACAATCCCAACACTTTTAGCAGATAAAGCCATCCCGTAAGCGTAAATGCCGAGAGCAGCGTCGTCATCATGACAACGCCGGAGGAGAGCGTTCCGTCGTGTCCCATGTTTTTTGCCATGATAAAGCAGCTCACCGTTGTCGGCGAACCGAGCATGATAAGGATGGCGATGAGGCTGTCGTCGCGGTAGCCAAAATGAACGGCGGCGGGCAGAAAGAGCGCGCAGAACAGCACGAGCTTCAAAAACGAGGCGGCGATTGTCGGCTTTAACATGGAAGCCGCCTGTTTGAAATGAAAACTTGCGCCCATTGCCATCAGTCCAAGCGGCGTTGCGAGATTTGCGACATAACGCACGGTCTTTGCCAAAATGACAGGCTGCGGGATGCGGCATGCCGACCAGATCAGACCGGCAAGAATGCCGAGAATGATCGGGTTTGTCACGATGCCGCGGCATGTCTGGCGGATGAGGACAAGGCGGGAACGGCCGTCTTTCGCAGAGCGGTCAGCGCGCGTACATTCCAACAGAACGACCGCCATGATATTATAGAGCGGCACGGAACCGATGATCATCATGGGCGCCATACCGGCATCCCCGTAAATATTCTGGATAAAGCTGATGCCAAGAAGTGCGGCACTGGAACGAAACGAAGCCTGCGTAAATTCGCCGCGGGCTTCTTTGTTTTTTAATAAGAGCGAGCAGACGGCGCAAAGCAGGACGCAAATGACCGTTACGACAAAGCAGAACAGGACAAAACGACCGTCCCAGACTTCTCCGAAGTCCTGCGTGGAAAGTTCCTGAAATAAAAGCACGGGCAGAGCAACCTTGAAGACGAAGGCGTTCATGACGCTGACAAAGTTCTCTTTGAACATGCCGATCGAGCGGAAAAACAGACCGAGCAGCATCAGCAGAAAAACAGGGATCGTGGCATTCAGGCAAAAGATCAGATTTTCCATAAGGCTCCTCCATCGCTGTGTACAGCATTGTATATGTTTCCCATAGCGAGTGTAGCACTTCAAAAGGGATTGTCAAGAAGAAATCGCAAAGCGGAAGAGATTCGCAAAGCGGAAGAGATTCGCGACAGGTGCCGGGGAAAAGCGCAAGATGGCGCAACAGAGCGCAAATATGGTTGACAAATCGCACGGTGATGATAAAATGTTGACAGGTATTTAAGCGCCCGGTCATGTCAGACGACAGCCTGCGGGCAGTGGTACCGCTTTTTATCATACTATATTTTATGCGCGGGAGTTCCTGCGGTCGGAGGCATCTATGGCAGAATTATATAATCACAAGGTAGTGGAAAAGAAATGGCAGAAAATCTGGGATGACGAGCAGGCGTTTGCGGCGACGGAGGACTATTCCAAGCCGAAATACTATGCGCTTGTCGAGTTTCCGTATCCTTCGGGACAGGGACTGCATGTCGGACATCCGCGTCCGTACACGGCGATGGATATTGTTGCCCGCAAAAGAAGAATGCAGGGCTATAACGTTTTATTCCCGATGGGCTGGGACGCGTTCGGCTTGCCGACAGAGAATTACGCGATCAAAAATCAGATTCACCCGAAGATCGTGACAAAGAATAATGTTGAGCGTTTTAAGAATCAGCTTCATGCGATCGGCTATTCCTTTGACTGGAACCGCGAGATCAATACGACCGATCCGGCATATTATCACTGGACGCAGTGGATCTTTTTACAGCTCTTTAAGAAGGGGCTTGCCTATAAGACGGAAATGCCGATCAACTGGTGCACCTCCTGCAAGGTCGGACTTGCCAATGAGGAGGTCGTAAACGGCGTCTGCGAGCGCTGCGGCGCGCCGGTCATCCGCAAGGCGCAGAGCCAGTGGATGTTAAAGATCACCGACTATGCACAGAAACTTTTGGACGGACTGGATGATGTGGACTATATCGAGCGCGTGAAGGTTTCCCAGAAGAACTGGATCGGCAAGTCCATGGGCGCAGAGGTTGATTTTTCCATCAAAGGAAAAGAGGACAAGCTGCGTATTTATACGACGAGATGCGATACCCTGTTCGGGGCGACCTATATGGTGCTTTCCCCGGAACATCCGCTCATTGATAAATATAAAGATGAACTTTCTAATTGGGACGAGATCGCCGCATACCGTGAAGCGGCGGCAAGAAAGTCCGATTTTGAGCGCGCGGAGCTTGCAAAGGAAAAGACGGGCGTTGAGATTCAGGGCTTGCGGGCGGTCAACCCTGTCAACGGCGTGGAAATCCCGATCTGGATTTCCGATTATGTCTTAATGAGCTACGGAACGGGCGCGATCATGGCAGTGCCGGCGCACGACGAGCGCGACTGGGAATTTGCCAAGAAATTCCATCTGCCGATCATCGAGGTCGTTGCGGGCGGCAGGAACGTGCAGGAGGAAGTATTTACCGACGTCGCCACGGGAAGACTTGTCAATTCCGGCTTCCTTGACGGATTGGAAGTCGCCGAGGCAAAGGAAAAGATGATCGCCTTTTTGGAGGAAAAGGGAATCGGAAACGCAAAGGTGAACTTCAAACTGCGCGACTGGGTATTTTCCAGACAGCGCTACTGGGGTGAGCCGATTCCGATTGTTTATTGTGAGAAATGCGGTTATGTGCCGCTTGATGAAAGCGAACTGCCGCTGTTATTGCCGGAGGTGGAGAGCTATATGCCGACCGATAACGGCGAGTCCCCGCTCGCAGCGATGACCGATTGGGTCAACACGACTTGTCCGTGCTGTCAAGGGCCGGCAAAGCGCGAGACGGATACGATGCCGCAGTGGGCGGGATCTTCATGGTATTTTATCCGTTATACCGATCCGAAGAACGACAAGGCGCTTGCAAGCAGGGAGGCAATGGAATACTGGCTTCCGGTGGACTGGTACAACGGCGGTATGGAGCATACGACGCTGCATTTGCTTTATTCCCGGTTCTGGCACCGGTTCTTATATGACGAAAAGGTCGTTTCCTGTAAGGAGCCTTATCAAAAGAGAACGTCGCACGGCATGATCCTCGGCGAGAACGGGGAGAAGATGAGCAAGTCCCGCGGCAATGTCGTCAATCCCGACGATATTGTGCGCGACTACGGGGCGGATACGCTGAGAACTTATGAAATGTTCATCGGCGCCTTTGAGTTGAGCGCCTGCTGGTCGGAGGACGGCGTGAAAGGATGCCGCCGCTTCCTTGAGAGGGTATGGAAGCTTCAGGATATGGTAACGGATGAAGAAGGTTTCTCTAAGGATCTGGAGACCAAAATGCATCAGACGGTCAAGAAGGTCAGCATGGATTTTGAGAGCCTGAAATATAATACGGCGATCGCCGCCATGATGGCGCTCATCAATGATTTTTATAAAAAAGGCTCCGTGACAAAAGGAGAATTTCAGACGCTCTTAACGCTCTTAAATCCGGTAGCGCCCCATATCACCGAGGAACTTTGGGAGCGGAAAGGATATGACGGCAGGCTGTATCAGGCGTCATGGCCTCAGTACGATGAGAAAAAGACGGAAGAGTCCACGGTCGAGATTGCGCTTCAGATTAACGGAAAGACGAGGGCAACGTTTGCAGTCGGCAAGAACGACGCGAAGGACGACGTGCTCGCAAAGGCGCGTGAGGCGCTTGCGGACAAACTGACAGGCACCGTCGTCAAGGAGATTTATGTGCCGGGCAGGATTGTCAATATCGTGATGAAGTAATTCGTACAAAAAGAACCGTTCCACATGGATTTTGATGCAGGATACAAAAGCCTCTTACGGCGGATGCGGACATCCGTTTTAAGGGGCTTTTCGGTCAAAGCGGAGGGATGCCCGTCGGCGCAGACTGATCGTACGCAGCATGGCAGATTTGTATGGAGGATTCGGCAGATGGAGAAAAAAAAGCAGAAAACCGCGGTTGCTTTAGAGTATAATCCCGATGAGGAAGCGCCCAAAATCATAGCGACAGGAAAAGGCAGAGTCGCGGAAAAAATCATAGAGACGGCGAAAGAAGCCGACGTGCCGATTCATGAGGATTCTAAACTCGCGGATACGCTGTCCAAGCTGGAGATCGGAGAAATGATTCCGCCCGAACTCTATGAAGTCGTTGCGGAGATTCTTGTTTTTGTCGATGCCATGGATAAGATCAAGGCGAAGATGGAGAAGAAGGGCGTAGACATCTAAATGCGTTTCGCAATAGCCTAACTAGATTTGGATGTCAAACGCCCTGCAATGCAATCTGCTGCGTAACGTTGATAAGCAGGGTTTTTGACACCCGAATTTTAGCAAAAGATAACAGAAAAGAGGAATCGCTTGAATAAAAGACAAATCGGGGCAGAGCAGGAGTCGGCCGCCTGCGATTATTTAGAGCAAAACGGCGTGACGATCGTGGAACGCAATTACCGGACGCGCCGCGGCGAGGTTGATCTGATCGTTCTGCATGAGGGATACCTGGTGTTTGTGGAGGTCAAGTACCGTGCCGGGACGGACTGCGGTTTCCCGGAGGAGGCGGTGACGCCTGCCAAACAGCGGACGATCTGTGCGGTGGCGGAATGGTATCTTTACACCCATGAACAGATGGTAAGAAAAGCGCCGCGCGGTGTCCGTTATGACGTGGTCGCGATTCTCGGCGCACAGGTGCGCTGGATTCAAAATGCATTCGATCACAGGGCATACTGACGGTATGCGGATATATTCGGAGCCGGGCGTTTGGATAACGGACTTTCCGGCACCGTATTTCAGAGGAGTGACAGATGGAACTGATTAGAACAAAGAACCGTGCGGAAAATGGTATCGGCGTGCATGCCAATCACGCACAGGTCGGGGAAGCGGATTTCCCGTATCTCACGTTTCCGAATTTGGAAAAGCTTGATTTTTTAGCCCATCTGTTTACGACGAGAATGGGCGGAGTCAGCAGCGGCGCGCTGCAAAGTCTGAATCTGTCCTATGCGAGAGGCGACGAGCCTGCCAATGTGAACGAGAATTTTTTGCGTGTGGCAAAAGTCATGGGCGTGTCCGTGGAGGATATGGTGTTTACGGATCAGACACATACCGCGAATGTCCGTGTGGTAACGGAGGACGACCGGGGAAAAGGCGCTGTCAGACCGAGGGATTTTCAGCAGATTGACGGGCTTATCACCAATACGCCGGGAATCGTGCTCTGCGCTTTTTTTGCAGACTGCGTTCCGATTCTTTTGGCGGATCCGGCGCATCGCGCGATCGGACTTGTACATTCGGGCTGGCGCGGAACGGCGGCGTCGATCTCGCAGGCGGCGCTCGGCAGGATGCGCGACGTCTACGGGACAAGACCGGAAGACTGCTTTGCGGCGGTCGGACCTTCCATCTGCCGGGACTGTTACGAGGTGAGCGCGGAGGTCGCGGAGGTATTTCTGGAGATGTTCAGGATCCCTGCCGCTGTTTCGAAAGCGGAGGCGGAGGAAAAAAACGCCATTCTTTATCGGAAACCGGACGGTAAATATCAACTTGATCTATGGCGCGCAAACGAGCGCTTATTGCTGGATGCCGGTGTGTCAAAGGAGCATATTTTTATAACGGACGTCTGTACCTGCTGCAATCATAAGCTGCTGTTTTCACATCGGGCGAGCAACGGACAGCGCGGAAATCTCGGTGCGTTCATGATGATAAAAAAGGACGCGAAGCTCTGAAAGAGCGGAACTCTATAAAGAGGGAAGCTCTTTTTTTTCTTCATAAATTCTTTCGTTTTTTCGTTCTTGTTTCTTAAAAATCGTGTGGTCTAATAAGGAAAAGGGGAGAGCAGAATGAGCCGTGTATTGATCTGTGATGATGAAAAAGCAATTGTAGACGCGATCGAAATCTATCTGACGCAGGAGGGATATGAGACGCTGCGCGCGGAGAATGGAGCGGAGGCGGTCAGACTCGTACAGCAGAACGGGGACATCCAGCTTGTGATCTTAGACGTGATGATGCCGAAGATGGACGGCATTGCGGCGTTAAAGAAGATCCGGGAAATTTCGGCGGTGCCGGTGCTGATGCTTTCCGCCAAGTCCGAGGATGTGGATAAGATCGCGGGATTAACGCACGGCGCGGACGACTATGTGACGAAACCCTTCAGCCCGATGGAGCTTCTGGCAAGGGTGCGCTCCCAGATCAGGCGCTATACGCTGTTAGGCGGGGAGCATGGGAGCGGGCAAAACTCGGATAAGCGGCTCAAAAACGGAGGGCTGGAGCTTGACGACGAGAAAAAGCAGGTGTTTGTGGACGGGGAAGAAATCCGGTTAACGCCGATGGAATTCCTGATCTTAAAACTGCTCATGGAAAATCCGGGCGTGGTATTTTCCGCGTCCAGGATTTATGAGACGGTCTGGAAAGAGGATGCTTTTTCTTCGGACAATACGGTTGCGGTACATATCCGTCATCTGCGTGAAAAAATCGAGATCAATCCCAAAGAGCCGCGCTATATCAAAGTCGTATGGGGCGTCGGCTACAAGATGGAGAAGCAATGAGTGCAGGGAGGATGAGCATATGGAGGAGCAGAACATGGGGGATCAGACCAAAAATGAGATAGAAATGCAGACAGGGACGGCATCGGAAAACAGAGATCAGAAACAGACGAAAAAGCAGAAAACAGGTCTTTGGAACAGCAGGAAATTTCAGAATGCGGCATGTATGTTCGGACTCCTGCTGATGGTGCTCAGCATCGTGTGCGCATGGCTGTTTGTCATTACCATGGATGTGGATGAGGAAGTATGCTCCTATGGGATCGGGAATGTGATCGAGGAGGCAATGACGACGCCTGCGTATACCGACTCATGGCTGTTTGAGGATACGCTTATGGAGGAAGCGGAAACGCTGGCGGGCGCGGCGCACGCGCGGGCATTGTTTGAGACGGACGGCGTATTTGACGAAAATAAAACGATTGACCTCGCGTATGCGGCGATGCTTTATGGGGACAGTGCCGCGGAAACGGGGATTACCTACCGGGTCGGCGATCTGATTAACTGGAAAGACTGGGAGTTTCAGACAATCGGGCTTATCCGGCCGCAGTTTGACGCGGTTCTTGCCAAAAAAGAAGAAGACCCGGATGCGTTTTCTTCATGGGACGAACTGAATCAGATCCTGATGTCCTCCGTGGATACGGGATATGCGGTGAATTATCCGCAGAAGGAATGTGTCTATTCGGAAAAAGTATTCCCGACGGATGGCAGAAGTCTGTATGTTCATGCGGACGATCTGGATACGCTGGCAGTATACACGGAATATCTGGAACGGTTGATCCGGTTTGTGCGCGGCATGTACGATAACTACGGAAGGCTGAACGCACAGGAGGGCAATATCGGGCTCGCCCGCGTCAACCCGTCCGCCGGTCTGATCTACTGCGATATAGACGACTATACGGGAGTGCGTACAGGCAGTGTGACAGAGATCAATGCGGCGCTTTACGATCATGTAGCACAAAAAGAATATGGGATTGTGCACCATTACGGGACCGGCACGATTCATACCGGAAAGACGGATATTTCTTTTAACGAAGAGGCACTTTGCAGGGCGCTCGGACTGCGTGAGGGGGAACGGCTTTATCTGGTGTTGGACGCGGATTTTACGCGGCATGACTCTTTATGGCGTATGGGGGAATGGTATCAGGTGGTCAAGAATGTGGCGGCAGGTGTGATCGCGGCGTTCCTTATCGGATTCGTCCTTTTTGTGACCGCCTTTGTGCGCAGGACGATGCTGGAAGGCAGAGAGTTACCTCTGCAGGAACCGCAGGAGCTGCCACAGCAGAAGCCGAGGCTGATCGACCGCTGGTTTACGATCATTCCGCTGGCTGCGATCGTTGCGCTGGTTTTGTGCGCAGCGCTGCCGATCATACTCATGCTGCAGCTCGCGGAGTGGTACTGGTCCTATTATGAGATTGGAAATTCCGTCGGAATTTATCTGTGTGGAGGCGGGATCATTGCCGTTAGTGTGATCTCCGTATTTGTGCTCGCGTCCCTGATACTCTATTGCTATTTGGAACTGGTCAATCGGCTAAAAAAGCATACGCTTTATCGGAAAAGTCTGCTGCGGTTCGCACTCTGCCTGATCAAAAGAGTGGTGCTTTGGATTGTCGGCTGGATGAAAAAGATTTTTGTCTGGATCGGCGGCCGGATCGGGAAATTGGTGAGAGCCGTAGACGGCAAAGTGAAGTGGGTGGTCGGCTATCTGTTGTTTCTGTTTGTGAACCTAATCGGGATTCTGATCGGGGTTGACGGGGCGGCGCCGCTGGTCGTTCTGCTTGCGATCGCAGATCTGTTGGTCGGGGCAGCGGTCCTGATGTACTTTAAGGAACAGGACGTCTTGCGGAAGCATATGGAGGCGACCGTGCAGGGAAACCGCGGGGAAGCGCTTGCGGCGGAGCGGTTCCACGGCGCGAATCAAAAGACGGCGGAGCTTATCAACGATATGGACAGCGGGATCTCCCGTGCAGTCGAGAAATCCATGAAAGACGAGCGGATGCGGACGGAGCTGATCGCCAATGTGTCCCATGACATCCGCACGCCGCTGACCTCCATTATCAATTATGTTGATCTGTTAAAAAAAGAACCAATGGAATCGGAGAAGGCGCAGCAGTATCTTGCCGTGCTGGATGAAAAGTCCGCGCGCTTAAAGCAGTTGACGGAAGATTTGGTCGAGGCAAGCCGGATCACGAGCGGAAACGTATCGGTCGAAAATGTGCGTATGAGCGCGGCGGAGCTTGTACAGCAGATCGCGGCGGAATATGAGGAAAAATTTCAGCAGAAAGAGCTGACGCTTGTGCTGAACATGCCCGAGGACGGGACGGACGATTCCTTTATCGGGGACAGCCGCTATGTGTGGCGCGTGCTTTCCAACCTGTTCAATAATCTGTATAAATACGCGATGCCGCATACAAGGGTTTACTTCAGCATGTACCGCACGCCGACGCCGACCTTTTGCATGGAACTGAAAAACATTTCCGAATATCCGCTCAATATTTCGCCGGAGGAACTGACGGAGCGGTTTGTGCGAGGGGACTCTTCGCGCGGAACGGAGGGAAACGGACTGGGACTTTCCATTGCGCAGAGCCTGATGAATGTGATGCACGGCTCGCTGGAGATTGTGATAGACGGGGATCTGTTCAAAGTGATCCTGAACTTTCCGGTGCATGCATCCTGACAGAGAATTTGAGAAAAAAAGAAAACGGTGATGACTGCAATGTCAAAGCGGAGGAAGAACATGTGGGGAATACAGCCGATGGAAGAATCGGCCGGGTAAATGCCGGTATATGCAGAGTAAGTTCGCCGGAACAATAGAATTCACGCTTCGCGAGAATTCTATTGTCATGAATAACAAACGCCGCCGGAAATCGAACATTTCCGGCGGCGCGCCTGCGTGTGTGGAATTACCATTCTCTTTGAAGGTCCATATCCCATTCGATGGAGAACGGTCCGTTGGACTGGGATTCCATGCTGTCGATGAGCTCTGCACGCGCCGCGGCGCTGCTTTCGGCATCCTCTAAAGATTCTTCCGCCCAATAGGAATATCCGTAAAGATAGCTCCGGTTAAAGTCATGCCAGGAACCAAAAAAGGTCTGCGCTTTTTGTGCCGCTTCCAGAATCTTATCCATTGCTTCTTCATAAGTGCAGTATCCTGCCGCATAGCCGAAACTCATAATGGTTCCCACCCGGCTTAAATCCCATGCGGCGATGGCGCCTTCGCCATAAGCGGACCACGCATCATAAGCTGCCAGCAGGCTGACATAAGATCCCATATCCAGATTCTCTTCCTGTAGTCTCGCATCAAAGGCATCGCGGTCTGTTTCGCTGGTTCCGTTAAATTCATGCAGAAACGCCAAAGCATTCTGGTTGTGTCCTTCATTCATCAGCCAGTCCGCCATTTCCATCAAGTCGTCGGTGCTTTCCACACCCCAGCTGACGGACAGACTCTGACGCGCCTGAGATGCCAGCGATGTAAGCTGGCTTTCTTCTGCGCCCGACTCTGCCAGCATCTTAAAGGTTTCTCTGAGATTAGTTCCGTTGATGGAATCCAGAACGGTAGTCATGCTGTTGATAAAGTCTTTCGTTCCCGCCTGTCTTGCGGTTCCGTCCAGAATTTCCAAAGAAAGAACCTGTCTTGCCTCTTCCACATCCTCATCATTTCCGATGATAATAATGGCAAAATAGCAGTCCGCAGACTTCGCATAATATCCATAGGCGTCTCCACGGCTCGCGCCGCTCCATGCCGTGCCTTCCAGAGCGTAACACTGGTCGGCGCCTTCGGCGGAAGGCGCGTCAGTCTCATCCCAAGTCACTGTCACGCCGGAGCCGTCAAAAATCAGATGGTTAATATGATCCGCGTAGTCTTCCAGATTTTCCACGTCGTCGGGATTGCCCGGAATTGCTGATTTGGAGCTTCCAAGAGAGAGCGCGGAAAAGCTGCTCCGGTCAGAACCGCCCACCAGTTCCATCATGGTGGAGCCTGCCTGAAATATCATGTCTGACTGAGTAAGATTTTCCAGCAGAATCACCTGATAAGTCCCGTCCGAGGAAAGATATACCTGCGAAGCGGGAAGCGGCTCTGTTGTCTGCGGTTCGTCCTGCATATCGTTCGAAACAGACGTGTCGTTAGTGGCGGAAAACGGATTGCTGCCGGAAGATGTATCCGCCGGTTCTTTGGTGTCTCCACAGGCCGTAAGCGCAAGCCCAAGGAGCCCCGTCAGCAATAACAGTTTGCTCTTTTTCATTCTTTTGTACCTCTTTTTCTTTTCTGTTTTTTCTTTTCTATAATTTTCTGTATGACGGGAAATGCGGTAAAAATGCGGCAAATGTCATACCAAACGCAGATAATTATACCATGTTTGGGAAGGCGTTGCCACTTGTTTTTTCCAATGTCTCATTTTTAACCTTTTTGTTGAACTTCCCTGTAGGAGTATGCTACAATGCTGATAGATGTGGTATCGCACCGCAGAGGGGAGCGGTGCATGCCGGTCATGAACCGCGGATGTATGATACAGGGAGATGTCGGATGAGACAAAGAGTGTATCGGACTCCGCTTGGAGGGGGATGCGTATGGAAAAACGGAAAGAGCTGTCCGGCGTGATTTTATTGCTGCTTGCCAGTGCGCTTTTGATCGGAGCCGTCATGTTGACCTCTTCCCATAAGGGAACGGATCCTTCGCATTACGAAATGTTAGATGAAGGCTGGTCCGTCATGATTAACGGAACGCCGTGCGTCCAGACGGAGATGGGAACGCTTGTATTTCCGCTGGTAAACCGCGGAGATGAAGTTGTGCTGGAAACCACGCTTCCCGAAAAGCAGGTGGACAATCCGATCCTTGTTTTTTACAGTGTACATTCCACTGTATGGGCGGGGATCGACGGAGAGGAAATTTTTCAGTATGGGCAGGATCGTTATGAAGCGGACAAGCTGGTCGGATACGGCTATCAGTGCATCAATCTGCCGGAAGATTACGAGGGAAAACGGTTATCGCTCAGGCTGATGGTCTGCGAGGATGCGGCGTTTTCTTCTTTTGACACGCCGCAGTTATATGATGCGAACTGGTATGTGAAAGACTATCTCAAGGAGAATCTGATCCCGCTCATCATCAACCTGTTTTTGATCGTATTCGGCATGTGCGTGATCGGGGTTGCGGCTGTTTTTCTCGTCCGGCTGCGCAGTTTACAATGGCTCAAGCTTTTGTGGGTGGCGCTGTTCTCCATTGGAATTGGCGGCTGGTCGCTTTGCAGTTACAATTTGACCTTCCTTTTTTCGGACAGTCTGGTATGGAAAGTCTCTATGGAGTTTGCTCTTTTATACTTGCTGCCCATTCCGGTATTTGCTTATTTTTATGCGGAGGCGATGCATACAAAGAGCAGGATCAGGAAAAATGTCTATGTGGTTATCATGGCGCTTCAGCTTTTGTTTACGGTGACGGCGTATGTGCTGCAATTAACCGGTGTCTGCCATTTTCCGAAAGTACTGCGGATTCAGCATGTTCTGATCGGGCTCATGGCGCTCTATCTGATTTGTATGTTTCTATCCGATATTTGGCACAGGCGGCTGGAAAGTGCGGTGCTGTTTGTCGGAGCGGTCATTATGATTTTTTTTGCAGCATTCGATCTGCTGCGGTTCAATATTGAAAAATATGTCAGCATGTCGTCCGGCAGGCGTTATGTCGGCATGTTCAGCCTCGGCGTCATGATCTTTGTAACGGCAATGCTGCTCGATTTCAGCAGAAGCGTGACACGTGCGCTGTATGACGCGGCGAAGGGGGAAGCACTGGCGAAGCTGGCGTATTCGGATGCGCTCACGGGGCTGGCGAACAGGAGGAGCTGCGAGGATAAATTTGACGAGCTGGATGCGGACGGGGAGGAACGATCGTATGCGATCGGGGTTTTTGATCTGAATAACTTAAAGCAGGTGAACGATAAACTCGGACATGAGGAGGGCGATGCGTTTATCCGCACGTTCGGCGAGATCCTGCGGGAGGTTTTTGCGTCAAAAGGCTTAGTGGGAAGAACGGGCGGCGATGAGTTTCTCGTTGTGCTGGATGATGTTTCCACCGGGGAGATTGAGGAACTGATCGGGCGTATGCAGGCGTTGATCGCAGAGCAGAACCGGGCGCACAAAAACTGGAATCTGAGCACGGCATACGGTATTAGCGAACATGTAAAGGAGCCGGGAAAAAGTGCGAGACAGCTTTATAAGCTGGCGGATGCGCGCATGTATGAATGCAAGAAAGAGATGAAGAAAAAGAGCGGTTCCGGGCAGTGAGAGCTTTTTTATGAAATAGGGATATACAGCCTTCGGGCAAAGTTTGTTGATAAAATATTTTTGTAGGTTTGTTGATAAAATAGTTTCGAGTTGACAAACGATAGAAAAGTGCCTATAATGCAGATAGATGAAACAGCAAAAGCGTGGAAGGGAATCAGTAGCCGTAAGGGGAACGCACAGAAAGCAGCCGGTTGATGAGAGGCGCGCGGAAAGCTTATGGTGAATACATCCCGGAGCTTTATGGCAGAATGAGTCTGAGAATGATCTTGTGAGGATGATTCTGTGAGAATGATTCTAATGGGATGGTTCTGATAGAGACGGACTTTAGTAGGTCATAACGGATGCTGACCGTTATCGCAGCACGGTATCGCGGATGGATACAGACAAGACAGACCTAGATACAGAGAGCAGGAAAACAGCCGGTGTCGCTTGGTTTTCTTTTCCAAAACAGGAAATCGCAGGCTGTACCGGAAGCCGTACCGAATGAGCCGCAGTGTGTGAGCGCTGTGGGAACAAAGGTGGTAACACGGGTGTAAGAACCTCGTCCTTTACAAAGGGCGGGGTTTTTTTGGTTTGCGCGCCATGGGCGCGAGCGGGGGAATGCGAAGCATTTCCCGTCTGCTTGCGTGATGGGCGCAGGGTGCCCTCAGCATTTCTTAGCTGTGAAATCAGGAAAAGAAGCGAGAAAAAAGGAAGGAGAAGGAAACACATGCAGGTTTATGAAGAATTGCAGGCAAGAGGCTTGCTTGCGCAGGTGACAAACGAGGAGGAGATCCGTAAGATGGTGAATGCCGGGAAGGCGACATTTTATATCGGCTTTGACCCGACGGCGGACAGCCTTCATGTCGGACATTTTATGGCACTGTGCCTGATGAAACGGCTCCAGATGGCGGGGAATAAACCGATCGTCTTAATCGGCGGCGGTACGGCGATGATCGGCGATCCGTCGGGACGTTCCGATATGAGGCAGATGATGACGACGGAGACGATCGCGCATAATGTGGAATGCTTCAAAAAGCAGATGAGCCGCTTTATTGATTTTTCAGACGGAAAAGCGATTCTTGCCAATAATGCAGACTGGCTGCTCGGATTGAATTATATCGAACTATTGCGCGAAGTCGGCGCATGTTTTTCCGTCAACCGGATGCTGACGGCGGAATGCTATAAGCAGCGGATGGAAAAAGGACTGTCCTTTTTGGAGTTTAACTACATGATTATGCAAAGCTACGATTTCCTGGAGCTTTACAAGCGCTACGACTGCAATATGCAGTTTGGCGGCGACGATCAGTGGAGCAACATGCTTGGCGGAACCGAGCTCATTCGCAGAAAGCTCGGCAAGGATGCACATGCGATGACGATCACCCTGCTCTTAAATTCCGAGGGCAATAAAATGGGGAAAACACAGTCCGGCGCGGTATGGCTCGATCTGAATAAGACGTCCCCGTTTGAGTTTTACCAGTACTGGAGAAACGTTGCGGATGCGGACGTATTAAAGTGTATCCGTATGCTGACGTTCCTGCCGATTGAACAGATCGACGAGATGGATGCATGGGAGGGCGCGCAGTTAAACGAGGCAAAGGAGATTCTTGCCTACGAGCTGACAAAACTCGTGCATGGCGAAGAGGAAGCGGAGAAAGCAAAGAGCGGGGCAAAGGCACTGTTTGCAGGCGGCGGAAATATGGAAAACATTCCGACGACGACCTTGACGGATGAGGATTTTACGGACGGAACGATGGATATTTTAGCGCTGCTTGTCAAGGGCGATATGACGAAGAACCGCTCCGAGGCAAGGCGCGCAGTGGAACAGGGCGGCGTTTCGGTCAATGACGAGAAGATTTCGGATGTAAAAAAATCATATGCAAAACAGGAATTTGCGGGAGAAGGACTTCTTGTTAAAAAAGGAAAAAAGACGTTCCATAAATTTGTGGTCTAAGCAGACGGGGATGTCGGAGGGCATACAATTGAGCAGATTGTCGTTTGAAATTTTCTGTATCGAGCATTATGCAGATCATGTGAACCGGGAAAGCTGTAAGGTATATGAGCAGTTCAAGAGGGAAGGGCTGCTTCATTTCCTGCGTTCGGATTATGAAGACCTGCATGGTATGGGAATGGAATATATGATACAATTTTGTGGAGAGTATTTAGGAGAAGCTTGAAATGATCGTTTACCATGGTACAACGCTTGAGGTGACAGAGCCTAGAATTATCCGTTCCGAAATAGGAAGAGATTTCGGGTTTGCTTTTTACACAACGGATATAAAAGAGCAGGCGGAACGGTGGACCGTCCGCAAAGCGAGGATAGAGACACGAAAGACGCATAGAAAGTGTATCGCAGTCGTGAATCGGTATGAGTGGACAAAAGAGAACGGTATGACCGTTTTGGAGATGGATGGCGCGTCCATGGAATGGCTGGACATGGTGGTAAACTGTCGCAGCAACCTCGAATATTGCCATAATTATGATATTGTATGCGGTAAAATAGCAAATGACAGTGTTGGAGAGACTATATCCTATGTTGTGCAGGGAATCATGCGAAAAGAGGACGCATTAGAACGGTTAAAATTTGAAAAGATAAATAATCAGATTGCATTTTGTACGGAAAGGTCGCTGTATAGTTTGAAGTTTTTGAATAGTTATGAAGTAGAAGTATGAAAAGTTATGGAATCACATCCAGGACTTTGAATGAACAAAGCGGCGGAGATGCTTGAAGTTAGGAATGTTTTGGAAAACGGAGGTCGTGATGAAACATGGGACAGTCAGGGCGGTGATCCTGCCGGATATTATTCGGATGATATGCGACAGATTCCAGTGGACGGAGGAGGAGGCGCTGGACAGATTTTATCTGTCTGCGACCGGTGCAAATTTTTCAGATGATGAAACGGGACTTTATGGGCAGTCAGCGCTCTATATATTTGGCTTGTTTTGTGACGAGCTTACTTCTTCGGAATCCCAAGAGCCGTAAAACTGTGCCCGATCGGGATGCCGCTATTGATGGAGGTGAACGCTGTAAATTGACGCTGAATGAATTTTATCAGGGATATTATTTTCATGACAGTATACTTGATCGAATCGAATATAACAGCAAAGAATTAAGAATGTACTGTACCTTTTGCGAATTTCTGCAAAAAAATGATCGAAAAGGCGAAGATACACATAGCGATATGATGGTTGTATTCCATAATGCTTCCTACACAATTACCGATGGCTTACCTATCGAAGATTCCAGTTTTCTTACGCAGGAATTGCAGGATAAGACGATTTTGTTCTTTATGGAAAGCGTGTGTAATGAATACGGCTATTTGAAAGTAAAAGCAGAATCCGTTGATGTAATAAAAGTGCGATCGTATAATTTATAACGATTCGTCTGTTTTGGATAACGAGGCGTCAGGAACACAACGCTTTACAAAATCCACATCATGGTATACAATAAAATTGTGTCTGCCCAATGCAGACCCGCTTTTCAGAATTTTCCACGAAAATTCGATACGAATCGAAGAGATGCTTTGCGTGAAGACAGGTACAGAGTATGGAGTGTAAAGTACAGCGTGCAAAGTATAGAGTACGAAGTGTAAAGTACAACGCACAAAGTGCTTGACCGCATGTGTAAAGGAGCTGCCAATGGAAGAGAGAAGACGGAATCAACGAATGGAACTGAAGTCGAAGCTGGTTGCGAAAAGACTGGATTCCGACGAGGAGAGAGAGCTGGAAATTGATATTACCGACGTGTCCAAGACGGGCGTCGGGTTTAACTGTAACGAGGCGTTGACGATCGGCGCGGTCTACGAGGCGTTTTTGACGATCTGGACCAAAGAGATCATTCATGCGTTTATCGAGATCGTCCGCATTGTAAAAAAAGAAGAAGGCGGCTATCAGTACGGCGGCATTTTTGTCGGTATGCCCGATCTTGATGCGAAGCGGATCGAAGTATACGAGATGGTGAACAAGTATCAAGGGTGACGGATTGCGCGGCGGATGCCTGTTGATGTGCAGAGAGGGCGCCGCATGTTGCGGTCATAGTTGACGGAGAAGCGCGTGCTGTGGCGGCACGTTGACTGATTTAGAATACACCGCATTGCCGCGGTCATAGTTGACGGAAAAACACAAGTTGCAAAGGGCGGGCGGAAGTCCGCCCTTTATGTGACAGAAACTGTTTTGCGGCTTCCATAATTCCACGGGCTGGGGAGAAACAGGATTTCCGTGAAACCCACAGGCTGGGTAAAGAATGGGATTGAAGTGAAAGCCGCGGGCTGGCTAAGAATGGGGATTTACATGAAAATAGGTTTAATAGGGCTTGGGCTGATTGGCGGCTCCATCGCAAAAGCAATCCGTCTGGCGGAGCCGGAGACGGAGATAACTGCATATGACGTAGATCCGAATGCGCTGGCGCTTGCCGGACAGGAGGGCTGCATTGACGCGGCGGCGGACGGTGTGACAAAGGAAGCGTTCGGCGCGTGCGATTATCTTTTTTTATGCGCGCCCGTATCGGAAAATGACGGGATGCTGGAGCAGATTGCCGGCGTTATGAAGGCGGGGGCGGTGCTTACGGATGTCGGCAGCGTCAAAGGGGACATTCATGCGCATATCAGGCGGCTGAACCTAGAGACATGTTTTATCGGCGGGCACCCGATGGCGGGCAGTGAAAAAACAGGATATGAGAATGCGGATGCGAATCTGTTTGAAAATGTGTATTACCTTATTACGCCGACTGCGCGCACTTCGAAAGAACAGCTTGCGGGATACGAGCGGCTGATCCGTGATATGCGCGCGGTCCCGCTTGTAATGACGCCCGAAAAGCATGATTATGTGACGGGGGCGGTTTCCCATCTGCCGCATGTGATCGCGGCGGCGTTAGTTAATTTTGTACGGGAAAACGATCAAGAGGACGGTGTGATGAAGATGATCGCGGCGGGCGGATTCCGCGACATTACCAGAATCGCGTCATCTTCTCCCGTGATGTGGGAGGCAATCTGCATGACGAACACCGAGCAGATTGTCGCACTTTTGGACGCGTATATGGTATCGCTTGCGTCGATCAGGGAAATGATAAAAAAGAAAGACGGCGGAGCGGTCTATGATTTCTTTGACAGCGCGCGCAATTACCGCGATTCGTTCCAAATATCGGATCGGGGCGCCTTAAGGTCCGTCTATGCGCTGCATGTGGATATTCCGGATGAACCGGGGACGCTTGCGGCGATCGCGGCGCTTCTTGCCAAGCACGGGATCAGCATAAAGAACATCGGGATCATCCACAACCGGGAACACGAAGAAGGCGTTCTGCGCGTGGAATTTTATGATGAGGAAGCGCGGGGAAAGGCGGAGGAACTTTTGACGGCGTTGCAGTATCATGTTTATCATAAACAATAGAATTTACGCTTCGCGAGAATGCTATTGTCATGAATAAAAAAGGACGCGAAGCGTCCTTTTGAAGAATCGCGGAACGATTCTTCCGGGTCTGAGAAATTTTCCATAAGTTAAAAAAGCTTGCCAAAGGCAGTTCTATCAAATGATCCAAAGTTGGGAGGAAAAATGAAAAAGAAGAAAACAGATAAAAAATTATTTATCAAATTGGTGATCGGGATTGCGGTGCTGCTGATCGGCGCAATCTATTATTATGTCAAGCTTCCCGCGTTTAACATCCACAGCGCGGGCTTTTGGAAATTCCTGCTGTTTCTTATTTTTGTGGGAACGCTGCTTCATCTTTTAAGCAAAATGAAAAAAGGAAACATTTCCGTTTCGCAGGCGGGAATCTCTTATACGGGAGATAAAAACATATTCAAAAGCGTAAAGTGGGGCGCCATTTTGTTTGGAGCAGTACTGCTCATTTATATCATCGGATCGATCTTATCCTCGCCCATTGTCAACGCGGGAAAATATCAGCGGCTCATGCTGGTCGAGGAACGGGAGTTCCAGGCGGATATTACGGAGGTGGATTATACGACGATTCCTCTTTTGGATAAAGATTCCGCGACCATCCTCGGCGAGCGAAAAATGGGTTCCATGATCGACATGGTGTCGCAGTTTGAGGTGAGCAATGAATATACGCAGATCAATTATAACGGCAGACCGGTGCGTGTGACGCCGCTCCGCTATGCCAGTCTGATTAAGTGGATCACAAACCAGAGCAGCGGTATCCCGGCGTATCTGCTCATGGACATGACGACGCAGGATACGCAGATCGTCAAACTGGAGCAGCCGATCCGCTACTCCAAAAGCGAGCATTTTAACCGGAATCTGTACCGGCATTTACGGTTCCGTTATCCGACCTATATTTTTGACGATCAGATCTTTTTTGAGATCGACGAGGAGGGGACGCCCTACTGGGTTTGTCCGGTTAAAAAATTTAATATTGGACTGTTCGGCGGGCAGACGATCGGCAAAGTCGTTCTCTGCAATGCGGTGACGGGCGAATGTACGGCGTATGATGTGGAGGACGTACCGACATGGGTGGATAAGGTGTACTCCGCGGAACGGCTTGTGCAGCTTTATAATTATTATGGCACGCTCAAAAACGGATATTTCAATTCGATTTTAAGCCAGCGGGGATGCGTGCAGACGACGAACGGATACAATTATCTTGCGCTCGACGACGATGTTTGGGTATACACGGGCGTGACGAGCGTGAACGGAGACCAGTCCAATGTCGGTTTTGTGCTGATGAATCAGCGCACGATGGAGACGCGCTTTTACACGGTCGAGGGCGCGATCGAGGATTCGGCGATGTCGTCTGCGGAAGGGCAGGTGCAGCACCTGAATTATAACGCGACGTTTCCGTTGCTGGTCAATATTGCGTCCGAGCCTACCTATATTATGGCGCTCAAAGATGCGGCGGGGCTTGTCAAAATGTATGCGATGGTCAACGTGCAGAAATATCAGATCGTCGCGACCG
Organism: Clostridium sp.; assembly: GCA_023663615.1. Lineage (GTDB taxonomy): Bacteria > Bacillota > Clostridia > Lachnospirales > Lachnospiraceae > DLAJ01. Next base: position 396,919 of record JAMPHA010000001.1, on the reverse strand, counting down.
GGGATACGGTCAGAGAATGCGAACGTAATTACCGCGAGCTGCTGCGCACAAACGGGATCGAGACGGAAAACGGAACGCTCCAGAGTACAAGCGTGAGCGGAACGATCGATTCGTATGCGTCCGTCGTCATTGATGGGAACACGCACATGTATCTGTGCCTCGACGGAAACGACGCCATCTTTGATTTTGATATGACAAAAGAAGAACTGCTCGGTATTATCCGCTATGGCGCGGGCGATACGATCACGATCCAGTATGAGGATTCCGGAAGCGCGCGAAAGACCGTGACGGCGTTTTCTGATTAAAAAAGAGTTTCCTGCGGAAACTCTTTCGAAGAATTGCTATCGCAATTCTTCCGGGTCACGGACACTCGTTCAGATTAGAAAATCGTGCTTCGCACGCTTTCAAAGAACTGCCGTTCCTAGCGCGCGATGTTGAGGATTTTGTCAATTTTTGCACGGTCCGCATCGGAACTGTTCTTTTTGATGACATCGGAGATCAGACGAATCTCGTCTTTGGAAAATTGAATGTTTTCGCTCTGCCCGCGTTTGGCGAGAGAGAAAAAAAACGGGAGAAGCTCAGTCTGTTTTAAGGAGGCGCTTTCGATCACAAGCGTATGTAGAAAATCCAATTTTCTGCGCTCGATGTGGGAAAGCGCCTCGTCGTTCATCCAGTCTTTGTTCATGATTCTTGTTCCTCCTGCCTTTCCGTTGTGTTTGTGTTGGTGTCCGCCTCTGCGGATGATGTCTGAAAAAGAGAGATCAGATCCAGAATGCGGTCAAGATCCATACCGGCGCCCATATTTTGAGTTTCGGAAGAATTTGTGTCGTCTGAATACTCCTGCGCTGCGTTTGCTGTAGAACCGTCTGTTTCGAAAGTGTCCGCCGCCTGCGCGGAGGAAGATGCGTGCATTCCGGCTGTTGCATCCGCCGTGGAATTGTCCACGCCCTGCATGGCGGAGAATGCGTTTATGATGTCCGCCGCGGAATTGTCCACGCCCTGCATGGCGGAGAATGCGTTCATAATGTCCGCGGCAGAATTGTCACCGCCCTGCATGGCGGAAAATAAATTCATCATATCTGCTAAAGACGCGTCTCCGGACACGCCGCTCAACGCAGACAGATACGGCGCGATCCGCTGAAAACGCTGATACATGGAGAACATATTTTGTATACGGCAAAGCTCCTGATATTCGGATTTGGACAGGCAGGGCTTTAAGGCGCCCAAAAGGCGGGAGAGCGTCTGTTCTTCCGGTTCGCCCGATCCCATTTGAGCAATCCTGCGCGTCATGTTCGCCCGGAACTGCATATCGTTCATGAGCGAGAGCGCATATCGAAGCTGTGAGAAGCGTAACCATACGGCAAGAAGCGGTTGATAAGGAGTAGGAAAAAAAGGAATCAATACCCGCATGATGCGAAGGGCTTTTGTATCAAAAAGCATATCGAAGTCCATCGGGGCATCGTTTGCCCCGCCATCATGTTCGGATAAAATGGATTCCATAGGAGTGTTCCTGCCTTTTTTCATATTGTATGCCATCCCGAACGGGAACATGCGAAGACGGCGCAGCCGTATTCGTGCAGGCGGGCAAAGGAGAAGCCCGCCTGAGAATCCGGGTGCGTGGAATTAGCATCCGCAGCTGTTGTTGCTGCTGGTGCCGCCGCAGAAGTAGCTAAGGAGCAGCAGAATGATAATCCAGCTGCAGCAGCTATTGTCGCCGCTGAATAAGCTGATGCCATTATTGCCGCATCCGCAGCCGTTACCGCCGAATAAGCCGGAGCCGTTGCCGCCGCACAGGGAAAGCAGAATGATGATCCAGATGATCTCACATCCGCATCCGCTATTGTTTCTTGCCGAGTTGCCGCATCCGCAAGAAGATGCTGTCAAGTCACTCATGAAAGTGCCTCCGAAATTGTTTTATGGTTTATCATATGAGGCGGGAGCGGATGTGTGCAGACTTCGTGTGATTTTTTTGAAATTCCACTCAATTTTACAAAATCCCTTGCACGGACGCAAGACAGGTGCTATATTCATTACATAAGGGAAACGGAAACGCTGATGAAAGCGTATCCTTAAACAAATTCATTTCGCACTTCTGTGCGCACAGTTCAAGTTCAGGCTTTTCGCCAAACAATTTCAACACAAAAAGAAACATAGTACAGGCGGGAAGCAAAAATGGTTTTCCTCCTGTACTGTAACGCGGCACTTTATGGTAGACGAAAAACGCATTTTATTTTCGCCGGCAT
>JAMPHA010000001.1:327132-394576 GCA_023663615.1 Clostridium sp. | reverse complement strand
AGGTACTATCAATGATGGGTCGATATAAAAAGATTTATTTGACCCCAACATCATCTCTATAATGAATGCGGAACTCCCCCGCCGTTCACGGCACGCAAAATCTCATCGAGCAGGCGGTCCGCCACTTCTTCCTTGCTCATCAGCGGCAGTTCCACGGTCCCGTCCTTCGTTAAGAGCGTCACCACGTTGGTGTCGGTTCCGAACCCCGCGCCCTCCTGTTTTAGATTATTGGCGACAATCATGTCGATCTTCTTTTTTTCCAATTTCGCGCGGGAATGTTCCAGCATGTGCTCCGTCTCCATGGAAAAACCGCACAAAAACTGCCCTTCTCTGCGGTGCGCGCCCAAATAGGCGAGAATGTCCTCCGTCCGCTCCAATGCGATGGACATCTCCTCGTCCTTTTTCTTGAGCTTCTCGTCCGCCGCCTCTTTGGGGCGATAATCCGCCACCGCCGCCGCCTTTACAATGATGTCCTGCTCCGGCGCCGCCTCTTTTACGGCGTCTGCCATATCCGCCGCAGACACCACGGGCACAACCCGCACGCCCATCGGCGGCTGTAAGCTGACTTTTCCCGACACGAGTGTCACTTCCGCCCCGCGAAACATCGCCGCCTTCGCGATCGCATATCCCATTTTTCCGGTCGAATGATTGCTGATATAGCGCACCGGGTCGATCTTTTCCTGTGTGGGACCTGCCGTGACGAGTATTTTTTTCCCTGCGAGATCTTTCGGCGTCAGCGCCTTCACGATCGCGTCAAAAAGAATCTCCGGCTCCGGCATCTTGCCCTCTCCCGTATCCCCGCACGCCAGATACCCGCTCGCAGGCGCGATCACTTCCATGCCGTAGTGGGAAAGCGTCTTTAGATTATCCTGAACCACCGGATTTAAGTACATTCTCGTGTTCATGGCGGGCGCAAACAATTTCGGACAGGTGCAGGCAAGCAGCGTCGTCGTCAGCATATCGTCCGCGATCCCGTGCGCCGCTTTGGCGATCACATTCGCGGACGCGGGCGCAACCAAAAAGACATCCGCCTGTTTTGCCAAAGACACATGCTCCACCTGAAACTCAAAATTCCGGTCAAACGTATCCACAAGGCATTTCTTTCCGGTCAGCGTCTCAAACGTGATCGGATGAATGAAGTTTGTCGCATTTTTCGTCATGATGACGGTCACATCCGCCTTCTGCTTTACCAGCATACTGGCAAGCGATGCGATCTTGTAGGCGGCAATACTGCCCGTTACGCCAAGTATGACATGTCTACCTGCTATCATGGGAATCCTCCGTTCTCTGCACGCTCAGTTCATCTTTCCGTATCGGCATTCTTCTTCCATATTCTTTTTATAGATGAGATTGAGTCCTTTCAAAGTCAGCTCATTATCATAAATGATTTTTCTTTTGCAATAGGGGACGATGCTTCCCGACAGTCCTCCGGTCGCCACCACGGGCGCCTCATAGCCGAGTTCCTCAAAAATGCGCTCGATCATGCCGTCCAGGCATGCCGCCTGCCCCATCACGATCCCGCTTTTCATACAGTCGATCGTGTTTTTCCCGATCACTTTTTTGGGCGGCTCCAACGAGATCCGCGGAAGCTGGGACGTCCTGCTGACTAAAGAATCCAAAGAAACCCTGACCCCCGGCAGGATCATGCCGCCGATATAGTTCTTCTGATCGTCCACGACGCTGATGGTGGTTGCCGTTCCCATGTCGATCATGATAATGGGCGCGCCGTAATAATGCAGTCCGGCGACCGCATTCACCACCAGATCGGAGCCGAGCTGCGCCGGATTATCCATGAGGATATTCAGTCCGTTCTTTACGCCCGGTCCTACGACGAGCGGCGCCTTATGAAACAGCTTCTCAAGCGCTGCTTTTACGATATTGTTTAACGGCGGAACGACGGAGGAAATGATGCTTCCCGTAATGTCCGAAAGGTCGATGTGATATAACTCAAACACCGTCCGAAATTCCACCACATATTCCAGTTCTGTTTTGGAGAGATTTGTGGACACGCGTTCCACAAATCTCACCTCTTCTCCTTCGATACATCCGATCACGATATTGGTATTTCCGATGTCAACCGCTAAGATCATTCTGTTTTTCCTGCTTTCTGTTTCTGCTTTTGAGGCGTTCATGCCTCTTTCTTTGCCGCATAAACGGGTTTTATCTTGGAGAGCGCAAACCCGACGCCCGCCACAATAATCGCCGCCACGACAGCCTCCACGATGCCGTTAAACGTCACAACTCCCATGATAACGTCAATCACCGCTTCTCCCGCCACGCCGACCGCCTCCGCATAAGCGTCTCTATATAAAATGAAAATGCCGCTCATGACAAACAGCGTATTCGTAAAAGCGCCTGCCAGACCTGCATAGGCGAGCGCAAGGCTGATCGAATTTTTCCTGCTGCCGCTGATCGTGAGCACGACCATGAGCGCAATGCCTGCCGCAAGACCGATCAATGTGCATACGAGCGCGCTGAGCGTCTCCGGAAGCAGGCGTATAAGAAATGCCCTGACGGAAATAAACAAGATCAAAGACGCCAGCACATTCACAACGATCCTGCCCGCTCTCTGTCCGCTTTTTAATGCTTTGCGGATCAGCACGTAGACAAAATAAGGAACCACGCCGACTAAAATTCTCGGTACAAAGCAGATATAGATGCTTTTGAAAATACCGGAGACACCGACGACGTCATACGCTAAGACCGGTGAAAACACAAATGCCGATGCCGTTACCGGATTAAACGTGTTGTTGATGAAGCTGGTGAGACCAAATACGAATCCAAAGAATGCACCTTTCTTCGGTCCAAGAAATAGCGCTCCTAAAATAACCGGGATATGAATGATCGTCGCGTTGATGACGACGAGCGGGATATATCCCAGCGGGGTGAATGCCATTATCACAATAATGGCGGTGAACAGTGCCGTAAGCACCAGTTCATAGGTCTTTTCATTTTTCATGGTACAAATCCTCCTGTTATTATTCTCGTTTACGAGATACAATACGGTGTCATCATACCACATTGATATTTTTTTGACAATAGGGAAAACGCAGTTACTCGTTTCCCGGAAATGCAGGAATCCCCTCGAATCCTTTCGCAAGGTCTTCATCCGTGGGAATGTAGTCGGACATTTCCCCGTCGTGGAACTTGCCGTACGCCACCATATCAAAGCAGCCCGTACCGGTCAGCCCGAAGACGATCGTCTTTTCCTCTCCGGTCTCCTTACATTTGAGCGCCTCGTCGATCGCAGCCTTGATCGCATGCGCGCTCTCCGGCGCCGGAAGAATGCCCTCCACTCTCGCAAACTGCTCCGCCGCCTGAAATACGGCTGTCTGCTCTACGCTGACCGCCTCGATCAATCCGTCATGATACAGCTGGGACACCGTGGAGCTCATGCCATGATAACGCAGTCCTCCCGCATGGTTCGGCGCGGGGATAAAGCCGCTTCCTAACGTATACATCTTGGCAAGCGGACATACCTTGCCCGTATCGCAGAAATCATATACAAATTTTCCTCTTGTCAGACTCGGACAGGATGCCGGTTCTACCGCAATGATCCGATAATCCGCCTCGCCGCGCAGCTTTGCACCGACGAAAGGCGAGATCAATCCGCCCAAGTTGGAACCGCCGCCCGCACAGCCGATGATCAGATCCGGCTTGATGTCATATTTCGCGAGCGCCGCTTTGGTCTCCTCCCCGATAATGGACTGATGAAGCAGTACCTGGGACAGCACGCTTCCCAATACATAGCGGTACCCCTCCTTAGCGGTGGCGGCTTCCACCGCCTCGGAAATGGCGCAGCCAAGACTTCCCGTCGTGCCGGGGAACTCCGCCAAGATCTTACGTCCCACATTCGTTGTCTCCGACGGCGACGGCGTTACCTGCGCGCCGTATGTGCGCATCACTTCACGGCGGAACGGCTTCTGCTCATAGGAAACTTTGACCATATAGACATGACAGTCCAGATCAAAATACGAACATGCCATGGAAAGCGCCGTTCCCCACTGTCCCGCTCCGGTCTCCGTCGTGACGCCCTTTAATCCCTGCTTTTTTGCATAATATGCCTGCGCAATCGCGGAATTGAGTTTATGGCTTCCGCTCGTATTGTTGCCCTCGAATTTATAATAAATCTTTGCCGGGGTATCCAGCTTCTTCTCCAGGCAATACGCCCTGACTAGAGGCGACGGACGGTACATCTTGTAGAAATCCAGAATTTCCTGCGGAATATCAATGTAAGCGTCCGTGTCGTTTAATTCCTGTTTTACCAGCTCGTCGCAGAATACGCCGCGCAGTTCCTCGAACGTCATCGGCTGCAGCGTACCCGGATTTAACAGCGGCGCCGGTTTGTTCTTCATATCGGCGCGGACGTTGTACCACTGCTTCGGCATCTCGCTTTCTTCCAAATAAATCTTATAGGGTATCGTTTTCTCTGACATGATGGGAATCCTCCATTCTTGTTTCGTCCGGGCAGACAGCGTCCCGTTTGGGGCGCCTGCCGCCGATCGGACCATATTGATAAAATAGTACGTAATATTATGGGAAAAGTCAACCGGTTCCTGACACTTTACAGAACCATTATCAAGGTTCCGGCACCGATCAAAATACAGCCGATCAAGGATTTGACCGTAAACTCCTCATGCAGGAACACAAATGCTAAAATCAATGTAATCACTACGCTGAGCTTGTCTATCGGCACCACTTTAGACGCCTCTCCCATCTGCAAAGCCTTATAATAGCAAAGCCATGAAGCGCCTGTTGCAAGACCGGAAAGGATTAAAAATAACCAGCTTTTATTGCTGATGTCTGAAAGCCCTTTCTGCGTATGCGTAAGAAACACCATTCCCCATGCCATAACTACAACGACAACCGTTCTGATCGCCGTCGCAAGATTCGAGGGAACGCCGTCGATACCGATTTTCGCCAATATCGAAGTAAGCGCCGCAAACACGGCCGACAGCAGAGCAAACACCATCCACATTTATGATACCTCCGTTTCCCATTCCTCATTCCGAAAAGGGCGCCATTCTTCCGCCGCTTTTATGCGCGCCCACTGTCTTTTTCCTGCAAAACGCTGTGCAGGATCTCTAAGAGCACCTGCGGCATAAACGGTTTGACCAGATACCCCTCCGCATCAAGCGCGTTTAACTGCTCTATGGTCTGAATGGATTTATCCGACGTCAAAAAAATAACCGGCACCTTCCCGCTCATCTGCGCCTTCATTTGCTTGTAGACCGCGATGCCGTCCATATCCGGCATCTGCACGTCTAATAAAACCAGATCCATCGGTGTTTTTTTCATAAGCGCCAATGCCGCTCTCCCCGACGTTTCCCGATACAACACATAACCCGCTTCGTCTTTTAAGGCGGCTTCCACCTGTTCGATGCTTTCCTGCTCGTCATCCACGATCAGAATGTTCGATCGTTCTCCCTCCTGGTGGCGCATCTGATAATCGGTATCCTCGTCCATCATCTGCAGCATGATCTTTGCGGCTTCCGGATCAAATTGAAGCCCTATTCCTTTTTCAATCTCCGCGCGCACTTTTTCCTGCGGCATGACCTGGCGATAACTTCTGTTTGACGTCATCGCGTCATATGCGTCCGCCACGCCGAGAATCCTTGCAGCCTCCGGAATGTCCGATCCGGTCAGACCGTTCGGATAGCCGTTCCCGTCATAGCGCTCATGATGCCCTTTCGCGCCCTGTGCGATCATATCGTTCCCCTGAATGTCCCGCAATATGTAATAACCCGATACGGGATGCAGTTTGATGTAGGCAAATTCCTCGTCCGTCAGGCGCGCCGGCTTATTGATGATCGCGTCGGGAACATGAATCTTTCCGATGTCATGCAGCAGTCCCGCCTGATAGATTTTCTCCTGATAATCTTCATCTTTTCCCATGCGCTTTGCGATCTGTGCCGCATATCTCGCCACGCGCTGGGAATGCCCGTTTGTATAACGGTCCTTCGCGTCGATCGCACGCGCCAGCGTACGCAGGATCGTCTCGTTCATTTTTTCTACGTTTCTGCGGCTCTCCTCCTCGTTACGCATATGGACGCGGATACGGCGGAATGCCAGCGTACAGAAATACACAATCACAGCAAAAACGCCGATGCAGACAAGCGCATTCCGCACTAACATGCGGCGGACGGACGCGTAAAGCTTTGTATTGCTGACGAGCATGACGACATACCAGTCATCCATGACCGTATCCGTAAAGATCGTACAGTCTTCGTCATAAATGCGGGCTGTAAATGTCGCGCCCTGCTTTTCGTATACCCGATTGAGCAGCGCGTTCATCTCATCATCCCACAGATAGTTCTTGCCGCGCTCCGAGGAATCCGTATGCGCCACGACCATCCCCTGCCCGTCGATCACAAATCCGTATCCCATATCGTTTAACTTCACGTCCTGTGTGATGAGCTGTATTTGATCGAGCACAATGTCAAAGGAGATCACGCTGTCATGATCATAGAGCATCTGACTGACCGACATCATGACCGTATTCGTCTGCGCGTCCACATAAGGGGAGACGACGGTCGGCGCACCGCCTGCCGCCTGCGCATCCAGATACCATACGCGCTCTCTCGGCTCGTAATCCGCATCCGGCACCCAGCCGATACCGTCAATATAATCCCCGTTGAACACCCCGTAAATCCCGGTGAAATTCGGATCTATATCCTGTTTATAACGCGCGGACTCCTCCACAAGAAATGTCTCGATCTCCTCTTTTCCCGCACCGTTCTGCATCATGTACTCCACAGTGATTGCCGTGACCTGCAAGACGTCCATTCCTTTATTGAGATAGCCTTTGAGCTGTTCCGTTTCCTGCGCCAGCGAGCTCTCGCCGACCGCAAGCATATCGGATACCGCATTGGAATAGAACGTGCTGAAATTATAGATCACCATTCCTGCAAGCGCGAGCAGGGTAAACAGGATCGTAAAAAAATATTGTCCCTTTTCCCCGCGCCTTTTCTGACCGCCCTCATACTCTGTCTGCACCATCTGCTCCCCCTATATTCCGTTTCCCCATAAGTTGAAAAAGCATTGCGGGACGCTGCCTCATCCTGCAATGCCTTTCTGACATTTCATTCTTTTTACTGTAGTACCTTTTTTAACTCATCCATAAACGTATTCACATCCTTAAACTCACGGTATACGGATGCAAAACGGACATACGCGACGGCATCCAGATCTTTCAGCTTCTCCATCACGACCTCGCCAATGAACGCGCTTGGAATCTCCCGGTCTTCTCTGGCGGAAATCTCGGTTTCCACCGCATCGACCAATTCGCTGATCTGGTGCGCACTGACCGGACGCTTATGACAGGCGCGCAGCACGCCGCCCTCGATCTTGGTACGGTCATAGGTCTCTCTGTTATTATCTTTTTTGATGATAATGAGTGGGATCGTCTCGACTTTTTCATAGGTCGTAAACCGCTTATCGCACTCATCGCACACACGGCGTCTCCGTATCGAATTATTGTCCTCCGCCGGACGTGAATCGATTACTCTGGTATTCTCATGACCACAAAACGGACATTTCATTCTCGTCTCTCCTTATCTCCTGGGTATCTTAGGCTGTCGCCGCATCTATACCATACAATGTGTATATGCGTTATATATTTAGTATATCTTGTGGTTCTCTTAATGTCAATCGATTTTGCGCTTCCGGGCGCTTCCTTAAATATTGACCAGAATCACCTCCGGACCGATCTGGCAGATGTCCTTAAAGCAGATTTCGATCGCGTTTTCACAGTTTATCAGGTTTAACCATTTATTACAGCCCGGAACGATGATCTTATGAATTTTCCCGCTGCACTCGTCCAGCTCCAGATCACAAATATGCCCAAGCTTTTTACAGTCCCGCATATTGATGACTTCTTTTTTTCTCAACTCATTATATGTCATGCCGCACTCCGAAGCATCCTGTTACTATAAAGATATTCAATCTCTGCCCGTTAGTTTCCGCGGCTGATGAGCCGTCCTGCGATTTCCTCATACGTTGCCCCCAGCGGAATCACATGACTTCCTACGGCAAGCCTTTTATCATAACCGTTCGCACAAAGATACCTGTCAAAATCCGCCGCATCCTCTACCAAACCTGCCTGCTGTGCTTTGCGGCTGACCGTATCGGAACCCTCTCCGCTGTTGATCGTGATCGTGACGGTTTCCTGCTCAGGTGCCTGCGGCGCTGCTGTGGGCGTCGCCGTCGGCGTTGCCGTCGGTATCGGCGTTGCTGTCGGTCTTGCTGTCGGCGTTGGTACCGCTGTCGGCGTCGGCGTTACCGTTGGTATCGGCGTCGCCGTCGGTCTTGCTGTTGGCGTTGGTACCGCTGTTGGTGTCGGCGTCGCTGTTGGTGTCGGCGTTGCCGTCGGTCTTGCTGTTGGCGTTGGTACCGCTGTTGGTGTCGGCGTCGCTGTTGGTGTCGGCGTTGCCGTCGGTCTTGCTGTTGGCGTCGGTGTTACCGTCGGTTCCGCTATCGGCGTCGGCATCGCTGTTACCGTCGGTACCGCTGTCGCCGTTGGCGTCGCTGTCGGTGTCGGTACTGCTGTCGCCGCCTGAGCCGCCGTCGGCGAAAGCTCCGCTGCATCCGCCGTCGGTGTTGGCGTTCCTGCCGATGCCGCAGGCGATGACACACCCTGCATATCCGAACCTGTCGGATTCATGATCCCCGCCTGTCCCTGTCCATCCGCCGCGGCTCCTGCTGTCGGCGTCGGCGTCTGATTCGGTGCAAGCACTGTATTCTCGATCATTCCAAGCTCCGCAGCGCGTGCCTTGATCTCCTCGTCAGACAGCTCCCGCTTATGGGAAAAAATGACGCTCATCACGATCGCCGTCACAATAATGCCGATGCCAAGCCCTCTCAAGTAATATCGTAATTTCATTTTTACACCCCTGTATCCCGTCTATCTCCGAAACAGATCGATCACGAGCTTGACCTCTCCTACGCCAATGCCAAGCTCCCTTGCAATAGCCACATTCGATTTGCCCTCTTGGTGCATCGCCAGGATCTTCTCGTTATTATTGCGCTCCTCCGCGGCATTTGTCCGCTCCTTTGTATCGTCCTCTTTCGTGGAAACGCTCTCCGTACGCGCCCTGCTTCCCGATGCGGAAGTCCTTTTTGCCGTAGTGCGTCTGCCTCCCGACGCAGAACGTGTTCTCGCCGCCCGCGGGGGCTCTTTTTCCCAATCGTCATCCGCAGGTTCTCCGATGATGGAAATACGCGGTACCACAAACGGCTGGAAATGATTCTCTGCGCCCTGTTTTGTCCGCTGTGCGCCGTCCATAGCGGAACGCTCCGCCTCCTGGATCTCCTGCACGATCTTCGCCCGCTCCTGTGCCGCCTTTGCCGCCAGCACGCGATCAATTTCGTCCTGCTCCGCTCTCACGCGCTCCGCTTCTTCCTGCTGTGCCCTCACGCGCTCTGCTTCCGCACGCGCCGCTGCCTCTTCTGCTTCTTCCTTGGCTCTTGCGCGCTCCGCCTTTTCCCGTTCCGCCTTCATGCGCTCTGCTTCTGCACGCGCCGCTGCCGCACGCTCCGCCAGCATCCGTTCCGCTTCTTCCCGTTCCGCTTTCAGGCGTTCTGCCTCCGCGCGCGCCGCTGCCGCACGCTCCGCCAGCATCCGTTCCGCTTCTTTCCGCTCTGCCTTCAGACGCTCTGCTTCCGCACGTTCCGCCTCTTCCCGTTCCGCTTTCAGACGTTCCGCTTCCGCGCGCTCCGCCTCTTCCTGCTCCGCCTTCACGCGCTCTGCTTCCGCTTGCGCCGCCGCCCGTTCTGCCTCTTCCTGCTCCGCTTTTATACGTTCCGCCTCCGCGCGCGCCGCCGCCTGTTCCGCTTCCTGTATGCCCTGCACGCGCGCGAGTCCGCTCAGGTTCTTCCCCTGATCTGCGACCGGCTTACGCGGCTCCGGTTCCTCCTCCTGCACAATTCCGTTCATCTTCTGCACTTCTTTCGTGCTTTTCATCGCGTCTGCGGCTCTCTGTTTTGCCCTGTCCGCCGAAAGGATCGCCTCGTTCGCCACCTGAGACGCCGCGCCCGCTGTCTGCGTCGCCGCATCCGCTCTTAAAGCGGCTTCCCCTGCGGTCTGCTTCGCCATATCCGCACTCCGGACGGCATCCCTCGCACTCCGCAGCGCATCCTCAGCGCCAAGCACAGCCTCGTTTGCATTTTGTAACGCTTCCTGAACCGCCTGTGTCGCCTCGTCCGCACCTTCCACGGCATCCGCCGCGCTTTTCGCCGCCTCGTCCGCGCTCGCCGCCGCCTCAGCCGCATTCTGCGCCGCGCTGCCCGCCGCATCTTTCGCCTCCTGCGCAAGCGTTGACGCTGCTTTTGCGGTTTTCTCGACCTCCGCGACCATGTTCTTTAACGCCGTCTGCTTATCATTCAGCATATCATATAAAAAAACAACTTCCTCGTGATTTTTATGAATATCCGACATCACCGTATCCGCATATTCGCTGACTCCCATGATCTTTTCATTCGAGAGACGCTCCATGGCCCGCTCTGTCTTTTCCACCGCATACTGCACCGCATCGTCCACAGACTGATTCAGCTTCGCCGCAGCCTCCTCCATATGCTTATCCACGTGTGCCTTGATCTCTTCATCCGTATGTTTGCGCTCCGCCCTGCTTAACTGCTCGCCCGAAACCGGAACCAGAAAACTCGCCACAAACGCGCAGATCCCGATGATCAGTAAGATGATTTCCATGTCTTTTGTCTCCTCGCTCAAATCTTCATATCAAAGGACTGCGTGCTCTTTAAGATCACCCTGCCGTCCTTTAACTGATCGGCAGTCTTCTTTTTCCCCTTGCCGCCGTCGCCTGCATACTGATTACTGCCTTTTTCTTTTGCATCAAATTTCTTCTCATTGAGCTCTGCATTATCTCCGCTCCGCACCTGGTTCAGCTTTTCATCCGCTTTCTTTTCTACCTGGAGCTGGATATTCGCCTGCTCGGTGGATACTTTCGTATCCTCCTGCTGTTTGATGATGGAATAATCCTGCGTTCTGCCGATCGTTCCATACTGTTCTAACGGTGTGATCGCCATATCCCCACATCCTTTCCTGATTTCTTTCTTCCCTCTTTATCTATGGGATTCGGGTATCCAAATTTCACACTAATCATCCATGCTGACACAAGCCTGCGAGTTTGGGCGTCAGCACAAATCCCGCGGTTGAAAAATCTCTGATTTTTCAACCTATAGCGGCTCGCTCTTGACGTCTCCCCGCACGCGCCTGAACCGGCAATACCGGTATTCCTGCCTGAGCGTCAGGGAAATATCGGATATGACGATTTTGGTTCCCGGATACGCAACACCCGAAACGATCACGCACGCCGGGGCTGTTTCATCAAATTGACCGCTCAAGTCATCCATTTCTTTCAGGTTTGCCTCGATCTGCTTTTTTTGTGCCGCTCCGGTCGCGGAAAGCGTCTGTATATATTTCACCTGCTCAGGCGTCAGCTTTACGCCCTGCTTTAGTTTGAGCATGGTTGACTGCACGACCGGTTCGATCTGCTTTAGGCTGTTCTGTAAGTCCGCCGTCTCTTTTTGAAGCTGGGCATAGCGCTGCCGGATCTCCGGATTCACGCCAACCTCTAAAGTTGTCGCCGCCGCCATCTGCGATCCGAGCGTTTTTGCCGTGATGCGGTTTGCCGCTGTGACATGGCCCCCCGTGACAAATGCTCTTTTTCCTGTAACAATGACCTCGTCGCCGGCTGTGACCTCGCTGTGCAGAATGCACTCCGTCTCGATGTAGCCTCCCGCCTCCGCCGTCGTATTCTCCAGAAACTTCGAAATAATGTTTCCCTTTGCCTTCAGGGTTCCCTTGTCCATGCCGTTCATGCCGCGGCTGATGATAATATCGCCGTCCGTCTCTACATAGGCGCCCTCGACCACGCCGCCGACAACCACGTTCCCGTGCGCTTTTACACTATAATTTTCACAGATATTGCCCTTGATATGCACGCTGCCTTCAAACTCAATATTGCCCGTAGACGTATCGACATTGTCAACCTCAAAGATGTCTGAAACGCATACCCGGTCCTCCTCTAATTCTACATGACCGTCCGTCTCAGCCGTCAATACCGTTTTATCTTCATTGATCGCGACATTTCTGCCAAATTTGAGTATTTTCTTCTCAAAGGACGGCGGCGCCAGATTCTCGCCATACACGTTCGTCCCCGGTTCGCCGCGCAGCTCCGGGTGCAGCTTTGCCAGCACATCGCCCTTTTTGCAATGATTGATCGTGCCAAGATTAAAAAAGTCAACGCTCCCGTCTTCTTTTAATTTCGGCTTTGCCTGTAAATCCGTCGAAAAGAAATACTCGATCTGCGAGTCCTTTCCCGACTTCGCGCTCTGTCCGACCGCCAGCTCGTAAGTTTTACAATATTCCCGCTGCGCGAGAAACGCGTCGATATTCTCCTGCAGGACGCCGTATACGATCTTATTAAGGGCAAGCTCATTCATGATCTCATCGCGGCTCATGACCACCCCGTTGTCCGACGGCGCATAAAAACGGATGAACGCATGAAGCTTATCGTCGCTCACCGTGATAAAACACATTTCCTGTTCCGGCATATGCGCGTCTAAGCCAAGCGGCACAACCGTCTCTTCATGCTTTTCGATCCCATCGTTTAACTGCTTGAGATTAAATAAAATCTTTTTATATTTTAAGTAATTTGCCACTTCATTCACGCGGATCGGCTCCCCGCCGTCCGTCTCCGGAACCAGCCGCATCGCCGTACCGCTCCCGCTTGTGATCAATTGGAAATAACCGTTCATTCCTCACCTTTACCCTTTCGCTGCGTTCTTAAAAAAAGAACTGTTCTATTGCCATGCAACAAAACAGCATCTTTTTTCTAAAGCGCATGTAAAATTCCCATATATTTTCCGAGCCGGTCCTTCATTTTTTGCAGCGCACGCGTATGCAGCTGCGAAATTCTCGACTCAGACACCTCCAGCACACGACTGATCTCCTTTAAGGAGAGTTCCTCATAATAGTACAACTCCACTACCCTGCGCTCTTTCTCCGTCAGCAGCTCCATCGCATCCGTGATCATACCCTTTAATTCCGACTTCATTGCGACGTCTTCGGGTATATCAAACTGACTGGAAGCCGACGCATCATTGGGTACCTCGCTGCCGCCCTGTTCCAGATAATCATTCAGCGAAACAAGGTTGGTCACCTTCATTTGACTCTGCCAGTCAATATATTCATCCCCGGAAATTCCAAGCTTCCCCGCAATCTCGTCATCTGTCGCGCTTCTTCCTGTGGCGACTTCAATATCGCGGATTGCCGCATCGATCTGCTTCTGCTTTTGTCTGACCGTCCTTGGTATCCAGTCCATCTTTCTGATCTGGTCAAGGATCGCTCCGCGGATACGCAGACTCGCATAGGTTTCAAACTTCACGTCCTTGCCGCAGTCGAATTTATCGATCGCATCGATCAGTCCAAAAATCCCGTAACTGACAAGATCCTCATATTCCACGTTGTAACCGAGGTACATGCTGAGCCGTCCTGCCACGACCTTTACAAGGGGTGCATATTCAATTATGATCTTTTCGCGGGTTTCTGCCGTTTTCGTCCTGGCATATTCATCCCACAGTCTTTTTCTCAGACTCTCGTCCATGCCGTCCTCCGCCCTTGTCTGTTTCTAGTCATTCCTTTTCCGGTTCTTTCTCGATGACTTCGCCTTCCTCCGGCGTACCGCTTTCCTCCTGCTCTTTCTGCCTGATACGGAACGAATCAAAGATCCGCTTCAGGATCAGACCCAGAATATAAAACCCAAGCAGGCTGGCAAGCACGATCAAAAGAATCTCCCGCAGCGAAAACCCGCGTGCATACGTGACGATCACCGCGACCGCTCCGCCCAAAAGCATGATCACAGCCGGAAGCTGCTTCGTCTTTAACCTGCCATACTCTTCCTGCTGTTCTTTGGTCTGATCGTCTTCCTTCTGTTCAGACTGTTCCTTCTGACTGTCGTCTTGATTGTTAGATTGTTTTTTCATCTCTTCCTACCGCACGAATAATAAAATCTCCCGTCTCAGGATAAAAAATTACCGTCCGTCCGTAATTGGCGCCTGTATCCTGCGCCAGAATCGGAATCCTGAGCTCGGCAAGCTTCTTCTTTGTAGCCTCTACGTTCCGTTCGCCGACGCGCACAAGTTCGTTTTTATTCTGAAATCCAAACATCTGCGCACCGCCCGCGATTTTTGCCACAAGCCTTGCCCTGCTTGCGCCCGCCCTTACAACCATATCCACAAGTAATACAATTCCCGTATCGGCAAACTTTGGTTTGTTAGAATTATTTGCGATCACGGTACTGTCCGGCAGCATAATATGTGCCAGTCCGCCGATTTTGGTAAGGGGATCCCTTATCGCAATGCCGACACACGAGCCTAAGCCGAGTGTCGTGATCCCGTTCGGACTTTTGCATATATTAACATCCGCCATACCGACTTTAATTATTTCACTCATAGCCTATCATGCTTCTTTCCCTATCCGTGTTTATATGCGCTCACGCGCTCTCCGTTCTCTTTTTGGTCTCCCTGCATGCCTAGCGAAGCCCAAGGGAGGCCAGAATCTTGTCATAGGATTCCAGATCCGGTACAAGAATAAAATATCCTGCAATCTCCTGATCGTCGCTGAACTGCGTCTCGATCATCAGAATGTTGTCTCCGATCAAGCCGAACTCGATCGCGGGAACGCTTAAGATCGCGCCCGCCATATCAACACTCAGCGCCGGTATGGACGGGATAATCTTTAAGCCCGTCATCGCCGACAGAGAATTGAGGTAGGAGCCGGTGATGATATTCCCGATCTCCTGTAATGCTGATATTTCCATTTCCGAGAAATTCCCGTCTTCGGACGGCGGCATCCCCATCAGCTTCCCGACGAGATGCATGGCGGACTCCTTTTCCAACAGGAACATGATGCTCCCCGTAATGTCCCCGTCCACCGCCAGGTAAATACCTGCCATGATCTGTTCTTCGCCGCCCATCACCGTGCCGACCTCAGAAAACTCCAACAGTCTGACGCGCGGCACCTTCATATCCACTTTGCATTGCAGCATCTGCGCCAGCGCGGTCATCGCGTTTCCTGCGCCGATGTTGCCTAATTCCATCAGGACATCGACGTACTGATCTGACATTGCCTGTAGATCTAACTTATCCGACATATTTCTTATCCATTCCTTTCGTCTTTTCCCCACCCCACATTAAGTGTCTTTTTACTACATCATACCATTTTATTCCCTTCGGTTCTCCTGTATCACACGTTCTGCTCCGCAAGCACGGCATGAATATCAAGCAGTGAGATCAGATCCTCGTCGCACTTTCCGACTGCCGTGACAAACGCGCTTTTCTCTTCCTTGGAATCATACGCCATTCTGTCAACCTGTTCTTCTTCCAGCGTGACAACCTCTTTGACCTCGTCCACGATGATACCGATCTTCTCAATCCCTTCCGCCTTCAGAATGATGATACGGGTCTCCTTTGTCTCCTCAACCTCTTCCAGTCCCATCTTCAGACGGACGCTCATGACCGGAACAACCTCGCCGCGCAGATTGATGACGCCCTTAAAATATGCCGCCACTTTCGGCACGCGGGTGATCTGCGATTTCCGCAGGATATTATCGACATACTTGATGTCAATTCCGTATTTTTCATCGCCAAGTTGGATGACGATGTACTGCGCCGCACCAAACGCATTTTTATCTCTTAACTCCTCCATCCCTATCGCCTCCATTCCGCTTACAGCATCGCATTCGTATCAAGGATCAGCGCAACTTCGCCGTCACCAAGAATTGTCGCACCGCTGATGATCTTGCATTTATTGATGTATTTTCCGAGAGATTTGATAACAATCTCTTGTTGACCGATCAGGTCATCCACAACCAGACCTGCCAGTTTATCGCCTTTCTTCACGATCACGACCATCAGGTTGTCATCCGGTCCCTTGGCGGATTCAATATCCAGCATTTCGTTGACGCGGATCAGCGGAATGACATTTTCACGCAGATTGATAACTTCCTTTGACTGCACGAGCTTGATGTCGGAAACCGGAATGTCCTCCAGCGTCTGGATCGAACCTAATGAGATCGCGTACTTCTCTCCGCCGACAACGACCATCAGCGCCTGAATGATCGCAAGCGTAAGCGGCAGACGGATGATAAAGGTACTTCCCTCTCCCAGCTTGGTCTTGACCTCGACCTCGCCGCTCAACGACTCGATCTTGGACTTGACAACGTCAAGACCGACGCCTCTGCCCGACACATCGGACACGACCTTTGCGGTGGAGAAGCCCGCGTTGAACAACAGATCGATAATATCCTTCTCCGTCATGTTCTCCGCCTGCTCCGGCGTGATGACGCCGCGCTCGATCGCCTTGAGCTTGACTGCCTCCGTATCGATGCCGTTACCGTCATCGCCGACTTCAATGACGACATTGTTGCCGTCCTGATAAGCATTCAGGAAGATGGAACCGGTCTCGCTCTTTCCTCTCTGTCTGCGGATCTCCGCAGACTCCAGACCATGATCTGCGGAATTCCGAAGCAGATGCATCAGCGGATCGCCGATCTCATCCACAACGGTACGGTCTAACTCCGTCTCCTCACCGGTCATGTACAGTTCCATTTTCTTATTTAACTTCTTTGACAGATCGCGGATCATGCGCGGGAATTTGTTGACAACGCTCTCAATCGGCACCATGCGCACCTTCATGACGGATTCATGGAGATTCGTGGTGACGCTTTCCAGATATTCGATCTGCTCGTTGAAGCCCGCGCTCTTTGTTCCCTCAGCTCCCGATGCGGACACAAGGGAATTCTTGGCAATGATCAGCTCGCTGACTAAGTTCATCAGCACGTCGAGCTTCTCAATATCCACGCGGACCGTCCGGTTCACAACCGGTTTGGATACGGCGTTCTGCTTTTTCTCTTTTGCTTTTGCCGCCTCCGGCTTTGTCTGCTCCGCAGCGGCAACCTGCGTACTGCCGCTCTCAGCGCCCGTGCTCTCCTGCTGCTTCGCTTCCTCAACGGCATATTCGGATACATCCATCTTCTCACCGGTAGCAGTATCAATCTCGGATACATTCTTGATCGCATCCAGGATCTCCGCAAGCTCCCCTTTCGATACGACGATCAGACTGAAATCCAAATCAAATCTCTCATCCTCAATATCCTGTGCGCTCGGATTTGACACGATGATCTCACCGTACTTCTCGATCGCCTTAAACACCAGAAACGCGCGCGCCGCCTTTAACAGACAGGTCTCATGCACCTTGACGGTGACGCCATACACATGCTGTCCCTGCGACGCCGCCCTGCCGATCACGGACTTCTGCGAATCATCCAGCTTGATCTCCAGCCACTTCTTCTCCTCCGCTTCCGCCTTCGCCGGCTCTTTGCCTTTTCCCTTTTTCCCGGCGGTTTTTGTCTCGCCCTTTGCGCCCATCTGCTCATTTAACGCCTTAATGAGCGCCTCATTCTCGTTCGTCCCCTCATCCGCACTCTGCTGGATATTGGTCAGATACTCGTCCAGCGCGTCCAAGCACTGGAACAGAATGTCGATCATCCCGCTGCTGACCTTGATCGCCCCGTTGCGCACCTCGGAAAACACATTTTCCATATCGTGCGTCAGCGTCTGCATCCGCTTGTACCCCATCGTACCCGCCATTCCCTTTAAGGAATGCGCGGCACGAAAGATCTCGTTGATCGTATTTTCATTTTCCGGGTCCTGTTCCAGCTCCAGAATCTGCGTATTCAGATTCTGGAGATGTTCTTTGGTCTCGTCAATGAAGATTTCAAGATATTGGCTTACGTCCATCTCATTTTACCCCCACGTTCATGATAATCTCACGGGCAATATCCTCAAGCGGAACGATCTGATCCGTGAGTCCCGTATTAACGATGCTCTTTGGCATACCATATACCGCACAGGTTGATTCCTCCTGTGCGATCACATGGACTTTCTTTGCCGCTTGTAATGCCACGATTCCCTTGGTTCCGTCCGCTCCCATTCCGGTCATGACAACGCAGGTGATCCGCTCATAGCTGCATTCGCTTAATGACTCGTACATGTAATTCGCGCATGGTCTGACGCCCTCTCTCGGCGGTTCGCTCGTATAATGCACACGGCACATGCCGCCCTGCTCCACGATGTTCATATGGACGCCGCCGCGCGCAATATAGACGGTTCCCGCCTCAACCGGATCGCCCTCCTCCGCCTCCTTGACATGAATCTCGCTCATATTGTCCAGCCGCTCCGCCAAAGACTTCGTAAAGCCTGCGGGCATATGCTGTACCAACACGACCGGCGCTCTCAGATTGGCCGGAAGATGCGGGATCACGCTCTGCAGCGCCTTCGGACCGCCCGTTGAACTCGCGATCGCAACGATCTGCCTGCCGCTCACCTTCGCCCCATGCTTTCCGACAAGCTCCACGACCTTCTTCGTCTCGCTCAGTCCCTTGATGCTGAGACTCTTGGCAAAAGAGGGAAGCGCAGACTGTGACACGGCATAAAGCGTCTCCAAAAACTGTCCGCGGAAGTCGGCGTCCCGTGCATCCGAAGCTTTGTCCGGCTTGTGGATAAAATCCAGCGCGCCAAGCTCCAGACAGTCCAGCGTGATCTGCGCGCCGTCGCGGGTGTCCGTGCTCGCCATCATAATGCGTACCGCGATCTTGCGTGTATGAAGCTGACGTAAGAGCTCCACGCCTGTCATCTTTGGCATGTTTACGTCCAGCACGACCGCGTCGTACTGCTTTCTCGTGAGCAGCTCCAGCGCGTCCGCGCCGTTAATCGCTCTGTCCGCTACATGGAATCGTTCATCCGAGTTAATTATATCACAAAGAACACTTCTCATGAGTGCAGAGTCATCAACAACTAAAATATTTTTTTTCTCCGCCATAGTCCCATCCCACCATTCACAGCCAATATTTCTTATTTCTTATTTCTTATTTCTTATTTCTTATTTCTTATTTCTTATTTCTGCTCTTTCTTCAGATTTTTTCTCTCTTCTTCAAAGATGTAGCGTATGATCTCTTCCCGCTCCGTCGAATCGATGTTGATATACTGGACGCGGTGCTCAAAATTTCCCTTTTGCTTTTCGATCTCACTGACATGCAGGATCTTTCCGACCAGGTTATATTCTTTATTCACCCCGTTGACGTTCAGATAATAATTGCAATAGATCAGGGAGCCTTCGTCGTATTTTTGATTTGCCACGAACCGCAGTCCGCCGCCGCTGATGTCCACAATGATACTGTGCTTTAACGGAAGTCCCGGCACGAGATAGTCACGCCTCTCGTCGAGCGCCTCGATCTCCTCCTCCTCTAACACGCGCGCACTCATGTCAAGCGCGCAGCTGAAACGATAATACTCCCGCCTCTGATATTTTCGCAGGTTGCTCACAAGCTCAAGCGCTAAGATATACACATTATTGCTCTTATACCGGTCGATGATCCGGCAGATACATTGATAGAGCCCGCCCTGCGTATAAAAGAACACTTCATACTCGCCGTCAACCGGAAGCAGGATCAGCTTCGTCTGCTCCATCGGCATCGTCACTTCGATCCGGTCGTCGGAAAGCACCTCGTATACGCGGCTTAAATACATCTTCTTCTTATCCTTGACATCCCTGTTATCGGCGGTGGCGTGGAGCTCTACCTTCTGTCCCGGTATGATATAACTTGATAACATAGTACCTCTCCTCACTGTTTTCTTTTTTTCCAGCGTTTAATTTTTTCTTCCGGAAAGAATATGGGCGAAAAACGCCGCCATTCCTCTCTTCGGCACACTGGTGCTGACTTCCTTATCCATCAGCTTCATGGCGATCTCCTCATACGCCTTCGCCGATTTTGCATTCGGATTCTGCATGGAGATCGGACTCTGCTGCATGACCGCCTTGGAAAGCTGTTCGTCGCGCGGCACGGAGCCCAAAAACGTGATCGGTATCTTTAAGTATTTCGTAACGACCGCATTGAGCTTTAAGAACAGATCCATGCCGTCCTCGTCGTTTTCCACGCGGTTCGCAATGACCTTGACCTGCGTGTTATCCGTCTTGAAACGGGAATGACGGTTTAACGCCTTTAACAGGGAATAGGAGTCCGTAATGGACGTCGGTTCCGGCGTTGTGATCAGTAAGATCTCGCCGCTGGAGACCAGAAATTCCAGCACGGCGTCCGAAATGCCCGCGCCCGTATCCACAATGATCATATCGGTCAGCGTATCCAGTTCCGAAAGATTCTGTATGATATAGTTCAGATAATCGCGGTTTAAGTTCGACATGCCCGCGATCCCGGACCCTCCCGAAATAAACCCCACATCCATCGGTCCCCATGTGATGATGTCGCGGATACTCTTTCCCTGATAGATCAGATCATACAGATTGAATTTCGGTACTGCGCCAAACATGATCTCAATATTGGCGAGCCCGAAATCGGCATCCAAAATGATCACGCGTTTCTCCATACGGCGGAACTGAATCGCTAAATTGATCGCCGTATTGGACTTCCCCACACCGCCCTTTCCGCTCGTCACTGCAATGACGCGCGCAAGCGGCCGGTTGATCTGATTCGCTTTGATGATGCTTCGTAACTTTTCAGCCTGATCCATCTTTTACCCCTTAAATTCCTGTCTTCTTCCCCCAAGAAGCTGTTTCACTACGATCTGTGGATTAAACGGCTCAATATCCTCCGGTACATTCTGCCCCGTCGTCACATAGGACAGCTCCGCATTCGTACGCATCCGCAGATTAAATAAATTTCCAAGCGCCGTCGTCTCATCCAGTTTTGTAAAGATCAGCTTATAGTCCGTCACCTCGGAATAGGCGTCGGCAATACTGATCATGTCGCGGTATTTTGTCGTTGCGCTCATCACCAGGTACACTTCCTTTTCCACCTTGTCGTCCGCCGCATGGATGAACTGCCCGATCGCCTGTCTCTGTTCTTCATTATAGTGGGAATGCCCCGCGGTATCTACTAAAATGTAATCATAATCCCTAAAATCGGAAAATGCATGTTCCATTTCCTCGATCGAATAGATCACACGGATCGGCACCTCCAGAATATCCGCATAAGTCTTTAACTGCTCCGCCGCCACGATCCGGTAAGTATCCGTCGTTAAAAGAGCAAGCTTTTTCTTTTGCTCCACGCAGAAACGCGAAGCGATCTTGGCGATCGTCGTCGTCTTGCCGACACCGGTCGGACCGATAAAATATACGACCTTCGGCGTTTTTTTCGCCTCCGTGATCCGCGTCGTCTTGCCGAATTTCAAGACCATTTTCTGATAAACGCTCGCCAGGTAGTAATCGATCGGCGTATCCGCAGTCTCCTTGACGTCCAGCGTGTCGATGATCTGATTCGCGTAATGCTCATCCACCTCATTATCGACCATCGTGTTATACAACAGCCGCAGGAAGTTCTGTGCCTCGGACGGCTCCTCGCTCTCCTCCTGCACGGCGGCGCTCTTCTCATCCGTCTTTACCAGCGTCTCCTGTAAGAGACTTTGCAGCGAATCCAGCTTATTCTCCAGCACATTGCTCTCGGACGCCGCCTGTTCTAAAATCTGACGGCTGCCCGCGGCCGCTTTTGCCGTGCTTCTTCCGTATGCAGCGCCATCCGCCTTAAAAAGCCCTGCCGCCTGCGTATCCGCGCCCGGCGTCCCCTGCGCGCTTTCCGATGTGTTCCGCGCCGGCGCATCGGTTCCCGACGGTTTGCTCCGTTCCCCGGCTGACCAGGCCTCCTGCTGCGCATTCTGCTCGGAGACAACGCGGGCAATGTCCTTGACCGCCGATGAAAACCGCTCCGAATCTTCCTCCAGCGCGACCGTGACCTCTTTCATCGGATTCTTGAAAAAGCGCATGATGCCCTTATGCTTCACGCTTCGGACATTCATCACAACAACGCCCGGTCCCAATTCTTTTTTTGCCGCATCGACTGCCTCGGCTTCCGTATCCGCAAGATATTTTTTGATTATCATCTTATGCTGTCACCATCCCAACTGACTGTAATTCCACATTCGATTCCACTTCATTGTATGATACGACGATCAGATCCCTGAAATAATCTTCCGTCAGGCGCTTAAAATACGCCCGCACGATCGGCGATGTGATAACGATCGGACTCTTGCCGAGATTCTCAAGCTTGCCCGTCTCCTTCTCAACCGACGCCATGATCTGCTTGGTCTTTTCGGGATCCAGATTCAGGTACGCGCCCTGCTCCGTCTGCTTCACACTGCCCATGATCTCCTGTTCCAGCTTCGGATCGAGCGTCACGACGCTCGTTGTCTCATTCGCAGGGAAGAAACGGCTTGAGATCGCCCGCTTCAACGCCTGACGCACATACTCGGTCAGAATATCCGTATCACGCGTGGACGTCGCATAATCCGCCAGCGTTTCAAAGATCGTCAAAAGATCACGGATGGATACGCCTTCTTTTAAGAGATTCTGCAATACCTTCTGTATCTCACCTAAGCCAAGCAGCTTCGGCACAAGCTCCTCGACAACGGACGGATTCGTCTCTTTTAAGTTGTTGATAAGATTCTGTACATCCTGTCTCGTCAGCAGCTCGGAAATATGCCGTCTGATCAGCTCGGTCAGATGCGTCGCGATGATGGACGGCGGATCGACGACCGTATAGCCCAGACTCTCCGCACGCTCGCGCTGACTCTCCGTGATCCAGATCGCAGGCAGGTGGAAGGACGGCTCAAACGTCGGGATTCCCGTGATCTCCTCCTTGACAAAGCCCGGATTCATCGCCATGTAATGATCAAACAGAATCTCGCCTTCCGAAACCTGGATTCCCTTGATCTTGATAATGTATTGATTCGGGTTTAACTGAATGTTATCGCGCAGACGGATGATCGGCACGATCGTACCAAGCTCCATCGCGATCTGGCGCCGGATCATGACGACGCGGTCCAAAAGGTCGCCTCCCTGATTCACATCCGCAAGCGGAATGATACCGTAACCAAACTCCAATTCAATCGGATCGACGGACAAAAGGGAGTTGACGTTTTCCGGCTGTCTGATCTCTTCCGCCTCCTGTTCGTCCGTATCCACGCTCGCCTCGATTTCCGCCGTCTTTATCGTACGGTTCATGATCGTCGCCGCCGTGATGAAAACCGCGCCGATCAGGACAAAGAGCACGGGATTAAGCGGCGTGACAATACCAAGAAAGCACATGACCGTCCCGACAATATAAAGCACGCGCGGCAGACTGAACAGCTCATGAAGAATCTCTGTTCCGAACTCCGCTTCTTTCGAGCCCTTCGTGACAAGAATACCGGTGGAAAGCGAGATCAAAAGGGACGGGATCTGGCTGACCAGACCGTCGCCGATCGTCAGGATCAGATATTTATCCGCCGCCTCTGCGAACGTTAAATCCATTCTCAGAACGCCCATGGCGATACCGCCGATGATATTGACCGCCGTGATGAGCAGTCCCGCCGTCGCGTCTCCTTTTACATACTTCACGGCACCGTCCATGTTACCGAAGAACGTGGACTCCGCCTGAATCTTATCTCTTCTGCGCTTTGCCTCCGCGTCGTCGATCGCACCCGTGTTTAAGTCCGCGTCGATCGCCATCTGCTTACCGGGCATCGCGTCAAGCGTGAATCTCGCCGTTACCTCCGCGACACGCTCGGAACCTTTGTTGATAACCATGAACTGGACGATGATCAAAATAATGAATACGATCACACCGATGACCAGATCGCCCCCGCCGACGAACTGACCGAACGTATCGATGACGTTTCCGGCGTCACCCTTCGAAAGGATCAGACGCGTGGAAGAAACGTTGAGCGCGATACGGAATACGGTCGTAAACAACAGGATCGTCGGATAAAACGCCATATCCAGCACTTCTTTTGTCAGCATACACGAAAACATGATCGTGAATGCAAGAGACATATCAAAAGCGAGCAGCACATCCAAAAGCGGCACCGGCAGCGGCACGATCAACATGATAAACGCTGCCAGCACGTATATGGCGATAAAGATGTCGCCCGACAGACGTTTTACTAACGCTTTCATCCATGCTCCTCCTTTCTCTCAAATCATCTTCCGCAGGTTCTTGCGAAACGCATAATATAGGCTGTGCGATTGTGTAACAGATACATTCCAACGCAGGCACGCTTCCGCTGCTCTCCGCTCGCAACGGTACATAACATGCCACAATACGGCATGTAAGTACCGGCGGCGTCAAAGCACCTGCTTATGGACTGTATCTGTTACACAATCATAAACGTATCCTACAGCGTTTCGCAATGATCTCTCATCACTTTATACCGCCTGCGGATTCTCGCGCGGCAGTTTTCCCTGTATATTATATACGAATGCGAGCACCTCGGCAACTGCCTGAAACAATTCGGGTGGAATCGGCTCGCCGACTTCCACATTATGGTAGAGCATCCGCGCAAGCGGTTTATTCTCTACGATCTGGACATTGTTCTCACGCGCGATCTCCTTGATCTTCTGCGCGAGATAATCCTCTCCCTTTGCCACGATATAAGGCGCATCGATCTTTTCCGGCTCGTACTTTAACGCAACGGCATAGTGCGTCGGGTTTGTGATGACGACGTCCGCGCGCGGGACCGCCTGCATCATACGGCGCCTTGACGCCTCCATCATCTTTTGACGGATCTTGCTCTTGACCTGCGGATCTCCCTCGGAATTCTTATATTCATCCTTGACTTCCTGCTTTGTCATTTTCATGTCCTCGTGGAACTTATGCTTCTGGTACGCATAATCCGCTGCGGCAATGACAACATAGAAAGCGGAAACCTTCAAGCCTAGGTTGATGGTGACATCCCCGACGATGCGGATTCCCTGCATCAGCGGCATGGAATAAAACTGGAACACATAGCCGACGCTTCCGATCAGCGTCGAATACACCAGATAACCGATTATCCCGATCTTCACGATGGATTTTAGCAATTCCACGAGCGACTGTTTGGAAAACAGGCGCTTCACGCCCTTTACCGGATTGAGCTTGCTGAATTTCGGCTGTAACGGTTTCCTCGTCGGCTTCCATTTCACCTGGAGCAGATCCGTGACAAACGCCAGAAACACGGCGATCAGAAAGATCGGAAGCATGGTCAGCAGATACTGCTGAAGGACTTCCTTTAACATGATCCACACGCCGACGCCCTCTTCCCCCGTCGCGTTATAGGAGGAAAGTTCGGGAATCTTCCGATAAACGGCTGGAAACAGCTCAAGCATACTGTTGCCCAGATTCCCGACCCAGACTTTCAGTATGAGAAACAGGGCGAACAGCATCACAAAATTGCTGACCTCCTTGCTCTTTGCCACCTGACCGTCCTTGCGGGCGTCGCTTAGCCGTTTACCGGTCGGTTCCTCTGTCTTTTCTCCTCCGGGACCGTCCTTTGCAAAAAATTGAAGCTGATATTCCAGTATCACATCAGTGCCTCCACCATTGAAACGATCATTTTTTTCATCTGCGTAAACATGCTGTCCGCCGCCTGCGGCACCAGCCACATGGACAGATACAGCACGGCAAGCCCTACCAGAATCTTTAACTGCATACCGACCGCGAACAGGTTCATCTGCGGCGCAACCTTGGCAAGAACGCCCAGCACGGCATTCATGACCGTGATGACCGCAAACACCGGCATCGCGATCTGGAACCCGATCAAAAAGTACTGTCCCATAAACGTGATCAGCGAGCTTAATATTTTATCCAGCGCAAAATGAACATTGCCGACCGGGATCAGCTCATAGGTCTGGATAAACGCCTTAATGACATATTGGTACATCCCGGACGTGATGAACAACAGCGTGAACGCGTAGCGGTAGATCAAACCGCTGACCGTGACGTTATCCCGGTAGGACGGATCCATCGTGCTCGCCGCGGAAAGACCGATCTCCATATCGACCAGCCGCCCCGCCATGGAGGCGATCTGCATACAGACCGTCGAGACAAGCCCGATCAAAAGTCCGACCGCCGCTTCCATCACCACAAGCGCCGCGTATTCCGTCACCGTGCTGTAGACAAGCTCCGTATGCGGCGTAAGCAAAAAGACCATGTACGAGAGCGCCAGACTTAACCCCACCTTAAACCGCGCCGGAATGCTGCTGTCGCCGTAAAACGGCGCAAGGTTCATAAAACTCACGATCCGGATGAACACAAGCAGAAAATATTCTAAATCGGATGTCGAAAACGAATAATCTATCATAACATCATCGGATATACAGTGCAAAATCAGACCAGAGGTCCGTCATAAACGTCGTCATATTATTTAACATCCAGTGTCCGGCGATCATCAGCACCGTAAACACGCTTATGATCTTCGGGATCATGGTGAGCGTCTGCTCCTGAATGGATGTGACCGTCTGAAAAATGCTGACGATCAGTCCGACGCAAAGAGATACCAGCAGCGGTACCGCCGCCGTTTTGACGACAACAAACAACCCCTGGCGAATAATCATTACCACATCTTCCGCAGTCATTCTACACGCTCCTTTCCCGCCGGGTTACAAAACACCCTGTACCCCCGCGTACAACATTTCCGGCAGGTCAGTAAAAAGATTTTACGACTCCGCCAATGATCAGATTCCAGCCGTCCGCCAGCACAAAAAGCAGGATCTTGAACGGCATGGAGATCGTTGTCGGCGGCAGCATCATCATACCCATTCCCATCAGGGTGGATGCGACTACCATATCGATCACGAGGAACGGGATATAGATCAAAAAGCCGATAATGAACGCCGTCCGCAGCTCACTCACCAAAAAGCTGGGAATCAGCACATACGTCGGAATATCTTCATTCTGCATCTCCGAATCCCACTGGAGATTGGCGATCTCCATAAACATCCGGACGTCCTTGCGCTCCGTCTGCGGGTACATAAATTCCCGCATCGCATCAACCGCAACGTCGATCGCTTCCGCCTGTTCCAGCTCGCCCGCCTCATAGGGCCGGTACGCATCATAATAAATCGTGCTGATGGTCGGGCTCATAATGAAAAAGGTCAGAAACAAAGTTAACCCAATCAACACCTGGTTCGGGGGCGCTGTTTGGGTATTGAGTGCCGTCCTTGTGAAATGCATCACGATCAATATCCGCGTAAAGGACGTCAGACAGATGATCAGCATCGGAGCGACCGCGATCGCCGTCAGCGTCAGCAGGATCCGCAGCAGCCCCGAAAGAGAACCGTTGTCCGTTGTGAACGTGCTATTAAATCCGTTCGCCATGTTCAGGTCCTCTAAGTCCTCGCCGGTCTGCGCCGTCCCCGGCGCTGCCGCCGTCGTGCCGTTCTCGGTCTCCCCCGTCAGAGGCGTATCCTCTATGCTGCCGATACCGGAGCCGATCGCATGTGCGGTCATGCCGTTCCCGATAAACAATATGCCTACCGTAACCAGCAGGCATACATAACGGATGATCCTTCTTCCGCGATTGAAAAATTTTCTATCACATACATAGCGATTTTTCATGTTATTTCTTGTCTTTCATGTGTTTTGCCTTGTCAAGCATCTCTTTGAAGCTTACCATTCCCGTCTCGGTCTTTTCTTCGGGTATGGTAAGTTCTTCCTCGGAAAGTTCTGCCAATACATGGATCTCGTCTTTCCCGATTCCAATTACCAGATATTTTTTCCCTGCGCGCACAATTTGAAGATACTTATTAGAGGTAACCCGATAACTTTCGAGCACCTCTAGGTTGCGTCCGACAGATCTGCCTTTTTGGTAATTGGCAATGAACCGTGTTGTAAAATAAGTCAGTGCAAGCACAACAGCAAAAATAAACAACACGGTCAGCAGGTCAAAAAACGAATCCAGCGTACGACTAAGCAGCATGTTATCCGACGACCTTCTTTACCGCTTCCAATACGCGGTCTGCCTGGAACGGCTTTACGATAAAGTCCTTCGCGCCTGCCTGAATGGACTCGATAACCATTGCCTGCTGTCCCATGGCGGAACACATAATCACCGTTGCGGAGGCATCCATCTCTTTGATCTTTTTGAGCGCCTGAATGCCGTCAAGCTCCGGCATGGTAATATCCATGAGCACCAGATCGGGCTTTAATTCGTTATATTTCTCTACGCCCTTCGCACCATTCTCAGCCTCTCCGACAACGTTGTAGCCATTCTTGGTCAGAATGTCCTTGATCATCATTCTCATGAATGCTGCGTCATCACAAATTAAAATATTCTTTGCCATCTTTTTTCTCCTATTCCTTTATTTGATAATTTCGGTTACACGAACGCCGAAGCTTTCTTCGATGACTACGACCTCTCCTCTTGCAACGAACTTTCCGTTGACAAGCACGTCGATCGGCTCTCCTGCGATCTTATCCAGCTCTATGATCGTACCGGGTGCAAATTCGAGGATCTCCGCAATGGATTTGCTCGTACGCCCCAGCTCTACCGTAACTTCAAGCGGCACATCCCTGATCAGCCCGATATTCTCCTGATTCTGTATGCCGGGAACGTCTCTGTTAAAGCTCTGGAACTGCGCGGGCTGTACATTGACGTTCTGCTGTCCCATCATCATGGGGTTCATACCCATCATCATCGGATTCATGCCCATCTGCATCGGATTCATACCCATCATCATCGGGTTCATGCCCATCTGCATCTGGCTCATATCCATTGCGCCCATTCCCTGGCCGCTCATATCCGGTCCGGGCATCTGTGCCTGCGGCTGCGGTGCCGGTGCAGGCTGTGGCGCGGGTGCGGGTGCGGGCGCCGGCTCCGGTTCTGCGGCTGCCGATCCGCCTCCCTGTGCATTCATGACTGTCTCGTAAATTGATTTTGCAAAATCAATCGGATAGAGCTGCATGATGGTGCTGTCCACCAGCTCGTCGATCTGCATCCGGAATGCAACCTTGACAAACGTTCCTGACAGGAACCCTGCCAGCTGTCCCTGATCGCGCAGTTCAAACAAATCTACCAGCGACGCTTCAGGCGGACTGATGTCAATCTTCTTACCTAACATAGAGGAAAGCGACGTCGCCGAGGAGCCCATCATCTGATTCATCGCCTCGGAAATGGCGCTTAAGTGGAGTTCGCCCAACTCGCCGTCCGTGTTGGTGCCGTCCCCTCCCATCATCAGATCCGTAATGACCTTTACATCATGTTCTTTTAACACAAGAATGTTGCTTCCGTCAAGTCCCTCGGTGTATTTAATGGAAATAAATACGCACGGCTTCGGATAATCCTTGATGACCGTATCCAGATTGGCAAGCGTTACGACCGGCGTCGTAATATCCACCTTGCGGTTTACTAATGAGTATAAGGTTGTCGCCGACGTCCCCATACTGATATTGGCAACCTCGCCAACCGCATCCCTTTCTATGTCCGTCAAAAGACTTTCATCAATCTCAGGTGTCGCCGGAGCCGCCTCTTCCGGCCCGGATGCACTGTCCTCCGCCCCGTCTGAATTATTCATGCCGCCCAGCAAAGCATTGATTTCGTCCTGAGATAACATTCCATCCATCTGGCTACTCCTCCTCTCTTAGAATAGACGTTACCCGCACGGCAAAATGTTCCTCGTCCGATCCGGGCAATGCCTTAAATTTTTTGATGTTGCCGACGTAGACATCCAGCTCGCTATCCACCTTCGTATCCAATCGTATGACGTCTCCGGGCTGCAGATTCATAAAATCGCCTGCCGTAACGCTCGTACGGCCAAGAACCGCCTTGACCGGTACGTCCACCTTGCGGATCAGTGTTTCGAGCTGTTCGTCATAGTTCTCGTCGGAATGTTCCTGCATGTTCGCGTACCAGAACTTCGTGTTCAGGCGATCCATGATGCTCTCCAGTGTGAAGAACGGAAGGCAGACATTCATAAACCCTTCCACATCCCCGATCTTGAGATTCAATGTAACGATCGCGATCATATCCGTCGGAGATATGACCTGCGCGAACTGCGGATTTGTCTCGATCCGCTCTAAAAGCGGATTGATCTCTGCCACGTTTTTCCATGGCTCCCTCAATAACTGGATACAGATTACCATGATCTTTTCGACAATGCTCATCTCTATCTCAGAAAATTCCCGATTCTTTGCGAGCGGTTCTCCCGCCCCTCCAAGCATTCGGTCAATGATCGTGAACGCGAGCGTCGCTGCCAGCTCTACGATCACGGTGCCGCCAAGCGGCTGAAAATTCACAATACCGAGCGCGACCGGATTTGCTAATGCATTCGTGAACTCCGAAAACGTGACCGTCTCCGAGCTTGCCACCGTAACCTGAACTGCTTTTCTCAGATAAACAGGCAGCGTTGTTGATACGAGTCTGCCGTAGTGTTCGAAAATGATTTCCAGTGTCCGCAAATGCTCTTTGGAGAACTTCGCCGGCCGCTTAAAGTCATAATTCTTGACCTGCTTGTCGGGACTCTCCTTGACATCATCCATATCCAGTTCGCCGGTACTTAACGCGTTGAGAAGACTGTCTATCTCACTTTGGGATAAGACCTCACCCACAACGGCTCACCTCCCATCATGAATATAGATAGTCGCTGAAATTCACATTAAAAATAAATGTAGAATCATATAATGTCTGAATCCGCTCCAATACTTCTTCGCGGATCAACTCCTGGTTTTCTTTGAACTGGTCCATTGTGTAACTGCCGATCACCGCCTGAATCTCGGTCTTGATCAGCGTTTCCCTTGCCGCCATTTCCTCGGCGGTCCCGTAGGTCTTATAGTCCTTATGCTTCTTGTTCATGGAAAGGGATACGTTCACGACAAAATAATGATCCTTGCCGTCCCCGCCGTCCGCCTCGCTCACTCTCTGGAACGGGATCGTCATACGGTCGCTGATCACATACACATCCGTATCGTCGATCGAAACGCTCGCCTGTTCCTCTTCCCCGTCCGCCGGTTTTGTCTCAATGCTGAGCAGCGCCGCAATATCGCCCACAAGCTTTGCGTTCTTATTCGACACATTGATGACAGAGAACATCATGATCCCCGTCATGACCAGATTCACGACCAGTAAAGCAAGAATGATAATGGATAATAAATTCTTTTTCAAAGCAAACACCTCTCTGCTCCCACGGACTGCTCATCGTTCCGTGCTTAATGTATTATAGATTTTGATCTCAACGCGCCTGTTGTGCGCGCGCCCTTCCTCCGTGCTGTTGTCCGCCACCGGTATGTATTCCCCTCTGCCGGAATGCTTCAGCTTGACCGGATCCAAATTCGTGGTCTCCATAAAATACTGAAATACCGACAGCGCTCTCGCACTGGAAAGTTCATCATTATTCGCAAACGCCGCGTTGTGGATCGGCACATTGTCCGTATGCCCCTCAATCTCAATGACACTGTCGGCATACGACATCAGGATGAGCGCCAGCCGGTCCAGCGTCGGATAAATCTCTTCCTTTAACTCGGCGCGCCCCGAATCAAACAGAATCGCGCCTTTCATGGTAAGAAGCACATACTGTGAATTGAAATCCACGTCAATCTCTTTATCCAGATTCAGCTCCGCTAACGCTTCCTCTATCTGCTCCGCCATTTCCTCGGACTCGGCGAGCCCTTCCCGCTCCATTTCATTATAAAGCGTATCGTCCGGTTCGTCTACCTCTTGTGCCTGCCCGCTGCTGTTCATATATTCCGACAGCTCGTTTAACTGACTGACGCCGTTACTGATCAGCACGCCGTCGCCGATCGCTTCCGCGCCGCCGTCGAATACGCTCATCGTATTCTGAAAAGACTCCACAACCGCCAGCCACTTGTCTTCCTCAATCTTAGACATGGAAAAAAGCAACACGAAAAAGCACAGCAGAAGGTTCATCAAATCCGCAAAGGTTGACTGCCACGCGGGCGCTCCTTTTGGTGGTTCTTCTTCTTTGCGCTTAGCCATTCTCCTCACCACCTTCATCCGTTGAAGCGCGATCCTTCGGTGCAAGGAACGATTTTAGTTTTTCCTCGATGACACGCGGATTCTCGCCTGCCTGAATGGAGAGCAGACCTTCAATCTCGATCTCCTTTAACATGATCTCCGCGTCGTTATTGACTTTTAATTTACTCGAAACCGGGGCACAGATCCAGTTCGCGATCATGGAACCGTACAGTGTCGTCAAAAGGGCAACCGACATGGCAGGTCCGATGGAGCTCGGATCGGACATGTTCTGTAACATGTTTACCAGTCCGACGAGCGTACCGATCATACCCCACGCAGGTCCCATGGAACCGATGTCCTCCCATACCTTGATGACCTTCTTATGACGCCCCTCTATACTGATCAGCTCCGTCTCCATAATGGAGCGAACCAGATCGGGATCCGTACCGTCTACGATCAGCAGGATGCCCTTTTTCATGAAATCGTCGTTTAACTCAGACGCTGCCTCCTCCAACTGGAGAAGTCCTTCCTTACGCGCCGTGTTGGAAAGCTCGATAATCTTCTGGATACTCTCCGACATATTGATGACCGGAACCTTGAATATCCGCGCGAAACATTTCAGACCGTTCACGTAATCCTTCATCGTATTCATCGCCATAACGCTGAGGAAGGAACCGCCGAACGTGATCAGAACCGACTGCAGGTCAATGAACGCCTTATATGCTGCGGCAAGACCGCCTGCACCCGCGATGACCGCCCACAATACAAGCGCAATACATACGACTAGTCCAATGATAGATGCTAAATCCACGAAACTCACCACTCTCTGCTCTAATCAGCAAAAATTTCTTTTCTATACGATTTTACTAGATTTTTCACTTCTTGTCTACTTTCTTTTACAATTATTTTACGTCCCGTTGTCAAAGCGACAACCGTATCGGGCGTTTCTTCCACATATTCGATCAGATCGGGATTGATCAAAATCTGAATATCATTGAGTTTTGTTACCTCGATCACGCTAATCCCCCTTCCAGAATTTACTAACGATCAGGATATAGTACCAAATACCTATTCTCTTCCAAACATGCGGAAAGGGAACTGCCCTGTGCGCGCAGTTCCCCGTTACCCCCTTACCTTGTTCTTTTTATTACCTCTTCAGGTTGACAAGCTCCTCTAACAGGCTGTCGGACGTTGTGATGATACGGGAGTTCGCCTGGAATCCTCTCTGTGTCGTGATCATTTCCGTAAACTCCGTGGAAAGATCAACGTTACTCATTTCAAGCTGACCGCTGTTCATCGCGCCGCCGTTGACTTTAATGTCCACGCCGATGCCGTCGAAATCGCCCGAATTCAGCGTCTTGTTATACAGGTTATCTCCAACCTTTTCCAGACCGGACGGGTTTGCAAACTCCGCAACCGCGATCTGACCGAGCAGTCTCGACATACCGTTGTCATATGCCGCCCAGATCTCGCCGTTATCGGAAATCTGAATGCCGGACATTTCGCCGAGCTTCCGTCCTGCGCCGTGTCCTTCCAGATCGCCGCTGTCCGCCGATAAGGATGCGGAACCGCCGTTGTTACTGCTCTTCATCGTCGTCATGTCGATCTCGACGTCATGGAAGTTCCGAAGACTTGTAACCACGCCGTTGTTTGTAAACTGCTCTGCGAAGTCAATCGTCAATCCGGTCGGGTTGCCGTTCGCTGAAATGAACGCGCCCGTCTCGGTGTTGAAGCGGAGAACACCGCCCTGGATGTTCTTTTCCGTAACCGTAAGCGTACCGGTCAGCGGATCGATCGTTGCGTCATTGACCGTATTGTTAATATCGCTGCCGAAAATCATCTGCAGGTCATTTAACTGACCGGCTTGAACCTCGAACGATCTCGGATCATTCGCATCCGCCCCGGTTGCTGCTGCAACGATACTGTCAAGTGTAATCGCAACCTGGTTCGATCCGGGAGCTGTTCCCAATCCTAATGCCGTTCCGATTGCTCCAAGATTAGCCGCATCAACAAGATTACCCTGATCATCCCTAAAGGACACGTTATACGTCTTGGTCGCCTGATCATACGTAACCGAGCGCGTAACCGGTGTCTCCTTATCCGTATTGTTCGTCGCGTCGTGTACCGTAATATTGAACGTATCGGTCAACGGATTATATGCTTCCTGCACGCTGACGTCCTGTCGTGCGCCAAGCGTCGCGATCTGACTGATCGGCACGCCGTAGTACTCGCTGATGGACTTGGATTCGGAATCCAGAATGTCGTCCATTTCCATATAAAACTCGCCGTCGGTCGTCGCCTTGTGCAGGCTGAGCTTTACGGTGTAAGCGTAGCCCAGATTATCAAAGATCGGAAGGTTGATCGCCTTACCTGCCGTCGAGTTGATGTCCGTATCTTTCTTGTCCACGATACCGGAAATGTTTCCGTTCGTCGTGTACTCTGCGTCGTAGGTCATGTTCTCCTGACTCATGATGCGGAGCGCCGTTACGGTATCCTGTTTTACCCTGCCCGTCTCGGGATCGACCTGCCAGCCCATGACATTGTAGCCCGTGGACGTCATCGCAAGGTTTCCTGCCGCATCCACATAGAAGGAGCCGTCGCGGGTGAAAAGATTATCGCTTCCGTTGCTGACGATAAAGAACGCGTCGCCCGTGATGCGGACGTCAAACGGATTGTTCGTCGTCTGCGCCGAGCCTGCCGACGTGATCGCCGTGCTGATCGCGCCCGATACGACACCAAGACCGATCTGCTTCGGGTTCTTACCTGCGGTTCCCGTCGTCGCGTTCGGTCCCGACGCGTTTGCCGACGTCTGATACATCAACTCGGAAAAGTTGATCGACATCGACTTATAGGACGTCGTGTTGACGTTTGCGATGTTGTTACCGATTACGTCCATCTTTGTCTGATGCACCTTTAAGCCGGATACACCAGAAAACAATGATCTCATCATAATGAAATGCCCTCCTTTAAGTGAGAGCCGTCCGTTCCTTCTGTCATTCGGGAACGGTAACCTCCAAAAAAGGTCCGGTTACATGATAACGGCTCCATCAATGTTTGTAAAAACCTGTTCATCCGTCCGATGATTATCCATTGCCGTGATAACGGTATTGCTCGATACGTTCACGATAAACGCCAATTCATCGACCATGATCAGGGAGTCTTTGATCCCTTTCCTGTCCGCCTTCATCGTACCCTCGTTCAGACGGTCAAGCTGATCGTCCGTCAGCCTGATATTGCGCTCCGCCAAACGGTTCATCGCATGTTTGGAAAAACGAAGCGTGCCTTCTGCGGGAGCTGCGGTCTTTCCTTCCAGAATCTCCTGAAAGGAAAGACCGTCCCGCGTATGCGCCGTCTCCGGCTTTTTCGCCGAATTCAGGTACTGATCCTTGAGCTGTTCGATGGAAAGGAATTGGTTTTGATTGACCTGCATTGTAATTCCTCCTCCTTGAGTACTTACTACACGCGTTTCTGTTCCATCTTTTTCTGACAGAGCATCCGTGACTCGTCACCGATCTGCCCTGCTGTCTGCGCTTCCGCCCTCATGCATCCGCGCCTTTGCCGTGTGCGCCCGTATTATTCGCTGTCCGTATCGGTTACGCTGCCTGCGCCTGCGATCTCACTGCTATCCGCACCGCTTCCCGCGCTCTCCGCTCCGGCTGTGCCGCCTGCGTTCTCACTGCCTTCGGCGCTGTTTCCTGCGCCCTCTGTTCCGGTCGTGCCGCCTGCGTTCTCACCGCCTTCGGCGCTGTTTCCTGCGCCCTCTGTTCCGGTCGTGCCGCCCGCGTTCTCACTGCCTTCGGCTCCGCTTCCCGTGCCTTCTGTTCCGGTCACGTTATCCGCGTTCTCACCGCCGCCTGCGCTGCCGCTTCCGGACGGTAACTGCTCCTCTAAAAGCTTATCCAGCACTTCATTGATCTTGTCTTTATTTACGCCGCCCATCATGCCGATCAGATCGTCAAGCTTCTCTATCATGAGCTTATCATAATCGACGACTTCTTTTCTCGGACTTAAGACTTCCGCTCTCGGTCCGAGTCTGTTTAAGAGCTCGACCGCCTCGTCCGCAATAAAGGATTTGCCATACTCGGTCATGTTCGCGTAATCGTCTTCCAGCTCGTGTACGATCTCCGCATCCTTCTCCGTCAGATTCTCAAGCGACGGCAGTCTGTAAAGCTTCGAGATAAAATTGCTTGCCTCCGTATATGCCGTTAAGTACTCGCCGTCGATCACCTGATACAGATCGTCTATCGAATACAGCGTGCCGCCTACGGACATCTTTGCCTTGCCGTTCTCATACTGTAAAAAGTCAACCTGCCCCGTAAACTGCTTGCCGTCCACATCCAGAACGACGGTCTTTCCGACGAGATTCTGCATCCGCTGCTGTTCGGAAATCTCCTGTAAGTTCTGCATGCTCTCCAGTTCCGAGAATGTTGCAAGCTGGGAAATGTACTCCGTGCTGTTATTGGATGCCGCCAGCGGATCCTGGTATTTCATCTGCGCCACAAGCAATTGTAAAAAAGCATCCTTGCCGAGCGATCCTCCGCCCGTGGTTTTTTGTGCTTCGCCGCTTGCCGCTTTCTCCGCTGCGCTCGTACCGTTGTTGACGATCTTGCCATCCACTACCTGCGCTACTGCTGCCATGTGATTCCTCCTCTCTGTCTCACTAAGCTAAGTAGTCGAGCCGATTGCCGTGTATCCGCATCATATCACGCGCGATCTGCTCCGCATCGTCAAGTTCTTCCGCATCCTCTTCGCCGAGCTCATCGAGATTCAACCTTCTTGTTGTCCGTCTCTTTGCTCCCGCCTCACCCCGCTCATTCGCGTCCTGATCGGCATTCTGCTCTAAGTTGCGTTCAAACTCATGACTGGAAACCGTAACCTCGATCGCTTCTACTTTTACGCCCTGTTCGTCCAGACGCGACCGAAGCTCCGCCACCTGACCCTCCAGGATGTT
Organism: Clostridium sp.; assembly: GCA_023663615.1. Taxonomy (GTDB): domain Bacteria; phylum Bacillota; class Clostridia; order Lachnospirales; family Lachnospiraceae; genus DLAJ01. Next base: position 357,831 of record JAMPHA010000001.1, on the reverse strand, counting down.
CTTTACCGCTTCGTCCTGCGCTGCGAACTGCGCTGTTACGATTCCGTTCTTGGCTGTCACCGAAATATTCAATGTGCCAAGGCTTGCAGGATGTAACTGTAATTCCACCGAAGACCCCTGCGCGTTTAAGTGTGTTTTCATGAAGTCCGTAATCTGCTTCATGATCTCTCCCGCGTCCACATAGGAATCCGGTCCGTTCGTCTCCTGCGTCAGTGCTTCTAAAAATTCATTTGTCCGGTCCATCAAATGCTCGGCAAAGCCCTGCCCGCCGTCTGCAAGCGATTCCCCGTTTTCTTTTGTCTGCGCCGAATCCTCGTCCGCTCTCCATCCCGCCTCAACCTGCGTTCCGTCCTGCTGCGTTTTCTCCTGCGCATTGTCCGCTGTCATGTGACTGTCATCTGTCTGCTGTGTGCCTGTTAGCTCTCTGCGATCCGTCGTCATCAGACCGAAAGTTCTCTCATCCGTGTCCATGATCCGGGTCTCCTGCTGTACATCCCGTGTGCCGGAAAGCTCTGCGTCCGTTTCCTGTCCGCTAAACTGCTCCAGCATCGCCGTTAAGTCCTCCGGCGTCAGGGAAAGCTCTTTCATCAGCTCATCGCCCGCCTCGTTCGTCAACGCCGTCAGCTCCATCACGGTGTCATAAAGCGCTTCGTCCGTTACAAGCGACATCTGATCCTCTCCGGTCAGCGTCATCACTAACTCTGTGATCTTCCCCGGAATCAACAGATCCGTCAGCTCCATGTCGAGCTCCTGCATCGCCTCTGTCACGGCTTCGGTTGGAACCGAAAGGTTCTCCGCAACCTGTGTGAGCACTTCCGCCGCCTTTTCCATGAACATGGCTGCTGCCTCTGAAGCGGCGGCTTCTTCGCCTGCCTCGTTCGGCTCGTTGTCCGCAGCAGCCGCTTTCTGTGTCTGCTGCGTCTGTTCATTGGCTGTATCCGGTTTTTCCCGCTGCGCACTGTCCGTCTGACGGGCTTCTTCCGTCTTCGGACGTTCGTCTGTCTGAGGTCTCTCCGTGCTCCCTGCGGTCTTTGCAGTATCTTTTTTTACTGCCGCATCACCGGATGCATCACCGCTCTTTTTGGCGCTTACAGCTTTGTCCATGACCTGCGTAAATCCCGTGTCCGACGTTCCCGCCTTTGCAGGCGCTGCCTGAACCGCTAAGTTCATGATCGTCCCACGTTCCGTTACTGCACTGGTCATTGTCTCTCCTCCTTTCTTTTATTTTCAAGGTACATAATGATTATCGGTTTCCCGGTTGTCATTATGAAGATATATAAACGAAAAAATCGATAAATTTTGCGCCTAAGCGTCCGGATCCATCATGCGCGTCAGCCTTCCCGCAAATTCGGGCGTCATCGCCGCCATGATCGCGCCGCGGTCATCCGAGCCCATCTCCGCTAAAATTCTCGTCACAAGATCTAAGTCATCCATCGCCTCAAAGATCGCGGCGGCATTCTTCGGCTTCATCGCCGCATATGCGCTCGCATATTCGCTCATTTTCAGATCCTGTTCCTGCTCCGCGATCACGCGGGCATAGATCGCTTCCGCCGTCGTCGGGTCCATGGATTCATAATATTTGATATACGCGTCCACGCCCGGTCCGTTCGCCGCATAGACGACTTCCTGATAAAATTCATTTTTGATCCGCTCAAAATCGAGCTGATTGTCCTCAAAGCTCTGCAGACGCTCCACTTCCGCGCGCAGGCGCTCTAACTCCTCCGCATCCGCGCCGGTCACGGTCTGAAGCTGTTCTAACTGCTGTTCCAGCACCAAGATCTGATCGACCGCTTCGCGCAGGCTCGTATAACCGCCGTACGCCTCCTCGTCCGTCGTCTCCGTCTCATGATCCGTCGGCAGGATCCACGAAATGACCGGCACGTCTTTTAAGATCGGTCGCAGCACGTTAGAACCAAAACCGCCCACATCCAACTTGATCAGCAGGCACAGGATCGCAATCCAGATCAAAATGATAAAAAATGTGACCAGAATCGCGGAACCGGTCCCGCTGTCCGAGTCGTCGTCATCCAGCTCCGATTCCTGCTTGGAAAGCTCCTTTGCGCGTGCCTTCGCCTCTTTTTTCTGTGCGCGGCTCTCCTCTTTGAGCTTCTTGCGTTCTTCTTTTAATTTCTTTTTTTCCGCGGTAACGTCCACTACCGGTATTTCTTCAGGTGCCTGTGCTCTCGCCATTTCCTGTCTCCCTCAGTCTCTGCCCATAGGTATAGCTGACCAGCTCGTCTATTTCCTTACTTTCCTGATGCTTCTCTTCCATCAGGAATTCGTCAAACGCTTTCTCCCGCAGTCTCTCGTGCGTCTTGCGGTCCTGCATGACCTCCGTCATCTTCTGGCGCGCCCTCTCGACCGCCCTCATCGCAAGCTGCACTTCCCTGCGCTGTTCCTTAATGAAATCATCCATGCGCGCGATCGCTTCGTTGTTGGTCGTGATGTCGCGGACATTCAGTTCGTCCGCCAAAAGCTGCCGCGCCGTCTGCTCGTATTCAAACTTGCGCCTGAGCAGGACGTTCAGCTTTTCCTCTTCTTCCCGCAGCTTTGCGTTCGCCTCGGCGTATTGCTGTTTTGCCTGCCGCTCCATGCTGAGTTTGATATTCAGCACGTTCTGCATCCGGTACCGAAATTTCGCCACAGATCGTATCCCCTTTTTCTGCGCATTACGCTGCGTTCTGCATCCTGCGCCGCGCTCTGCATCCTGCGCTGCGTTCCGCGTACTGCGCCGTATTCCGCGTTCTACGCAAACAGCGCCTGCAGCGCCGCGACCGTCTCGTCAAACGTCGTCTTTTCGTCCGTCTCCTGCATCAAAAACTCATTGACCGCCTTGTTTTTATCGATGGCATAATCAATTTCGGGATTGCTGCCTTTCTTGTAGGCGCCGATATTGATCAGATCTTCGGCGTCCTTGTAAGTCGCTAAAACGTTTTTCAGCTTTCCCGCCGCCTGTTTATGTTCCCTTGCATCGATCGCGCTCATGCATCGTGAAATGCTCTGCAATACATCGATGGCAGGATAATGATTTTTATGCGCCAGCTTACGGTCTAAGATAATGTGACCGTCCAATATGCTTCTTGCCGTGTCCGTGATCGGCTCATTAAAATCGTCGCCGTCCACGAGCACCGTATACAGCCCCGTGATAGAGCCTTTATCCGAACAGCCCGCCCGCTCCAGCAGCTTCGGCATCTCGGAATACACGCTGGGCGGGTACCCTCTTGTCACCGGGGGCTCTCCGCTCGCAAGCCCGATCTCCCGCTGCGCCATGGAAAAACGCGTCAAAGAATCCATCATTAAAAGAACATCCCTGCCCTGATCCCTGAAATATTCCGCGATCGACGTTGCCGCCATCGCCGCTTTTTTGCGCTCCAGTGCGGGTCTGTCCGACGTCGCCACCACAACGACCGAGCGCGCCATTCCTTCCTGTCCCAAGTCATGCTCGATAAACTCGCGCACTTCCCTGCCGCGCTCTCCGATCAATGCGATCACATTGATGTCCGCCTGCGTATTGCGTGCGAACATGCCCATCAGCGTTGATTTGCCGACTCCTGAGCCGGCGAAAATACCGATACGCTGTCCTTTTCCGAGTGTGATCAGTCCGTCCACCGCACGCACGCCGAGCGGCAGCACCTCGTCAATGATCTTCCGCTCCATCGGATCCGGCGGCGCCGCATCCACGGGATAACGTTTACTCTCTTTGGGAACTCCCTCCGGATCGATCGGTTCCCCCATTCCGTTCAGCGTCTTGCCGAGCAGATAATCTCCCACCGCAACGCTTAACGGATAGCCTTGGTTTTCTACAATACAGCCAAGCCCGACGCCCTCCGTCGCCTCATAGGGCATTAGGAGTGTTTTTTTATCCTTAAAGCCCACGACCTCGGCGCGGATCGGCCTGCTGTCCCCTCCGGGATAAATGCAGCAGAGATCACCCAGCTTTGCGTCCGGTCCCGCGGATTCGATCGTCAGTCCGACAATGTTGACGACCTTCCCCATTTTTTTGTAAAAGGATTGATTTTCCAGTGAATTGTATTTATCAAAATTGATCGTACTCATAGCGTCTCATTCTCAACCCAATCATCCATGCTGCCGCAAACCTGCGGGTTTGGGCGCAAGCGCAAATTCCGCGATTAAAAAATCAGGGATTTCTCAATCTAAGCCTAAACGCCCGAATATGCCAGCAGCAAAAGCTGTTTTTTGAGCTCTGCAAGCTGTGTTCCCAGACCGCAGTCAAAAATACCGCCGTCCGTTTCGATCATGCACTCGCCCTCCGAGAGCGTCGTATCCTGCACGACCTCAACGGACGTATTGACGCCTGCCGCCGCTTCTTCAAGCTGTTTTTTCTGCATATTCACCGCCGCATAATCTTCCTTGGATACATGAACGAAAAATTCTTTGTTTCCTTCCACGTTACGGATAACGTTTTCCGCAAGATACAAAAGAACCTGCTTATCCGACGTCATATTGACCTTGAAAATATGTTCATAGATGCCGGTGAGTTTCTCGATAAAGAGCGGCTCCAGTTCGTCTATTTTTTGTTCATAGGCTGCCGCCATCTGCCGCTCGGACTCCGCCAGTTCCGCCTTGATCTGCTCTACCTGATGCATCCCCTCGGCATAGCCCGCGTCGTATCCTTCGCGCTTCGCCTCGGCAAGCGCGGTCTCCCGCTGCTGCTCGATCTGTCTTACCGCATCCTGCTGCATCTGCGCGATCTCCTCGCGCGCCTGCGCAAGAAGCTCCTCCGGAGACGGCCCCTCCTTGATCAGTTCGATGGTCTCCGCCTGGATTCCCGGCGTAAACCCGTTTCCACCGTCCGGCGGCGTTTCTCCAAACAACTCGGAAAGTCCGTCATCCTCTGCCCCCGCCATTCCCTGATCTGCAAATTCATTCGCTTCCAATACAGCCGCACCGGATGCCGTGCCCGATAATGCTTTCAACTTCTGCGCGATTAGTTCATTCGTATCAATAACGATCTTTTCCTCTTCCTGCACAACGGTCAGATTTGATTTGATCAGACTTTTATACAATGATCTCGTCACCTCCGCCTCTGGAGATTACGATTTCAGCCGAATCTTCAAGCTTTCTGATAATATTGACGATCTTCTGCTGCGCTTCTTCCACGTCCTTCATACGGACAGGTCCCATGAACTCCATGTCCTCTTTGATCATTGCTGCCAGACGCTTGGAGAGGTTGTTGAAGATCGCATTCTGCACTTCCTCGTTCGCTCCTTTCAGAGCGACGGCAAGGTCGCTGTTCTCCACCTCACGCAGCACACGCTGGATCGCGCGGTCATCAAGCAGCAGAATATCCTCGAATACGAACATCTTCTTTCTGATCTCGTCCGCCAGTTCCGGCTCCTCGATCTCCAAGGTTTCCATGATATGCTTTTCTGTTCCACGGTCCACCGTATTTAAGATCTCTACGACTGCATCGACGCCGCCGATGATCGTGTAATCCTGATTTACCAGGCTCGCCAGCTTTGACTCCAATACTTTTTCCACTTCCTTGATGACGTCGGGACTTGTTCTGTCCATCAACGCAATACGTTTCGCGACATCGGATTGTCTGTCCGGCGGCAGCGCCGATACGATCAATGCCGCCTGCTGCGCCGACAAATAAGATAAGATCAGCGCGATCGTCTGCGGATGTTCGTCCTGAATAAAGTTCAGCAGCTGGGAAGCATCCGTTTTGCGCACAAACTCGAACGGCTTTACCTGTAACGACGCCGTCAGTTTTCCGATCACGTCCATCGCCTTGTCGGTGCCGAGCGCCTTTTCCAGCAGTTCCTTTGCGTAGTTGATACCGCCCTCCGCAATATACTGCTGCGCCAAACAGAGGTCGTAAAATTCCGTAACGACCTCCTCCTTGACCTGCGGCGTAATGCTTCGCGTGTTTGCAATCTCTAACGTCAGTTCTTCGATTTCTTCTTCTTTTAGATGTTTGAAAATATTAGCCGACTTTTCAGGGCCCAGGGCGATCAGAAGGATCGCCGCTTTTTGCAGCCCGGTTATCGAATCTTTCGTTGCCACAAAGGTCTACCCCCAGTCCTCATTGAGCCAATTCCGCAAAAGATTTGCCGCCGCTTCCGGATTATCATCGACAAATTTATCAATCAGTCTGCGGACCTCGGATTTTTCCTCTACTTCAATATCTTCCAGTTCTTCCGCCGGAGTGGACTGCAGCAGTGATTCCACTGACAGCTCTTCCTCCTCGTCCTGACGCTTCTCGCCGCGCATACTCCGCAGGACGACAAACGCCAGAAGCGCAAGAATAATAATGATCAATATTACCGTCAACACATCTGATGCATGAATGGAGGAACCCTCTGCATCAATGAACATATTCTCACTATACATGACAAACGCAATATTCGCCGCCGGAATGCCGGACGCTCCTGCCGCCATGGCGATCCAGTCCTCATCAACCTCCAGCTTGGTACGCTCGGAATTCTGATTTTTGTACTCGTTCCATGAAATTCCGTCGAGCAGTCCCTGATCACGCGCATCCTCTTCCCGGATCACGTTATATCTGACCGTGGAAATCGCAATCGTGGAAGAGTCGTAACGGATCGTGCCCGCCGGCGTCGTCTGCGTTCCGATCTCTTCATCCAGCACATACTGTCTGTCATATTCCTCAATCTCACTCGAACTCGTACCGTCCGTATCGAGTTCATACGTTACGGTCTCGTCATTCGACGTCGTCCCCGGAACGCCGCCCCCTCCGCTGGTGGTCGTCTCGTTATACTGTCGTTCACTTGAATAGTAGCCCTGGCTCATGCCGTCGGGCGCCCCGTAATTATGCCATGTAAGCTCCGTGCTGGAAAAGTCAAGATCCAGACTCGGTGCAACGGAGATCATGTCAAATTCTCCCGTCCCGCTCAAAACGTTCCGCACCTGCGCCGTTATATTGTTTTCCATCTCCTGTTTCAGCGTGAGCTGATTGTTTGCCGTGCCAATAGCCGAGGTATCTTCACCGCCTACAAAATAGGTGTTACCCTCGTTATCCATGATGATGATATGATCCGTTGTGGCGTTTCCAAGCGCCGTCGCGACAAAACGCGCCAGCCCCCGCGCCATATCCATTGTCATTTCCGACTTTAATTCCAGCCAGACAGCCGCAGTCGTCTCCGCCCCTGTCGAAATCAGCGTCCCGTCATCCCTTGGTATCGTGATGTTCACGGTCGCATTCTTGACAAAGTCATATCCTTCCAGATCTTCTTCCAGTTCGCTCTGTGCGTACTCCTGATAGCGCTTCTCTTTGTCCGATTCCGTTGTGCTCAGGCCGCCGCTTAACGCCTCGCTTAAGGTATAAGTCGTGCTCGGTATCCCGTTCTCACCGAGCAGGAGCCGCGCGTTGGAAATCTGATCCTTCAAAATCTCGATCTTTAACGCATCATCATCCACACGGTAAGTCAGCCCCGCATCGTCTAAAAGCCCCGTTACCTCCGACGCCTGCTTGGTCGAATCACAGGTGATCAGCTCCACATATTTCGGTTTGTTCAGCACAAGAATCATCACGATCAGCCCCGCCAGCACCGCCGCCGTTGCTCCCATGATAATAAAGCGCTGCTTGACCGTAAACTTGTTCCACCACTCCAAAAAGCGCTTTGGAAATTGTTTTATGCTTTCTATCATTTTATGTATCTCCCCTTAAGAAACTATACGTTGATCTGCATAATCTCTTTATACGCATCAAGAAAACGATCCCTGACCGCGACCGTATATTGCAGCGCTGTAGACGCCTTAGACAGTGCGATCGTCAGATCGTGCGTATTTTCCGTCTGTCCAAGCGCAAGCTTTATCTTCTCATTTTCTGCATCGGAAAGATAGCCGTTCGTCACATTAATGCTGTTGATGGCAGAATTGAGAATATTCTGGAACATATTGCCGTTCTCACTGCCGTCCCCTAAAATGCTCAGTTCGCCCTTTTCATCAAGCTGTTTGATCATATGGGTGTTCTGGGTGGACAGCACCCTTGTGTCCCCAACATTATATAATGATTGTACGTCCATGCTTATGACTCCCTTTTATGTAATTCTTATGCTGTCTGTTTATTGTCCGCCGATCTCAAGCGCTTTCATCGCCATGCTCTTGCTCGCCTGAAATGCTGTCGCGTTCGCTTCATAAGAGCGGCTCGCGTCGATCAGATCCGTCATTTCCTGAACGGTCTTTACATTCGGATACGTCACATACCCGTTCTCGTCCGCATCGGGATGGGAAGGATCATACGCCATGATCATATCCGACCAGGTATCTTCATAGACGCCGTCCACACGCACGCCAAGACCGACATAATTCTTGGACGCCCTGCTGAGCGCATGGCCGAACGATGTTCCCTGCGAACCGCCGCGCTCCTCAAACGTCACGACCTTCCTGCGGTACGGCGTACCGTCCTGCGTCCTTGTCGTGTCCACATTCGCCAGATTCTCTGCAATAATATCCATGCGATAGCGCTGCGCCGTCAAACCGGAACCGCTGATCGCAAACGCATCAAACATTCCCATGCTTATCCCTCCTATTTGATCACGGTCTTTAAGTCGCTGAATTCCTGCTTAATGCTCGTCATCAAGGCATTATACGTAATCTGATTCTCCGCGAGATAGGTATTCTCCGCATCAATATCCACATTGTTCCCGTCATAACGGTAGGAATAATTGCTCCCATCCGTATAAATCCGCCCTGCCAGCTCGCTTGACCTTAAATTTCTCACCTTGGCATCCATCGTCTGATACCGTGAATTCCCCAGCGCACGCTGAAGCTCTCTCTCAAAATTGATGTCCTGCCGCTTATAGCCCGGCGTATCGTCATTCGCAATATTATGAGAGATCAATTCCTGTCTGGTCCAAGAAGCGTCCGCCGCCCTGTCCAGCACATTGATATAGTCAAATACGTCACTCTTAAACATTCCTTCACCCTCACGCCCTTCCTGTGCTGTCTGACCATCTGCACATCCGCCATATCTTCCGGCGGGCAGAGTAAGTTCACACTACCTATTATAGGTCTTTTATCCAAAAAGACAAGTATTTTTTGCATAAAAACCTCAAAAAAGGATATTTGAAACGAGAGAGATTCAGAACCTCTGCCCGTCAAAAAAATCCTTTTTGCCCCCTGTCACCGCCTTGTGACCGATATGAAATTCCCGAATCTGCTGCTGTGCCGCTGTCATGCCGCTGCTATGTGTCCATTATATCGAAAAAAGGAACCGGCTGCAACAAAATTCTTATGATTTCCAAAACATTTCCAGTAAATTGTTCTGCCGATCATGCTAACTGCATTGACTTGTTTTCTAACTCCTTAACTATATCAAGAGACAATTCCGTAGCTTCTGCTATTTCTTCTAAAGTCATTTTGCCCAGCTTTATCAAATGATCCGCTGTCCTTTTTGCCTTATTTAATTCCGCCTCATTCCTCATATCTTCCATCATCTTACACATGGCTTTTACTCCTTTCTCGTCCTGCTTGAAGTACCTCGCCTTTTTTGCAAGTTCCTCATAATTCATATCATCAGGGTTCGTGCATGAAAAATCGTGCATCAGCTTCCCGATTTCATCATCGCCCCTGTATTTTCCATTCACATATAGGATATGTGAACCGTCGCCAAACAATACTTTGTTTTCTCCGATTGTCACATATCTCTCTACCGGATAGATCGGCTGGTTTCCTTTCATCACATCATTTTCTGTAATGAAAACAACATAACTGTCAGGAATGTCCTCCGTTTCTTCGCCGCTCTTTAATATATGCGCATCCAACAGGCTGCTGTTATGCCTTGCCCTTTTGGCGCCTGCTCCTGCGTCTGAACGCTGGATTTCCACATCAAATTCCTTTTTATCGCCGTCAACCGCATGAACATCCAATGTGGCGGAACGCCCCTGTAAGTTTTTCAGCACCTCCTGCGTCCGAACAGATTTGATTTTTATGTCCTTTTTTCCTAAAACAATCTGTAGTATCAGTTCCACTCCTTCAAAATTATCCGCAAGACAGACGGTCATAAAATCATCGTCCATATAACGGAACGATTTCAGACGTTCTAAATCTAACAGATGCATCTGTTCTTGATATATCTGTTTTTGGCGTGTCTGCTCTGTCATATTCAAAAATATCACCCTCTACTTTTATCATTTTTTATTATACATCGGACAACCGCTTTTGGAAACTGAATTTTCGCGAAATCTTCTTCGTTCATTTCCTTCCACATTAAGAAAATTGGGTTTGTCCGGCGAAAAGCCTTAAGAAAGGTGCGCGGGGTAGTTTCCCGCGCGAAGTGTGCCGCTTTCGCAGCTTTTTATTTCTTTATGGTATGACTATAGCACCTGCCGGCTGTCTGCGCAAGTGTTTTTTGCTGTTTCGCATTCCCGTTTTTGCTGTGCCGCTGTTCCCGTTTTCACATTCAGAGCAATTCCGCTTTTCCATTCAGAAAACTCATAAGACTGCAGTGGTAAATGCCATTGTCATCATAAAAATCATGCGGTATATCCATACGAATGATTATCTTTTTGAAAAAATCTTTTGCCAGCATTAAAGAAGCAAGTTCCGACGATTCTTTTGCCCCTGTATTCATCTGAAACGCAGATTGAATATAAATTCTTTTGTCGGCGTCATTCACGACAAAATCAATTTCTTTCTGTATTTTTTTACCACCCGATCTGTCAGTTACCACCCCGACATCAACCGAATATCCCCGGCGTACCAACTCATTATAAATCAGATTTTCCATGATATGTCCCGGATCATACTGCCTATAGTTCAGCCTTGCATTGCGTAGTCCCATATCGGTGTAATAATATTTATTCGGATAATGAAAATAGGTCTTGCCTTTCACATCATATCTTTTGGCGGTCGCGATCAAAAAAGAATCCATGATATACCGGATATAGTTTGATACCAGCGCAGGATTCACTTTTTCATTCTTCCGATTTGCTATGACATTCGCCACATTGGCCGGATTGGTCAACGAGCTTATCTGGGAAGCAAGGAAATCAAGTATCTCCTGCAAAATATCCTCACGCTCTATCTTGTTTCGCTCCACAATATCCTTTAGTAGTGCCACACTGTCACCAAAATAGCAAGCACTCCTCTGAATTTTTATCTATAACTTAGTCCATTTGCGTCGCAAGTTTGAGGTGAATTGTTTTTGATTGGATTTTCCGGCGAAAAGCCTGAGAAAAATGCTTTTTGATAAACCTCAAAACTCCGGAGAAGCACATTTCCTGCTTCCCCGGAGTCTGATCTTGGTCCTTTTAAGATTAGTCAAGCGAGAACATCTTTAACTTGGCGATCGTCAGCTTATCGACGTCAGACGCCGCAAGCCGCTCCTCCAACGTCCGATCGTCTGTCACCGTCAGATCCACCTCGACATAGAAGTCAAACGACTCATTGTTAATCAGCCGGTTTAACGGCACGTCAACGTAATAGCTGTAACCGCTTCGCACCTGATCATAACGTACCGGCAGTCCGGTATCCGCGCTGTAAGTGATCAGTCCGCCGTCTCCATCGCTCATGCTGTTCGGAAGCAGTGTTGCGACGATGCCTGTCTCTGTCCGATAATTAACGTCAGCAACGGTGCTGTTCGCCATATCGCCTTCCACGGGTGCTCCTCCGATATAATACTTCACGCTCAGGTTTCTCGTTCCCTGCGTAATGTTGTTATCCTTTACCTGATAGTATACGCGGTAGGTTCCCGCCGTCGCCGCGTCCACGCCGTTAAACGGAATGCTCGCATTCTCTAAATCCGGCGCGTTCACGGAACCGTCCTCCACGATCCGCACGGACGGATTGCGGATACCTGCATTGTAAGCCGCGACGAACGTGTTGATAAACAGTTTCTTTTCATCCAGCGTGATCTTCTGGGTGGAATGACCAACTCCGGTATAGGTAATATTTCCCTTATTGTAGATGTAATAATTATTCCTTACATCATTCGGCGAAAAGTCATAAATGTCATTCCAATCCCCCGGATCCAAACTGGCAATCGCATACCAGCACACGACATCGCCTCTTCCGTCCCCGTCCCAATCGGTATCCAGATCCAGCTGATAATACTGCGCGTGGGTCGTTCCTACATAGATTCTCGGACTGATCTCATACGGGTACTGCGTAATGATGCCGCTGTTCACCTGCGTTACTTCCGTAAGGGCATTCGCATCAGGATTATGTCTATTTTTGTTCGGCGTTATTGTTCCGCCGCGCCCATGCCAGTTAAACATCCGCTTAAATTCATCCGCTGTCAAACTCCACGTCAGTCCCTGCGTCTGCGCCGCCATCATCGTCTGATTCGTCCCCGGTGCGTACGCCACGTCACGACTGGTACCGCCCGGATGGGACGCATACCACTGATATGCGGCACTCGATGCATTATAAGCGCTTGCCTGTGCACCCGGCGTACGGATCGGGCTTCCGCTGCGGTTATCCTGCGCTCTTCCCTCTGCATCATAACTGTACCAGTCAACCGATACACCGTACCGATCCATGCCGCACAGATCACGGATGTTCATACTAAAGGACTGTCCAAGTCCTCCCGTATATGTAAAATTGCTGGGACCGTTGCCAAATCCGCCCGAATATGTGGTATCATGCGTAAAGAGCATACTCTTACCCGTATCCGCATAGCGCTGAAGCGCTTCCACCGCTTTCTGGGACGGAATTGCCGGAACACAATCCTGAAATCCGACAATAACCATGTCATACTGATACAGATTCAAATAATCCGTTCTGCCATTCAATCCGGTCAGTTTTCCGTCCACACCGCCGTTATCATATTCCGACTTATAGCCGGTTTCGCCCGGACGCAAAAAGCTCCACGCAAAAGCCTCATAATAAATCGCATCAAAATCAATCTCAAAATCCGGCAGATTCGTCAGCAGTTCATACCATTCCTCGTCAAAGTTCCCGTTTCCTTCCGCCGCTTTTGATAAATCCGTCTGAATTTCCAGATCCATTTTATTTCCATAATCATTCGGCGTAATCTGCAATACATGAATAATCTTCTTTCCTGTCGCCGGATTCACCTCATCACTGTACCCCGGCTGAACCGCCACTGCCGTCAAACCCGTTACCGAATCATGAATATGCTCGTTGCCGTTCTGCGTTACCATCAGTTTCCAGCCGATACAGCCGATATATCCGTCCGGCAGCTCCCTGCGCACACGGTAAGGCACATTCATCTGGAGCTGATACCTGCCGTTCACCCGCTCCAACACTTCCCCGGTCTGTGCATTGATCACCGTGATGTCGCTTAGCTCTTCCGACGCCGTATTGTAAATACCGTCGCTGTTTGAATCTAAGAAAAGCTGCACATGATACCGCGTTGTCAATGGCGCAACCGCACTTAGGTTCCCGATCATAAACTCATAATTCAGATAATATCTTCCGTCGGACTCCGCTTGCAGCATGGAACGGGTATCCTCGTCAATCCGGGTAACTGCATGATCATAATCCCGGTTGTAGGTCTCGTTCTGACCATTCCATTTGTTCACGATGGTTCCCGACGTACTGGAAACCGCACATTCCTCATAACCATACGGCGTCGGCATCGCATACAGGTTCAGCGTTACTTTCTGCTGATTGAGCGCCTCCACAAACGCCTCTGTATCCTTTAACTCTCCGTTTCCATAATCTTCCACGATCAGATTCGCGTAGCGCGGCACATCACTGCCGTCTGCCTCCCGCTCAAAGCATGACCGCACAAACTGATAGACATAGGAAGACGTGTCTAAGATACCGTGACCCGCACCATGCGCCGTCGGATAGGTCATATCAGAACTGTTAATCACGTCCTTTCCATTCTCATTCTGCGTCATAAAGTCGGAAGAAAGAATGACCAGACTGCCTCCCTTTAAGTAATCGATCAGTTCCTCCACCTGCGTATCCAGAATATCATTGCCGGAGCTGCGGAATCCGTAAGCCGACTCATTCTCAAGGTGCCCTGTATAATCCGAGGCATATATCCCGGACATCTTATCTCCCACATGGGTATACAGCATACCGTCCATATTCGAATCCGCGTAGACCGTATAAGTGACCGCAGGCGCGTATACCTTATGATACCATCCCGCCTCATGCGTCAAATATTGACCATTGATCCAGTCGCCGCCTGCGACTCTCCACCGCCATGTGGAATCATCCGCATTGTTTCCATCCAGGAAAAATTCCTCTGGAATTCCGTTTGGCAGAAGTACCTCCTCACCAAAATCATAACGTTTCTCATACCATTTCCCCGTCTGAGGATTATAATGATAATTTCCGCCCCATACATCCCATGTCGGAGCATCTCCATCCCAAGTGGTCAGCTTTGTCCACGTTCTGGTGTTGGAATCCCATTTCCAGCACCAACCATCGCCAATATCGATCGTCGGTCCATTTTCAAGAAGATATTCCTGCTGTTCCGCACTGACCGCTTTTGATTCATACCAGTTCCCGTCATGATAAGTATACAGGGTTCTCTCATCATACTGCTTTCTTCTGGAAACCGTTCCGCTGTAAGTACCCGGCATCCATCTTAACGCGCCTTCATCGGTCTGCTGTTTTAAGAGTCTATTATTCGAACCGATGTAAATAACATCGTATTCCTCATAAATGTCCATGATCTTTCCACAGAACTCCGACGTCGTCATGCCGTCAATCGTGATCGCATTCGGATCTGCATCCAATTTAGCAAGAAAATCCTGTGCCCAATCGGTCGCAAATGCCTTCTTTTTGGCTAACTCCTCCTCCGCTGACGGGTGATCCAGCTCATCATAATAATACCGATAATCCCTGCACGGCTCCAGCTCTAATACACGAATCTGGTCTTTATAAATGATCGGATCATAATCCCGGTAATTCAATATGTAGGCAACCGCAGTCGCTGGCATGACATACTCGTCCAGCGACGCCTGCCCGCCGTTACGCGCACGCTCATAATTCTCCTTCTGGATTGCCTGATAAACCTCCGCAAAGCCCGCATCTGTCACATTGTCCGTAAACCGGTTTTCAAAATCGGCATTTGCCAGCGCCGGCATCAGCTCCTTATTGACGGCAGAAAAACGCTCATCCGAATAGGTTGTGTTACGGAAATCCGCTCTCCTGTCACTGACACAATAAATATTGTCATGCACGAAATTACCGTTATTCTTGACGGCATCATCTACCTGCGCCGCAAGAATCTGCCACCCCGTTGCCGTGTATGCAGAATCATAGGTGATCGTATCGCCATCCAGCGACTGATACGCTTCGCCAATATCCTCCTGAAGCAGAATGGTTCTTACTTTTTTCACATTATCATCGACGGTATTATTCCGCACACTGCCATCCAGAATGACCGCCAGGCGCGATTTTCTTTCCGCGTTGCACGCCCGTGCAAGCAGTGCTTTGGCATTATCCGCAGAAAGCCGCCCGCTAAAGGATTCTACGCTTCCTTCCTCGTTCGTATATACGCCGTCCGTATTCAGATATACCAGATCCGCTTTTTGAATTGCATCCGCCAGCGTCGGGCAGTCCTCTTCCGCTTTGTAACCGTATGCGCGCTTAGCGGATCCGTCCGCCAGATAGGTCACAACTCTGATGTTGACTTTGCTATATTCGTCTTCATCTAATCCCAGAACATAGTAACGGAACCAGTCATTATTATGAATGGTGTCATTCACATAGACATAAGCGCGTCCGGTTCCGGCGATCACATTGGCGGTCGCCTCTGGCTGGTACTCCCATATGCCGTAAATATTCACTGTCCCCGTCTCTAATCGGATACCGTTTTGCAGCTCAACGGGGGTCAAATCCAGTGCATTTTCAATGCTTCCCGTAGCTCCTTTCTCGATCTTCCATCCCCTGAAAATATAGGTGCCGACCAGCTCCTTATCATTCGCCTCACTATCTAAAACATAAACCTTCGTTCCCTCTGTAAAGGTCGTATCCAGCGGATAGTCCGCCCCTTGATACCATTCGCCATCCACTTCCGGCAGTTTGATATTTCCCTCATAATAGCCTCCCGCAAGCTCAACGCCATTGGGGAGCGTTACCGCATTGTCGCCCAAATAAATCAAATTACTATTTTCATCAGGGGTAACGTTTTCAAATACGTTCTCATTATATGTAACTTCTCCATCTGCATTTTCTTCATAAAGCCGCCACTCATATTGAATGTTACACTTTTGGGCACCGGTAAACGTCCATTCTCCCGTTATGGTAACGTCATTGTTCGGCATCGACATCGTTAGGGCATCGCTCGCGAATGGTTTGTTCGTCGTCGGATTGAGCCACCCGGAAAAGGTCAATGTTCCAACAGGGACAAAAACATCCCCCCCGTTAATCGTTTGCTTTGCCGCCACGATGACCATATCGCCTTCTTTATACGTTCCATCTACGGTACAAGTGTCATTCTCATGATAGGCGTTATTATCAGTAGGCACAGAAAGATCCCTATAGCCAACATTGCTCGTATAATCCCCAACACTTCCAAAAAGCAAACAGCCCCCTCTAGCCAGCATTATACTAAGGTCTTTGTTGTCCGCATCCGTTCCTGTCAAAGAAGTATTGGCAGGTATTGTTATCCCGTTATCTACTCCCTTGCCATCATTGAAATACTGTGTCTTCCCATCCGCTCCTGTTACCCCGGTCCACGGAAATTCAAAGCTATAGCTAAGCGTATGGGTATTCGCCGTAAACAGCATCACGCCAACGAACGTAGTGTCGCTATATAACTCGATCTCTCCTTCCCGCACATCCCCTTCATTATCAATCTTCCATCCCTGGAACGTACAGGTTCCGATCTCATGCCCCTCCTCATCAAGGGCAACAAACTCTGCTCCTTCTACAAAGTCCTCATCTACGGTGTAATAGGCAGGCTCTTCACCCGTAACTAAAACTTCTTCGCCCTCC
This sequence comes from Clostridium sp., assembly GCA_023663615.1. Lineage (GTDB taxonomy): Bacteria > Bacillota > Clostridia > Lachnospirales > Lachnospiraceae > DLAJ01. Next base: position 340,977 of record JAMPHA010000001.1, on the reverse strand, counting down.
GGACAGGAAATCTCTTCCTCTGACTCTCCGGACAGACCAAACGTCTGAATCTCGCTTTTCAGCACGATATTTGAGATCGTTACGCCGGACGGCAGCGTCCCTTCCTCTTCTTCCTCCAATATCCACTCATAGGTAATGGTAATACTGCGTTCTTCCTTGGGCTCATAAGTCCACTTGCCCGTCAGCTCCAGATTTTCCGTCTCTTCCGTGATCTCTATTTCCGTCACAACTTCACCGGAAAGATGCCAGCCGGAGAATGTATAAGTTCCCAGCACCTGATCGCCGGCACACAAATCAAGCGTCATGCCCTCTCCATACTCCGAGTTTACCGTATAGAAACAGGAGTCTTCTGACTCTTCTGACGCTTCCAGCGTCACGCTCGTATTCCAATCTTCCGGATTTGCTAATGCGTGCGTGTTTCCGTCGCTGTCTTTTAATGTCTCATCATCGCCACAGGCAGGCGCATCTTCCCAATGATAGGTGATGGAGACTTCGGTTTTGTTTTCACCATCGGGGTCTTCATCATCTTTGTTTTCATCATCTGGGGCTTCATTATCTAGGTCTAAATCATCTGGATCGGTATCATCCAGATTGCCATCATCTGTTTTATCTGGATCGTCATTATTCGATTCCGTTGGCGTTTCCGGCTCCTGTGTCGGTTCCGGCTCCGTTGGTGTTTCCGGTTTCTGCGTCGGTTCCGGCTCCGTTGGCGTTTCCGGTTCCTGCGTCGGTTCCGGCTCCGTTGGTTTCTCCGGCTCCTGCGTCGGTTCCGGCTCCGTTGGCGTTTCCGGCTCCTGTGTCGGTTCCGGTTCCGTTGGCGTTTCCGGTTCATCGTTCTGCGATGCCGATTCCGACTCCAATGCCGAAAATCCTGCCATATCGCTGGTAGATGCCACTAAAACGCTATTCTTCTCGTCAAATTCTACATAGATGACCATGGACGAGACTTCTGTCCCATCCCCGCCAATATCTTCACTGCCAATATCTTCGCCGTCTATATCTTCGCCGTCTATATCTTCATTCTTCGGGTTATTACCGTCTGTATTATTACCGTCTGTATTATTACTGCTTACATTTTCTGTATCAGCCGACGGCGTACTGCCATTTTCCGGCGTATCATCATCAGCCGACGGCGTACTGCCATTCTCCGGCGGATTCTCTTCCCCGTCCATGGGCTTCCCGTCCGACTCTTCAACATCACCTTCGTCTGGCTCTTCAACATCACCTTCATCCGTGCCGCCCGCAGGCATGGTTCTGCCTGTACTGCTCTGCGGCACTGCCGCGTCTTTCGGATCACCTACGATAAACTGGAAATACTGATAGCCATCACCGGCTTTTATCTCATAACCATCCGGAAGAGCATCCTCCCCTTCCAGCTCCGGTGCATAAGATTCCCTGATCTGATCCGCCGCTCCCCTTAACGCTGCCGGCGTCATAGTCTGCATCTTCTTGTAGTCGTCTTCTTTACAGCGATAAAACGCCCTTTCGCCGTTGGCAGTTCCACTGTCGATCGGCACATAATACCCGCTCAGCGTCGCCGCCTCTTCTCCCTGCTGACGATAATCCTCATTCTGCAAAATATCCCGGTCGTTCGCATAATCAGAATATAAGGTATCAATGATCTCATAACGCAGCGGATAGGAATTCCAGTCGTCCGTATCTCCCGTCGTGAGCAGACCTTTCGTGAGAAGCTCGTCGATCAGATCGTCCATTTCCTCGTTCCGCTTCGCCTCTCTCACATTATAGGGCTCCACGCCGCTAAAAAGATACCCCATCGAGGACTCGCTAAAATCATCCACGATCTCCACGATGGTCAGCTGCTGGTTATTATCAAGCATGGTCTGGAGACCGCTGAACGTTTCCCTCGCCATCAGCCTCTCGTCGTTATGCAGTACGGTCGTTACCGCTACCACCACAGCCAAAGCGGCTGCGACCACTTTCATCACATTCTGATTTTTCTTTTTCATGGCTGTCTCCCCTTTCAAGGAAATCCCCGACTGACCCGTTACCTACTCTGACACACACCCGCCATCGCACGGCGGACTTTACTCAATCTGTCACACCCCGCCATCGCACGGCGGCTTTACCCCATCTGTCACATCCCCGCCATCGCACGGCGGACTTTACTCAATCTTCACTTAATCTTTCCTCAATCCGTCACCTGCACGTTGATCGTGCTGCGCACGGTCGCATTGTCGATCAGACTCACCGTTACCGCAAGCTCCTGCGCGCTCATGCCGTTTCCTGCGATGATCACCAGCTCCGAACCGGTGCAGTACATGAACGTGCCCGACTGGCTCGAAAACGAAGGCGTACAGGATACGGAAAGATCGCCTGTATTTTTTAGTCCTTCCAATGTATACGGTATCCGGCAGATTCCTCCGCGCGGTACGATGTAAGGCCCCGTCTGTTCAAGCGGCTGCGAGCTCCCCGGCAGCGTGACCGTATAGTTCTGATCATAGGTAAGCGAAACTCTCGGCAGCGTGATCGTCTGGACGATCGCCTCTGACAACGTTCCTCCCACCGGAACCGCCTTTACCTTGATCGTATATTCCTGTGTGAAATCAATGTCCTGCGCGGCAGATACCACGCCCGACGCCGAAACACTGACTTTATTTCCCAATCCGCCGTCATCCACGATGGACCATACCACATTCCGGCTCTCCCCGCTGACATTCAGCTGTAATCCGCCGTTTCTTGTTAAATAATAATCCCCTGTATTCGTTGTGATGTGCGGTCCGCCCGTCCCCACTTCGCTGATCGTCACCACGCAGGTCCCCGATACGGGAGACGCGTCAGCCGCCGTTACGCGCGCCGTCGCGCGCACGGTAATGACCGTCCCCGGCGTCACGCCGGAAGCGATGGTCAGCACGCCGCTGCCGCTGATCGAAACCCCTGTCACGACAGGCTCCACTGACCAGAGTACTTCGCGCGCTTCGCTATTTAAGTTTAATCCGACAACCTGCGCCGAAAAATATCCCCTTCCTCCAGCCGGCAGCACGGTATCACCCGTCGTTACCACCACGCCGCTGATCATCGGGATCGCGACGCTCGTCTGCCCGTAAACGTCCGTTCCCTTTGCGGTCGCCGTCACGGTAAGTACCGCCGCGCTCTCATCCGCCGCCACGCTCAGCTTACCGCTGCTGTCAATGGTCGTCCCGGAAGAAAGATTACCGGTCACTTTCCATTCTACCTCCTGCGATGCCGCCGCACTGCCGCCGCTCTTTACCAATGCCTGGAACTCTACGGAAGAGCCGCGGTTGACGGCAGGCGCCTGCGGTGATATTTGCACCGCCGTGACCGTCTCGCCCCGCTCCACTTCCTCGTCCTGATAAATCTCCCCTAAATCGTTGGATTCCAGCACGTTATTGCGCAGGGAGATATTCTGGATAGTCTCATAGTTTACCTGACCCTTTTTCACGTTGATCGTTACCGTGACAAGCCGCTGCTTCTCCGCGATATGGGAGGAATCCGGCGAAAAACCGACAATGCCCTCGCCCATCAGATACCAGTCCCCAAAACCGCCCTTTTCTGCCTCGGTCAATTCCTCCACACTGCCATCCGTTACTTTTTTCTCTAAATAGTAGACCTTCTCGTCTGCTCTATCCCACGCAATATAATAAGCAAGCGATTGATTAAACACTTTAATATAGGCGTCTGCGGAAAAGCCGCTTGCCGTATCCGTCACCGGCACAGCGGGATCGGCGCTCTCACAGGCGTACACGGAATACTCCGCATCCACGATCAGGTTATTGAGCTGGCTCTCCAAAAGCTGCGCCTCCGTCTGCGCGTCCACGCTCTCATTCGTCTTTGTGAACATCTTCGTTCCGCTCAAGACCAATTGGAGCGCCACGGTCAGCACGATGGACATGATGGCGAGCGCAATGATGACCTCTATCAGGCTCAAGCCCTCGTTACCGCACACTATGAAATTTTTCTTTTTACGCATTCTTTTTTGTTCCAATGTCAATTCCTCGTCAAAGAAAATTTACCTGTGACCGGTACCAGTTCCAGCACATATTCTACACTGCCCTGTGAAAAAATGATCCGCTTCCAATATACATTGTCTTCTTTTGCAACGCTTCCGCCTGCCAGATCCGCCGCCTCATTAAAGGCGCCGTTCGCCCTGTTAAATGCGATAATGATCTCATTTGTGCCGTCAAGCGTCACCGTCGTATCGGCCGCTTCCGTGCCGAGTCTTCCCTTCACGGCTCTGACCGTCACCTTGGTATTCCCGACTTTTTCGGTCGTCTGAAATTCTTCCGCCGTGCCGCGCCCTGTCACACTGTCTATGTAGATCGAACCGCCGGCGTCTTCATAAATGCGGATATAAACATCATAGAGCGCCGCGCCCTTCGACTTGCTCATCGCGGCAACCTTCGTCTGGGAAAGCGCCGCCTGCGTCTTTGTCGCGCTCTCTTTCGCATATTTGCCGCTCATCATTCCAAGCATACTGTATGCGCCGCTCCCGATGATGGAAATGATGGCAATGACAACGATCAGCTCCACCAGTGAGAACCCTCTCTCATCTCTCATAACCGTCATTCCTTCCTAATCTTTCTTCCAATTGCGGTAAACGACCAGCTCATCCGCCGCGACCACATCGGGCTCTTCCGCCCCCGGCGTCGGCGTGGCGCCCGGCGTCCCCGCAATGGCTCTTCCTTCCCAGAAGCAATTCAGCAGCCGCCCGTTATCCGCCTGCAGGGCAAGACTGACCGCATCGGGATCCGGCTCGATCCATACATCGTTTACCACAAAAATCCGTCCGCCGGAAAGGATCATCCCTTTATAGTTATGGCTAACCCGCACATCCCCCGTCGCAATGACCACCTTGATCGTGGGGTCATCCGGGATCGGATAAACACTTCCGTCCGCAGCATTGTCAATCAGTACCGCTTTCTGCCCGCCTGTTGCGATCACTTCCTTGAAATCCGCTCCCATATAGTCGCGCAGCCCATCCACATCCACGATATTCTGGAACACGGACGCCCTGGCGATCTGCTCATCCGTCAGCGCCGCATAATTCGTCGTCAGATTGGTGTTGAGTGCCTTATAATTATTCGAATATCCCTCATACTCCGACAAAAGCGCCAGCACATCCCCGATCTCATCCGTCGCGCTTGCGGGCTGAAGAATGTACTTGTCTGCCTCCGCATCATAGTAAACCGCATTTCCGGCAAGGTTCAGCTTTTCAATGGACGCCGGCACCGAATAAGAACTTAAATAATTCTTCAGATAGTCGTTGATCCATTTATCCTGGTACCGGGTGTAATAATCTGCAAAAAACGCATTTGCCTGCGCCGCGGAATCAAAGGTCAGATAGTAATACACCCATGCGTTGTTTCCTGCCCCCGCAGCCTGGTAGAACACCTTCTGCCACCCTGCGCCGTAATCGCTCAGCGTCATCGGCGCAACGCCTTCGCCCGGCTCCATCTTTGACAGATCGACGTCCGGAACATTATCCGGTATTCCCTTCGCTGCACGCTGTGACCAATAGTCCTGGTACCGGTTTAAGCTTACCGGGTTCGAACCGAGTACGCACTCGTCCCCGATATAGCCGATACATTCGGGCGGAACCAGATACGCAATCTGATTGCTCTTTACGGAGATCGACTCTCCCATGCGCACATCCGCATTCTCCGTCCGGTCATAGGGCGTCCCATCCGGTCTCACAAAAACCGTTCCGTCTTCCGCCGTCAGCCCTCCCGTATCCTGCACGCCGTCCTCGTCCACGTCCGTTGTCCCGATGTATGCCTGCCCCGCAAGATCAAGCGTAGTCAGACCCGAAAAATTTAACGCAACCCCCGCCCCGTTGACTAGGATGGAACTGCTGTCCTTTGGCGTGCGCACTGCCGTTGACACGCTCTGATAACCGAATCCGTAATAGGCGCCGCCTAACGTAATACTGCTGTTTCGCCCGTTGATGGTCAGATCATCCTGCACATGGCTTTCCCCTGTCAGCTTCAATTCGCTCGAATTTATGATGATCCCGTCCGCCCACAGGGACGCGTCATTTGCCGTAAATACTGCGTCATGGGTTCCGTCCGGATTTTGACCGCCATACACTTCAATGTCTCCGCCGGTCACGACCACATAGGACCCGCCGGCTTCCGCCGCCTCAAAGTTCGCCAGACTGTTTCTCACCAAAATTCCCTGCGCACCGCCATACACGCTGCCTTTGATCGTATAGGTGCCGCTTCGCAGGTTACCGCTTTCATCTTCGCCAAAATACAGCTTTTCATCCGCGATCAGCGAATAAGCAAGCACGCCCGGCAGACTGCTCTGCTCTTCAAAGGTCATGTTCGGCATCCTCAGGGCAATATCCGTCGTGATGACCGCAACATAGCCCTTCGCATCCGTGTAGGTGAGCCGCAGCCCCTTGATCCAGACGCTGTCCGAATAAGCAACCAGCGACTTGCCGTCCTCCGGTACAAGCTCCAGCTTTGCCCTCGATCCGTCCGCGGCAAATACCGCCTCTCCATCCGTCAGCGTATGCGCCTCCGCTAAATAAGCAAACAGCATTTCGGGATCCAGATTCTCATTCCCGTCAGGATCAAATTTATTTTTTAGATAGTTGATATAAACCCTCTGAAAATCCGCGGTCCGCATCACTTCTCCCACAGAACCGTCGGTGTCACCGGGATCGCTGTAGTGCTGCATTACATATAAGTATGCGTTCGTATAGGCATTGGAAACCTCCAGCTCCAATCCCGCCTTGATCTCATCCATCACGGACTCGGCGGTATAGAAGTTGTCTGTCGAGTGCAGCTCCGTCGTCTTGATCGTATAGTTGACATAGGTGGTGTACAAAATGATGGTAGCCAGCACGCAGAGCAACAGCATTGCCACAACCACAACGACTAAAGTAGAGCCTCTGTCATCCTTATGTAATTGTCTCTTATCGGATCTGCTCCTGTTCTTTTTTGACATGATACTCCTCCTGCCCACAGGAATTTGCTCGTGTTATTGATTGGATAAGACTGCCACGCGCGATTTGGTACTGCCGTCAAATCCCTCCGCATAGGCGCCTGCCTCATAGACTTCCACCGTCACCAAAAACATACGGAACTTCTTTTCCGTGCGCACCGCAGAGCTGCCGATCCGTAAGTCCTGCGCGACCGCAGAATCCGTTATTTTTCCGTGCACATCGGTGACGCTTCCGCTCTCATAGCTTTTATAAATATAATGATACTCTGCCGTCTGATACGCCGGCTCGATCGATGAATGCGCATCATCCGCCGCTAAATTCGTCCCGAAATTGTGATAGATCCCAGCATAGGACCCCTGGTCCTCCTGTTCCCATCTGCCTTCCTTCAAGGTAATCTCCGGCGCATACCGCCGCTCCCGCTGATCATAGTCGGAAGGTTTTGTAGTCTCCGAGTAGCTTTGTTTGACCAGATAAAGATCGAATGCCACGTTATCCTCATTGATGATCTCAATCTGATCCTTCCCCGTTCCCAAGCCGGGACACGCCGCATAATTCGGTATATAGCATAAATAAATACTCCTTAACGCGTCCTCTCCCGCAAAGCGCTGCGCGCCGTACGGCTCTAACGAGATCGAAGCGGGATCCAGGGAATATCCGATCGCCATGCTGACGATCACTCCTTCATCGTCCCCCGTCCCCTCTTTCGTTACCGTGATCTGAATCTTGCGGCACACCTGATCGCGGACGGTTTCATAAGTCAATCCGAACGCACTCTGCAAAGTATTTTCCGGCAATACATACAAATAATCCTTTGCACTGTCATATCCCGACATGGCGACCAGCTCATAGTCATTGACTTTCGGAGCGTCGGCATCGTCTGCACGCGCATAAACGGAAGGATCGATCGTCACCTTCGCATCAAAGTGATACACGTCCTCGCCAATATTTTCTAATGCATAAACAACTCTGCCATCCTCATCCATGCTGACATACTCATGGCGCGCCCCCGCGTTCTGGCAGATCAGGAACTCTCCGTCCGGCGTCACTGCCGGATCAAACTGCCGCACCACATCCTCATAGGAAAAAGCATTGATGCCCTCCATCGTGTTTTCGGCAACCGCCGTCGCACTCGCCTGCTTTCTCGCTTTTGCATTCGTCTGTGCTGCAGACACATACACACGGCAGATCGGTATGGCAATGATCGCCAGAATGATCATCGCGATCAGTACTTCCAAAAGCGTGAAGCCCTTCTGGTCAGCGGCAAGCGCATCCTTACGCCCTCTATGAAATTGTCTGACCTGCTTCCAAGCTTTCATATCCGACCCCGCCTTATTCTTCCGCGCCGTCCTCCGCGCCTTCTAAAGCTTCATCCGTTACCGGAGACTCCTGCTCCGTCTCTTTAATGACCGCGCCGAAAATGCAGTCCACGCCATACCCGGCAACGCCCGTCGGCGGCTGCTCATACTGCCGGTCTGTTCCGATCATCGAATAGTAGTTGATCGTCATGCTTCCCGTCAGACTTCCCGTCGTGTTATCGTAAGCCAAGTTGATCTCGTCAATGCTGCGCATATCTTCGTTTTCCCGGATCAGCTTCACCAGCTGCTTAAACTGATCGTAAGTACAGGTAAAATTATTCATGGACGCAGAGTTGGCAAGCATGATGCCCTGCGCGCTGAATATCTCTTCCTCATTCACCAGCCCGGAATTCTGCTCGATCGCACCGGTTAAGTCCGTCACGTTTGCAAGAATATTTTCCCGCTCGTTGAGCGGAATCTCGATATTCTGCGTCTCCGGCGTTCCCACATAAGAAAAATAGCATCCGACCTGATTTTCCAGACTTACCGCATACATGATCTCATCTTCATTCAGAATACGGGACGGGAACACCTCTACGATCGCCTCGCACAAGCCCTTCATCATTTCCGTATCCGAAATATAACTGTTCTGCTTTAATTGAAGCTGCTGGAGCGTCTCGATTTCCGCCCTTAACTGACTGTTTTCGATTTCCAGCATTTCTGTCTTTTCGTCTAGCTTTTTTACTCCGTAAAAGTATGTCAGCGCGATGATGACAACGCCGAGTACCATGATCAGCACGTTTACCTGTTGTTTCGTCACTTTCATGCCATTTTCTCCTTTTTTACTCGCCGCCGTTAATCTCGCTGATTGCAGATTCTAATTCCGCGTCACTGTCTGCACCCGCATTTGCATCTTCCGCATTATCTGTGCTATCTGCCGTGCTGTCCGCGCCGCTGTCTGTGTTTCCCGCGCCCACCGCGTCGCGGATACCACCCGCATTGTCCGCGCCGTCAGCGTTGCCGTCCTGTTCATTGTCTCCGCCGGTCAATGTGTTCAGCACACCCAATCCGGAGAACACGCCGTCCACGCTGAAGGTCACGCCCTGCGTCACGGTATCGATCTCGTCCTGCACATAGGAAAGCCCCGGATGCCCGATCACCTCGCCGCCGCTCACCATTTCAAGTACTCCGTCGCCATCCACATCCACGACCAAGACCTGTCTGCCGTCATAAATGCCGTTGACGCTCAACGCCGCAATGCTTGCGAAGGTCCGGAGCTGTTCGATACACGCCGCCGCCTCCTCTTTTGTCGCTACGGTCGCATTCATCGAAAAGCCGGTCGCATTGACATGCAGCGTGCTGATATAGAATGCATGAGGCATTTTCCGTTCCATTTCTTCTATGAATTCCACGACATACTGCGTCTCAAGCTGTGTCTGCCCGAACGCCGCAAACATATACTCATACGCCTGCTTCGTCGCCGTATATTCCATGTAATCCGGCACATACTGCTGTGCCAGCAACTGCACCTCCGAACGGTAAACCGCATTATCCGAAGCTGCCTGCCGGTAGGGCAGGTAAGCAACCACAAACCATGCGATGGAAATAATCAGACAGAGGATCAAAACGGATACCGCCAGCAGCGGCGTCAGGGCAATGCCGCCTTTTTCTTTCTTTTCCGCATCCTTGGACGGCATGAAACCGAGCGGCGCTACCGCCGCGCCGAGGCAGGCGATATATCCGCCGAATCCGGTCTCCCGGAATGCCTTCGCGAGGTTAAAGCCCTCCGCCTTTGTCAACACCACGACACGCGTGCCGAGTTCATTTGTCAGAAGCTTGCTGAGTCCGCTGAAATCTCCGCCCAACCCGGTCAGATAGGTCTTGTCGATCTGCTTGCCGTAATTGCGGGAATGGTAAAAATCAACGACGCGCGCGATCCCGCTGATCAGCGGCTCAAGCGCGGCAGTCGTCTGCTGCCTTGCCAGCGCAAACTGTTCGCCCTCGTCCAGCTCGCCCTCATTCTCCTCCGCATCCGCAATATCAACCTTCGCCCGCAGCGTGCGGTTGACGCAGGTTTTTCTGATCAGCAGTTCCAGCGTCTGCTTATAATCCAGGTCTCCGTATGCCCGCGTTTTGATGAGCGCGTCTACCGCCTCATCCACGCCGTAGGGGATGCTTCTCTGTAAAACAAGCTGTCCCTCCTCCATGATCGTAATAATGGTGGAACGCTCATCGACCTTGATCACCATCTGAATGCCTTCTTCGCATTCTTTTTTGATGACCTGAAGAATACTGTTTCCGCTGTAATCCATGGCGGCGAGCGTCAGCCCGCACCGCTGCGCCAGCGTCTGGTACCCCTCCAAAAGCGCCTGCGGCGCCGCGAATACCATCACCTTGCGCTGCATCGTCTCTTTTGTATCGCCGATCACGCCAAGCTGTGTGTAAGCAATCTCATAACGGCTGATGTCCACCGGAAAATAATCGGATGCATTCGCGCGAACGACCGTCGCTACCTTATTTTCCTTCACATTCGGCAGGATGACTTCACGGCTTGCGATCTTCGACGACGCGACCGTAAAAACAACCTGCTTTGTCTTCATCTTGTTCGCCATGAGCGCGTCATTGATGAGCGCCACCAGATCATCCGTCACCGTCAACTCGCCGTCGTTCAATATCCCGTCCGGCGTCTGAAGATTCACGCATCGGTAAATTCTGGGACTTTTTGCTCTGAAATCGGTCTCGATGATCTTGATCAGCGAATAACCGACCTCCATGCTTAGCACCTTTGCCATCTGTATGTTTCCCCTTTCAACGGAATTTTTATGTCGTATACAAAGCTATGGACTGCAGGCATCTGCAATCCGCAGCTCTGCACACGCATGATCTATATGTCTGTATGTGTTCTGTGTTTTGCCGTTTTGCACATGCATGTTTGCGCTCCGGGCAATTTTTTCGATGATACGCAAAAAAACCACAGTGGAACAGCCATGTAGTCGCTTACGTTTTCTCTATGTTGTTATTTGCTGTTTCACGTGTATTGTCTTTTATTATCATGGCGCCTTATGAGTAGAGCCTCAGATACCACGCGATCAGACGATCCCCCCACAAAAGAGCGATCCAAACACCCGCCGCAAGATACGGTCCCATCGCCAGCACATGATCCGCCTTTGACACTTTCATGCGCGTAATGTGGATGACAGAACCCAGCACACACCCCAGCAGAAATCCAAGCAGAATCTTTTTCCACCCAAGCAGCAGTCCGCAGACTGCCATCAGTTTGATGTCGCCGCCGCCGATCGCCCGTCCTTTCGAAAGCAGATAAAGTATGTAGAGGAATGCACTGACAGCAAGGAAGCCGATTCCCCAGTCCAGCCAGTCACCAAGATGGAGTACAAGGTGAATCAGCCCCAGTGCCAGTATAAAAAGATTGATTCCAAAGGGAATCTCATAGGTCCTAAAATCGATTATGCTCAGCACCAAAAGCGCCGAGGTCAGGAGACAGTAGATGATCGAATCTACATTCACTCCGTTCACATAAAAGACCACTACATACAAGACTCCGTTCAGAGCCTCAATCAGAGGATACTGGACGGATAGCTTCTGTTTGCATTTGCGGCATTTTCCACCCAACGCGGCAAAACTTACAATCGGAATCAGATCATACCACTTGAGCTGATAGCCGCAGCCCATACAATGCGAGCGTATCTTTACGATATTCTCTTTTGACGGAATGCGATAGATGCAGACGTTGCAAAAGCTGCCGATCACGATTCCGTATAAAAAGATCACGACGCCAAGCATGATGGTCGGTGTTGTCATAGGTTTTTCTACTTTCTTTTCTGCCTTCTGTTTGCAAATAATTTGTGTTGCATGTTACGTTTTGTGTCTGTCCACGGCGGCGCTTCTTTCCACAAGGGTTCCGCGTTCTGTGTTGCACGTTTCACATTCTGTGTTCCACATTTCACGTTCTGTGTTTCACATTCTATGTTCCGCGTTTCGCGTTCTGCGTTCCACGTTCTGTGTTCAGTGTCTGTGTTCCACGTTCCGCCATCGACATTCGTTATTCCCGCGATTCACAGATTCCGACAGGTTCGCGCGTAGGGTTACGCTTGCCTCTTCTTAACCGTGACATGTTTTGCAGCTCTTCCTCTACCGTGAACAGGCACTCTCCCGCGGAATTTCACGATGTGATCCGCTGGGAGAGTGTCTGCTTTCCGGTAGAGCGGCGGCAGATATGTAATGTGCCTCAATCCGCCTTCCATAAACTCTGCGCTATATTACGGGGTAGGAGTTGTAGTCGTCTTACCCGTGATCGTATTACCAGCATCATCTACGACAGCGTTTGTTCCGCCATTAGCAGTCACCGTTGCCGTAATGCTCTCGCCGGAATCCGCAAATGAAATCACGATTGATGTAACACTCCCTGCTGCTCCCGACGGACCATCCTTCCATTTCGAAGACTTCATCTTTATATCGCTCACATTAAGACCAAAGCCTGTCAATATTTCCCCCAATTTTGTAGCACTACCATTCTCACTAACGGTTGCTCCAGTGCTGGTAATCGTTATCTTTGCACCGTTTGCACTTCTGTTGCTCTCCGGATCTGCATAGTCAAGCTGTACCGTTCTGATGATCTGATCTACGGTATCTCTGTCCGCGGACTTTCTGGAACGCTCTACGAACTTCAAGTACTGCGGCGCCAATACACCGACAAGGATTGCCATGATGGCAATAACGATAATCAGCTCGACAAGTGAAAAGCCCTTGTCATTCATTCTCTTCTTTTCCATATTCTTCTCTCTCCTTTTTTGATTGGTTTCAGGAGTTTCCCCCCATTTTATTTAAGCAGCCCGTCCCTACTTACGGACTGATTAAACCGCTTTGAATATTCCACCCATCCGGGTCCACTGATGATGGAATCATCACGCTCTGCGCATTCTAATAAATAGTGCCAATCCACGCAACCTGTTCGTGCTTTTTATTATAACACCTTTACACAAATATGCCAATATTTTTCAAAATTTTTATCGTTTCTATAGAAAAATTGTATAAATTCACAAATTTTGTTGCCCACATTTATTAAAAATGACAATTACGATTGCGTCATAAAATCCGACCGCACGGGCTTCTTTTTTGTTTTTCGAATGTTTGTTTGGTTCCAAGTGTCAAAATCTCTGCTTGTAAACGTCACTTAGCAGATTTCATTGCAGGGTTCTTAGCACCTGGATCTTGTTCGATTATGAAGAGTAAGAATTTGTGATCTGGATGTCTGGTATATGCTCCCGGCTTATGATTTCCAATATGTTTCCAGCAGATCATCGGCTTCACGGGTGTCTAATCCGGCTTCTGTGATCAACCGCTTCCTCACGGCTTCCCTGTCCATTCCCTGCTGTTGGTAGGTTGCGAGCAGGAGGCGGTATGCGGTGCGCTCCCGCCGTTCGGCTTTGTCGGCGCGTTGTTCGGCTTTGTCGGCGCGTTGTCTCTGTAAGGCGGCGTCTTCCTCGGCTTCGTCGGCGCGCTGTCTCTGTTCTGCAGTGTTACGCCGCTCTAACTGGATGTCCATCTTTTCCATGTTCTCCCATAGGTATCCCATATTGCCGCCCCTCACTTCCTTGATGTAAC
>JAMPHA010000001.1:265130-327032 GCA_023663615.1 Clostridium sp. | reverse complement strand
GCAGAACAGACAGGTTTTCTCCTGTACGGACAGGAGGAAACCATGGAAAAACAGAGAAAACAAGGACAGGCTGCGCCCGAAAGACGGACAGGATCAAAACAGCAGGAAACGCCGAAATATCAGGAGGCGGACGTCAGCAGTAAACGCATCTTCGGCAACCCCACACTCTGCGCCCAGTTCCTGAGGGACTACTCCGGACTGCCGATGCTTGCCAACGTACAACCCGAAGACATCGAGGACGTCTCGGAGCGCTACCACCTGTTCCGGGAAGTGGAATTACAGGCAGATACCGTCAAAAAAGTACACATCAGGGAGCAGGAAGACGGAGAAGCCCGCGACATCTACATCCTCTCGCTCATCGACCACAAAAGCTATGTGGACCATGATGTGACCATGCAGATACTGAAATACATGGTCTGCATATGGGAGAACGAGGCAAAAGAGCAGGAAGCGGCGTGGGAGAGGGAAACCCAGGCACTGGTCCACAGCCGGAAAGACTTCCGCTACCCGCCGATCTATCCGATCGTTTACTACGAGGGAGCGGGAGAATGGACAGCCACAAGGAGCCTGAGGGAGAGGATTCTGTGCAGCGACCTGTTCCGTGCGTACATACCGGATTTCACCTACCGGCTGGTGAGGACCCAGGACTATAGTAATGAAGAACTGCTGTCAAAAGAGGACGAGATCTCCCTGCTGATGCTGTTGAATAAGATTCAGCAGGCGAAAGATTTCGAGGAGCTGAGAGGGATACAGACGGAGCGGCTCAACGACGTCATGCAGCGGGCGCCGGTAGACGTGGCGGAGATCATCATATCGGCGGTAAGGAGTCTGTGCAACCGCTTAAATATGACGGAGGAAGAGACGGGCGGTTACATCAAGGAAGTGAGGGGCGGCAATATGGGATACCTATGGGAGAACATGGAGAAAATGGACATCCAATTAGAGCGGCGCAACACAGCGGAACAGAGACAGAGGGCAGAGGAAGCCGAACAGCGTGCAGACAAAGCCGAACAAAAGCTGGACGAAGCCCTGCAGATTGGGCGCACCGGATACCGCCTCCTGCTTGCAAACTACCAACAGCAGGGCATGGACAGGGAAGCCGCCGGAAAACTGCTGATCACAGAAGCCGGATTGGATGAGAAGCAGGCGGGCGGCTTACTGGAAATGTTTTGGCAGACATGATTCAAAAATAAAATCACATCAAAACCCGGCGCGGCAAACGAGGCCGCCGATATAACGTCGTTCCCTTAAAGCGCGCAGCCGCGCGGGAAGCCGCGTTTGACAAAACCATAGTTTCCGATTATGATGATTGCAGTAAGCGGATGCCTGACAAGGAGCGGATGAACAAAAAAGAAATCCGCTTTCCCGAAACGCTTTTCAAGAACTGCCAACGGCAGTTCTTTATAGACTAAGAAAATTCCTATAAGGATTCGGGTGTTAAAAAAACAGGCAGTACCGCCGCAAAATCACTGACGGGGAGTATCAGCATGCGCACGATCTTAGAGGATATTAAGACTCAAAACTTCAAATCGGTATATCTGTTGTTCGGTGAAGAAGCCTATCTGAAAAACCAGTACCGCCGCAAGCTGTTAGACGCGCTGCTCCCGGAGGGCGATACCGTTAACGTCAACATCTATGAAAATGCGGACGTCCCTGTCAGGGAGGTCATTGACCTTGCGGAGACCATGCCGTTTTTTGCCGCGCATCGGGTGATCGTCATCAACGGCAGCGGTCTGTTCAAAAAAAACGGCGAGGAGCTTGCGGGTTATCTGCCGGGTATGCCGGAGAGCACGGTCATGATCTTTACCGAGCAGGAGGTCGATAAGCGCAGCAAGCTGTATAAGGCGGCAAAAGAAAAAGGGCGCGCAGTCGAATTTGCGCCGCAGGACGAGGAGACGCTGACGAAATGGATTCTGTCCCTGCTCAAAAAAGAAAACCGCAGCATCACAAGGCAGACGCTTCTTCTTTTTATGGAAAAGACCGGAACGGATATGGAAAATATCGCGCGGGAACTGGAGAAACTCGTGTGCTACACGATGGGGCGGGACGTGATTACGGATGAGGACGTGGAAGCGGTCTGCACCACGCGGGTGACGAGCCGGATTTTTGACATGATCGGCGCGATTGCGGAACGGAAGCAGAAAAAAGCGCTGGATCTGTATTATGATCTTTTAACGTTAAAAGAGCCGCCGATGCGGATCCTGTTTTTGATTGCGAGGCAGTTCAATCTGCTGCTGCAGGTCAAGGAATTGAAGCGCAAGGGAGCGGACAATAGGCAGATCGGCGCAAAAGTGGGGCTGCCGCCTTTTATCGCGGGCAAATATGTGGCGCAGGCGGCGGGTTTTACGGCGGCGGAGCTGCGCACGGCGCTGGAGGAATGCGTTTCCTATGAAGAAGAAGTGAAAACCGGCAGAATGAACGACGTGATGAGCGTGGAAATCCTGATCATCAAGTATAGCGCAAAAAAGGCATAGAAGAAGGGAGACAAATAGGAAATGGATAAAAAAAGAATCGTTGTGACGGGAGGAGCCGGATTTATCGGTTCCCATCTGTGCGAGAGACTCTTAGAGCAGGGAAATGACGTGGTCTGCGTGGATAATCTGTTCACGGGAAGAAAAGATAACATCCGTCATTTAATGGACAATCCCTATTTTGAGTTTATGCGTCATGACATCATCGAGCCATATTATGTGGAGGTGGACCAGATTTATAATCTTGCCTGCCCGGCGAGCCCGATCCATTACCAGTACGATCCGATCAAGACGGGCAAGACAAGCGTGATGGGAGCCCTGCACAGCCTGGGTCTGGCAAAGCGCTGTCACGCGCGGGTGTTACAGGCGAGTACGAGCGAAGTGTACGGCGATCCGGAGATCCACCCGCAGCCGGAGGACTACCGCGGCTGTGTGAATCCGATCGGTACGCGTTCCTGCTATGACGAGGGAAAGCGCATGGCGGAAACGTTGTTTTTTGACTATCACAGACAGCACGGCGTGGATATTAAGGTCATCCGCATTTTTAATACGTACGGACCGCGCATGGCGGTCAATGACGGCAGAGTCGTGTCAAACTTTATCGTGCAGGCGTTAAAAGGCGAGGACATCACGATTTACGGGGACGGTTCCCAGACGAGAAGCTTCTGCTACGTGGACGATCTGGTGGAGGGAATGATCCGCATGATGAACAGCAGGGACGGTTTTACCGGACCGGTGAATCTGGGCAATCCGGGCGAATTTACGATGCTGGAGCTTGCCAATCTGGTGATCCGCATGACCGGTTCGAAGTCGAAGCTGGTGTTCCAGCCGCTGCCGCAGGACGATCCGAAGCAGCGGAAGCCGGTGATCGAGCTCGCGAAAAAAGAACTGGACTGGGCGCCGACGATCGCGCTGGAGGAAGGCTTGGAAAGAACGATCGCGTACTTCAAAGAGCGGCTTGCATAGGAGAGATCGGAATAGAAAAGGACATTGCTTATGCAGACAGAATGCGCATTGGAGCCGTTTGTGGTGTTCCACGGGAAAATAGCAGCACAAAACGCCCAACCAATCTCTTGTTTTTTTTGCAGAATGGGAATATAATGAAATTAAATATGAGCAGGAAACGGATTTCGGCAAGTCAATCAGTGAAAGGACAGGGATGGATATGGGGATAACTGATGTGACCGCGGGTGGCGTAAAGCCCGTCCGCATAGAGACGCCCCAGGTATCGAGCCCGGCGCCGCAGCATGCGCCAAAGGCGGAGGTAAAAACGGCGCCGAAAGCGCCGGCACAGACCACGGCACCGCAGAATATGACGCCAAGCGTACCGGATGCAGCAGGTACGGATACGACCGGCGCCGTCAGAGCTGCGGATACTGTTCGTGTTGCAGTACAGACAGATGCGCAGAGCGGACAGACAGGCATGGTGGCGGGCAGCAGGCAGGCGGATGCGGAGAACGGCGCAAGCGGAGCAGGGATTGTAAGATCACGGGGAGCGGAGCGTGCGAACAGACTTCCCGCACAGGGCGGACAGCAGGTCAGCGGACAGCAGGCAGAAAAGAAGGAACCCTCGGAGCAGGAAAGCTATTATGAGAAGGTCATGGCGGAGAAAGCGATGGAAAACGCCGAGGAGCGGCTTCGTTCTTTGCGCCATAATGTGCGTTTCGGATATAACGACGATATTGAGCGTTACACGATCACGATCACGGACGCGGATGATCAGGAAGTCGTAAAAGAGATTCCGAGCGAAGAGATTCAAAAAATGATCGAGCATCTGCATACGATGAAGGGTATGATGTTCGATACAGAGATTTAAGGGGAAAGGCAGGGTGATTACCATGAGAGTGGATGGAGTAACGGGATATACCAATGTGAATTACGGAACGATCGCAAGCGGCAAGCGGATCAACGGCGCGGCGGATGATGCGGCGGGTTTAACGCAGGTGCAGAATCTCAAGGAACAGGATAACGGCATGAAGGTGGGAGCGCAGAATGCCAAGGAGGGCATCAATCTGACGAAGATCGGTGACGGTGCGCTTTCCGGTATTCACAGCTATTTGCAGTCCATTAAGAGTGCGAGCGTGAAAGCGTCGAGCGGGCTGCTCTCGGCTTCGGATAAGGGTGCGATCCAGAAGGAGATCGACGGCTATTTACAGGGAATCACGGATATTGTGAGCAATACGACTTATAATACCAAGAATCTGTTAAACGGCGAGAACGGGCTTAACATGGCGACAAACCCGAACGGAACGGGGCCGGATGTCAATACGGCGAATGCGACGCTCAAGGCGCTTGGTCTGGAAAACTATAACGTGACCGGCAATTTTGACATGAGCCGTGTGGACAAGGCGATCAACCAGATCAGCAGTATGAGGAGCGGCATGGGCGCAAGCGCGAATGCGTTAGAAGGCGCCTACAACTATAACATGAACGCTTCCGAGAATTTAAGCGGCGCGACAAGCAGGATTGAAGATCTGGATATGCCGCAGGCAATTTCCGATAAGAAGAAAGACGAGGTACTGGAGGAGTATCGGAACATGATGCTCCGCGACCAGATGGAGGAAGAATCCCTCGTGACAAAGCTGATGAAGTAAGGATGCCGCAGGCACCGCAGAGAAACGGGTGAAGTCCGTGTGCCGCAGATGTGGCGGAATATGCAGCGGAACAACAGGCAGAATGCCGCAGACACGGCAGGAAAGAAGGCAGACACAATGAGTATGATAGACAACGTCAGGGCTGCGATGGTAACGGCAATGAAAAACCATGATAAGGAGCGCAAGGAATCCTTATCTATGCTGTTGTCCGCACTGAAAAATAAAGCCATTGACAAGCGCGAGGATCTGACCGAGGCGGAGGAATTTGAGGTCGTCAAGAAGGAGTTAAAGCAGACAAAAGAAACGATGGAGCTTGCTCCGGCGGACAGGACGGATATTAAGGCGCAGTGCGAAGCACGCATCGCAGTGTTGAGCGAGTTTGCGCCTGAAGAGATGAGCGAGGAGCAGCTTCGCGCCATCATCACAGAGACTGTTACGGCGCTTGGCATCGAGAATCCTTCTGCAAAGGATAAAGGAAAAGTCATGAAAGAGCTGATGCCAAAGGTAAAAGGGCGCGCGGACGGCGGACTTGTCAATAAACTGGTCGGCGAAATCCTGCAATAAGATAAGCTGGTCGGCGAGAGATTCTGCAATAGAGCAGGAGCCGGAAATAGGCAGGGATTAGAAAAAGGCAGGAACTGCAAAGAAAGCGGAGACAGAGAAACAGAACAAGCAGACGGGAAATGCGAAGCATTTCCCATCTGCTTGTTCGATACCTCATGTTTACAACGTAGAAAATTAGAGCGCAAATTTGTGCAAAACGTATATTTTCGAATATTTTCGAAAAAGATATTGACAAAAAGTGCCGGATGCATTACCGTATGGATAGACAAGAACGGTTGGGCATCGTGTCTCACAATGGCCTGACAATCTTACAGTGTGGAAAGATAAGGAGGTTTGTATGAACAAGAGGCTGAAAACGTTTTCTATGGCACTGGTCATGTTTCTGATGACGGTACTCACGGCATTTGTCGATGTAATGCCTGCGGCAGCCGCCGAAGACCTGACCTTGAAACTGCACTACCATCGTGAGGATGGCAATTATGACGGATGGGACGTGTGGATGTGGGATTCCGGTTCCGATGGCGCCGGTTATGAGTTCGTGGAAGAGGACGGCGAGATGGTCGCGACCAAGATCATCACACCGGGTGTTACCTCGGTCGGATTCATTGTCCGCACGGAGGATTGGACGAAGGATATTGACATGGATCAGTTCATTGAGCTGGGCGAAGTTGTATCCGGAACGGTTCATGTATATGTAGAATCCGGCGTGGAGGGCTACACAATGGAACTCGGTGAGGACAGTGTGACCGGCATTAAGCTGATCAGCGCGGGCTATGACGGCGCTGAGACCATCTTTGTTACAATGACCGGAACAATTGAGGGGGATCTCGTGAGTGCATTCAAAGTAACAGGGTCAGACGGGGAAGTTCCCGTTGCAGATGTGACATCACCGGCGGAGAAGGAATATGTCATCACGCTTTCCGAGCCGCTCGATCTGGCGGGAAGCTATCAGATCAGCTATGACGGAAGCGATTACAAGATCAATATGCCGGATATTTTTTCAACGGCGGAATTTGAAGACGAATATACATATGAGGGAGACGATCTGGGCGCAGTCTGGACCGCGGAAAAAACAACGTTCCGCGTATGGGCGCCGACGGCTTCCGCGGTGGCGGTCAATCTGTATGAATCCGGAACGGCGGGAGAGGATGACCTGATCGAGCAGATTCCGATGACTGAGGATGTGAACGGAACGTGGGTTGCAGAAAAAGAAGGCGATCTGAACGGAACGTATTATACCTATACCGTAACGGTTGGCGGAAACGAAAATGAGGCATGCGATCCGTATGCGCGCACGACGGGCGTAAACGGGAACCGCGCCATGGTAATTGATCTTGCGTCCACGAATCCGGACGGCTGGGATGCGGACACGGATCCCCATGCCGATCTTACGATCAATGACGTGGTATTGTACGAGCTTCATGTAAGAGATTTGTCTTCGGATGCTTCTTCGGGCATCACCAATACGGGAAAATACTTAGGATTGACAGAAACGGGAACGACGACCGCGTCTGGCATCCCGACGGGACTCGATCACATTAAGGATCTGGGCATCACGCATCTTCATCTGCTTCCGGTCTACGATTACGGTTCCGTGGATGAGACGAAACTGGATACCCCGCAGTTTAACTGGGGTTACGATCCGGTCAATTACAATGTGCCGGAAGGTTCCTACTCGACCGATCCCTATAACGGCGAAGTCAGAGTCAAAGAGATGAAGGAGATGGTAAAGGCGCTTCATGATAACGGAATCAGCGTTGTCATGGATGTGGTATACAATCATGTATACAATGCCGGCAATTTCTGCTTTAACCAGATCGTACCGGGATATTTTTCCAGAATTGACGCGGACGGGAACTATTCCAACGGTTCCGGCTGCGGCAACGATACGGCGTCCGAGCGCAGCATGGTAAAGAAGTATATTGTGGATTCCGTATGCTATTGGGCGGACGAGTATCATATCGACGGTTTCCGTTTCGACTTGGTTGGTCTGATCGACACGGAGACGATCAATGAAGTGATCGCGGAAGTACATAAGGATCATCCGAACGTCATTTTTTACGGCGAGGGATGGACGATGTCCACGACGCTGACAAAAGAAGGTTATACGCTCACAACGCAGGTCAACGCGGATCAGACGCCGGAGTTTGCGTTCTTCAGCGATACGATCCGGGACGGTCTGAGAGGAAACGTGTTTAACAATGACGAGGTCGGCTTTATTTCCGGCGCAAGGGACAGGGAAAGTCTGATTGAGTCCTGCTTTATGGGAATGCCGTCCTGGTGTCCGAGCCCGTCCCAGAGCATCAACTATGCTTCCTGCCATGATAATCTGGCACTGATGGATAGAATTGCGACTTCCGCGAGGGGTACGACATTCGAGGAACAGGTGCGCATGAATAATCTGGCGGCAGCGATCTGTCTTACTTCGCAGGGCGTTCCGTTTATGCAGGCGGGCGAGGAAATGCTGCGTTCCAAAGTAAACGAGGACGGCAGCTTCAACGAGAACAGCTATGCCTCTCCGGATTCGGTCAACAGCCTGAAATGGGATACGCTGGATGAAGAGGCGTATTGGAACACATTCCAGTATTATAAGGGGTTGATCGCGTTCCGTAAGGAGCACGCGGCGCTCCGCATGAGCAATGCGGAGGATGTGCAGAGCAATATTACCGCAATGGACGGTCTGGACGCGAATGTGGTAGCGTTCAGTATCGCGGGCGGTGCAAACGGCGAAGAGTCCGACGGTCTGTTCGTGATCTTTAATGCGAACAATGCCGAGACGACCGTAACGCTGCCGGGCGGTACATGGGACGTATACATCAACGGCGAGAAGGCGGGAACTGAGGCGATTGAGACGGTAACAGGCAGTGAAGTTACGGTATCTCCGATCTCCGCGATGGTGCTTGTCAAGACAGGCGACGCGGAGGAGATCGTGACAGAGCCCGAAGCGGCTGAAGCGACACCGACGCCGGAAGAGACAGCGGACGCAGCAGAGACAGCGGCGCCGGAGCCGGAAGCAAAGGAAAGCTCCGTAAACGGCGGGGTGATCGCAGGTATTGTCGCAGCGGTAGTGGTAGTGATCGGCGGCGTTGTATTTGCAGTCGTAAAAAAGAAAAAGAAATAATAAGAAATCCGGCGTTTGGAAATAAGTCTGCGGAACGCGGATGACTTGAAAACAAGTAAGAGGGTGAAGGCTGTGCTTTCACCCTCTGTTTGCGCGATAAGCTCAAGAATCACTTCCCGCTCGCTTTCTGATAGGAAATTTCGTAACGCGGAAAAAGGGGAAAGTAAAGGGTGGGTCAAGCATGGAAAATCTTGTGGGATGCGGGGGATTATGCTATGATATTTGAAATATAAGGGAAATAAGAGGGCAAAAGAGGGCAAAAGAGGAATGAGAAAACGCGTGTTATTCTTTGCACTGATTGTTATATTGCTGGCACTTGCGTCCTGCGGCACGGATGAAAATAAAGAATCAGAGACGCGGACGGGAGCCGGCGGAGAACAGGAAACATATGAAAATCAGGAAGAAGCTGCAGCGCCGCCGGACTATGAATACGAAACAGACATTATCCGCTACAGGGAACCGCTGTTTGGAGAGTTTACGTTCCGTAAGGATGTGAAAAAGACGGAGACCGCTCATGCGGTTTATTATTTTGAAACCGCGATCAGCGAGCAGGAGCGGCAGGCGTGTATCGCGGCGGCGGAGAGAGCGTTTGGCTGTATGGACGGCGTTCTGCCAAAGATAGAGATCGTGGTGCTCACGCCGGAAAGCTATGACGGTGTTTCCGTGTTGGAGCATCGGCTGTATATTTCACTGCGATCGGAAGATTTTGCAGACTTCCTTGCGGCGTGCCTGCTTACGGCGTATGGCGGGTGGGGAAATTATGGAATGGCGTACGGATATGCGGATCATCTGTGCAGAGAAGCGGGGATCGGCAGCGAAGAAGCGGGAATCGGCAGCGGAGAAGCAGGGATCGGCGGCGGAGAAGCTGCCCCTGCGGACAGAGACGGGAGCATTTTTCAGCGGATGAGCAGCCCGGAGCTGTACGACTTAAACCTGCTGTGTTTTGATGAGCGGTTTGCCACGCCGGAAGATGTGGAGGCGGCAAAGAAAAATGCCTGCTGTTTTGTCGATGCGTACCTCTTGACGCATACGGAGCAGGAGTTCTTAAACCTGTTGTCCGATTCGGGAACCGCGGAGGGAATCGGGCGCGCGAAGGAAGCGCTGGAGGCGTTCTATGCAGAAAACGGCGTGGAATGCAGCTTAACGGAAATCCGTTATCAATACGGCGGTGTGGCGTTTGATTATGCGGCGGCATGTGAATATGCTTCTTTTTATATAGAAAAAGGCTGGCAGGACCGTAATTGGGAGACAAATCCTAAAGTATCGGAACATTTTCTGCACGAAGATTACGGTGAAGTGAAAGCGTTTTTTGAGTGCAACGTCCGTCAGATGGGGCAGTATCGGGAGTTGTTTGGTTTTGACAGTTATGAAAATGATCTTACGGTTTTCTTTTCCAATGGCACAGACATGTCGGATGCGTCCTTTTACCAGACGGAAAAGCATACGATCTACTTAAAAAGTGTGGTTTCCCTGATGCATGAGTATATTCATGCGCTTATGGACGGACGTGACGACCCGGATCAGCTCTGGGCGTGCGAGGGATTTGCCAGAAATTATGACTGCCTGTATAATGAATATGCTTACGATTTTTGGAATGATGATTATAATCATCCAGTGGAGGGAGACGATTTCCGGGAAATCGAATTATGCCGGAACGAATATATTGAACATATCGGACGCCCGATCGATATAAGGATCGATTACCGTGATTTTGGAGATTTCATGACCTATGTGTGCGGATGGGACGATCCGAATGCGAACTATCAGAGCGGGGCTTCTTTTGTCGCTTATCTTGTGGACTGTTACGGTGAGCAGGCGGTGATCCGGTATGTCGGTTCGGATAAGTCGTACCATGCGGAGTGGGGCAAGACTTACGAGGAACTGGTGCGCGACTGGAATGCCTATATTGAAGAGAATTATTCGTGGTATGAAGCGGAATAAACGATAGTCCGGATATGATAGAATAAATTTGCTTTACGGGCAGCGGAGCATAAAAAGGCTTGCGCCGGGCGCGGGCATTGTGCTACTGTTATATTGTTGCAGTATCGGTGGACTGATTAAAAAATATGGTAGAAGTTTATACAAATATAAAGGCAGGTTATAAAGATGCAGATTTTTTTATCCCATTCCTCCAAGGATGCGGACATCGCGAATCAGATTTGCGAGCAGCTTGAGAAAAATGGCACGAAGTGTTTTATTGCGCCGAGGGATATTCGTCCTGGAAAGGAATATGCGGAGGAGATCATCAATGGCATTGACGAGTCGGCGGCGGTTGTTTTACTGATGTCGCAGAATGCGAACAGTTCTCCCCATGTGCTTCGGGAAGTGGAACATGCGGTCAGCGGCGGCACGCCGATCCTGGTGTATAAGATCGAAGATGTGGCGCTTTCCAAATCCATGGAATATTTTTTGATGACACATCAGTGGGTCAGCTCGAAACCTCAGGAGGATTATGCGGATATTGTGGCGTTTGTACACGATCTGGCGGAAAAAGAGAATACGGAAAATATAGAGAAGAGCGTCGCAGGCGCAGTTCCAACAGGCAATGAAATAGCGCCAAAGCGCGGAAAAACTCTGGAAAAGAAAGCGGGAATTTTGGCAGCGGCGGCGATCGTTGTGCTGCTTGCGGCGGCAATTGCTTTTTTTGCCATGAGAAAACCTGCGTTTGAAGAGAGCAGCACAGAGGAGACCACCGCAGAAGAAACCGCCGCAGTGGAGGGCGTCGCGGAAGAGGATGCCGCGGAGGAGAGTACCGCAGAGCCAGCCGCGGTTCAGTTGGGAGAGAGAGTGCTGTTCGGAAGCTATTTGGATGAGGATATTGAATGGCGTGTGCTGCGGATTTCGGAGGATGGAAATCAGGCAGTTTTGATTACGTCCCACATCATCACAATGAAAGCGTATGATGCGGCGGAGAGCGGGCGCTATAATTATGAAGGGGATACGAATTACTGGTCGCGCGAATCCGAGGCCGATACCAATATGGCGCTTCAGGCGCGGGTGCGCGGCAACAGTGACTGGAGCGCGTCGAATATCAGGACATGGCTGAATGCCGATAAAGAGGTTGTCACTTATACCGGCCAGGCGCCGACGGCATCCGCAATGTCGGAAAAGAAAAACGGGTATCAGAACGAGGCGGGATTTCTGTGCGGGTTTACGCAGGAGGAACGCGATGCGATTGTGGAGACAGAGCTCGTGACAAAAGGGAATGCGCTTTCGGAAGTGGATACCGTGACGACGCACGACAGAGTGTGGCTTTTATCTTTGGACGAGCTTGCGTGGTTTGACGAAGCGGACATGAGTAAATTTGTGTCGCCTACGGAGGCGGCGGTCGAGCAGGACCAAAGCGAGTGGTACATGCTGGATTATAACACTTATGGCGTCGAGTGCCTTAGCTGGTGGCTCCGCGAGCCGGACACAGCGGCATCGAGTCTTTGTTATCTTGTGGACAACGGCTATACGCAGAATGTTGTCAGACTGCAAAGCGCGGGGCTGGAGGGATTCGGCGTGCGCCCGGCATTGACGGTCGATCTGCGCCTTGTCACATTTCGCGGCGGGGAAAGCGAAGAATAAAACAAAGACTACGGAACCAGTTTTGTCCAGGCTGACCGCGGCAGCAGCATCTTTGTGACGGTTTCTTCCAATTGGGCATAAAAAGCGGCTTCATCGACTTCCGCGCCGTCTATTTCATAATAGGGGCAGGGGAGATTCGATTCTTCCGACAACGGTTCTTCGCGTGCAAACAGAGAAGAAAGGACTTCTTGTTCTCCGTCAGAAAAATAGCGGAATATTGTATAAGAAGTGGAGCCGCTGTAATAATACTCCGACACCATGGTACCGTCCGACAGAGGGTAATGACCGCTGGTCATTTCTATCATATCATTCTCCCAGCAAAAAATTCTGCCATCCGCATAATGAAATACGGCGTTGTGACCGAACGGATCGTTTTTCATCTGAAAAAGCAGCTCGTCCACACCGTCTCCGTCCAGATCCAAATACGTGTATTCATAGGACAGACTTTCGGATTTTAGCCAGTCTGCCCAGCCGTCCAAACCCCATTCGGATCGTTCTTCCTCATCGAGCAGTGCGAGATCACCGGCGAGTAGGGCGGAATAAGCCTGCTGTGCAAGTTCCGCGGGAGAAGCGCTGTCGGAATCCGGTGTATCGTCGGAAGCCGCCGCGCCGCTGTCGGAATCCGGTGCGTCATTAGAATCCGGCGTACCGTCGGAATCTGTGAGGGATGAGCCATCAGAGTCGGGCGTACCGTCGAGGACAGATGTATCGTCAGAAAAATCTGAGTCCGCAGAGGCAGACGCTTGATCCGGAGCGGACGCAGGTTCTGACGGCGCTTTACCGCAGCCTGCAAAAATCAGCAGACAAATCAGGGTGGATGTAAGGATTCGTGATCTTTTCATGTGTTTTTCCTGCTTTCTTTTTTGTCAGACCGTCCCATGACATGGACGGTAACGTGAAATTGTTCATTTCCGGGCATCTGTCCCGATAAGGTTTCCATGATCTTAAAACCGAAAGAAGAATACAGCGCGATTGCCGGAAGATTGCCTGAGAGAACCTCGATTCTTACATCGGCGCAGTTCTCAAGCGTTTCTGCATCAACGGACCTGATAGATTTTGCGCGGCATTGCAGTGCATGATTTAAGAGCGCCTTTCCGATTCCGCGGCGGCAATACGCCGTATCGACATACAGCCATGCAATCTCATCCGGTGAAAATGCTGCGAAACCGGCGGCAATACCGTCATATTCTGCAATCAATATCTGATAATCGAACAATCCCTCCCGCCCGGCGGCAACAGACAGCGGCAGAAACGCGTCTTCTAAGCCGGCTAATGCAAGCTCGTTTTTTCGGGCGGGATCATGAATCTCACAGATGCGCGCGAAATCGGCGTCCCGATAAGGACGGATGAAAATGTGTCGGTTTTCTGACATGATTTTGTCCTCCTGTCAATGGATACCTACAGCGGCCCGGCCCCGTCAAAAAGAACGTTCACGAGCTTCGTGATATAGGCGGCGCGGTCCTCTTTCCTGTTAAAATCGTAGCCGAGCAGCAGCGCCGCCGTTTCGTTTCCGAGAAAAGCTGTCTGCATGGCGGAGAGCAGCATAAACGCCAGAATCGCCCGGTCCTCGTCCGCAACATCGTTTTTCAGCGCAAAAAGGAAGCCGCGCTGTGTGAGTACGGAATTGCTGCGCGTCGTATAGTTTTGCAGATCCGCCAAAATGGAAATGTGAGCCATTGCGGAGTGTTCAAAAAGAAAGTCAAACACGGAGACCGCCCATGCAGTCAGCCGCTCTTTGTCCGTCTCAAACGTCTGCGTCATCTGAAAAGAAGAAACAACCTTCCCGATAATGCGCTGGACGCATTCCGTGATCAGATTTTCCTTGCTGCCGAAATGATAATTGATCAGTCCTAAAGCGATGTCCGCCTGTCCGGCGATCATGCGTGCGGTGATGCGGTCAATATCCCCGTCATATTGCAGGATCAGATCGGTAGTCACCGAAATAATATGTTCTTTTACCGCTTTGCCCTGTGCCATAGCGCTCTCCCTTACCGATTTTTTTGAACAATGAGGCTGACATGCCGCATTCCTTTCTTTTCCAGTATATTGAACGTCGTTCAATATGTCAATCCCTGTCGCGCTTTTATGACAAAAAAATCAAAAATCGGAACAAAAAAGAATAAAGTCCGTTTTATCACCCTTGTAAGACGCTATACTGTGCACAAAAGCCGGGTACAAAAGCCGGCGGGAGGAATGCAGACAGCGGAAAACGTTTGATTTTGCGAGGAGGTTGATGCGAATGGTCAGGAGAATGGAGCTTTATTCCAAGGAGGAAGAGCGGCAGAGGAGCGGAAGGGCAGCGCTCCGGCGGCGGAGCGCGCGGAGGAGAGAAGGGCGCGGAGCCGATCTGTTCATTTTATTGCTGTTATTATTGATCGGTCTGTTTTGCGTGACGCTGCATGTACAGGGAAATGCGGCGTACGGGAGCGGTTATGACGAGGCGGCGTATGATGAGTTGGAAAAAATCTACTGCGAAGAGGTACACGGGCTGCTTACGGATTACGGGCTGTATAACAGCGGTATGAACCTGACGAAGATCACGCAGCCGGACGGCGTGCGGGAATACAGACTGGAAGTGCATCATGCCGGGCTTGCCCGGCTGGAGGGAACGGAGCTTGAGGCGCTGCGGGAAGGACTGGCGGTACTCGGCTTTCCGGATGAAAAGAGCACAGTCTGCGTGCGATTGAGTTTTTAAGGCGGCGGTCAGAGCATAACGATAGGTTGTGACGGTCAGAACACGATAATTAGGACATGACAATCAGGTATGAATGGAGTATGATTAGGATAAAAAAGAGTTTGCGGACGCAGACTTTTATGGGATCGTGCAGCTTTCATCCCAAATTCATGAAAAGGAGAATCCATCATGCGCCATATTCCGAAAGCATACGAAAGATACCGGCATTTTAAGGGAAATTGTTATCAGATACTTGCGATCGCCAAGAGCTCGGAGGATGCGACCGAGCAGGTTGTGTATCAGGCGTTGTATCCGCCGTTCGATATTTATGTGAGGCCGCTCTCCATGTTTATGAGCGAGGTCGATCATGCAAAATATCCGGCGGCAGCGCAGAGATACCGTTTCGAACTGGTATCCGGCGGGGAAGCGGAAGCGGCGGTACTGCCGGACGAAGTATCGGTCTGCCGGACCGAAGCGGCGGTACAGTCCGGTGCGGTTCAGGCGCCGGCGGATACAGATATGGACGCGGATACAGATGCAGAGGTGGATACAGATGTAGATGCCGATGCAGTTACGGCTGTGGATGCGGTTGCGGCTGGCGATGCGGTTACGGCTGTGGATACGGATACAGACGCAGATGTAGAGGCAGATGCGGATGCGGACGGAAAAGTTGATGAGAATGTGATGGCTTTTCTTGACGCTGATACCTATGAGCAGAAGCTGAAGATCTTTTCGTCGATCCGCGACAAAGTGACGCAGGAAATGCTTAATACGATCGCGGTATCGCTCGATATTGAGGTTGGCGCGGGGGATTTAGAGGAGCGTTACCGCCAGATCCAAAATTGTCTGATGACGTTTCAAAGATATGAGTGCAGCCGGCTGAGGTGAGCGGAGGGCGCAGGTCGCTGCGCGGCGCCGGACACACGCGGCTGTACGAGTTGCGGATGCGGTATCAAGTGAATGTTTTTTCATACCTGTAACTGTTTGGATCAGAGAGGAGTTGACGATTATGGCGTATGAATTAAACGGGAGGCTTGTGATCGGCGTTTCGACAAGAGCGCTTTTTGACCTGAGCTTTGAGGATGCGTTGTTTGAGCGGGAGGGTGTCGCCGCGTTTTGCAAGTACCAATTGGAGCATGAACATGATATACTGAAACCGGGACCGGGATTCAGTCTCATACGGGCGCTGCTTAATGTCAATCATCTGCCCGGTTTTGAGAACCGCGTGGAAGTCATTATCATGTCGCGCAACAGTGCGGATACTTCCCTGCGTGTGTTTCATTCAATCCATGAATATGGATTGAACATTACGAGGGCGGTACTGGCGGGCGGGGCGTCGCTTGCGCCGTATCTGGAGGCGTTTGAGACCGATCTGTTTCTTTCTGCGGATGAAAATGATGTGCAGAAAGCGATCGATTCGGGGATTGCGGCAGGAATCGTATGCGCGGACGGTGTGCATACTTATGAGGACAGCAGACTGCCGGACTGTATCCGGATCGCGTTTGACGGGGACGCCGTACTTTTTTCCGATGCGTCGGAGCGCATTTTCCAGGAAAAAGGTCTGCGCGCATTCGAACAAAATGAGCTTGCCAATGCGTCTAATCCAATGGGAGAAGGACCGTTCGCACGATTTTTGAAAGCGCTGTCGGATTTGCAGAGAGAATTTCCGCCGGAGAGCGCGCCCATCAGGACGGCGCTCGTCACATCGAGAAGCGCGCCCGCACATGAGCGGGTGATACGGACGCTGCGCGCCTGGAATGTGCGGATCGACGAGGCGTTCTTTTTGGGCGGGATCGCCAAAAAAGATGTGTTGAAAGCATTCGGCGCACAGATATTCTTTGACGATCAACAGACGCATACGCAGCAGGCGGCGGCGGTCGTACCGACGGCGCGCGTGCCGTACAGAAATTCCGCCTGAGCGTCCTTTTGTAGAGGAATGAACATGAAAAATGCATTGAAAGACCTTGTACAGCCTTTGCTGGAATGGTATGATAAACATGCAAGGGTATTGCCGTGGAGGGAGCACCCGACGCCCTACCGGGTGTGGGTATCGGAGATCATGCTCCAGCAGACACGCGTAGAGGCGGTAAGACCGTACTATGAGCGCTTTATGGAGCGCCTGCCGGATATACAGAGTTTATCCGCGGTCGAAGAGGATGAATTGTTGAAGCTCTGGGAGGGGCTGGGTTATTATAACCGGGCGCGCAATCTAAAGAGGGCGGCAGTCATCATCATGGAGCAGTATGGCGGAGAAATGCCGGCATCCTATGAGCAGCTTCTTGCACTGCCCGGAATCGGCAGTTATACGGCGGGAGCGATCGCTTCGATCGCATTCGGACTGCCCTATCCGGCAGTGGACGGCAATGTGCTGCGCGTGATCGCGCGGGCGTGCCGCTATGAGAAAGATGTGTTGTCTGCATCCGCCAAAAAGGAGATGGAGCAGCAGCTTTTGGAGGTGATTCCTGCAAATCGGGCGGGCGCGTTTAATCAGGCGCTCATGGAGCTTGGCGCAACGGTCTGTGTGCCAAACGGCGCGCCGCACTGCGGGGAGTGCCCGTGGGAGAAACTGTGCAGGGCGCACGGGAGCGGGACGGAGGCGGCATATCCGGTCAAAAAGCCGAAAAAGGAAAGAACCGTTGAGGAGTACACGATCCTGATCCTGCAGGATGAAGATCAGACGGCGATCCGTAAGCGTCCGGAGAAAGGACTGCTTGCGGGAATGTATGAATTTCCGTGGGTGAAAGGCATACGGACCACGGAGGAAGTGATCCGCATTGTAAAAAAGATGGGCTATGCGCCGATCCATGTGCGGGAGCTTGAGCGGAGCAGGCATATTTTTACGCATAAGGAATGGCATATGGCGGGCTATGCGATCCGGGTTGACGAACTCGAAAAAGCGCCCGATACGCAGCTATTGTTTGCCAAGGCAGGGGAGACGGAAGAAAAATATCCCATGCCTGCGGCTTTTTGTGCTTATACGAGATATTTGCATATCCGGCTGGGAAACGAGCGCTTTACCTAGTGCGAAGGGACGCGCGTTTTATAAAACTTTTTAACAGACAGAGGGTAACAGAAATGAAGCTGATCACATTTACGGTACCGTGCTACAATTCGCAGGAATATATGAGAAAGTGCATCGATTCGCTGCTGACCGGCGGCGAGGACGTGGAAATTTTGATCGTCAATGACGGCTCCACGGACGATACACAGAAAATCGGAGAGGAATACGAAAAACAGTACCCGACCATTGTGCGTCTGATCAACAAGGAAAACGGCGGACACGGCTCGGCGGTCAATACAGGGATAGAGCAGGCGGCAGGTATCTTTTTTAAAGTCGTGGATTCGGACGACTGGGTAAAGGAGAGCGCATATCGTCTGATTTTGGATACGCTGCGCAGGCTGATCGGCGGCGAAAACGTGCTGGATATGCTCGTCAGCAATTTTGTGTACGAAAAGGTCGGTGAAAAGCGGCATAAAGTGATGGCGTACCGCCATGCACTCCCGACGGATACGATGTTTACATGGAAGGACGTGCACCATTTTAATAAGGGGCAGTATATTCTGATGCATTCGGTCATTTTTCGCACGAAACTTCTGCGCGACTGCGGCTTAAAGCTGCCGGAACACACATTTTATGTGGATAATCTTTTTGTGTTCCAGCCGCTTCCGTGGGTGAAGAACATGTATTATCTGGATGTGAATTTTTACCGCTATTTTATCGGAAGGGACGATCAGTCCGTGCACGAATCGGTCATGATGAGCAGGATCGATCAGCAGATCCGTGTCAATAAGCTGATGATCGACTTTTTTGCGGAGAAAAATCCGAAGAGTCTCAATAAGAAGCTGGCGAATTATATGTTCAATTATCTGGCGATCATTACCACGGTGTCCTCGATCATGCTGATCAAGCTGGACACGGAGGAATCGCTTGAACAGGAAAAAGAACTGTGGGAGTATATGAAGTCAAAGGACCGCTATATTTACCGCAACCTGCGAAACGGGATTTTGGGAATCTCCATGAATCTGCCGGGCAGGATCGGACGTGCGATCTCCAAGACGGGTTATAATGTATGCAGGAAAATTTTTAAGTTCAACTGAAAATATCAACTTTTTGCTCATTTGAAATGTCTAATGCATAGATGCGCTATGAGAGAACCGGAACGGTGCGGACGGGAGCTGTCCGTAACGCCGGAATGCTTAGCGGAAAAAGAAAGCCAAGGGGATGGATATGGCAGAAGAAGCTGCGATCAAAGTAAAAGGGCTCTATAAGCTCTACCACGTCGGTGAAGAGACGGTGCGGGCGTTAAACGGCGTTGATTTTGAGATCAGAAAAGGGGAGTTCTGCTCCATTGTGGGCGCTTCCGGTTCCGGCAAGTCAACCCTGCTCAATATGCTCGCGGGATTGGAGAAGCCTACGAAGGGCGAGATCATCATTGCAGGGGAGCATATAGAGAAAAAAAGAGAAAACCAGCTCGTCAAATTCAGACGGGAACATATCGGATTTATTTTCCAGTCGTTTAATCTGATGGGAACGATGAACGCGATCGAGAACGTGGCGCTTCCGTTGAACTTTCAGGGAATGAGCCGTTCTCTCAGACGGAAAAAAGCAGAGAAGGCGCTGAGACTGGTCGGGCTGCAAAAATATATGAAGCACAGACCGACGCAGATGTCCGGCGGACAGCAGCAGCGCGTCGGCGTGGCGAGAGCGCTCGTGATGCAGCCGGAGATCATTTTTGCGGATGAGCCGACGGGAAACTTAGATTCCAAAACGTCGCGCGAAGTTATGGAATTGATGCAGAAGATTGTCAGAAAGCGGCATCAGACGTTGGTCATGGTAACGCATGACAATTATCTGGCGGGATTTGCGGACCGGATCATACATATCATGGACGGGAAGATCGTCAAAGTCGAGGAAAATCACAATCCGCAGGGCATTCTGGCGAACGGCGGGGAAATGTCGGGCGTGACTGAGCCGCAGCAGGCTGACAGCGGAGCGTCGGAGAGTACGCCGATGCAGAGCGAGTTACGGCAGGCAGCCGGTGGAACGTCGGAGAGTATGTCGATGCAGAGCGGGTCGCAGCAGGCTGTCAGCGGAGCGTCGGAGAGTATGCCGATGCAGAGCGAGCCGCAGCAGGCAGTCAGTGGAGCGTCAGAGAGTACGCCGATGCAGGGAGGGCTGCAGCAGGCTGACAACGAAGCGGCGGCGAATATGCCGCAGCAGACCGACAGCAGAACGGGGTAAAGAGCGATAACGGTAAGACGATTAGAAATCGGAACTTTAGAAATAGAAAACGTTTAGAAAGACGAGAAACGGAAAGAGGGAGAGTCATGAGAAGAAAAGTAAGAAACCTGATCATGCTGACGGGGACGATCGCGGCAATGCTGCTTGCGGATCTGTCGGGAGCCTATGGAATGAACGGCGGCTTAGGCAGTGTCTTGGCGGACAATGATGAGGACGAGGACAGTAACGACGACAGTGGCGGTGGAAGTAATGAAAATGAAGGAACAAACCAAACCGATGATCCAGGAGAGGGAAAATCCGGCGATGGCGGAGGAACGACTGATTCGTCATCACAGCCGCCAACTCCATCGCCGTCAGAACCGCCAGATACATCATATGGTATTTCGCCGCTGAACAACACGCCGTCACCGGAGCCGACGATCATCTATGTAACGCCGGAACCGACACCGGAGGAAGACGTGTTTGAATACACGATCCCTTACTCCAAGGCGAAGCTCGATAATTACTGCACAAACTTAAAAACGATCTATATTTTTACAGTAGAGAATGTAACGAAGCTGAATTCGATCTGCAATGATGCCAAAAAATTCCTTGATTCCAATCCCGGCATGGACTCGGCGGAGCGCATGAGCTATGTCAGCCAGATCACGGGACAGATGGAACAGTTTGCGGCAAAGTACGGTATGGAAGAGATTCCGCGCGCTTCAGCGAGCGAATACATCGGTCTTTATGATAACTGGGAAGTGCCGACGGCAGTGTACGGCAAATCTTGTCAGGTCGTGCTGCCGGTCATCAATTACTGTGAGGAGTATTTGAGCGAGGTTGTTGTAACGCCGCAGGTTTCCGTGGATTCCAAGGTATGGCCGTTCGAGATCGAGCAGACGGATTACAGCCGCATCATTCTTTCTCTTGCAGGAAATGAAAATACAGAGACGCTCTATGACCACAGACAGGAAGTCAGCTGGATATTCCAGACGCGTGACGATGTTGTGACCGGTTATTATGAAATGAAGTTTAACGTCAGGTACGAGCGCAATAATAAGGTGGAAACGGCGGAACTCGTTACCTACGTTTATGTACAGGGATCGCCGGAGGCGGACCGTGATGTGGAAGGCGGGAAAACTTCGACGCCGCGAATCATCGTGACCGGTTTTGAGACAAATCCTGCGCAGGTATTTGCGGGCGATACGTTTACGCTGACGCTGCATGTGCAGAATACCTCTGCAACGACGACGGTTTCCAATATCCTGTTTGACTTAGAGGCAGCGGCGAGCACGGACGGACAGGGAAATTCCGTTGCGGGCGTCGCACCGTTCCTGCCTACATCGGGTTCCAGCACGATCTTCCAGAATGCGATCTCGCCGGGCGGCAACTTAGATCTTGCGATCGAAATGACGGCGCGCGCGGATCTTGCGCAGAAGCCGTATGTGCTGAATGTCAATATGAATTACGAGGATGACAAGGCAAATCCGTACACACAGACGGCAAATGTTTCCATCCCGATCTATCAGGAATCCAAATATGACGTCAGCTCCGTAGACGTATGGCCGGGGTCCTGCGGAACGGGCGAGGAATCCAACATCATGTTCAGCATTTACAATACCGGCAAGACGACGCTGTATAATGTGCAGGTAAAGTTTGACCAGACCTATGTGAGCGGCGGCGATGTGTTTGTCGGTAAGCTGGAGTCGGGCGGAACGGGCAGCGTCGATACGATGGTAACGGCGATTGCGCCCAACGAAGGAACCGTAACCGCGTACATATCCTATGAGGATGAGAGCGGAAATGTAACGACGGTAGAGAAGGCGATCGACCTGTTCATTTATGAGATGGTGTATGACGATCCGGGCATGTGGGATCCGGGCATGGATATGGACACGATGGGGGATGCCGAGCTTGACAAAAAGAGCAACTTATGGCTTTATATCGGCATCGGCGCTGCAGTGGCAGTCGTTGTGATCATCATCGTCGTGATCATTGTAGTAAAGAAGAAAAAGAAGAAGAAAATGTTAAAGGAAATTGAGGATTCGAGCACGGACGAGATACTCTAAGCTTGAGGAAGGGCGGATACTATGCGTTTTATGGATATGCTGCGCATGAGCGCCGGCAATTTATGGAAAAGAAAAATCCGGACATTCTTAACGATCCTCGGCGTTGTGATCGGAACGGCATCCATTGTCGTCATGATTTCCATCGGACTCGGTCTTGACAAGGCGACAATGGAGCAGATGGAGTCTTACGGGAGCATGACGACGATCGATGTGTACTCCTATGGCGGCTATTATTCTTCTGACTCGTCAAGTTCTAACGATCCGACGGAGAATTATCTGAGTGATGCGACCGTGGAACTGTTTGAGGCGATCGATCATGTCTCTTATGTGTCCCCAATTCTGGAGACGCAGGCGCTCGGGCAGTCGGGTAAATACCGCGGCTGGGTGCAGATACAGGGAATGACGCTGGAAGCGTTGGAAGCGCAGGGAATGGAGCCGGAGCAGGGCAGGCTGCCGTCGCAGGATGATACGGAGCTGACGTTTTTTTACGGAAATAATGTGATCAGTAATTTTTATATTGCCAAGAATTATACGTATTACTGGGAGGATCCGAGCCAGTTTGAAGATCTTGACTTTATGAACGGGAATATCTTCATTACCTTTGATACGGACGCGTTTTACGAGTCTCAGTGGAATTCTTCGGTGGCAAAGCCCAAAAAGTACATTATTCCGGCGGTCGGTGTGGAGCGCGCAGAGTCGGAGGAATACCAGCGCTATAATTATGCGGCGTATTGTGATATTGACCAACTGATCGCAAAGCTCAAGCAGGTGTTCAAAAATAAAGCGATCCCCGGACAGCCGACGACGCGGGCAGGAAAGCCTTATAAAGATTTCTATTATAATCATATTGTGGTCAATGTGGACGGCACGGAGCATGTGACGGAAGTGCAGCAGCAGATCACCGACATGGGCTATCAGACGAACAGCAACATGGAGTGGGTGGAATATTCGCAAAAGCAGTACGAGATGGTGCAGGCAGTCTTAGGCGGTATCGGCGCGGTCTCTCTGTTCGTGGCGGCGATCGGAATCGCCAACACCATGATGATGTCCATTTACGAGCGGACCAAGGAGATCGGCGTTATGAAAGTGCTCGGCTGCAACATGCACAATATTCAGGGCATGTTCCTGTTAGAAGCGGCGTTTATCGGCTTTATCGGCGGCATCTTCGGCGTCGGTATCAGCTATGGCGCCTCTGCGGTGCTCAATCAGCTTGCCATGAAATCCGAGAGTGGATTTATGGGAATGCAGGGAGAAATGTCCTATATCCCGCCATGGCTGATTCTGCTTGGCATCGGTTTTGCGGTCGTAGTGGGTACGATCGCGGGATTCTTCCCGTCCCTAAGGGCAATGCGTTTAAGTCCGCTTGCCGCGATCCGGAACGAGTAAACCGTTTGAATGCGGCGCCCCGATTCAAAACGAGTAAACGCTTTGAATGCGGCGCCCCGATTCGAAACGAGTAAACGCTTTGAATGCGGCGCTCGATGAATCCGTGCGATGGATACGATTTATACGAATTGCATAAATATTTCACAAAAACTTAATTGCTTTTTATCTCCTCCGGAACTAGAATAGTCTAATTCGGAGGAGATTTTTTTATGATGGAAATACTGATAACCGTGCTCGTGACATTTTTTGCGGGAATGGGAGCGGGACTCGGAACAGGATTTGCCGGTATGAGCGCCGCGGCTGTGATCTCGCCCATGCTCATCACGTTTCTCGGCATGGAACCCTATATGGCGGTGGGGATCGCGCTCGCGTCCGACGTGCTCGCCAGCGCGGCTTCGGCGTATACTTATGGAAAAAATAAAAATCTGGACGTGAAGAACGGACTCGTGATGATGGGAACCGTATTGCTGTTCACGATGGTGGGCAGCTATGTTTCCAGTTTTGTACCGGCTCAGACGATGGGCAGCTTTTCTGTATGTATGACATTTCTGCTCGGCGTAAAATTTATTGTGAAGCCGGTCATGACGACGAAGGAGTCCATGCAGGCGGTTTCCGCTAAAAAGCGTCTGATCCAGTCGGTCGTGTGCGGAATGCTGATCGGATTTATCTGCGGTTTTGTCGGCGCAGGGGGAGGCATGATGATGCTCCTTGTGCTGACGTCTGTTTTGGGATATGAGTTAAAGACGGCGGTTGGGACAAGCGTGTTCATCATGAGCTTTACGGCGCTGACGGGGGCGGTTTCCCATTTCGCGATCGGAGGCGCGCCCGATGTGCTGACGCTTGTGCTCTGTGTGCTTTTTACGCTGCTATGGGCGCAGATCGCAGCGCGGTTCGCGAACAAGGCGGCGCCCAAAACATTGAACCGGGCGACGGGCGTTGTGCTTGTCGTTCTGGGGGC
Organism: Clostridium sp.; assembly: GCA_023663615.1. GTDB lineage: Bacteria > Bacillota > Clostridia > Lachnospirales > Lachnospiraceae > DLAJ01. Next base: position 302,401 of record JAMPHA010000001.1, on the reverse strand, counting down.
GGCGATCTTTATTTTTTCTCTGATCTGAAAGTTACGCTGTGTGGTTTTGTGATGGAATGGTTTGGCGGAGAAGAGGAGGGAGAGTCATGCTTCTGTTATTGCACAGGATGGGAGAACATGTGTTGCGGTATGAGGATCAGCCGGGCGCGTTTGCAGGCGGCATGTGTCCTTATAAACTGATGTGGCTCGTACTTGCAGGGAGCCTGATCGGCTGTCTTGTGGAAATGTGCTGGTACCGGCATCTGCGCGGGAAGTGGATGTCGCGAAAAGGCGTGATCTACGGACCGTTCAGTCCGATTTACGGTGTGGCGCTGGCGGGGTTTCTGTATTTGTTTTATCCGATGCGCAGAAAAAGTCTGCCGTTTCTTTTTGCCTTGGGAGCCTGTCTGGGAAGCGCTTTTGAATATGCCTGCGGCTATTTGCAGGAAAAAATACTGGGGACAAAGTCGTGGGACTACAGCAAAAAGAAATTTCAGCTTCACGGACGGATCTGTCTGGAGTTTGCCGTTTACTGGGGGATCGCGGCGGCAGCGGCTGTGCGTCTGATCTATCCGGTTTTGAGTCGCGTGGTGGAATCGTTCTCACAGCGGCGGGGACCGTTCATCGTAGGCGGGTTGTTTGTTCTGTTTCTTGCGGATTGTCTGATCTCGATCGCGGCATGTGTACGCCAGCGCCTTCGCAGGGAGGGAAAAGTGGCAGTCACGGCATTGGGACAGTTTTTGGATCGTCATTATCCTGACGAACGGCTTGCAGAGCTGTTTACGGAGATCCGCGTAGCAGCGGATTCTGAACTTGATTTGGAAACAGATTTGGAAACGGAGTTGTCAGAAAATAACTGATAATTGTGCCTAAAAAAGCAAATTGAACATAAAATAACGACAATAAAAAAGAATCAACAAAAAATTTGAAAAAAATTTCAAAAATGTGTTGACAAAAGGACGGGCCTGTATTATATTATACTTACAAGTTACACATTTACATAGATATCCTAATGAAAGGAAGGTACAGCCACCCAAACAACATTATGGTATTGAGAGAAATGAGTAGCACATCGTAGACAAGTACACTGAATGAGGTAACAGAAGCAACAGCGGTTACGGTACAGCGCGTACAAAGAGAATAGTGGAACGGATACGAAAAAAACAATGGAGGTACACCCAAGTGGAGTACGAAGAGTAGAGGGGAGTATAGACGAATCGTTTATACTCCCTTCTGTATGTCCGAAAACAGGAATAACCGTACGCCGCGAAACGAAGAAAGAATACGGCTGGAAATATTTTATGTTGCTTTTTTTACAAATAGGTAGAAATATAGCACAAAATCATGTATAGTAAAAAAAGAAATGTCACATTGGGATACAACATTTATGATGCGAGGTACGGATATGTTCAAGAAAAAAAATATGGATCTGTATGAGGACGAGCAGTACGAAGAAGCGGAAGAGGAATTTGATGAGATAGAGGATGAAGGGGACGCAGACGGCGGATCGGAAGAACTGTATGAGGATGACGCTTACGCGGAGGAAGGCTATGAGGACGGCGCCGATGAAAGCGCGGAGGAAGGCTATGAGGACGGCGCAGACGGAAGCGCGGAGGAAGGTTATGAGGACGGCGCAGACGGAAGCGCGGAGGAGTTTGATGAGGACGGCGCAGACGGAAGCGCGGAGGAGTTTGATGAGGACGGCGCAGACGAAAGCGCGGAGGAAGGCTATGAGGACGGTGCAGACGGAAGCGCGGAGAAAGGCTATGAGGATGATGCCGATGCGGGCGGAGATTACTCGGAGGAGCGTTCCGCGAAACGCGTGGTCAGAAGGAAACGCAGGATACGCAATCAGATCATTGCTTATATTGTGCTGCTGCTGATCGTTGCGGGACTTGCCTGCGGCGCGTTTTTTGTCGGGAAACAGCTGATTCGCTTTATCGACTCCAGACAGCCGGCTGAACCGGTGGAGGAGGATGTAACGCCGCAGGAGGTGATCGCAGTTAATTCCCCTACGGTCACGCCGGAGCCGGAACCGGAACCGGAGGTGAATCCTGTCGATGAAGTGGCGAGATATTATATCGATCAGATGACGACCGAGGAGAAGGTCGCGGGATTATTTTTTGTAACACCGGAATCCATGATGGAAAATGTGTCGCAGGCGGTGAGAGCGGGAGCAAAGACGCAGGAGGCGTTGGGACGGTATGCCGTCGGGGGAATTATTTATTTCGGCTCCAATATCCAGAGTGCGGATCAGATCACGGAAATGCTTGCGGGAACGCTGGAAATGAGCAAATATCCGCTCTTTTTGGGAGTGGACGAAGAAGGCGGGAGCGTCTCAAGGGTGGCGGATGCGTTAAGCGAAGTTGATAATGTCGGCAGTGCGCGGGAGCTTGGCGCCGCGGGGGACGGCGGAGAAGTGTATATCGCCTACTCCGGGATCGGGCAGTATCTGACGAAATATGGATTTAATGTGGACTTTGCGCCGGTCGCGGATATTTATGACGGGGAAAACAGCATGTTCGCGGAGCGTTCGTTCGGTACGGACGCAGATACGGTCGCCATGCTTGTCTCGCAGGCGGTCATGGGGCTGCAGGATAACGGGATCAGCGCGTGCGTAAAGCATTTTCCGGGACATGGGAGCGCGGATGCCGATTCTCATGACGGGCGTGCCACGAATGAAATGACGGAAAATAATCTGATGGAAACGGAGGTCGTTCCGTTCCGGATGGCATTGGAAGCGAATCCGGATTTTGTCATGGTAAGTCATATTTCCGTGCCGGGGATCACTTGGGATTATACGCCGGCGTCCATGAGTTCGGACATTGTGACAAGGATTCTGCGTATGCAGCTTGGCTACGAGGGCATCATCATCACGGATGCAATGGACATGGGCGCTGTTACGACTTATTATACATCTGCGCAGGCGGCGGTTGACGCGATCAACGCGGGCTGCGACATGATCTTAAAGCCGGACAATTTCAAAGAGGCGTATCAGGGCGTGCTGGATGCGGTCAACAACGGAGAAATTTCGATCGAGCGGATCGAGGAATCCTTGATGCGTATTTACCGTGTGAAGTGCGCGGGCATGACGATCACCGATGTGACGGGCGGCGCGGGAGCGGACGGAGAACCGGAAGGCGGAGCGGACGGCGCGGAGAGTCCGGAGGGCGGTGAAGCCGACGCAGAGAATCCGGAGGCGGAAAACGGCGTGGGCGGCGGCGACAGCCTCCTGCCGCAGGGGGAATAAAAAAGACTTCCGCTTGCGCGAAAGTCTTTCAAAGAACTGCCGTTGGCAGTTCTTTTGGAATCTGCGAGCAGATTCTTCACAGATCACGAAAATTCCGATAAGTTCAAAATGAAACTGCCGCTTTGGCGATTTCCATTCGGTCAAAGCGGCAGAGCAAATGGCAGCAAATCTTTTGCTTTCACTTTAATCAGGTTTCCGTTTTCATCATTCACGATTACTTTTATATCAGGGCAATATTCATATAGCATCTGTCTGCAATTTCCACAAGGTGGAATCACATAATTTAAGTGTTTATCGTGAGCTGCGACAATTGTATCAAAGTCCCTTTCACCTGCCGATACGGCAATCCCTATTGTGATATACTCCGCACAGGAACCGTGGATTCCATCACAGTTTACGCCTTTATAGATGTTGCCATTCTTGCACAGAACGGCACACCCAACCGTATGGTTGTAAATACCGTCATCGAAATTCTCTTTTAATACTTCCAGAGCAATTTCTATCAGCTTTTTATCACAATCATTCAATTCATATCGTTCCACTATAAACCTCTCAGAATTCTGTTTTGCAAATACAATGATAAGTCGGCTTTAGCATGGCTCCAATTCCGAAAAGCCTGCAAATAGAAAATCCGATTGATGAAAAACAGCCGCCGAAAATCGGCGGCTGTAAATAACAAAGAGCGCGAGACGGGACTCGAACCCGCGGCCTCGACCTTGGCAAGGTCGCGCTCCACCAACTGAGCCACTCGCGCATACCGTAATTCGTACGGACAACTAACAATATACATGATGTGTTTGAACTTGTCAATTACTTTTTCGGATTTTTTGCAGGAACGCCTATGATGAAAACAAAAAATATGCTATAATAAGCTTAAATTTATTTACCTGTGCGGCAGAGAAAACGCAAAACCCGGAAAAGAACAAAACGGGGATGTGAGAAACAGGCGGGAACAACAGGCGAAGGCGGCAGGAAACGGGGTAAGCAGCGGGCGTCAGGGAGCAGACAAATGCGCGGATAAGACGGGGACGCCATGGAAACGGGAGGAATGGCATGGAGCGGTTTAGAGAAATGTTAGAGCATATGTCCAATGTCGGCATTGTCGTATTGTCGCGGGCGGAACATGACATTTTATATATGAATAAGACATTTCGGCGCGCGTATCCGATAGCGGAAACGGGGGAGAGTATCGGGCCTGTTTTCAAGGATGACAGTAACGGAATGCGGATTCTCAGGGCGCTCCGGCGGCATGAGAACGGGGAGGAGACGGACGAGCGCTACCGGTTGTATCTGCCCGATTTCGGCGGGATGACCGACGTGTGGTTTGACGAGTTTGACTGGGAGGAGACGCCTGCATATGTCGTGTATTTCACGCTGATCTATCTGGATGAGGCGGAGAAATTTCAGTCCGAGCTGTCCAAGATCATGGGAGATGCGCTTTCCGCCGTGTATCCTGTCGTGACAGCCGTCAACCTGACCGGCAATGCGCATATGGTGTTGGCGTCGGATGAAAAGATGGCGTTTCACAAGGGTGACCACGGTAATTTTACCAAGGCGATGGAAACGCTGTATGATAGGATTCATCCCGACAATCGGGATGAATTTGTGGAGAAGGTGAACCAGTGCTATCTGCTGGAGCATCTCAGAAAGGACGGAGACGAGCTGCATCTGGAATTCCAGATGTGCGCGCCGGACGGCGTCTATCACTGGATCGCGCTTCGCTTTGTGCGGGTTTATACGGCGGATCGGGCGCGCGTTTCCTGCGTAGGTCTGATGCGGAACATTGATTTCCGCATGAATCTGCAGCATAAGCTGAAAATGACGCTGGATGCGGCATATGCGGCGATTCCGGGCGGCGTCGTGCAGTTTATCGCGGAGGGCGATCTGCCGATCGTCCATGTGAACGAGGAATTCTGCAAGCTGGCGGAAAAGACGAGGGAAGATTACCGGGGCGGCTACAGCGCCCATGTGATCCCGGAGGACCGGCCGGAAGTGTGCCGCGTCATTTTGGAAAAGGCAAAAACAGGGGAGCCGTTTGACGTGATCTACCGGATCCGCATGGGAGAAAGCGGGCGCGTCCGCTGGGTGCAGATGAGCGGCGTAAAATTGGAAGAGCGGGACGGCAAGCCGGTCTATCTCGGCATCCGTATGGACATCACAGAGTTAAAAAATACACAGATTCATTTGATGGAGGAGCAGGTACGCGCCGATCTTGCGATGGGAGCGACCGGCAATATCCGTTTTGAGTATGACAGCCGGAGCGACGTGCTTACCATGCACTATCCGGCAAAGGGGGAACACGACAGCCCGTGGCAGCACCGGATTGAGAAGTGCTGCGGGGAGATGGCAAAGCGGGGAGAGGTGTACGCGGAGGATGTGGAAAGGCTGCGCACCGTATTTGAGGACGGCAACCGCGAGGCGGTTGAGATCAGGATGCGGGATGCCGATACCGGAGAATACCGGTGGAACCGCATAAAATGTAAGGATGTGAGTGATTCGGACGGTCACATCTATATTGTAGGTATCATTGAGGATATTTCGCGCGAGAAGAGTCTGGAAAACACGAACGAGGAGCTTTTGGAACAGATGGGCTTTATGTTCCAGGACTCCTTCCAAAGACTGTATGTCGTGGATCTGGAAAAGGATACCTGTCAGGTCGTCCGCTTAGGAGACGAGCAGATCCAAAAGAAACCGATGGTGCGAACCTTGTCGCGTATGGTCGCAGCCTATGAGCGCACGCGCATTTATCCGGAGGATCTGGATAATTTCCGCGCGAAATGGCTGTACTTAATGTCGAAATCAGCGTTTTCAAAAGGGCGCAAGGAAGTGTATTTTGACGTCCGCGTGAGGGACGGTCTGGGACCGGAGTATCACTGGTATACGATCCTGATCCGCCGCGCGCAGCATAACGAAAGCAGGCTCATCTGTCTGGCAAAATGTGTGGATGAGCTAAAGCAGCAGGAGCTTCTCCAGCACAAGTATGACGAGCAGATCAAATATCAGAAATTCAGTGAAAAGATCATTGATTCGCTCGGCGCGCTCGTAGAATTTAGGGACAGTGATTCCGGAGAACATATCATGCGTACAAAGCAGCTCACCAAGATCGTGGCGACGTATCTTGCGGGGGCGGAGCCGGAGTATGACCTGACGCCCGAAAAAATAGAAAAGATCACGATGGCGGCGTCCATGCATGACGTCGGAAAGATTTCCATTCCGGATGCGATCTTAAATAAACCGGGCAGGCTGACCGCGGAGGAGTTTGAGGTCATGAAGTCCCATACGACGAGAGGATATGATATTCTCAACTCGATCGAGGTAGGGCAGGATGATGAATTTTCCCGTTATTGCAGGGAAATCTGCCGTTATCATCACGAGCGATATGACGGCAGGGGGTATCCCGACCATTTAGTCGGCGACGAGATTCCGATCTGGGGTCAGATCGTCAGTCTGGTGGACGTATATGACGCGCTTGTCAGTCCGCGTGTCTACAAGCCGCCCTATTCCCACGAGAAGGCGGTCGAAATGATCTTAAACGGGGAATGCGGCATCTTTAATCCCAAACTGCTGAAAGGATTGATCGCGTGCGCGGACGAATTGAGGTCGTGTTATGAATAAAACGGCGGCGCTTCCGCATAGCTATGAAGCAGGCAGCCAGCAATGGTTTGAAAAAAAGAACTTCTTTTCGCAGGACGGCAGACTGCGGCGTTACGGCTGCGGCGTGATCGCGGCGGCGGACTATTGTATTTACCGCGGTATCGCAGATACGCCAAAGGACAAGGACGCCTATCTGGATTTCGTGCGCAGGCTGGAACGGCGCTTTTTGCGTGTGGTTCCCGGATTTGGCATTTCCGCATGGCTGTACGCGGGATTTGTGAATCTGCTGCTTTGGCGCTGCCGCGCCGGGGAACGTCTTCGCGGCGTCAGTTTCTTTTTTTCGGGAAAAAGAGCAAAAGAGCGGCTGCTTACGATCATGCAGGAACAGCTTGCAGCGGATTGTCCGGTTATCTTGATTTTAGGTTCTACCCCGTTTTTTTACAAAAATCGGCGCGGCGTCACGTTCTATCAGGTCAGAGACGGGGAGAGGAAAGCGGTAAAAGAGCATGTCGCGGCGCATTTCATTACGGCAGCGGCAGTCGTGACGGTATCGCAGGAGACGATGCTGGAGGTGTATTCATGGGGAGAACGGTATTACATGTCGGTGGACGCGTATCTGAAGTCGGCGCGTTATACCTACCCGTTTAGTAATCGGATTTATCGGACGACAGGAATATGACAAAAGAGCGGTTCCGAATCATTGCGTTTTGCAAACGCCGAAGGAGGTTTTGTGAAAGGAATATTCAAGAAGAAATCGTTAGGTACCAAAAAGAATGGAATGCTGCTTGGCGCAGCAAAAGGCGTCGGCGCTGCATATGCGCGGGATTACGCCAAACAATGTCGCACAATATCGTTTATCGACATTGACAAGGACGCGGGTATGCGCTTAAAGGCGGATTTGGAACGCGAATACCGCGTTCATGTGTTCTTTTTTCACGGAAATATTTATGATGAGGCGGATATGGACATTTTCTGCAAGGCGGTAAAGGAGCAGTTCGGACTGGTCGATCTGCTGTTCTGCGGATTTCGGAATTGTCCCTATCTGTTTATGACGGATGAAATGCTGGCATTGGGAGCGGTTTCGGAGTGCGTTGGCGCGTAGGCGCTGCGGAAGGAAACGCGTGGACGCGCAGAAAGGCGCGGCGGAAGGAAACGCGTGGACGCGCAGAAAGGCGCGGCGGAAGGAAACGCGTGGACGCGCAGAAAGGCATAAGCGGAAGGGAAACGCATGGATGCGCGGAAAGGCGCGGCGGAAGGAAACGCATGGACGCGCAGGCGGAAAGCGGAACAGAACGCATCGGAGTGCCGGCATAAAATAAAAAAGAGAAGGTGGGGGATCGGGTATGAAGCTGACTTTTATCGGGGCGGCTCATGAGGTGACGGGAAGCTGTCATTATCTTGAGGCGTGCGGAAAACGGATCTTGGTCGATTACGGAATGGAGCAGGGCGTGAATGTGTTTGAGAACGCCGAACTGCCGGCGGAGGAGGCGCTCATTGATTATGTGCTTCTGACACATGCGCATGTGGATCATTCCGGGCTGCTGCCGCTTTTATATGCGCGCGGTTTCCGGGGGCAGATATTGACAACAGAAGCAACGGCGGACTTGTGCAGCATCATGCTGCGTGACTGCGCGCACATTCAGATGCAGGAGGCGGAGTGGAAGAACCGTAAGGCAAAACGCTCCGCGGACAATGCGCCGATCCAGCCGCTCTATACGATGGAGGACGCGGACGGTGCGATCAAATGCATCGTACCGTGCCGTTATGACCGGCGGATCGAATTATGCGAGGGCATAGCGGTCCGTTTTACGGACATCGGGCATCTGCTCGGCTCGGCGAGCGTCGAGGTGTGGGTGAATGAAAAGGGCAATGAGAAAAAGCTTGTTTTTTCGGGCGACATCGGCAACATGGATCAGCCGCTCATCAAGGATCCCGCTTTCACGGACGACGCGGATTATGTCATTATGGAATCGACGTACGGCGACCGCCTGCACAGCGCGGAGCGTCCCGATTATGTGCATGAGCTGGCGGCGGTCTTAAAGGAGACGTTCGACAAAGGCGGCAATGTCGTCATCCCGTCCTTTGCGGTCGGGCGCACGCAGGAGATGCTTTATTTTTTCAGACAGATCAAGGCGGAAGGGCTGGTGGAGGGATACCCCGATTTCCCGGTCTATGTGGACAGTCCGCTTGCGGTGGAGGCGACCGGCATCTTTAATAAGAATGTCGAGAGTTGTTTTGATGAGGAAGCGATGGCGCTTGTGAAAAGAGGGATCAATCCGATTTCGTTTCCGGGTCTGAAGCTTGCGATCACGAGCGATGAGTCGAAACTGATCAACTTTGACGACATGCCGAAAGTCATCATATCGGCGTCCGGTATGTGTGAGGCGGGACGGATCCGGCATCACCTGAAGCATAACCTCTGGCGTGAGGAATGCACGATCCTGTTCGTGGGCTATCAGGCGGTCGGAACGCTCGGACGTATGCTGGTTGAGGGCGTGAAAGAGGTGAAGCTTTTCGGTGAGACGATCGAGGTGCGCGCCAAGATCAAGGGTCTTGCGGGCATGAGCGGTCATGCGGACAAAAACGGACTGATCCGCTGGCTGAACGGTTTTCAGGAAAAACCGGCAAAGGTGTTCCTCGTGCACGGCGAGGACAGCGTGGTGGAAGCGTTTGCGGCCTGTCTGCGCGGCGAGTACGGCTATGATGTGTATGCGCCCTACAGCGGCACGCGTTATGATCTGGTCGAAAACTGCGTAGAGTACGAGGCAGAACCGATCCGGATCAAGAAAAAGAGCACGAGAAGCGAGTCGGATGTGTTTGCGCGGCTCTTGGCGGCGGGTCAGCGCCTGCTTGCGGTCATCCGCAAAAACGAGGGCGTTGCCAACAAGGAACTGGCAAAATTCGCCGATCAGATCGGTTCGCTTGCGGACAAATGGGACCGTTGATGCCGATGTATGGGAGATTACATATATGAATATGATCGTGGCGGCGGACGCAAATTGGGGGATCGGTTATAAGGGGCGGCTTTTGGTCAGCATCCCGAACGATCACAAGCTGTTCCGCGAAATGACGATGGGCAAAGTGATCGTGTACGGAAGAAAAACATTGGAGACATTCCCGCAGGGACAGCCGCTTCCGGGCAGGACGAATCTGGTTCTTTCGACGAATCCTTCTTTTTGTAAAAAAGGCGCGCAGACGCTTCACAGCCGGGAAGAATTGCTTGCCGCATTGAAAGACTATGCGGACGAAGACATTTTTATCGTGGGTGGCGGGAGCGTGTACCGCATGATGCTGCCGTACTGCGATACGGTCCATGTGACGAAGATCGATCACGCCTATGCGGCGGATGCCTATTTTCCGAATCTGGACGAGCTTCCGGAGTGGGAGATCACGGCGGACAGCGATGAGCAGACGTATTTTGACATACCGTATACGTTTTTGTGTTACCAGAGAAAAAAATAACGGGCCTGCAATGTGGTTTTGCAATGATCCGGTCAACAAAACAGCGGAGGAAAAATAGATGAGTTATTGTAAAAATTGTGGCACAGAGCTTCCGGACGGCGCACATTTCTGCGCGTTGTGCGGTACGCCGTCCGGGGATATGCCGGTGATGAACGGGGCGCAGCCGTATGCAGGCGCGCCAAGTCAGGGAGCGGCGGGAGCGCCATCCGGGGATATGTCGATGATGAACGGGGCGCAGCCGTATGCAGGCGCGCCAAGTCAGGGAGCGGCGGGAGCGCCGTCCGGGGATATGTCGATATTGAACACTGTTCAGCCGTATGGGAACATGCCGCCATATGGAGCGGCGGGCGTGCCGTATGGAAACGGACAGGCAATGAATATGGCGAATACGATGCCGCAATATGGGAACGTGCCGCCGCAGGGCGTGTATCCCGCCGCAAATCCTTATGGTTCTGCAGCGCAGCCGCAGAGCAGCCGGAAAGCGCTTGTGATCGTCGGCGCGATCGTTGGGTTGATCCTTGTGATCGCGGTTGTTCTGCTCGTTGTTCTTTTGACAAGGGATAACAGCCACGGAACGTATCAGCAGGCAGTCGGCGTGTTTATGGACGGATTGAAGCAGCAGGATATGGATAAAATGTGCGAAGCGTTCCCTGTGCGGCTGCAGGAGGAAGTGCGGAAAGACCTTCTGCTCTTTTATGGTTCGGAGGCGGAGTTCTGGGAAGACTATAACGAAGACATAGAGTGGTATTGCGGCAAAAACGCGAAAATGACCTATGAGATCGAGGACGCCGAACCACTTTTGGCTTATGAAATCGAGGACTATGAGGAGGACTGTCTGGTGGATTTCCGTTATAACGTTTCCATTTCCGCGGGGTATCGGGTAGAGGTCGAGATGACGTTTAAGGGCAGTGAAGGAGAGTTCGATTCGGAGCTGGAGCTGGATGTCGTAAAGATCGACGGGAAATGGTATGTGATCAGCTATTAAAAGGCGGAGTAAAAAGCATGGAACAGACAGGAGAAAAACTAAAGATTGACAGCAGGTATCCCTATGTGTATGAAACGCATCTGCATACGTCGCAGGCGTCCGCGTGCGCGAGGGCAAGCGGTGCGCAGATGGCGCGGGCGTGTCATGCGGCGGGCTATACGGGGATTATGGTGACAGATCATTTTTTTTACGGAAATACCTGCGTTGACAGGTCGCTGCCGTGGCATGAATGGGTGGAGCGCTTCTGCATGGGGTATGAGGATGCGAAAGCGGAGGGGGACCGGATCGGGCTTCAGGTGTTTTTCGGCTGGGAGGCAAACGATCACGGAACGGAATTTTTGATCTATGGACTGGACAAGGAGTGGCTTCTTGCGCACCCGGAGATCAAGGACGCGACGATCGAGGAACAATATCATCTGGTACATGAAGCCGGCGGGCTGGTGGTGCACTGCCATCCGTACCGCGACGAGGCGTATATCCCTGAGATTCGTGTTTTTCCTGAGTTTACGGACGCGGTGGAGGGTGTGAATGCGACGCATTCCTGCCGCAAAAGCAGGGGGCACAATAATCCCGACTTTGACGTGCGTGCGCGGGAGTACGCGGAGCAGTTCGGACTGCCGGTCACGGCGGGTTCGGATATTCACAGTACCGATCTCTTTTTTGGAGGCATCGCATGCGCGCACAGATTGCGGGATGTGTACGATTATGTGGAATTGATGAAAGCTATGCGGGGCGTTGCGCGCGCGGATTACCCGTATGTGCTTCTGGACGGGAACGAGTCGTGTCAATGAGGGAGTTTGGAATTGTGAGAAATAAAAAGAAAAACGCAGCGGGGAGGCGCGGAGCCGCCGTGCGTGCGGGCGTGCTCGCGCTTGTGCTGACGTTCATGGTCTGCGTCTGCGCCTGCGGGCGGGAGACGGAGAGCGAAAATAACAGTACCAAGGTCATTCTGACAACGGGGTTTGCGCGCGGCGAGATTTTTCGCATCGGCCCGGTTTCCTGCATGAAAAGCGAATTGATGGTATACCTGACCAATACGCAGAATCAGTATGAGAATGTGTTCGGAGAGGAAATATGGCAGCAGGATTTTAACGGCGTGACGTTAGAGGAGAATGTGAAGGAGATCGTACTTGCGCGTATTGCGCGCATAAAGTCCATGACGCTGCTCGCGGAGGAGATGAACGTTTCGCTTTCGGAGGAGGAACAGGCGCTTTGCGGACAGGCGGCGGCGGAATATTTTTCTTCTCTTTCCGGGCGTGAACAGGAGCTTTTGGAGATCACGCAGGAAGAAATTTCTTCCATGTATCAAGATTATGCGCTGGCGGACAAGGTGTACCATTATATTATCCGGGACATCAATCCTGAGATCAGCGATGATGAAGCGCGCACGATTACGATCCAGCATATCTTACTGCGGACGACGACGGGCAATGCGGACGGCGGTTTTGCGATGAGCGAGGAGGAAAAAGCGGAGCGCTATGCGCTGGCGCAGGAGTTGAGTGAACGGTTAGAGGCGGGCGAGGATTTTGAGAGCCTGATGGAGCTTTATAATGAAGCGGATGAAAATACGCTGTATATCCGCCACGGCGATATGGATGAGGCGTTCGAGAATGCGGCGTTTTCATTAGAAACCGGTGAGGTCAGTGAAATTGTCGAGACGACGCAGGGGTATGAGATCTTAAAATGTATCAGCACCTTCGACAGAGAACAGACAGATCAAAATAAGATCGAGATCGTAAGGGCGCAGCGCGAGCAGGTGTTCGGCGAGCAGTATGAGACCTTTGTGTCCTCTCTGATGCGCTACCTCAATGAGGACCTGTGGGAAGAGATCCGACTGCTCCATGACGCCGAGCTGAGGACTTCCGACTTTTTTGAAGTGTACAACCGGAGTTTTGCGGGGACGGAGTTCTCCTTTGAGGAATAGAGCTGTGGAAAAAACAGCCGGACGCGCCGTTTTATAAAAAGTTCATAATTCCGGAAACCCGCAGAAAATCGCGGTTTTTCAAAGATTGCTAGCACTCATTCAAAATGAGTGCTAATTTTTTCTTGACTTTTGAAAATGACCGAATTAAACTGTTATATGGATCGGGCGGAAGGGAATCTGACCCGGAAAGGATACGGCAGGCAGAAACGCAGGATGCCGCCGGGAAGAATACGGCAGGCAGAAACGCAGGATGCCGTCGGGAAGAATACGGCAGGCAGAAACGCAGGATGCCGCCGAAAAGGACATGGCGGGCGGACGCAGACAACGCCGAAAAAAATGTGACGCAGAAAGGAATGTGATTTTTTATGGAACAGAAGCACGGCAACTTATCCATTAACAGCGACAATATTTTTCCGATCATCAAGAAATGGCTCTATTCAGATCATGATATTTTTTACCGCGAGCTGATCTCAAACGGCTGCGACGCGATCACGAAGCTGAAAAAGCTGGAAATGATGGGCGAGTACACCTATCCCGATGCATTCAAGAATCAGATCCGGGTCATCTGCAATCCGGAGGAAAAGACGCTGAAATTCATTGATACCGGACTTGGCATGACCGCCGACGAGGTGGAGGAATACATCAATCAGATCGCATTTTCGGGTGCGACCGATTTCATTGAAAAGTATAAGGATAAGACGAACGACGACCAGATCATCGGTCATTTCGGACTCGGTTTTTATTCGGCGTTCATGGTTGCCGACGCCGTGCATATTGATACGCTGTCCTATCAGGAGGGAGCCTCCCCGGTACATTGGGAATGCGACGGCGGCACGGAATTTGACATGTCCGAGGGCAGCCGCAGCGAGGTCGGCACCGAGATCACGCTTTACTTAAATGAGGACTGTCTGGAATTCTGCAACGAATATAAGGCGCGCGAAGTCATTAAGAAATATTGCTCTTTTATGCCGTACGAGATCTATCTGTCGGTAGCGAATACGACGGCGACGCAGACGATCAACGCCGATGAGAAGCTGGATACCGATACCGTGATCGAGACGATCGCGCCGGAGAAAGAGGGCGATCCCGAAAAGATAAAGATCGCGAAGCGTCCGGAGCTTTTGAATGATACGACGCCGCTCTGGGCGAAGAATCCGTCGGAATGCACGAAGGAGGAATATCTGGAGTTTTACCGCAAGGTATTTCAGGATTATAAGGAGCCGCTGTTCTGGATCCACCTGAATATGGATTATCCGTTCAACTTAAAGGGCATCCTGTATTTTCCGAAGATCAATATGGAATATGAATCCATCGAGGGTACGATCAAGCTTTACAACAGCCAGGTGTTTATTGCGGATAATATCAAGGAAGTCATTCCTGAATTTTTGATGCTCTTAAAGGGCGTGATCGACTGTCCGGATCTGCCGCTCAACGTATCGAGAAGCGCGTTACAGAACGACGGATTTGTCAAGAAGATTTCCGATTATATCACGAAGAAGGTTGCCGATAAGCTGGCGGGACTTTGCAAGACGGAAAAAGAGGAATATCAGAAATATTGGGACGACATCAGCCCGTTTATCAAATTCGGCTGCTTAAAGGATGATAAGTTCTGTGAAAAAATGACGGACTATATCCTGTTTAAGAATATTGACGGCGAGTACCGCACGCTGCCGGAGTGTCTGGAAGTGAAACCGATCGACACGGCGGAGGACGCGGACGGCGAAAAGAATGCCGACACGGCGGCGGAGAACGCGGACGGCAGTGATGCCGGCGCGGCAACGGATGTGGAAACCGGAGAAGCGGTCGAAACGGAAGTCGTGACGGACGGGAATGCCGACGAAGACAGCGCAGACATCGACGACGAGGACGATACGGACGCGGAAGATGAGAAGAAGGAAAAAGTCATCTACTACGTCACGGACGAGGTTCAGCAGAGCCAGTATATCAACATGTTCCGCAAGGCAAAGATGGACGCCGTGATCTTAAAAGACAATATCGACCAGCCGTTCATCACACAGCTGGAGTCCAAAAACGAGGGCATCCGCTTTATGCGCATCGACGCGGACATCACGGATGACATGAAAGCAAAGACTTCCAAGAAGGCGGCGGAGGAACTTGCGGCACAGTCCGAAGAACTCAATCAGCTCTTTAAGAAGGCGATCAAGAAAGATAATGTGACGGTCAAGCTGGAGAGACTCAAGAATAAGGACATTTCCTCCATGGTGACGCTCTCCGAGGAGACGCGCCGCATGCAGGATATGATGAAGATGTATGCGATGCCGGGAATGGGAATGCCGGGCATGGGCAAGGAAGGGCTGACGCTGACCTTAAACGCAAACAACAAGCTGGTTCAGTATATTTTGGAGCACAAGGACGGCGAAAACGTCGCTACGATCTGTGAACAGCTTTACGATCTGGCGCTCATCCAGCAGGCGCCGCTTGAGCCGGAAGCAATGACAAAATTTGTGGCGAGAAGCAATAAGATCATGATGCTGCTTGCGAAAGATTGAAAAATCAAAGATTTGTGCTTGCGTCCAAACGCGCAGGGCTGATCAGTGTGAGAAAAACATGTCAAAAATCATCACGGTAACGTTAAATCCCGCCGTTGACAAAACGGTCCGGGTGGAAGAACTGCAGATTGGCGGACTGAACCGTGTCCGCGAGGCACGCGAGGACGCGGGGGGCAAAGGAATCAATGTCTCCCGCGCCGTTTGTGCGTTCGGGGGAGAAACGCTTGCGCTGGGCTTTCTGGGCGGGAGGCAGGGCGCACTGATCCGCGAGACGCTCCAAAGGGACGGCGTGCCGAATCGGTTTACGCCGATCGGCGGGGAGACGCGGACAAACGTAAAGGTGGTCGGCGGAGACGGAAGCGTGACGGAATTAAACGAGGCGGGACCGGCGGTAACGGAGCGGGAACTTGCCGCGCTGTTTGACAGCGCAGAGACACAGATCCAAAAAGGTGATCTGCTTGTGCTCTCGGGAAGCGCGCCGAGGGGCGTTCCGAAGACAGTCTATGCGGAGCTGACCGCGCTCGGTCACCGGCGCGGCGCGCGCGTGCTGCTCGACGCGGACGGAGAACTGTTTGCGGAGGGAATCGCGGCAAAGCCGGACATCATCAAGCCGAACACGGCCGAGCTTTCCGCATACTGCCGCGGGCAGGGTATCCTGATGGAGGGCGCGGATGAGAAAATGCGCGCATTATCGGCGGCGCGTACGCTGAAAGAGCGGGGTGTTGCGGAAATCCTTGTTTCCATGGGCGCGCAGGGCGCCGTCCTGGTGACGGAGAAAGAAGCATGGTACGCGCCCGCCGTTCCCGTAACGGTATGTTCCACGGTCGGCGCGGGCGATACGATGGCGGCGGCATATGCGCTCTCCTCTGTGCGCGGTCTTTCAGCGGAAGAAAGGCTGAAATCTGCCGCGGCCGCGGCGGCGGGCGCCGTGGCAATGCAGGGGACAAGACCGCCGTCCTTAGAGCAGACTGCGGACTTTCTGACGCGTGTCCATGTGGAGCCGCTTCTGTCAAAATAATCCATTGCGAAGTAAGCCGTTTTATCCTATAATAAAAGTGGATTTTTATGACGTATAAGGACGGTTTTTGTTGTGGAAACGGTAACACAGCGCCTGATCGACGGAAAAATTGAATATGATGCAGGTTCGTTAATGCTTTCCGATTATAAGATCGAGCTTTCTATCCAAAAAGGAGAGACGGTAAAGGGGAGCTTTCAGATTACATCAAGGGGCGGGAACCCGGTCAGGGGGACAGTGCGCTCCTCATTGTTGCGCATGCAATGTCTGAAAACGGGGTTTGACGGAACGCAGGCGGAGATTCCTTATCGTTTTTCGGGTGTCGGTATGGAGGAGGGAGACATCCAGAAAGGGGAGTTTTCCATTGTCTCGAGCGCGGGTGAATATACGATTCCCTTTGTTGTAACGGTCGCGCACAGCGTACTGACCTCTCTGCTCGGACCGATCAGAAATCTGTTTCATTTTGCCAATCTTGCCAAGACCAACTGGGACGAGGCGGTCACGCTGTTTTACCGCGATGATTTTGTGTCGCTGTTTCACGGTGCGGACCGGCGCTATCTGGATACCTATCTGGGACTTTCCGGCACGAAAGGCAATCAGCAGAATGTCGATGAATTTTTGGTCGAGATCAACAAAAAGCAGCCGATCGAGTATCTTCCGATGGAAACGCACATCCGGATGGAGGAGCCGGAGGACACGGCGCAGGGACGCATCACGATCACGCGCAACGGCTGGGGTTATACGGCGCTTGCCATCGAGACGGACGGCGATTTTCTTTCCGTGGAAAAAAAGGTGCTGACCGACGATGATTTTTTGGGAAATATCTGCAATACCGGATTTCTGGTGGACAGCGCGGGACTTCATGCAGGCAATAATTTTGGCGTTGTGCGCCTGTTCAACGCTTCCGTGGATATTCGGATCGAGATTCAGGTCACGGCGGCGGCGCGGCGCGGCGTAATTTTTTCCGGCAAAAAAGAGATGCGCCGTTTAACGGTCTCCCTGATGGAATATTATGCCGGATTCCGCACAAAGAAGCTTTCGTCCAATGTATGGCTGCGCGAGTCCAAGAAGATCGTGGAGCGGATGAATGAATTGGAGGAGCGGAGCATTCCCGCGCGCCTGTTCAAAGCGCAGCTTCTGATCACGGAGGAACGCACCAACGAAGCCAAATGGATTTTGGAGCGTGTGGAGCAGGACCTTACATACGGGAAACGCGCGCCGGAGCACTGGTGCTATTACTTATATCTGACGTCCTTAGTCCGGCGCAGCGAGGTTTATGTGGACGAGGTGACGATCGAGGTGGAGCAGATTTATGCGCAGCACCCCGAAAACTGGCGGATCGCCTGGCTGCTTCTTTATCTGCGGGAGGAGTTTTCCAAGAGTCCCTACAAAAAATGGCTGTTTCTGGAGAACCAGTTCCATGAGAACTGCAAGAGCCCTGTTCTTTATATGGAGGCGCTCGCGCTCCTGAACGCCAATCCGACCATGCTCAGTAAGCTTTCCGAGTTTGAGATACAGGTACTGAATTATGCGGCAAAAAAGGACGTGCTGAAAAAGGACGTTATTTTGCAGCTTCAAAATCTGGCGCCAAAGATCAGGCAATATTCCGAGAGGATGTTTTTTATCCTGCAAAAAAGCTACCGCACGACAAAGGATGACGAGACGCTGCAGATCCTGCTCAGTTTTCTGATCAAGGGCGGGAAGTTCGGGGAGCGCTATTTTTCATGGTATGCGCTCGGGATCGAGCGTGAACTGCGTGTGACGAGGCTGTATGAATCCTACATGCTTTCTTTGCCGAAGGATTTCGAGGGGACGCTCCCAAAGATGGTCATGATGTATTTCGCGTATCACAGCGAACTGGATTATCAGGGAAAGAGCGTGCTTTACGCGAACATTTACCGCAATCGGGACAAGTACCCGGAGATTGCCGTTACCTATCGGCAGTCCGTGGAGCGCTTTCTGGTCGAGCAGATCGGCATGGGGCACATCAATAAACAGCTTGCCTATCTTTACAGCGAGCTTGTCACGCCCGCCATGTTAAACGAGGAAAATGCGCCGCAGTTCATCACCCTGCTTTTTTCCCATCTTATCACGGTAAAGGAGGACGCGTGCAGGCAGGTCGTGCTCATTTATGACCGTCTGAAAGGAGAACATGTCTATCCCGTCACGGACAAAAAGGCGGTCGTTCCAATCTATGATTCGTCGTACCAGATCCTGCTTCAGGATGAGCACGGAAACCGCAGAGTGTCGGGTGAATTATACCGTATCGAAAAGCTGATGATTCCCGGACGCTTTATCAAGGAGGCGGGCGGTCTGGTAAAAAGTCATTTAGGGATGGATCTCTATCTGTGTGAGGGCGGACGCAGCGGCGTTGTGGTCACGGACAAAAATGTGGAGTGTTACAGGCGGCTGTGGGCTTCCGGGTATGTGAAGGACGAATTTAAGCGGGAGATCCGCCTGCGTCTGGCGCAGTTCCTCTATGACAACGACCGGATAGAAGAATGTGACGCCGTCCTTCTTGCTGTCGATCCGGAGGATATGGGCACGCGGGAGCGCAGCGCGTTCTTGCGACTGCTGATCCTGCGCGCAATGTACGACAAGGCGTATCAATGGCTCTGCGCGTTCGGTATGGAGCAGGTGGATGCGGCGGTCGCGGTGCGGCTGATCAGCCGTCTGATCGTCAGGGGGGAATTTAAGCGCGACGAGAAGCTGATCCTGCTTGCGTTTCGGACATTTGAGGGCGGAAAATATGACGAGAACATTCTCCGCTACCTTGCGGCATATTATGAGGGGACGACAAAGCATCTGCGCGATCTTTGGAAAGCGGCAAAGGATTTTGAACTGGATGTGAATCATCTGTGCGAGCGGATCTTATTGCAGATCTTGTTCAGCGGTTATTATATCGGGGAAAAGAATGAACTGTTTTATTCTTATGTAAAGAGCGGTGCGGGCAGACAGGTGGAGCTTGCCTATCTGACGGTCAGCGCCTATGATTATTTTGTCCGCGGCAATGTGGTGGATGAAAAGCTGTTTTCTTATTTTACAAGGCTGTTTTACCGGGGCGAGGAGCTTCACGACGTATGCCGCCTCGCCTACTTAAAGTTTTATGCCGATTCCGCGTCTTCCGCGGGCGAGGAGGTTTTGCAGCTCGCCGGGCGCTTTTTGGAGTATTTTATGTCGCGCGGCATCTGCTTTCCGTTTTTTGCGGACTATGCGCAGGTCGTGAAGTGCGCCGCGCGCTGCGCGGATGAGACGATGATCGAATACCGCACGGTGCCGGGCAGACGGGTGCTGCTGCATTATGTGATGCAGACGGAGGACGGGGACGGCGCGTATGTGACGGAACCGATGACGGACATGTACGAGGGGATCCATATCAAATCGTTTGTGCTCTTTTTTGGCGAGACGCTGCAATATTATATTACGGAGGAGACCGCGGAGGGAGAGCAGCTCACCGAGAGCGCGACCATCAGCAAGAATGATATGAGCGCGGGCGGCGGCGGCACCCGGTACGAGGAGATCAACGATTTAGTCATTGCGGGAACATTACAGGATTATTCGGGCTTTCATAAGATGTACGCCGCTTATGGGGAAAAGAGCTTTCTGACCGCGAAGTTATTTTCGCCGCAGGCACAGGAGTAAGGAGAGGACATGCTGTTTCGGGAAAAAAAGAACCGACTGTTCATCGGACTGGAATTAAATCATGAGAGCGCGCAGATCAGTTTTTGCAGCAGCGAGAAGCCGGAGCCGGAAACGGTGAGTCTTGTTGCGGGAAAGGAGCAGTTTGCGATCCCGACGGCGCTGTGTAAGCGTCATGGCGTCAATCAGTGGTTTTTTGGGAGGGACGCGTTCCGGCACAGCGAGGAGGGAGACGGGATCCTGGTGGAGCACCTGCTTGCGCGCGCGTGCGCGGGAGAGCAGGTCACGCTGGAGGACGAGCAGTTTGACGCGGTGTCTCTGCTGGCGCTTTTCATTAAGCACAGTCTGTCCGTGATGCTGCTCGGTTCGGGAGCGGAGCGGCCGGATTATCTGATGATCACGGTGGAGGAAGCGGACGGCCGTATGCTGGAGGTGCTTTCCGGTGTGGGCGGCTATCTGCAGATGGACAGGGAGCATTTGTTTTTTCAGAGTCATGCCGAAAGCTTTTATCAGTATTGTATGCATCAGCCTGAGGAGCTGCGCACGCATGAGGTCATGATCTTCGAGTACGCATCGGAGTATCTGAAAACATATCGTCTGGAATATAACAGGAGAACAAGCCCGGTCGTTGCGTTTGCGACAAAGAAGCACTTTCCGCAGATGCTTATCGCGCCGTTTGAGGGGGACGAGGCGGGCGTATCGTTACAGAAAAGACAGCGCGACGAGGCGTTTATGGCGATCGCGGCGCAGGAGACAGGGGAGCGCATCGTCTCCTGCGTGTATCTCATCGGCGACGGCTATCAGGGCGGCTGGTGCAAAGAATCGCTCCGGTTTTTGTGCAGCAAGCGCAGGGTATTTCAGGGAAACAATCTCTACAGCAAGGGCGCGTGTTATGCGGCTTATGAGCGTGTTCATCCGAGTGCCGTGTCAACGAAGTATTTATTTCTCGGAAAGGACAAGCTCAAGGTCAATATCGGCATGAATGCGGTCGTAGAGGGAAAAGAGCAGTACTATCCGCTGATCGACGCGGGCGTCAACTGGTTTGACGCCGGCAGGGAATGGGATCTGCTCTTAGAGAGCGGCAATGAACTGATTTTTGTACTGACGCCCCTAAACGGGGGCGTGCGCCGGACGCTGCTCATGAAGCTGAACGGTCTGCCTGAGAAGGACGGGCACATGACAAGACTGCGTCTGAAAGCGCGTTTTCTCTCGGAAGAGAGCTTTTCGGTCCGCGTGGAGGACATGGGATTCGGAAGCTTTTTTGAGAGCAGCGGGTTAAGCTGGGAGCAGGAAGTCAATGTGTCGCCGGGCGCGGAAATAAACGACAGGCAGGCGGAGTGAGCAGGAAATGCGCGAAAAAGCCGGAGAGCGCGCGGGATAAGCGGGCAGGAAACGCGGAAAAAGGCGCAGCAGGAAACGCGCAAAAGAGCCGGAGGGCGCGGAGAACGCGCAGAGGTGAGCGGGCAGAAAGCGCGGAGACAGGCGCAGGGAGAACGACAAAAGATGACGGGAGGCAGCGATGGGCAGGGTGAGGATATGCGTCGGCAGATATGCCGCGAAACCATATGTGATACGGCACGCAGGCGTCAGACTGTATGCGATCGAGGAGCTTTGCTATTATTTCGATCAACATGCCGTCCTGCTTGACGAGGAGCTGATAAACGAGGAACTGTTTTCCTGGATCGAGAAGGAGCTGGGACTGGAGGAGCTTGCGGGAAGTCTCAGGGTCTTTGCGCGGAACGAAAATCCGCTGGAAAGTTTTGTTGTGCGCATCATGGAAGAATGTCATTATTGCGGACGGGAGAGGCTGGAGGAAGTAAAGCGGGTGATGCGCGAGAACGCAGGACTTGCTCCGAATGAAAAAAAGAAGATACGCATAGACCGCCTTGCGCAGGACGGCAGGTATGAGCGCGCCTTAGCGCAGTACCGCGGACTGCTCGCGGAGGTGGAGGGAAAGGATATTGCCCTGACGGCAAAGATCTATCATGCGATGGGGTGCATTGAGGCGCAGATGTTCGGTTTTGCACTGGCGGAGGAATATTTTGACAAGGCATACCGGCTGACCTACCACAGGGACAGCCTCCGCAATTATGTGTGTGCGGTCAGAATGCACGGAACGCGGCAGGAGCAGGAAAAAAAGCTTGCCGCGCTGCCGGAATTAAAGCAGCTTGCCGAGCAGGTGGACGCTCTTCTCGCGGCATATCGGGATGAGTGGTGCATGAGCGAAGAATGCGGGGAGATTGCCGATTTAGAACAGGCATGGGAGGAGAAAAGCCCCGATTATTATGCGCAGGTGGAGAGCGTGGTCACGCAGTTAAAAGAAAGCTACAGAAAGCGGTGTGAATAGACGGATGTTTGAGTTTCTGAAAAGATGGTTTGGTAAAAAAAGAAAGGATACGGCGGAGGAGGAAACATTCGATTTCGGCGATTGGGAGCAGCTTGCGCTGCGCAGGCAGGAAGTCGATATGACGCTGCCTGAGGAGCGCGAAAAATATGTGCGCGCCCTGATGGAGCAGACGGCGGATGCCGCAGCCACTCTTTCGGAATTAAACGGGGAGTACAACAGAGTGACTTCCTATCTCAAGGATGTGGATGAGGTCGAGGCGCTCCCGGACAGCGAATATGACCAGCTTGTTTCTTATGCGAACAAGATATTGAGCTTGGAGCAGGCGAGACAGGAAATCCCGGAGGGCAAGAGCCGGATGCCGGAGGAGGAATACCGCAGGATCGAGGAAATCGAGCCGGAGGCGGAGGAGGCGCTTGCCAAATTAAGGGAAAATGAGGAATACCGGGAACTTGTCAAGCATGATCTGCGCAGACTGCACGCTGAGAGGCAGGCGTATGAGATACGCAGAAACGAGCTGCGGCATACCATGCACGATACGAAGGGGATGTCTCTCATCTGCATTTGTGCGATGAGTATTTGTTTTGCGCTATTGCTGCTGTTTCAGTTCGGACTGCACATGGACTCGTCCGTCGGGTATCTGCTGGCGGGGCTCGTGACAGCGGGCGTGCTGGTCTATGTTTATATCCGCTATCACGAGGCGTCGAAGGAACTTACGCGCGTGACGGCGGGCATTAACAAACTCATTCTTTTGCAGAACCGTGTGAAGATCCGCTATGTGAACAATACGAACCTGTTGGATTATCTCTATATGAAATATCATACCGAGAGCAGCGCCATGCTGGAACAGCAGCTTCAAATGTTTTATGAGGAGCAGGAATACAGAAAGCAGTATGAGCGGACGGTGGACGATCTTTCTTATTTCCGCAGGGAACTGCTTCGATTGCTGCAGCATTATCAGTTATTCGATCCGCTCGTGTGGATGCGCCGGCCGGAGGCGTTCTTAGATTCCCGTGAGCGCGTGGAATTCCGGCACAGTTATAATGAGCAGCGCCAGAAGCTCCGCAAGCAGATGGAGCATAATCGCGATCTCGTAGAGCGCGCTAAGCAGGAGATCCGGGAGATCGTGAAGGAATATCCCGAATCCGCGCGCGCGATCCTTGCGATCGTGGAGGAGTACGAAAATGAACAAAAATAGGGAGCTCACGGCATTTTTCCGGTTGTTTGTGGATGAGGATGCGTTCATGGAACATGATTTTTTCATTGTCATGGTGATCTTATATGTGAGCGCGGCGTTTTATATCTTGGATTGTTACCAGCTGGTGAAACGAAAATCTCAGGCGGAGAATCTGGCGATCTTAGGGATTCCGAGCTTCGCTTCCGTGATAGGAGCATCGCTTGCCGCGTTATTTGTGCATGTGCCGAGACCGGGGACGGAGCGGATTGCTCTTTTTGCGCAGGCGCTGAAAAGTGAGAAGCTTTTGGCAAAGCTGGCGCTTGTGACGTTCGTATGGATGTTTCTCTGGACGGTCTGTTATGTGCTGCAGCGCAGGCGGAACAAAAAAGAAAGGCTCCGCTGGGTGATTTCCTGTATTCCGGATGCGCTCTGCACCGCGCTGATTTTGTTTGCGTTTTTACATGATGCGCTGGGGGGAAAATCATCGTTCTTCGCGGCGTCGGAGTGGGTGCTGTGGGTGTATCTGTATGCGGTGTATTTTTTGTGCTGTAAGATTGTTCTTCTGGCAGTCGTGCTGTTTGTCCGGCTCTATTCCGTAAAGATCACGTGTTTCCGCTGGCAGGAGGGAAAGTCCGCGTCTGCATTCCTGCACCGTTATTTTTACTGGTACCAGAGCGCGATCCTCCGCAATGTTCTTTTGTTTGAGGGAGGGATGCTGGCGTTCCTTACCGCGATAGTTTTCTTAGATCCGCCGAAAGGGGAGCAGTTTGGAGAGATCGTCGAGATCATGGGATTTCTATATGCGGGGGCGGTGTTTGTTGTTATAACCGCTACGGGTCCGATCCGGAAGGGGCTGCGCAGATTTAAGGAATGGGGAGACGCAGGGCGGCTAAAGGAGCTGTTCTGCCGGGAGTACTTTACGCAGGCGCCGCTTGCCGCGAACGGAGACTATGTGGTCACACGGCATTTTCTGGTGGATGTGCAGCGTCCCGGCGGTATTTATTTCTGGCAGGATTTACAGAGCATCGGCGGCTGGCATTTGGACGGAAAGGGCAAAAGCAGAAGTCTTTATTTTAGTAAAGCGGGCGAACTGAAGGTCCCGGAGGCGGACGCCGCATCGTCGGAAGCGGCGTTTCTGTATGCGAAGCAGTGGCTTGCGGGGCAGAATGCTTATTCAGGCGGACAGTGGGTGGCGGGACGAGAGCAAATGTAACCGAATTATAAAGAATCCACAATCAATCTTGCGGTTTTGGCTGTTGTGCGATATAATCGTTGCGGGGTGCGGTTTGTACGGAGAAAGTGTGTACGGGGAAAGGCGGGAACGATTGCCATGTGCGCAGAAGCGGACGCGGGGAAAACCGTGACGGAAGAAGAAAACGGCAGGTGAAAGGGATCCGCGGCGCGCAGAAGCGGACGGCACAGATCGGGAGCGCCACAGGTGCAGGCGGTTATGAGATGACGGAAAGGGAAAGGGACGGACAATGAACAAACTGGAACTGTTGTATGAGGGAAAAGCAAAAAAGGTATTTCAGACGGATGATCCCGACGTGCTCATCGTGGATTACAAGGATGACGCAACGGCGTTTAACGGCGAGAAAAAAGGAACGATCGTCGGCAAGGGCATCATCAATAACAAGATGACGAACCGCGTGTTCCAACTGCTGGAGAAAGCGGGCGTACCCACCCATTTCGTGGAGGAGCTAAGCGATCGGGAGACTGCGGTAAAAAAAGTAGAGATCGTGCCGCTTGAGGTCATTATCCGCAATGTGGCGGCGGGAAGTTTTTCAAAGAGACTCGGCGTGCCGGAGGGAACGCCGTTCAAGGAGCCGACCATTGAATTTTCTTATAAAAATGACGCGCTGGGCGATCCGCTCATCAACAGCTATTTTGCAGTCGCATTAGGCTTGGCGACGTGGGAAGAGCTGGATACGATCAAAAAATACGCGTTCAAGGTCAATGAGGTGTTAAAAGAATATTTCCTCGGCGCGGACATCAAGCTGATCGATTTTAAGATTGAGTTCGGACGCTATCACGGACAGATCATCCTTGCGGATGAGACGAGCCCGGATACCTGCCGTCTGTGGGACGTTCATACGAATGAGAAGCTGGACAAGGACCGTTTCCGCAGGGATCTCGGCAATGTGGAGGAAGCCTACAACGAGGTGTTTAAGCGGCTTGGTCTGTAAGCGCGGTACGGCACATCGGTTTAGCTGTAAGCGCGGATGCAGGTTCCGTGCGGCGGCGGTGCTTTACAGGAACAGGAAAATACATTTGACAGGGAAGTTGGAATTGTTTTTTTGCCGTTTCCGACAGAAAAGAACAAGTAAGAGATGTTTGGCTGTGCGGGCGGTATGCTTGAAAGGTTAGACATGACGGATCATTTGAATGTTTGTACGGAGCCGGAGGACGGACTGCATGAGGAGTGCGGTGTATTCGGCGTATATGATTTTGACGGCGGCGACGTTGCTTCCACGGTTTATTATGGTCTGTTTGCGCTCCAGCACAGGGGGCAGGAGAGCTGCGGCATTGCCGTCAGCGATACGCAGGGACCGAAAGGGAAAGTTTTGTCCGCAAAGGATATGGGACTGCTCAACGAGGCGTTCACGCCGGAAATTTTAGAGAAGCTGAAGGGCGATATTGGCGTCGGACATGTGCGCTATTCCACGGCGGGCAGCAGTACGAGGGAGAATGCACAGCCCCTCGTGTTGAATTATGTGAAAGGAACATTAGGCGTAGCGCATAACGGAAATCTGATCAATGCGCCGGAGCTGCGCAGGGAACTGGAATATACGGGCGCGATCTTTCAGACGACGATCGACTCCGAGGTCATCGCCTATCATATCGCCCGCGAGCGCCTAAACAGCAAAACGGTCGAGGAGGGCGTGGGGCGCGCGATGAACAAGATCAAGGGGGCATATTCCCTGATCGTGATGTCGCCGCGCAAGCTGATCGGCGCGCGCGACCCGTATGGCTTCCGGCCGCTCTGCATCGGCAGGCGTGACAATGCCTATATTTTGGCGTCCGAATCCTGCGCGCTTGACACGGTTGGCGCCGAGTTCGTGCGCGACGTGCTTCCGGGCGAGATTGTGACGATCAGCCCCGAATTCGGAATCCAGTCGGATACGTCGCACTGTATCGCACAGGAAAAACAGGCGCGGTGCGTGTTCGAATATATTTATTTTGCAAGACCGGACAGTTACATTGACGGAGTGAGCGTGTATCATTCGCGCGTTATGGCGGGAAAATTTCTTGCAATGGATTCGCCGGTGGACGCGGACGTCGTCGTCGGCGTGCCGGAATCCGGCAATTGCGCGGCGCTCGGCTATTCCATGCAGTCCGGTATTCCCTACGGGCAGGCGTTTGTCAAGAACGGTTATGTGGGGAGGACTTTTATCAAGCCGAAGCAGAAAAACAGGGAGAACAGCGTTCAGGTGAAGCTGACGGCGCTGCGCGAGGCGGTCGAGGGAAAGCGCGTGATCATGATCGACGATTCCATCGTGCGCGGTACGACCTCGGACAGGATCGTTCACATGCTGCGCGAGGCGGGGGCAAAGGAAGTACATATGCGTGTCAGCGCGCCGCCGTTTTTATGGCCCTGCTATTTTGGGACGGACATTCCCGCGCGGGATCAGCTGATTGCATATAATCGCTCGGTAGAGGAGATTCGTCAAATGATTGGCGCAGATACGCTTGCCTATCTGAGAGAAGAACGCTTGACGGAAATGGCGGGCGGACTTGGAATCTGTAAGGGATGTTTTACGGGGCGCTATCCGCTGACGCCGCCCGACGAGGATATTCGGGGAGAGTTTGAGGCATAAAAAAAGAGTTCCGCTTGCGCGAAACTCTTTCAAAGAAATGCCTTCGGCATTTCTTTTGGAATCCGCTGGGGCGGATTCTTCCGGGGTTGAAAGATTTCCTATAGGGATTTGACAGAGACTAAGAACAAAAGGAGAACCGGATGAGCACAGACAGATATGTAAGTCCGCTTTCGGAGCGGTACGCGAGCAGGGAAATGCAGTATCTTTTTTCGCCCGATATGAAGTTCCGCACATGGAGAAAGCTGTGGATCGCGCTTGCGGAGACGGAGAAAGAGCTGGGACTGGACATTACACAGGAGCAGATCGACGAGCTGAAAGCGCATCAGGACGACATCAACTATGATGTGGCGAAGGCGCGGGAGAAGGAAGTGCGCCACGACGTCATGAGCCATGTGTACGCCTATGGCGTACAGTGTCCGAAGGCAAAGGGCATTATCCATCTTGGCGCGACGAGCTGTTATGTCGGGGATAATACAGACATTATCGTTATGACAGAGGCGTTAAAACTGGTAAAGAAGAAGCTGGTGAATGTCATTGCCAAACTTGCCGATTTCGCCCAAAAATATCGGGAGACGCCGACGCTTGCATTTACGCATTTTCAGCCGGCACAGCCGACCACGGTGGGCAAGCGCGCTACGCTGTGGATGCAGGAGTTTTGTTTGGATTTGGAGGATTTAGACTATGTGCTCTCTACAATGAAACTGCTCGGTTCCAAGGGAACGACCGGAACGCAGGCGAGCTTTTTGGAACTGTTTGACGGGGATCAGGAGCGGATTGATCGGATCGATCCGATGATCGCCCGGAAAATGGGATTTGCGGAGTGCTATCCGGTATCGGGTCAGACCTACTCCCGCAAGGTTGACACGCGTGTCATGAACGTGGTGGCGGGCATTGCGGCGAGCGCGCATAAGATGAGCAACGATATTCGACTGCTTCAGCACTTAAAAGAGGTGGAGGAGCCGTTTGAAAAAAATCAGATCGGATCTTCCGCGATGGCGTATAAGCGCAACCCGATGCGCAGCGAGCGCATTGCTTCTTTATCCCGTTATGTGATGTGCGACGCCATGAATCCGGCGATCACGTCGGCGACGCAGTGGTTTGAGCGGACGTTGGACGATTCGGCGAATAAGCGGCTTTCGATTCCGGAGGGATTTCTGGCGATCGACGGCGTACTCGATCTGTGTCTGAATGTGGTGGACGGTCTGGTCGTTCATGAAAAAGTAATATTAAAACGGCTTATGAGCGAGCTGCCATTTATGGCGACGGAAAATATCATGATGGATGCGGTCAAGGCGGGCGGCGACAGACAGGAGCTGCACGAGAAGATCAGGCAGCTTTCCATGCAGGCGGGCAGAGCAGTCAAGGAGGAGGGCCTCGATAATAATCTGTTGGAACTCATTGCGGCGGATTCTTCTTTTGGATTAACGCTTGAAGAATTGCAGGAGGCGATGGAACCGTCGCGCTATACGGGGCGCGCATCGGTTCAGGTGGACGCGTTCTTAAAGAACGTGGTCGAGCCGATCTTAAAGGAAAACAAAGCGCTGCTCGGCGTGAAGGCGGAGATTAACGTGTAAAGCAAATTCAGCGAACACAGATCATAGTGAAAGAAAGGGATTCTGATATGGTAAAAGCGGTAGTCGGAGCAAACTGGGGGGACGAGGGCAAGGGCAAGATCACGGACATGCTTGCCGAGCAGGCGGATATTGTGATCCGTTTTCAGGGAGGCGCCAATGCAGGCCACACCATCATCAACAATTACGGCAAATTTGCGCTGCATACGCTTCCGTCCGGTGTTTTTTACGGACATACGACAAGTATTATCGGCAACGGCGTGGCGCTGAATATTCCGTTGCTTTTTGCGGAAATTAAGTCGATCACGGACCGGAATGTCCCGATGCCGAAGCTGCTCGTTTCGGACAGGGCGCAGATGGTGATGCCGTATCATATTCTGCTCGATCAATACGAGGAGGAGCGGTTGGGCGGAAAGAGCTTCGGCTCCACCAAATCGGGCATTGCGCCTTTTTATTCTGACAAGTATGCGAAGATCGGTTTTCAGGTCAGCGAGCTGTTTGACGAAGAGCTGTTAAAAGAAAAGACAGAGCGCATCTGCGAGTTGAAAAATGTGCTGTTTGAGCATTTGTATCATAAACCTGTGATTTCCCCGGATGAGCTGCTTACTACGCTGCATGAGTACCGTGAGATGGTAGAGCCCTATGTCTGCAATGTCTCCGCTTATCTGGATCAGGCGATCAGGGATGGAAAGACCATCCTCCTGGAGGGACAGCTCGGAACTTTAAAAGATCCGGATCACGGGATTTACCCGATGGTGACGTCTTCGTCCACCTTAGCGGCGTTCGGCGCGATCGGCGCGGGCATCCCGCCCTATGAGATCCGCCAGGTCGTGACGGTCTGCAAGGCGTATTCCTCGGCGGTCGGCGCGGGGGCATTTGTGTCGGAGATCTTCGGCGATGAGGCAAACGAGCTTCGGACGCGGGGCGGCGACGGCGGCGAGTTCGGCGCGACGACGGGACGCCCGCGGCGCATGGGCTGGTTTGACTGCGTTGCTTCCAAATACGGGTGCCGCCTGCAGGGGACAACGGATGTGGCGTTCACGGTATTGGATGTGCTGGGTTATCTGGACGAGATTCCCGTGTGCGTCGGCTATGAGATCGACGGCGGGGTGACGACGGAGTTTCCTGTTACTTACAAATTAGAAAAAGCAAAACCGGTGTATGAGAAGCTGCCGGGATGGAAATGCGAGATTCGCGGTATCCGGAATTATGAGGAACTGCCAAAGAACTGCCGCGCTTATATTGAGTTTATTGAAAAACAGATCGGATACCCGATCACAATGATTTCAAACGGTCCGACAAGAGAGGATATTATTTATCGGAAAGCGTGAGAAAAAAGCAAAAAAGGGGCGCGATGACCGCCCCCTTTTTTGATTCATGACAATAGAATTTTCGCAAAGCATTTCCCGTCTGCTTTGTTCAAAAGCCGTTCTTTTTTTCGATAGGTTGTGGAATCGGGATCTCAATTTTATCAAAATCGCTTCAATTGCATCATTATTTCTAAAATGAGCACATTGATATTGACAACGGGCAGATGATGCGGCAATCTTTAATTACATCATCATACGCTGATATGAGTAAATTATCTCGTGAAATGAGGATGTGAAATATGAGATCCTTCGATTACGGCAGTAAATGGGAAAAACTGCTTACACCGGGTATCGTGCCACTACTCACGCAAATCCATGAATGTAAGGGCGAACAGTCCCCTTTTATAGAGGCGAAGGCAGATACGCTTACACAGCTTGTAGAAATAGCGAAGATACAAAGCACTGCGGCTTCAAATAAAATAGAAGGAATTTATACTTCTGACACACGATTAAAGGCGCTTGTCAAGGATAAAACAACGCCAAAGACCAGAGACGAGCGCGAAATTGCGGGATACAGAGATGTGCTGAACACAATTCATGACAGCCATGATCATATACCGATCAGACCGAATATCATCCTGCAGCTCCATAGAGATCTGTATAAATTCGAAGGCTATGACATCGGCGGAAAATACAAAGCCGCCGATAATATCATTGAGGAAAAGGATATACAAGGAAACAAGCATGTACGTTTTCAGCCGGCAGCTGCATGGGAGACACCGGAAGCCGTTCAGAACCTGTGTGATGAATTTGACAAAGCAATCGGAAAAGGGATAATTGATCCGCTGATTCTGATACCGATGTTTATTCTTGATTTTCTGTGCATTCATCCGTTTGATGACGGAAATGGAAGAATGAGCAGACTGCTTACATTACTTTGCCTTTACAGAGCAGGATATATTGTGGGGAAATATATCAGTATCGAGCATTTAATAGAAAAAACAAAGGATTCCTACTATGAATGCCTGCAGGAGAGTTCTGTCGGATGGCATGAGGGAGAAAATGATTATGCTCCGTTTGTGCAATATCTGCTTGGCGTGGTTGCAGCCGCGTACAGAGACTTTCGGTCAAGGGTAGAGACATTGATAACAAGCAATCTGTCCAAACCGGAGCGGATTGCAAAACTGATGCAAAGCACGTATGGAGAAATAACCAAGTCACAGATTATGGAAAAGTGTCCGGACATAAGTCGAATAACGGTGCAGAGGACACTGGCTGATCTGCTTGAAGCTGACAATATTATAAAGATTGGCGGCGGAAGATACACAAAATATGTTTGGAACAGAGATAAGGAATAAAGGAGAAGGATCATGACCGGAGAACTTGGGAATAAGATCGACAGCTTGTGGGAGATATTCTGGAACGGAGGGATTACCAATCCGCTCGATGTTGTAGAGCAGATGACATACCTGATGTTCATAAAAGATCTGGATGATACAGATAATCTTCGTGCCAGGGAAGCTGCAATGCTGGGGCTTCCCTATAAGAGTATCTTTGCCGATGAGGTTGAGATCGGAGACAGAAAGGTTGACGGGAATCAGCTCAAATGGTCAGTATTTCACGACTTTCCGGCACAGAGAATGTATTCCGTGGTGCAGGAATGGGTGTTTCCTTTTATCAAGAATCTCCATGGTGATAAGAACAGTGCATACAGCAAATATATGGATGATGCAATATTCAAGGTGAATACTCCGCTTATGCTCTCTAAGATTGTCGATGCAATGGATGAAATTTATTCCATGATGGAAGAACTCCATCAGACTGACATCCGCGGGGATGTATATGAGTATCTTCTCTCAAAAATTGCCCAGTCGGGTGTGAACGGGCAGTTCAGAACGCCGAGACATATCATCCGAATGATGGTTGAGATGATGGATCCCCAACCGACAGACTTTATCTGTGATCCGGCATGCGGAACATCCGGATTCTTGGTTACGAGCGGCGACTATCTGAGAGAAAAATACAAAAAAGAAGTGCTGCTTGATAAACAAAACCGAAATCACTTCATGAACGATATGTTCCATGGTTATGATATGGATAGAACCATGCTCCGTATCGGTGCCATGAATATGATGACTCATGGGGTTGAGAATCCTTTTATCGAATATCGTGACAGTTTATCCGATCAAAATCCGGATAAGGATATGTATACGCTGATACTTGCAAATCCGCCGTTTAAGGGGAATCTGGATGCGGATACCGTATCAATTGATTTGCAGAAAGTATGTAAAACAAAGAAAACAGAGCTGTTATTCCTGGCGCTGTTTGTGAGAATGCTCAGGATTGGCGGCAGATGTGCATGTATTGTACCGGATGGGGTACTATTTGGCTCATCTAATGCACACAAGGCGATCAGACAGGAACTTGTGGAGAATCAGAGACTGGAAGCGGTTATATCAATGCCTTCCGGCGTATTCAAGCCTTATGCGGGAGTATCTACCGGGATACTTATTTTTACCAAGACCGGTCATGGCGGGACGGATGATGTATGGTTCTATGACATGACAGCCGATGGTTTCAGTCTGGATGATAAGAGATCGCCGGTATCAGAAAATGATATACCGGACATAATCGGGCGCTTTAAGAATCTGGATGAGGAAAAAGGTAGAAAGCGCACGGATAAGTCCTTCATGGTATCCAAGAAGGAAATCGCAGAGAATGATTATGACCTGTCAATCAATAAATATAAGCAGGTCGAATATGTTCCGGTAGAATATCCGCCGACATCGGAAATCATGGCGAACATTCGTAAAATAGAGGCGGAGATTGCGAAAGAGATGGATGAACTGGAGAGAATGCTTGCTAAATAAGATTTGCAGGGATGACTTCAGTGGATAGATAATAGTGCACAGAGATGAAAGAGTGTGGATAGAGAAAATAATGAAATCTGGCATATCAGAAATAGAAGAAGTTATTTTTACGAATAGACAAAATATTTCATGGAAAGATGTTGAATAATATCTAAAGCGATATATCGGACAACTGTTTCTATATGATGTTTTTTTATAAAAAAAGAAGCGAGTACGCCGCATGAGTCTTAAGAGACTGTACGGTAAAAAACCGCTCCTTTTAATACGATAATATATGATATAATAAGTGGTGTTAAGAAAAATTAAAAATTCGGGTTTGTGGGGATGATAGGATTGTGATTGTCAGTGAAAGGATAGTAGTTATATGGATAAAGATACGTTTTCGTTTGTTGTATAATGATACATGCGTGTGCGGAGCGGTGGGAGCAGAAACCGTCTGAAGTATATAGAAATATGAAAAGCATAAATTGTATTATGGGATTTTTGGTTCCTAATTATGAAATTCTTCACACGCAAAGCACACAGTATATTGTTGAGGACATTAAGACGTATTTTAATATCAGGGGGATCGTTGTATGATTGTATATCATGGATCAAATGTGATTGTAGATAGTCCGGATATAGAACATTCTTTTCGGTCGTTAGATTTTGGAAAAGGTTTTTATGTGACAACGGTTAAGGAACAGGCTGAGAGATGGGCGAGAAGAAAGACGGATATTTGTGGCACGGAAAAAGCGATTGTTACTGTTTATGACATGGCAGAAAATTGTAATGAGCTGAGTTGTAAATGTTTTGAAAAAGATTTGGCAGAGTGGATTGATTTTGTATGCCGATGCCATGATGGAGAAAAAGATTATTTGAAGTATGACCTGATTGCATTTATCAGCCAAAGGGCAATTGAAAAGCTATTAAATTATAAATCATTTTATGAGGTATTTGTATGAATGAAAAAGCATTGGAAAATATATATCAGGAAAGTCTCGAAGAACGAATTATTGCATATTTGGCGGAGACATGCAGTTTTTCATATGAAAGGGCAATGGATTTGTACTATAGCAGCAAATTGTCCGATAAGATTCATCTCGGCAAAAATGGAATACAGTATTTAGATTATAAAGTGTTGGTTCAAATATTGCTTGAAACAGAGAAAGAGCTGTTGGATGAAAAGCAATCGGAAATAAGTTGAATGGCATTAAAGATGAGATTTGTGAGAG
Organism: Clostridium sp.; assembly: GCA_023663615.1. Lineage (GTDB taxonomy): Bacteria > Bacillota > Clostridia > Lachnospirales > Lachnospiraceae > DLAJ01. The sequence goes on along the minus strand of JAMPHA010000001.1, from coordinate 267,739 downwards.
ATGAGATATGAGAGTAAAATTAGGTGATATTTGTGAGCGTGGAACATCAAACTTAAAGCAGTCAGACATAGTAGGAAAAACTGGGGATTATCCAATTTATGGAGCTGCAGGGTATATTGGAAATGTGGACTTTTATCAACAGGACACCCCGTATATAGCTGTAGTGAAAGATGGGGCTGGTATCGGAAGGACTATGTTGCTTCCTGAAAAATCTTCTGTAATTGGTACGATGCAGTATCTTGTTCCCAAGAAAGATGTATTGCCGGAATATTTATGTTATGCCGTACAAAATATGCACCTTGAAAAGTACTATACTGGAGCAACTATTCCACATATTTATTTTAGGGATTATAAAAATGAAGAGTTTTGGCTATCTGATAAAAATGAGCAACAAGAAATTGTAGATATTCTCGGTAAAATTGAAAGAGTAATATCTTCAAGAAAAGCGGAATTGAAAAAGTTAGATATTCTCATCAAATCCAGATTTGTGGAGATGTTTGGAAGTCCTATTTCTAATCCGAAAGGATGGGAGAAAAAAGCGTTAAAAGATGTTTGTACCAAACTTAATGATGGTACACATTTCTCGCCAGAAAGTTTTGAATATGGAAAATATAAATATATCACTGCAAAGAATATTAAGCTGAGTGGTTTTGATTTTTCAAATATCACATATGTTTCAGAAGAAATTCATAGAGCCATATATGAAAGATGTAATCCAGAATTTGAAGATGTTCTCTATATAAAAGATGGTGTAACAACGGGGATTGCTATGGTGAATACCTTAGATGAGGAGTTTACACTTCTTTCAAGTGTAGCATTACTAAAGCAGGATAGAGAAATAATTGATGGATACTTTTTATGCGAAGTTTTAAATAATGAAGAAATGTATAAAGATATTAGAAGTAATATGGGCGGTGCGGCTATTACGCGTTTAACTATAGCCAAGTTGAATAAAATAAAGGTAATTGTGCCACCGTTGGAGTTACAGAAGCAGTTTGCCGCCTTCGTCCATCAGACCGACAAATTGAAAGTTGCAAAACAAAGATAGAAAACAAATAGGTTTTACATCCAACATGGAATTCAAAAAAAAGAATGATAATCTTTCATACGTGTTTGCGGGGGGGCGGTCCTATGACTAATTTCGATTATTTGAAAAAAGAGCCGAAATTCAATACGTTTTCAGATGTGGCAATCGCGGCGGAAAAAATATTATGCATTGACCCTTCCTCTTGCATTATCAACTGCCGCAGGGCAATGGAATTTGCGATTAAATGGATGTATTCTGTTGACAGTTCTCTTTTTATGCCGTATCAGGACAATCTGATAAGCCTTATGAGCACGGAGGAGTTCAAGAAGATTATTGATGAAGACCTTATGAAGCGTATGGACTTTATTCGTAAAATGGGGAACAATGCGGCTCATTCCGGCAGGAGGATTACGGAAGACCAGGCGGTTCTCTGCCTTGAAAATCTTCAGATATTCTTTGACTTTATTTGTTACTGCTATGCGGACGAGTACGAAGAGCATACGTTTGACAAGAACTTGCTGACGCAGGATGAGCCCCAGCCTAAACAATCGGATCTTCCGGATGTTGATCTTGAAAAACTGATTGCAGAGAATCAGGCGCTGAGAGAAGAGCTTACAGCAAGGAGAGCGGAGCAGGCGGTAAGCTATGTTCCGAAGCCTTTGGAGCTTTCCGAATACAAAACCCGTAAGATTTACATTGACGCAATGCTTATGGATGCGGGCTGGAAGGAAGGATCGGATTGGATTAACGAAGTAGAATTAACGGGTATGCCGAATAAGTCAGAAGTTGGTTTTGCGGATTATGTTCTCTATGATAATGCACATAAACCGCTTGCAGTAATTGAAGCAAAGCGCACATGTATGGATGTATCAAAAGGTCGTCAACAGGCCAAGTTATATGCGGATCTTCTTGAAAAACAGTACCACAGAAGACCTTGTATATTCCTTACAAACGGATTTGAAACCCGTATGATCGACGGACAGTATCCGGAGAGAAAGGTTGCCTGCATCTATTCCAAGGCGGATCTTGAAAAGATGTTTAATCTAAGAAAAACGAGAACATCTCTGGATCATAGGAGTGTCGATAAAAAGATTGCGGGAAGATATTATCAGGAAGCAGCAATTAGGGCGGTATGTGACAGCTTTGACAGGAAAAACCGCCGCAAAGCCCTTCTTGTCATGGCTACGGGCAGCGGAAAAACGAGAACGGTAATCGGACTATGCCGTCTGCTTCTTGATGCGGGATGGATTAAAAATATCCTGTTTCTTGCTGACCGGACATCCCTTGTAACACAGGCGAAAAGGGCTTTTGTAAATAACGATTCGTCCCTTTCGGTAACCAACTTGTGTGAAGAGAAGGAGCATTACAATGCGCACTGTGTATTTTCTACTTATCAGACAATGATGAACTGCATCGACTCTGTAAAGATAGAAGATCAAAAGCTGTTTACCTGCGGTCATTTTGACCTTGTGATTTGCGATGAGGCCCATAGGTCAATCTATAATAAATATAAAGATATATTTACTTATCTCAAACTTCGCACTTGAATAAGTGCCTATGCACCTTGAAAATTCAATAATAA
>JAMPHA010000001.1:260845-265030 GCA_023663615.1 Clostridium sp. | reverse complement strand
TTGGCACTTTGGACTGATATACCCGATTTTTGATTACAGTTTGCGGAAACTCAAGGTTTTGCGAATTACACGCACATTTACCGTTCGCATCCGGCGCTTTCGCGATCGGTGTAATTCACAATGTGCATGAGAACTTTCCTTGGACGGATTGAGGAATTTTTTATATTGAAATATATTGATCCATCCGGAAAATAAATTGTTCTAAATTTTGCTGCGTTTTCTTATGCGGTTTCGTCATCTACGATCATAATTGACTGCAGATTCACCATATCATATAAAAAAATTTGACACCAAGTTATATCATTTTCATCAAATCTCTCATCATCAAAAGCAAACTGATCTGAGTATTGTATGATTATGGCTACATTGAAGTTATCGTTGTTGTCAATAAAAACTTTTCTCAATTCCTCTTCTGGGTTTCTAGCAGTCGTTGCACATGGATATTCAATTAAATCATATACTGTTATTCGGTTTCCACACGATGCGCAGAATGCTATCACTTTCGGTTCAGAATTCTTATAAACAACAAATTCTTTATTTCCGCAATTACAAATGATTTCATACGCAAAAGTAAACTCTCCGCATATCCCATCACTAAAAAACTTATTTTCCCCCTGAATTTGTTTTGCATACTTTTTGATATGACTGGGTGCATAAATCATCTACGTGTTTCCCCTTCTTCTTCGTTCGGTATCTTATTTGTCAGGTCATCTTCTATTTATGCGGTTTGAGTATAACAAAAAACTGCAGCTTCATGATCATTACCACAAGCTGCAGTTCTTCCGCTATGCCTAAGTACATTCTTTATCGGTCTGCCTCCCCCAAGGACTCCGACAATCCTTACGCTGTGTGCACCCTCTTATCTGCTTTATGCATATCTAAAATGCGGTGCACCCTCTCCACTTCATCAAGAATGAGTTCATCCATCACTTTCAGCTCCGACGTGGATTTCAGCGCTCGACGTTTTACCAGACTTACTTCCTTTTTAACGTCCTGCACTTTGCTCTTCAAGTTTATGATATTATTCTTGACTCCTTGTACCTCATTTTTAGTGCTCTTCATGTCACTTTTAAGCTCCTGCACCTCGTCCTTAAGCTCCTGTACGTCACCTTTGACTTCCTGCATATCGCTCTTGAGTTCCTGTACGTCACTCTTAAGTTCCTGCACCTCGTCCTTAAGTTTCTGCACGTCTCCTTTGACTTCCTGCATATCGCTCTTGAGTTCCTGTACGTCACTCTTAAGTTCCTGCACGTCACTCTTAAGTTCCTGCACGTCACTCTTAAGTTCCTGCACGTCACTCTTAAGTTCCTGCACCTCGTCCTTAAGTTTCTGCACGTCTCCCTTGACTTCCTGCATATCGCTCTTGAGCTCCTGTACGTCACCTTTGACTTCCTGCACGTCACCTCCCATTGAGTCAAGCTTTACCAGAATAATATCCAGTTTTTCGTTATCCGCCATGTTGCCACCACCTTCGCATATTGCAGCTCTCTAAGGTACGGATTAAGCATAGCATATTTAACAGCTTGCCGCAAGCGCCTGTTTTATATCCTCCCGCATGTCGATGACCGCCTGACGCGACGCATCCGCGAAATGAAGCGCGCCGATGTTCTGATACTTTTCCTGTCGATACGCCGCAATGATGCCGCGTGAGGAATTGACGATCGCACCGAGTCCGTCCTTATTAAAAAAGTGCACTAAATCCGCGCCTTTTCCGCCCTGCGCGCCGTAGCCCGGCACGAGAATATAAGCATGCGGCATGACCGCGCGCATCCGCTTTCCTTCTTCGGGATAGGTCGCGCCCACAACGGCGCCGACTAAGCTGTAATCGCCTTCCATGCAATCCGCGCCCCACTGCTCGACTTTTTCGCCGACATGCTCATAGAGCGGCTTGCCGTCGATGAGGCGGTCCTGAAATTCGCCGCTGCTCGGATTGCTTGTCTTTACTAATACAAAAATACCTTTTTTTTCTTCTTTACATACATCCACGAACGGTTTCACGCCGTCCGTGCCCAAATAAGGATTGACCGTGGCAAAATCTTCGTCAAAAGCGGCGTAAGTCTTTCCACCGACCTGCACGCGCCCTAAATGCGCCGCGGCATATGCCGACGACGTGCTCCCAATATCGCCGCGCTTGACGTCCCCGATGACGACGAGTCCTTTTTGTTTACAGTAATCCACCGTCTTTCGAAACGCGGTCAGACCTTCAATGCCGTATTGCTCGTACATGGCGATCTGCGGTTTTACCGCCGGAATCAGATCATACGTCGCGTCCACGATCGCCTTATTATACTGCCAGATCGCCTCTCCCGCGCCCGCAAGCGTCTCCCCGAATTCCTCGTATGCTTTTTTCGTGATATGCTCCGGGATATAGGAAAGCATCGGATCTAAGCCGACCACGATCGGCGCGCCCGTTTTCTGAATATTCTGAATGAGCCTCTGGATCATGATTACAGCACTACCCCCTCTAAGTCCCCCAGCACATAACGGTTCTCGATATATTCCTCAAACTGCTCCCTGCCGATCCATTCCCAGCCGCCGAACTCCTCCGGCAGCACGAACGCGGCGTCGTCCGACTCAATGCTGCAAAGATAGGCAAGCCCCACGCACTGGGTATCGCCGATCATCTGCGACCATGTATAGACGATCTTTTCGATCGCGCCCTCCACGCCGATCGTGTCGCGGATCACGCGCTGCACCGCAATATCCGGCGCCTCCCCGTGCGCGACCTCCCCGTCAAAAAACTCCCATACAAATGGATCCGGGATCCTGTCATCCACCCACCTCTTGATGACCAGATACTTATCATCCTTTTTTACAATTCCTTTCACGCGTAAAAATAAGTCGTTCATTCCGACACCTCTCATTCTGCCGTTCGTACGGCGTTTCATGGATTTCCCTATCGCGTGCGCAAAAATTCATATTCCCTCTGCGCCCGCGTGTCATCGGGATAAGCGGCAAGATAATTTTCCATCAGCACGCACGCTTTTTTGAAATCGCCCATATACTCATAGGCGACGATCTCATTATATTTTAACGTCTGCATGACATCCATATTGTTCATGGCGATCCCGCTCTCGATCGCATCCAGCGCCGCCGGATAGTCCCCCGTCGCGAGCTTGCACGTTCCGAGCTGGTTGTAGATCGGCGCGCTCTCTCCGTAGTTGGACAGATAGTTGACATAAATCGACGCTGCGAAATTCACGTCTCCCGTCGCCTCATACGCCTTGCCAAGCTCTAAAACGATCGTCTCATTGGTATTCGCCTTGTTGGCGCTGTCAAGATAGGTACAGGCGTTCTCATAATCACCCATGTAATAGCAGATACGCCCCTTATCGTAATCGGACATACTGCGGCTCCCCGCGCTCATGGCATCCTCTAAATAAGTCTGTCCCTCCTGAGAGTAGCCGTATTTATCCAGAATCAGATAAATATCAATATACATGGAATAATTATTCTTATTGAGGCTGACCGCCTTGTCAAAATCTAAGACCGCCTGGTCATGATAACCCATGGAGATCGCCGCGATTCCCCTGAGATAATACGCCCGCTCCTCCTTGGGCTTTAGGGCGAGGATGGCGCTGTAGGTATCGAACGCGCTCCTGTAATCGCCGCTTTTGTAATAGGCAGTCGCTAAATAATAATTGATGTCGTATTCTAAATCGGTCAGTGTGCCGTCGCAGCACGCAAGCGCCGTCAAAAAAGAACTGACCGCATCACCATACTGCATTTTCCCGATATACGCAATCCCCCTTGCACGGTAGATCAGCTCCCGGTTCTCCCCTGCCGCCTCCCCGGCGTCAAAACAGGCAAGCGCATTGTCGTATTCGGCATTTTCTATGTATTCCATTCCCGCCTGTAAGTTTGTGCTCTTTTTCCCGCTGCCGCATGAGGTACAGGAAAAAAGCATGATCCCCGCAAGGAGGGCAATCGTCGTCTTTCGAAGGTTCATCCGCTGTATTCCTTTTTTATCTGAAAACAAAAGAACACGCGCACCGCAAATGTTCTTTTGTCATAAACGAATCATGTTATCTTTTATAGTGTAGCATACTTTTTTTTTGAACGCCACAAGATATTGTGTTTTCTGTGCAGATTTTCTATGCAGATTATCTTTTACCTGACTCCGTTGGGGATTTTCCGCCTCCATGTCACAGCGGTTTGCCTTCCGATCAGCGCCTTTTCACAGCG
>JAMPHA010000001.1:106110-260745 GCA_023663615.1 Clostridium sp. | reverse complement strand
ATCCGCTTTCAGATCAGCGCCATCTCACAGCGATCCGCTTTCAGATCAGCGCCATCTCACAGCGATCCGCTTTCAGATCAGCGCCATGTCGTGCAGCGCGCACCAGATCCCGTCCTCGTCCACGCGCGCCGTCACTCTGTCCGCCGCGCTCCTGACCTTCTCTGCGGCATTGCCCATCGCAACGCCCGTTCCCGCAAATTGAAGCATGTCCAGATCGTTGAATCCGTCGCCGAATGCAATCGTATCAAGCTGTGCGCAGGCGGCGTGCTCCATCAGCTTTCTCATGCCGTAGGACTTTGTGACGCCTGCGAGCGTCACCTCCCCGCTTGTCTCATCCGCATCCGCGAAACTTGTCACCGTCACGTCAAACCACGGCGTAAGCGCCGCGGCGACCTCCCCGACAGAATACGGCGAATCATAATAGATCATTTTTTCTATATCCCGGTGCCCTTCCGGCTCTGCATCCCGCGTCACATCGCCGAACACCTGTCTGACCTGCTCCTCGCTGACGGAAAATTTCTCTGCAAACAGCCGCATGATCTTTTGCGCATTCTCATCGGTCACGATCGTACTCTGCGCCGTCTGGAGGCAATAGGGAATCCGCTCTCTTTCAAAAAAGTCCACAAACCGATGCAGCGCCCGCCCGGAAGCTGTTTTATGACTGATACACCGCCCCTGCCATTCCACATAGGCCCCCGCGGCAGCGACGATCCCGTCAAATCCAAACTCCAAAAGCCACGGATAAATCTGATATTTGCTTCTGCCCGTGCAAAGAACAAGCCGGTGCCCGTTTTTCCTTGCGCGCCGCAGCGCTTCTCCCGCCGAGGGCGGCATCGTCCCGTCAAACTGCACGAGCGTTCCGTCCACATCAAAAAAGATCAGTTTGCCGGCCATGGAACCGCCCTTCCTTTCTGTATCGTGTCATAATAAACGCTCCGCATTCCGATAGCAGATTTTCTCCATCGTGTCCGCATCAAAATAGCCGGAGAGCGCCTCGATGAGGCGCGGCATCCCTTCGCAGCCGCCCCATTCCGGCGTTCCCTGCATCCCGTCATAATCCGAGCCGAATGCCGCCGCTTCGCTTCCCGCACAGGAAATAATGTGGCGCAGGTGACGCACGACATCCTGAATACTTCCCGAAACACCGTTTTCTTTCAGAAACGGCGCATGAAAATTCACGCCCACAACGCCCCCGTTTTCCCCGATTGCCTTTAGCTGCGCATCCGTTAAGTTTCTCGGATGCCCGCAAAGACTGCGCGCACAGGAATGTGATGCAATGACCGGCTTTTTGGCGCTGTCCATGACATCCCAAAAACCGCGGTCCGACAGGTGGGAAACATCCACGAGCATACCGAGCTCCTGCATAAATGCCACCGCCTCATATCCGGCTTGCTTTAAGCCGCCCGCGCTCCCGTTTGGGTATCCCAGCACGTTTTCATGATTCCACGTCAATGTCAGCAGACGCACGCCGTCCGACCGCATGCGCGCAAGGCGCGCGCGCAGGATGTCGATCTCGCCGGAGGATACGCGCCCGCCGGCATTGTGTAAGCTTCCGGCTCTCTTTTCTTCACGCGCTCCCTCAACAGATACCTGCTCTCCCGCAGCGGAAGCCTGCGCCCCGCCAAACGGTTCCCCGCCGAGCAGCTCCCCGCCCTCGACCGTCAATATCGCGCCGGTCACGCCGTCCCGCTCCGCCTCCGCAAGCTCCTGCGCCGTGCGCACCTGCCTGACCGCATCCCGATTGTTTTGTAATTCCGCGTAAAAATGATCCCGGAGCTGTTCATAACGCCGCCATGCGGAGACACCCTGCTTTTTGAGCGCGTCCCGGTCAAAAAAAACCGCAAAGCACTGCGCATATGCGCCCGCCTGTCTCAACCTTACAAAGTCAAGCTGTGTCCGCGCATTGCTCCGCATGGGAAGTCCCTGCTCCTCACATACCGTCAACGTATCGCAATGAAAGTCAAACCACTTCAACCTAATCCTCCATGCTGACGCAAGCCTGCGAGTTTGGGCGTCGCAGGGAGAATCGTCTCTTTTTTCAGACAGCCGCAAAGCGCACGCCGCATTCGTTTTTATTATTTTATCCGCAGCCCCGCAAAAACATAACCGCCGCCCGACCCGATATAGTAGATTTTCCTCTCCTCCGGCGTCAGTTCCGCACCTCCGGGCACTTCCTTTTTCCGCAGCGCATGCTTCTCCATTTATGCGTCCTCATAAGTCTGTTCAAAAATATGCTGCTCAATACTATAAATGTCATGCAGGTCGTCCGTTCTTACGGCAAGCATATCGCCCGGCGCACCCGCCACATAATTGACGGTGTCCCAGGCGGTAAAAATCTTCACCTGACGCTCCAGCCTCCGGGCATAGACAAACGTCTCCCCCGTCGGCACGCAGCTTTTCACAAATCCGGACACATTGCGGACGCTTCCGTCCAAACGATTATGCACGCTCGGAATATACTCCGTCTGCACGAGATACGGCTCGTCCAGCCTCCGATAGGTTCTGGCAAACTTTTCGGCACGGATCGGATAGACTTCTCCCCGGATCCCGACCATCAAATAAATATCATCTGTTACGTTAATTTCCAGATCCCCTTCCAGCGTGCGCACGAGCAGGGGCGTCCCCACGGGATATACCGCGCCAAGTTCCACAAATCCCAAAGGCAGGTTTTTCTTGCGGTACCGCTTCATGCCGGACAGGTCGATCTCATACGCTTTCGCGTCAATGACTTCGTAGCTTTTTAGGTACGCCGCCATCCGACGTTCAAAATAGGTCTCCAACTGCTCGTCCGGATACCGCGCGGCAAATAAGTCCCCGCGGATAAAACCGCCCGCTTTTTCCGCATGACCGCCGCCCGAACCGATCCTCTCCGTCATGTAGGCTGCCAGATCGCTCGCCTTGATCTCTTTTTCGCAGCTTCGAAACGACAATTTATAACCGTCGGAAAGCGTGCTGTAGATTACACAGGTATCGACAACATCCGTCTGAAGTACAAAATCGCTCACGATGCCTAAAATATTCGCGTCGCACGGCTTCACTTTCACGACCGCAAAATGCAGGTCTTCCAAAATGCGGTGGTGCAGCAGCGCGTCGCCCGCGATCTCCAGTTCGCGGCTGGAGAGATTGGTATTTTTTAACTGCGAAAAAATCCCCCTGTCATAATGCAGGGCGTCCCGCATATCCCTATCCATCGGATGATAAATGTCGCCAAACTGCCCCGTATCCATGTAAAGCCCGTAATAGAGCGCCGTTGCCAGCTCCAGATCGGCGTTGACGTCATACCCCGCATCCGTCAAAAGCTGCCACACGAGCGTCGCGCAGCTTCCGTAACTGCTCCTGATCTCGCAGAACGCGTCGGACACTTCGGAGAGCGCCGCCCGCTCGTCCCGCTCATGATGATCGACGACCGCGACCTCTTCCGCCTCAAAACGCGTCACATTGCCGCCCCCGTACTGACAATCTGTCATGATCAGAAGTTTCGGCAGCTCTGTGAGCCCGGTTACATATTCGACCGGAATCCCAAGTTTGGAAAGCATCAGAACCAGATTGCTCTTCTCCGCCTTACTCCGCCCGCTGTACACAAACCGCACCTGTTTTCCTTTTGCCGTAAAATACCGATAAAGACCAAATCCCGATGCAAACGCATCCGCATCGGGATGATCGTGACATTGGATCACAATCTCGTCAAACCGCTCCAAATCCTGTAAACGCACTGTTTTTTCCTCCGCGCACACGGCGCTTTCCTTTTTCCCTGTATTCCTGCCGGTCGTTCCGTTTGTTGCATGATAACAAACACCGCAGGGTTCCGGTTCAGAATCCCCGGATCCTGTCGCCGCTGTCATCCTCCGTCTTTTCGATCTTCAAAATCTTCACATGATACGCGTAATCGGCATTTACCTGCACGCATACGCGCTCCCCCTCCCGATGTCCGATCAGCGCCGCGCCGAGCGGGGACTCCTTGCTGATGAGGCCGTTTAAGGAATCCTCCCGTACCGTCGTCACAATGCGGTATGTCTCCGTTTCATTCTCCTCCTCAAACAAAACAGTCACCGTGTTATTTAATCCGACCTCGTCCGCCTTGGATTCGTCGGATATGACGACCGCCGTGCGCACCATCCGCTCCAGATAACGGATACGGCTCTCATTGCGGTTCTTTTCCCTTTTTGCCGCATAATACTCAAAATTCTCACTCAGATCTCCCTGCGCGCGCGCCTCCTTGACCGCTTCGATCAGCTTCGGACGCAGAACGAGCCTGCGTTCCTCGATCTCCGCCTCGATCTTGGCAAGATCGGAAGCCGTTAATTCATCATGCATACCTGCGTTTCCTCCATATCCGCAAACTCTTTTTTATTCTCCCCCTGCCATATCCGTATACATATCCAGCATGCCGACGGTCTCGTTTGCCGGTCTGCCGTACATGTGACAGCACTTATGGGACACCTGCTTTTCCTCCGCCGCTGTCTCGTCCATCGTCACGCTCATGCGGACGACGCCCTGTTCCGATTCCGTATCCAGATGCCGCATGACTTCCTCGATCATGCGCGCATCCGGCTCCCCTGTCTGTTCCATGTAAAATTGCCCTCCCTAATTACGCCGTCACCGCATTGCCGGTATAAAGCTGATAATACTTGCCCTGCTGCTCAATCAGCTGGTCGTGCGTGCCGCGCTCGATCACGCGTCCCTGCTCCAATACCATGATGCAGTCGCTGTTTCTTACGGTGGAAAGACGATGCGCGATCACAAACGTGGTCCTGCCGCTCATCAGCGCATCCATGCCCTGCTGGACGAGTTTTTCCGTTCTCGTGTCGATCGAGCTTGTCGCCTCATCCAGAATCAGAACCGGCGGATCGGCGATGGCAGCGCGCGCGATCGCCAAAAGCTGGCGCTGTCCCTGGCTTAAATTCGCGCCGTCGCCGTGCAGCATCGTCTGATAGCCGTCCGGCAGACGCCGGATAAAGCCGTCCGCATTCGCAAGTTTTGCCGCGCGGATCACTTCCTCCTCCGTCGCGTCCAGCTTTCCATAACGGATGTTTTCCATAACGGTCCCCGTAAAGAGATGCGTATCCTGCAATACGATTCCCAGCGAGCGGCGTAAGTCCGCCTTTTTAATCTTATTCACATTGATGCCGTCATAGCGGATCTTTCCGTCCTGTATGTCGTAAAAGCGATTGATGAGGTTGGTGATCGTTGTTTTTCCCGCTCCCGTTGCGCCGACAAATGCGATCTTCTGACCGGGCTTTGCATACAGCTCAATGTCGTGCAGAATGATCTTGTCGTCGCGGTAGCCGAAATCCACCTGATCGAACACAACGTCGCCCTGTAATTTCACATAAGTTGTCGTATCCGATTCCTTATGATAATGCTTCCACGCCCAAACGCCGGTCCGCTCCTCACATTCCCGCAGCGTGCCGTCCGCATCCTCTTTTGCATTGACAAGCTCCACATAGCCGTCGTCCACCTCCGGCTCCTCGTCCATCAGCTTGAAGAAGCGGTCTGCGCCGGCAAGCGCCATGATAATCGCATTGAACTGCTGGGAAACCTGATTGATCGGCATGCTGAACGATTTGTTCAGATTCAAAAAGCTGGCAAGCCCGCCGAGCGTTAAGCCGGATACGCCGGTGATCGCAAGAATGCCTCCCGAGATCGCGCAGATCACATAGCTCAAATTGCCAAGCTGCGCATTGACCGGTCCCATAATATTGGCAAAGCGGTTTGCCTGATAAGCGCTCTCAAACAGCTGGTCGTTTAACTCGTTAAATTTCGCCATGCTCTCCTCTTCATGGCAGAATACCTTGACAACCTTCTGCCCGCTCATCATTTCCTCGATACAGCCGTTGACTTTTCCCAAGTCGCGCTGCTGGGAAAGGAAGAACCGCCCGCTTAAGCTCATGACTTTTTTGGATGCAAACACCATGACAAAGACCATGGCAAACGTGATCAGGGTCAAAGGCACATCCAGCTTAAACATATAATAGACCACGCCCACCACCGTGATCAGACTGTTTATCATCTGTGGAATACTCTGGGAAATCATCTGGCGCAGCGTTTCTATATCATTGGTATAAAGAGACATAATATCGCCATGCGCATGCGTATCAAAATACTTGATCGGAAGACTTTCCATTTTTCCAAACAGATCGTCACGCAGATTCCGCATGGAGCCCTGCGTAATCCGGATCATGATCCGCGACTGCACAAACGAGGCAAGCACGCCCAGCGCATAAAAACCGCCCACCCGCGCGATCGCATGCGCGAGCGGCGTAAAATCCGGATTCTCCCCGCCTAAAAGCGGCTGGATATACTGGTCGATCAGCGTTCTCATAAACATCGTTCCCTGCAGGGACGAATACACCGTGAGCAAAATGCAGACCACTACGATTGCGTAATGGATCCCGTAATCCCTCAGCACATACTTCATCACGCGCTTGAAGGTCTTTCCCGGATGTTCGATCTTTGGGCGCGGTCCCATCGGTCCCCTTCTGCCCGGTCCTTTCGGCATACCGGCAGGCGCCCCGCCCGGCGCTTTGGCAGCCGCTTCCCCCGCGCTGCCTGTGCCGGTTTGCTGTGCCTGCATTTCTTTTCTGTCTTCCGCCATGTCTAGTTATCTCCTTTCTCGTCAAAATCGCCGCTGCCCGACGTCTGCGACTCATATACCTCACGATAAATCTCATTATTTGCAAGCAGCTCTTCATGCGTTCCAAAGCCCGCAACACGCCCTTCGTTCATGACGATAATACGGTCCGCATGCTGTACGCTTGAGACGCGCTGCGCGATAATCAGCTTCGTCGTATTCGGAATCTCCTCCGCAAACGCTTTGCGGATCTTCGCGTCCGTCGCCGTATCGACCGCGCTCGTCGAGTCGTCCAGAATCAGAATTTTCGGTTTCTTTAACAGCGCGCGCGCAATACACAGCCGCTGCTTCTGCCCGCCGGACACATTCGTGCCGCCCTGTTCAATATAAGTCTCATACTTCTCCGGCATCTGCTCGATAAACTCATCAGCGCAGGCAAGGCGGCAGGCGCGCCTGCATTCTTCCTCCGTCGCGTTCTTATCTCCCCAGCGCAGGTTTTCCAGAATGGTTCCCGAAAAAAGCACATTATTCTGCAACACAACGGACACCTGATTGCGCAGCGCCTCCATGTCATAGGCGCGCACATCCACGCCGCCGACATAGAGCGCCCCCTCCGACACGTCGTAAAGCCGGCTGATTAAGTTGACAAGACTGGATTTGGCGCTTCCCGTTCCGCCCATAATGCCGATAGTCTCCCCGGCACGGATCGTTAAATCAATGTCCTTTAACACCATGCTCTCCGCATCCTTTTTGTATGCAAACGATACATGATCGAAGCGGATGCTGCCGTCCGCCACTTCCATTACCGGATGTTCCGGATTTTTTAAGTCGGACGTTTCTTTTAAGACCTCGCTGATCCGCCGCGCGCTCGCAACGGACATCGTAATCATGACGAACACCATGGAAAGCATCATCAGACTCATCAAAATGTTCATACAGTAAGTCAGCATGCTCATCAGTTCTCCCGTGGACAAACTGCCAAGCACGATCATTTTGGCCCCGATCCAGCTGATCAGCAGAATACAGCTGTAAACCGTCAGATTCATGACCGGTCCGTTCCATGCCACGATGCCCTCCGCTTTGGAGAAAATTTTATAGATGTTGCCGCTCGCCTTGCGGAACTTGGTGTTCTCATAATCCTCCCGGACATACGCTTTTACCACACGGATCGCGGACACATTTTCCTGCACGCTCTCGTTTAAGTCATCATATTTCGGAAACGCCTGCATGAAATGTTTCGTCGCCATCGGAATCATGATCGAAAGCACAATGCTTAAGAGCACGACTGCGACCAGATAAACACATGCCAGTTTCGGACTGATAAAAAAGGACATTGCCATCGCGCAGACTAAACTTGCCGGCGCACGCATCGCCATCCGCAGGATCATCTGATACGCATTCTGGATATTCGTCACATCGGTCGTTAACCGCGTGATAAGCCCCGACGTGCTGTACTTATCAATATTGGCGAAACTGAACGTCTGGATGTTCTCATACATCGCCCTTCTCAAATTGCGCGCAAATCCCGTGGACGCGCGCGCGCCGTACATTCCGCCGAGAATTCCGAAGCTCAGGCTCAACGCCGCGGCCCCCACCATCAGGATCCCCATTTTATAAATGTGCGCCATATTCTCCGCCTCTACGCCGTTGTCGATAATGGACGCCATCATCAGCGGAATGATCGTTTCCATGATGACCTCTAAGATCATGAATACAGGCGTTAAGATGGAATCCTTCTTAAATTCCTTGATCTGTGCACCCAGTGTTCGTAACATGCTTTTCTGCCTCCCTTTTTGTCTGCTGATTCTGCTGCCCGCCGCACTCCCGGTTCATGCGCTCCAGATTCTCCCTGACACGGTCAAGCAGCATCAAAAACTGTTCCGTTTCTTCTCTGCTCATGCCTGCAAGCATGTATGCGTCCAGTTCCTCCATCCTCTTTTCCATCTGCATATGCTCCCGGCACGCTTCCTCCGTCATAAAAATACGCTTGAGCCTTGCGTCCCGATCCTGTACCTTGCGCACAATCAGCCCGTTTTTCTCCATGACCTGCAGCGTATTCGTCGCCGTTGCACGGGAAATGCGGAATACTTCTTCGATATTTTTCTGATAGACCGGCTCCGCCGCATCATGGTGATACAGGTATCCGAGGATGCCGCCCTGTAATTGTGTGAGCGGCGTTCCCGGACGCTGGCACGGCGGATGCATTTTGTGCAGCAAAATTTTCGTCAGATTATGAATTTCTCTTAATGTAAAGCCGAGCGGCTTCCTCTCACCATCAAATCCCATTCGTCTCTCCATGTCTTCCCATGCCCGCGCTCTCAAAGCAGACGTGAAATGCTCCGCGAGAATTCATTTTTATTTGTTAGCACACTAACTTTATCGCAGCAGGCAAAATCTGTCAATAATCCTTTTCTAAAATTTCTATAAATGTTATACTGGACTTATCAAACATCGCGAAGGAGGTACCTTTTTATGAAAAAAAGAACAGCAAAAGCGCTTGCCCTGCTTCTTTGCGGCTCCTTGTTCTTATCTCTGGCATCCTGTGGAACGAAAACGGAACCGGACGCAGAACAAGACGGAAGTGTCGGTTCTGCGGACAGCGCGCAGGAAGAGAACGCGCAGGACGGCGCGGACGATGCGGACACACCGGAAGAAAACGGCGCTTCCACCGAAGACGATGCGCAGACAGCCGCTGCGGACTATCATTTCACGCCCACAGCTTCCGAATTGGTAAGTGCCGACCATGATGCGCACATGCGGGCAAACCGGAATGAAGACGGCAGCCGGAAATATGTCACGGGAGACATTGCGCCGACCATCTGCTATGACAATCTCTCCCTCGGCTATCTGACGGAAGACGCAACATCCTATACGCTGACGCTCGCGGAGGGCGTCTCCATTGACGACGTTTCTTTATCCGCCGTGGATGAAAATTATGCGCCCTTGTCCGTGGACGATTTAGCCGTTTGGGATGCGGAAAGCCGCACGCTGACCGCAAATGCCGATGCTTCCGTAAACGGCGTTGTCTTTTTGGATCTCATGCAGGAAGGCGAAGTTGTCTACACCGTCAATGTGCGCGTAGCCGCCGCTTACCCCGACGATCCGGACTATGACATCGACGCGGAAAGCATCCAAGATGACGAGCTGGAGTTTTTGTTTGACTATAACTCCGACGGCGAACTGGACGAAAACTTTAACGTGCATGATCCGGCACTGACGGAGGCAGTCATCGACGGCGTCCGCTATTATTATATGGTACAGACCGGCTGGGCGGGCGGCAATATCCTGCGCCGTTCCACCGATCTCATTCACTGGGAATATTTGGGCAAGACCACGCCCGCCGCGGATCAGATGGCGGAATACGGATGGGATGAGGTCAATGACTGGATGCTCACGGATTCCGCTTCCTGCCAGTATTGGGCGGCGGACCTGGTTCCCGCTTCCTACGGCGGCTACTGGCTCTACACCTGCCTCGTCAACGCGGGTTATGATGAGGAAAAGCATGACCGCGTATGCATCGTGCTGGCATGGTCCCCCACCCTGGAGACACGCTCTTTTCAATATGTCGGCTGTGTCTTGCAGTCGATCAGCGACTATGCGCAGGACGCGCTTTACTACAATATTGTCGCGCTCGATCCGCAGGTTGCCTATGACGCGGACGGGGCGATGTATTTAACCTTCGGCTCTTTCGGCGCGGGAACTTACATGATCGAGTTAGACCGTGAGACCGGTCTCCGGAAAGATGCGCAGACAGACTGGCTTGACGCGGACACGATCAATACCTATATGGAAGAGGCAAGAGCGACGGCGATCGGCGATACGCATCCTTACTACGGCACGCATATGACCTACTGTGCGGAGGGAAGCGTCATCGCGCATCAGTATGACGTCCCGCTCGTATCCGAGAGCGGCGAGATCACACAGGTGTATGACGATTATTATTACCTGATGACCTGCCTCGGCGTTCTGTCACGGAATTATGTTCTTTTTACGGCAAAAAGCGATACCATCAACGCCTTTACGAATTTAAGCGGCGATCCCATGGCGTCCGGCTGGATCGGCAAAGAGCTTGTGACCGGCTTATTTCCGCCCCTGTCGGGCTACCGCTCCGACTTGGACCGTGAGAGTTACATCACCACGGCGGACCGGATCGAGGGAAGCACGGAATATATCGCAATGTCCTCTTTCCAGTGGGCGGACTATGATTTCGACATCCACGCGCCGGGACACGGGGATCTCTACACGACGAGCGACGGCGTAAACATTGCCATGCTGATGGTGCGGACACTCGCCATGCAAAATGACAAAACGGCGGAATGCGACAACGGCTACCCGCTCGCGGCTTCCAGCACACAGTTCTTCATGCAGGCGCACCAGTACTATACGAACTCGGTCGGGGACATTGTCATCAATGCGAACCGCTATGCGGGCGAACCGGACCGTCCGGTCAGCAAAGAAGAATTTTTATCCTTCGCAAACGACAACGTGTTCCAGCTTGTCCTTGCCGGCGATCCGTACGTCACGACAACGGCGGTCTACGTCACGTTACATGAGGACGGCACGATCACGGGAGACGCCGCCGGAAGCTGGATGATGTACGGGGACCGCTATATCAGACTCGACATCGACGGCTATGACACCTATTACGGCGTCGCCGCGGTCTCGTGGCTCGACAATAAGAACTGCGTCGGCACGACCGTCACGGCAATGGGGCAGACGACCGGATGGCCGCTGTATATGAACAGTGAATCCTAAAAAGGAATCCTAAAAAAGAAAGAAGGGACTGCTATTGCTTGTCAAATGGCAGTCTCTTCTCTTGCTTTCAGCCTTGTTATTCCGAACGTTCCCTTAACTTTATCCTGTCTGTCCCGTCTGCCCTTTCCTCTCCAGTACTTCCCGGAGCGTGCTCTTAAACTGCTCAAACACGATCGGCTTGGAGATATGCGCATCCATGCCTGCATCCAAAGCGTCCCGCACATCATCCGCAAACGCGTTCGCAGACATCGCGATGATCGGGATGGTCCGCGCGGCAGGATGTGCGCCTGCGCGGATTTTTCTCGTCGCCTCATAGCCGTCCATGACAGGCATCTGAATATCCATCAGGATCAGATCATAAAAATCTTCCGGCGCATTTTCAAACCGCTCGACCGCCTGCAGACCGTTCTCCGCAATATCGCATTCCGCCTCCAGCGTACCTAACAGCTTTACCAGCACCATCTGGTTAATATCAATATCCTCTGCCACGAGAACGCGTTTTCCGGCGATGAACTCTTTTTCATTGCCAATCGGGACACGCTTCTGCTGTGTATCTGTCAGCTTACAGACCGCCTCCCGGAAGCTGCTCATAAAAAACGGCTTTTGCAGAAAGTGCCCACCTCCGATCTCCTGTGACTCCCGCTCGATGCCCCTGAAATCATAGGCGGTGAACAGCAGGATCGGTTCTTTTTGCGTCTCCTTTCGGGAAGCTTTTTCCCGGATCATCTGTACCGCATGCCGCCCGTCTAAATCAGGCATTTCCCAATCCAGCAGGATCAGATCGTAGGGCCTGCCTTCCTCCTGCGCGCGCCGGATCATTGTGACAGCTTCTCCGCCGCTGACCGTATATTGGACTTCCACGCCGACATCCGCCATCTTCTTTACAATATCACGGCAGTTCTCCTTCTCCTTATCCGCAACGATCATGCGCCTGATGCCGCGTTTACTCCAAAACGCAGGATCGTCCGCCCTGTTCTGGCTGCGCAGTCCCAGCTCGACCACAAAGGTGCTTCCCTTACCCGGACTGCTCGTTACTTTGATGGAACCATGCATCAGATCGACCAGGCTTTTTGTGATCGTCATGCCGAGTCCCGTTCCCGGCGTTTTATTCCATGCCGTATTCTGTTCCCGGCTGAACGGCTCAAACAGGATCTTCTGATACTCCCTGCTCATACCCTGCCCGTTATCACGGATGGTAAATTGAATACGGCTGTAGCCGTCACTCATCCGCTGCAGCTCCTCCACCGTCAGCTTGATATACCCGCCGTCCTGTGTATATTTTACCGCGTTTGACAAAATGTTGATCAGGATCTGGCTGATCCGCAGCTTGTCCCCCAGCAGATGTTCGTTTGTTAAGGACAGAACGGAAATCTCAAATTTCTGTTTTTTGGCATCCGCCTGCGGACGGATGATCGTATTGATTTCATCAACGATTTCTGCCAGATTCAGCTCCGAAATAGTTAATGCCGCCGCGCCGCTCTCGATCTTATTCATATCCAGCACGTCATTGATCAATCCCAGTAAATGTCTGCTGGCGGCAGACACTTTTCGCGTATATTCCCGCACCTGTTCCGGATGATCCGCCTCCTCCTCCAGCAAGGGAAGAAAACCCATGATCGCATTCATGGGCGTGCGGATGTCATGGCTGACGCTGCCCAAAAACGTACTTTTTGCCTTATTTGCCATCTGCGCCATGTTCAGCGCCTCGGAAAGCGTATTCTGAATCTGCCGTTCCTTTGTCCGGTCTGAAATATAAATGACAATCTTTTTGATTCCCTGGACCAGCACGCAGTAAACGCTTTCGCGGAACCATTTGCGCTCCCCGGTCTTTTGATGAATGCGCTCTGTCTCCATCGGCTCCCACGACATGCCCGGCGTGAGCGCCGCCAGATCTTTCATGCCGATTTCATTTGCCGTGACATAACTTGCGCGCCCGATCTTCCTTACATCTTCCATGACGGTGGAGCGCGCAACGCCCAGCACGCGTTCCACATTCGTGCTGACAAACTCCGCCTTTTTTCCATCCTCATCAAGCATCATATAGACGTCGTCCATATTATCCGATAAAAATGTGGAGAACAGTTCGAACATCTGCTCCTGATAGCGGATTTCCCGGTTCTTTTTTTCCCACTTCTGTTCATCTTTTAATTTCTGGGCGGTAAAATCCAGCAGGAACCGCTGGTAGTAGCGTTCGCCGCCTTCCTCGATGATCTTAATATTTCCCAAAATATGCAGGCGTTTCCCGTTTTTATGCTGAACGCGGTACTCGACACTGACACTGTCCCCTGTTTTTTTCAGGGAGCTGATGCTCTCCCGCAGTTTTCCTTTGTCCTCCTCCACGACGGTCTTTGCGATCAGATCAAATCCGTCCGCCGTCAGTTCTTCCTGCGATTCGTAACCCAAAAGCTTTAACGCCGCCCGGTTGACGCTGATGATCCGCGCGCCGTCCATACTGTGGCACATCACGCCGCAGTCCATGGTGGAAAAAAGCATTTCCATCGTCCGGTTTTTCTCTACGATCTCCTGTTCATACGCCTGCTCCTTCGTAATATCGACCGCGACGCCGACCGTTCCCATAACGCTCCCATCCCAGTCATAGAGCGGGGATTTGTAGGTCGTCAGCGTCCTCTCGCCGTCGCCGGTCCTGACAAATTCTCTCGCCACGCAGGTCTCTCTTTTGCGCATTACTTCCCGCTCCGACTCGATACATGCCGGATCGTCCTGCTCCACATCCCAGATATAGGCGTGCCTCTGCCCCTGCACCTGCGCTTTTGTCTTATTGACCGCCCTGCAAAAGCTCTCGTTGACAAGTTCATGTACCCCGTCTTTATCCTTGAACCAGATCAGGTTCGGGGAGCTGTTGATGCAAATGTCCATAAACTGTTCTGTCTGCCAGAAATCACATTTCCGCTTATAATCCATCTGCCATTTCCGGAAGCGGAATTCCAGTTCCTCCCGCGTCATCGGCAGGAGCCATAAATCCTCAATCCCGGCTGTGGATAAGACGCGCGGCAGCGCGGCGGATTCCCTGTCTGCAAGCACAATCAGCTCCGCATTCTTTTTCTTATATCCGGCAAGCATACGCAGCGTTTTGTCCCCGTCCATCCCGCACAGATTGAAGACCAGCACGTCCGCCTTCGCCGCTTTTTCCGCCTCCGGTCCGGCGCTTTCCCAAAACATATGCGTAAACCGGTCGAGCGGCGCAGCTTTTTTTATGAGCGTAAATGCGGCGTCCGGCGCGCCGATCAGATAAAATTGAATCTGGCAATGATACATGTTATATGCTCCATTCTCTTTCTCAGGCAGACGTCAGGTGTGTTGAACCGCATGTTCCCACTCCTCTCCGCCTGTTTTATCGTAAATTATAATAGAAAATCCCGCTGTCGTCTGAAAGACGCCTTCTGCGTCAACGTATTGCGTAAACGTTACGAAAAGCTCACTGTGCTTCCGGCAGTTCACGGTACAATTCATATATTTTGTCTTCCACGGCAAAAAAACTATCCAATAGCTGCGGGTTGAAGATTCCGCACTGCCCGCCGCAGATCATTTCCCGCACCTTTTCCCTGGGGAACGGCGGCTTATAAACCCGCCTGCAGCTCAGAGCATCATAGACATCCGCCAGAGAAACGACCTGCGCCCACGGCGAAATCTCGTCTCCTTTTAATCCATCCGGATACCCGCCGCCGTCCCAGCGCTCATGATGATGGCGCGCAATATCGCAGGCATATCCGTAAATTTCACTGTCGCGAAGCTGGGGAATACTCTCCAGAAGCGCCACGCCGTTCGTGGTATGATTCTTCATGACCGCATACTCCTCCGGCGTGAGTTTTCCCGGCTTCGTCAGTACCGCATCCGGGATCGTGATCTTTCCCACGTCATGCATGACAGCGGCAAGCGCAATATGGTCGATCTCCTTCCTGTCAAGATGTTCTCCGAACACGGTGTTCTCCAAAAGCAGTCTCGTGATCATACTGATACGCTGCACATGTCCGCCGGATTCCTCGTTTCGAAACTCAATAGCGGTTGCCAGCGCTTCGATCATGCCCTGATTGAGCTGAATGATCTTTTCCGCCTGCTCCAGCAGCTCTGCATTCTGCCTTTCCACTACGCCGCTTAAATGTTTCCGCGCCTCAAACAACTCCACAACCGACCGGACACGGCGCACGACCATATAGGACACCACCGGCTTGCTGATAATATCCATGACACCCAGCTCATAGGCCTCTTTCATCATGCCTGCGCTGTTGTCCGCCGTAATAAGGAATACCGGTATTTTCTCCAAAAGCCCCAGTTCTTTGAGCCGTCTTAACACCTCGATCCCATCCATTCCGGGCATCATCACGTCCAACAGGATCGCGCACAGTCCGCTATCCGCATGCAGAATCTGCTCCATTCCCGCCTGTCCGTCCTCCGCCTCTATAACCGTATAAAAAGAAGAAAACAATTTCTTTAATATGCTGCGGTTGACCGGATCATCATCCACGATCAAAATCTGATCCGCCGCGCCGCTCTCTGTCCGACATTGATTCTTTGTCTCCATATTCCACCTTCTCCTTTCTCTTCCTCTTCTTAACCATGCGATTGCGAATCGCCCCAAAAGCATTCACGCATGTGCGTTCCTCTGCGTCTTCTTAACCGGTGATTGTGAATCGCTCAATACATTCCAGGATCGCCTTCTGTGCCGGCACGATCTGCTCATAGGCTTTCGCGGCTTCCTTTGCCTGCCCGGCGCGCAGCCGATCCAATGTCTGCACATATCCCTTAAAGAGCTGTGTCATCGCCAGATTTCCGGTTACCCCTTTTAAGGTATGCACCTTGGCGGTCAGTGCGCTCACATCCTCCGCATCAAAATCCTCCGGTGCGATCGGATGGCTTGCCACCCGCTCCGGGAACATCCCCAGCATCGTTTCATACAGCGGCTCGTCATCCATCACACGCTCCAGCCCTTCGTCCACATCCACATCCAATGTCCGTAACTCTTCCAATAAACTCATGATTCCACTCCTCTCCCTTCCTTTTTCCGTCAGGCTCACGCCTCTCTCCTGCCCGCGGTTCCCTTTCTGTCAGACTCACGCTTTTCTCCTGCCCGGCGGTTCCCTTTCTGTCAGACTCACGCTTCTCTCCTGCCCGGCGGTTCCCTTTCCGCCAGGCTCACGCTTTCCCCTGCTGCTCTCTTCTGTCAAACACTTCCTGCAGGGTTGCCCGCAGTTTCTCTATCCGGACAGGCTTTGCAATGTGCGCGTCCATTCCGGACTCCAGCGCCGCGCGAACATCATCGACAAACGCGTTGGCAGTCATGGCGACAATCGGCAGCGTTCCCGCCGACGGATGACTGCTTGCGCGGATGGCGCGCGTTGCGGCGTATCCGTCCAATACGGGCATCTGCACATCCATCAGAATCAGATCGTAGGTACCGGGGCCGGAAGCCTCAAATTTATCCACCGCTTCCTGCCCGTCGCACGCCACATCGCACTCTGCGCCCAAAGAGTTCAAAACTTTCACCAGCACAAGCCGGTTCTCCTCAATATCATCCACTACAAGAATCCGTTTCCCCTTTACAAATGTCCTGTCTGTCTGTGCCTTTTCTTTTTTCCGGCTGTCCATAACACGCCGGATTGCCTCCTTAAAGGTCGTCATAAAGAACGGTTTCGGCATGAAATGCGCTACGCCGATCTCCTCCGCCTCCTCCTCGATCTCAGACCAGTCATATGCCGTAAAGAGCAGGATCGGAATCTTCTCCGAATAGTCCCTGCGGATCCGCCTCGCCGTCTCTAATCCGTCTAAATCCGGCATCTTCCAGTCTAACAGGATCAGCTGGTAGGGCGCGCCCGCTTCACGGGCGTCACGCATCATCCGAAGCGCACTTCCGCCGTCTGTCGCATAATCCATGGCAACGCCGGTCTTTTCCATCGCCTTGACAATGTTTTTGCAGAGCTCCTCGTCGTCATCCGCCACGATCATCCTGCCGATACCGTGATGCGCCCAGAACTCCGGATCGTCCTCTTTTCCGCTGATATACAGTTCCAGTTCCACGGTAAACACACTGCCTTCGCCCGGTCTGCTCTGCACCTCGATCGTCCCGTTCATCAGATCGACCAGACTCTTGGTGATCGCCATCCCCAGCCCCGTTCCCTGAATCCGGCGGATGATCTCGGTATTCTCTCTGGTAAAAGGATCAAAAATGACCTTCCGGTATTCCTCGCTCATCCCGATACCGTTATCGCTGACCGTAAAGCGGATGCGGCTGTAATCGGGAGCCACCTGCGGCAATTCATCCAGCCGCATTCTGATAACCCCGCCCTCCGGCGTATACTTTACGGCATTCGACAACAGATTGATCAGAATCTGATTGATGCGCAGCTTATCCGCCTGCAAATGTTCATGGACAATGGCGGAAGAAATGATTTCAAACGTCTGGTTCTTTGCCCTTGTCTGCGGCCGGATGATCGCGTTAATCTCGTCGGTCACGTCGGCAAGATTCATTTCGGAAATGTTCAGCGTCGCACTTCCGTTCTCAATCTTATTCATATCTAAGACATCATTGATCAGCCCAAGCAAATGCCGGCTGGCAGCGTCGATCCGCCGCGCGTATTCCCTCACATGCTCCGGCTCCTCCGCCTCGTCCTGCAGCAGCGTGACAAACCCGATGATCGCATTCATGGGTGTGCGGATGTCGTGACTGACATTGCCGAGAAACGTACTCTTTGCCTCGTTCGCCACCTGTGCGATCCGAAGCGCCTCCGCCAGCGTATCCTGAATCGCACGCTCCTTTGTCCGGTCAGAAATATAAAAAATGATCTTGCGTTCCTCCTGTACCAGCGTACAGTACACGCTGATCCGGAAAAATTTATGCTCATCCCGCTTCGGATTGTGCCACTCCTCCGTCAGCACCGGAAGCGACATGCCGGGTTTTAAGCGATAGACCTCCTCAAGATCAAACGCCTCTCCCGACGCATAGACCGCGCCCTTAAGGATCCGCGTTTCATCGGTGCCGTCAGAAGCGGAAACGCCCAGAATACGCCCGGCATTGGGACTGATATACTCCATCTGCTTTTTTCCGGCGTCCAGCATCATATAAATATCGTCCGTGTTATTTGCCAGATAGGTCGAAAAAATATCAAAAAGCTGCTCCTGATAAGCAATTTCCTTCTCTTTTGCCTTGATGTCCCTGTCCGTCCGCCAGATAAAGAAGATCACGATGCTGCAGACGGCTAATACGGCAAACAAAAACCCGACCGCCATTCTCGACTTTTGCAAAATGGTATCCGCCTCCGCCGTAATCGCACTCTCGCGCACAACGGAAACCAGATACCATTCCTCCGCATTTTCCACCGGAACATAGGTATAGACGAACTCCCCGCCGTCCCCAGCAAATATGATACTGCCCGTCTCCTCCTGATCCAGCGCCTCGATAAAATTGTCAATCTTCGTCTGCGCGTCATTATGCCCTGCCAGAATATCAAAAATATTATCATAGAAACGATCTCCGAGCATACCGACAGACCGCAGGAGAATATCTCCCCTATGGTTCACCACATAAGCAAGTCCCTGCTCATTATAAAAAGAAAGGGAAAACGCCTCAGAAACCTTGCTACAATCATAGCTTTTCTGGATCAATCCCGGCACACCGTCCGCAAAAGTAAAGCATTCATAATAGCCAAACATCGTATCATCCGTGTACAATCCCGTATACGGATCGCGCACGCCGCTCCCGGAAAGCCCCCGGTAAACCGTCAGTTCCTCGTCCCCCATCTGATAAATCTCGTAAGTCTTATTGTTGTAGAACTGACCCGTCTCTAAATTGATGACCGAATAAAAAGCATCCACCTCTCCGAACGCATTCAGCCACTTCTGCATCTGCTCCACATCGCCGGAAGCGCTCTGCTCAAAATAGCGCGCAAAACTATGGAGACGCTCACGGTCCCCCGAAAGAAAATTATCAAACGCCTGCCGCTGCTGGATGGTCACCGCCAAGACATTATGAACCGCCTGCTCCATCAGTTTCGTCCGCAGGGAGGAAACATAGTAAAGTCCGCCCCATAGAATGAGTCCCATACAGATCACGATCAGCATCCCCAGCCGGATTCTCCGGTTATGTTGTATCTTTTTTATCATTTTTTCACGCCTTCTGTTTCAACCTCTGCGGGCAGAATTCCGTATCTCATCGAAATATCCGTTTCGTAAGTTTTGGGGATTGTTCTTTTTTAACTATACCCTAACAATACCCCGATTGCAAGTAAGGAGCCGCTAAAAAGCGCCTTCCCGCTCTCTTGCCGTCCGAAGAATCTGTTCTACCGCCGCCTCCGCATGCGTGGGTAATTCCGCCGGGTCGGACGCGCCTGCCCCGGCATCCCCTTTTCCTTCATAAAAAGTATACAGCGCATACCTTGCGAGCAGTCCCGATACGCGCCCCCGCTCCACGGAATCCTCAGTGCCTAACACGATCACGACCAGATCATGCGTCGTCACTCCGTCGTTCACCGAAAGCGATGTGACCAGACATGCCCCCGCTTTATTGGTCGTCCCTGTTTTCAGTCCGGTAACCTCCGGCAGGTTATAAAGAAGCGGATTGGTATTGCGTACTTCCGCAGCGAGGGAAGCGAGCACCGCCGTCTGCCGCGATGTCATATCCGTGATCTGCGGATACACTTTCAAAAGATAAGATGCCAGCCGGAACATATCTTCCGCGCTCATGCGGTTCTGCCGCTTGGACGGAATGGGATCTTCCGTATAGGAGGGCAGCCCGTGACTGTTAAAAAAAACGGCCTGGGACAGCCCCAGTTCCAACGCCTTCTGATTCATCATCCCGACAAAGGCCTCCTCCGAGCCGGCGACCGCCTCCGCCAGACACAGCGCGCATTCATTGCTGGAAGGCAGAAGCATTCCCAGCAGGAGCTCCTGTACGGCGATCTGCTGTCCCGCTTCGAGGTGGAGCACGCCGTCACCCGATTCGGACAATGCCTGAACTGCATCGGAGATCGTGACCTGTTGTTCCAGCGTCATCCGCCCTGTTGAGACGGCGTCCATCACCAACAGATAAGTCATCAATTTGGACGTACTGGCTATGGGGTAGGGCGTATCGGACTGATACCGATAATAAATTTCTCCGGTGGAAGCGTCTCCCACCAGCACACTGTTGACGCCATAGAAATAGCCCGCCTGCTCCAGCGCGTCAGGCGAAATCCAAAAAGAACCCTGTGTGTCGATCTGCATCGTGCCCGCGGCAGGAACCGTGAGGTTCACATCCAGAATCATGGCAAGATCCGCCGCCATCATAAAGCAGTCGTATTGACCGGAAGGAAGCCGCATGATCAGGGTGTAGTAATACACGACCTGTCCGTTTACCGTGAATTTGTTCCGCCGCAGGGTAATATCCGGGTTCCCGTCATCTTCCCATGGCGCATTTTCCACGCCCACGGGCGCATAGTTCTCCCCGAGGCCAAGCGTAACGGCATCTTTCGCGATCTCCAGCGAAAAGGACTTATCCGTACCGTAAAGCACCATGGCAAGATCCCGCAGGGAAAAATAGGTATTATGGTCATAGCCGTAATCCAGCGTTTTTACCGTGTATGGGACGCCGGAATCCGCCTGTACCTGCCAGCTTCCGGGGATTTCAAAGCTTGCATCCGCCCCGGCGGGCAGAAAAGCACTGATTAAGACGG
The DNA here is from genome assembly GCA_023663615.1 of Clostridium sp. Taxonomy (GTDB): domain Bacteria; phylum Bacillota; class Clostridia; order Lachnospirales; family Lachnospiraceae; genus DLAJ01. The sequence continues at coordinate 239,757 of JAMPHA010000001.1, read as the reverse complement.
CGCATAATAGCATACAGACAATATTCCGCAGTATTTTTTTCATGGGATTCCTCTCTTCCATATGATTCTTATCAAACAGCATGCCAGATCTGCGCTTTCCAAAGCAGACGCAGGGCGGCGAAAACGCACCCGCCGCTCCTGCACCGTTCAGCCCCGCAGCGCCCCTGCATCAGTCACTCCGGCAGCGCTTAACCCTGCAATACCCCTGCACCAGGTGTACCCCGGCAATGCTTCTGCAGCGTCTCTGCGGTACTTACTCCGGCAGCGCCTCCGCCTGCGGCTGCTGCAGGGTGTAGATCACGGCGTCCTGATCCGAAAAAAGACCGGCGCCTGCAGAATCCGTTTCGCCGGACAGGATCAAAGTCCCGCCTTTCCGGATATAGCTATCCACCCTTTCAGCGTCCGTTCCGCCCGTGTCAGACCGTCTGGTCAGGACGCCATCCGCCGCCTCATAACTGCCGCTGCCGTCATATTGCGCCTGCAGCTCCTCCAGAGAAGGAAGCAGTGCGGGCGCATACGCCATCAGATAGGAGACCGTGGACATTCCAAATGTCTCCGTTACAAGCGCTTCAAGATCATCCTCATCCGTGCCGCCTTTATATCCCGCCATGAGCAGCCTCTCTGCCACAAGTTCCCGAAACGCCATGGCAAACGCCTCATAGGCGGACTGTCGGCAGGCATCATAGCTCTCCGGCAGGACATAACAGCGAAAGGTTCCCTCCGCAGCGTTCTCCGCACGGGCGCTCTGCTCCAACGTCAGACTCACGCGCACGGTCAGATCCTGCATGTAGAACGCCATATCCTCCAAGGAAACGCTGACGCCTTCCACCTCCTGCAGCCAGCTAAGCGCTGTGACGGCAGCGCGCTGCGTCATGTCCAGATCAGTGGTCCACTCCCCCGAAAGGTCCTGATCCCTTGCATATTCCTCCGCCTCCGGCGAAAAGAAATGCAGATAGGCAAGAAGCGCGGTGGACGTGCTCAAAGTCAGGAACAACAAAATAAGAATGGTATTTTTCAAAGCTTTTTTCATACAAGATTCTCCTGCCCGGCGTTTCATTTCAGCGGCTCTGTCCGTTGTTTTCTCTGTACCTATCATACCACTTTTTGCTATTTCTGCATAGTTGTGCATCTTATTTATAGATCACGCTTCATTCCATCAATTATCTTTAGATAAACTTGTTAATGGAAGATTGGATCAATTCATATCAGCCCGGTAGACTCTCCCGGAGGCAGAGCGCCCCCCAGCCCACCCGTTCGTTCGGATAAACACTCTCCCCCCGGATCGGTCTCGCGCCCATCCGAAGATACGCTTTTAGCTTCTCCCCATAGCAATACGGATCAATGCCGCGGACAATGCCCTGCTCCATCATCAGCGCGCTTGCGCCCGTGACGAACGGCGTTGCATACGATGTCCCCGACACGACAAGCGGCTGGTCCCCCGGCCCCATCACCGACAGATTCACACCGGGCGCCACCAGATCCGGCTTGACATTGCCAAAATCGGACAATCCGTTCGATGAGTTTACATAATATCTCCCCCGCCCCGAAAAGTCCGCATACCGCTCACTGCCGGAGTCATACGCTCCGACCGTAATGACCGCCGAGGATGTGGAAGGGATCGTATAGGTCTGCTGCGGCGTTGGATTTAAGAAAAACGTCTGCGTCCCCCGCGCCTCCTGAGAGGGCAGGTACATCGCATATTCCCCCGTTGCCGTCCGCACACCCGTAAAAACAAAGCGCCATTCCCCCGATGCAAGATACCGGTTCCCATAGGCAGGCAGCATTTCCACATAAATCTCCTTATTGGCGGCATAAGGATTTGCCGCTCCCACATAGATCAAAAGCTGCGTCCCGTCATAGGTAGTCCTTCTCGTACCCGCGGGCTCACCCGCGTCGATCGTCACACGATTTCCCGTCGGCGTGATGATCACAAGCTGATAGGCGTCCATCGGACTCATCCAGATCTGCACCGAAAGCGTGCTCTCGTAACTCCCGACACTCAGAATCTCCGTGCGCTGTTCCCCCTCCTGAATCGCCCGCGCCACGTGCCCTGCCGTGCTCCCCTCATTGCCGCTCCCGACACAGATTGCCGTTCTGCCGATCTGCGCCGCACTGTCCATAAAACGTTCCAGCAGGGAGGTCCCGTTGTGCGCGCCGTAGGTATTGCCAAAGCTTAGATTGATGCAGAGCGGCATCCCATATTCCGCCGCCTTGCGCTGGCACCATGTAACGGCGCGCATGAGCTGCGTTGTTTTCGGAAATCCTTCCGCCTGCGTATTGCCGAGTCTGACAACAAGCAGCGGACTCTGTGTTGCAACGCCGCGAAAAGCAGGATTGTCAGCATATCCCGCCGCAACCGATGCGACCGCCGTGCCGTGCCCGCTCACATCCATGCTTGGCAAAATCCGCAGCGCGTCCGTTCCTGCCTCCAGCGCCTCATTGATCTGCTCCTGCGAAAAAACCACGCCCTGCGCAAACCCCTCCGGCGGATAAAATCCGCGCTCCGCATCCGGCAAAAGCACCTGATCCCACAAATCCATGATCCGCGTTGTTCCGTCCTCATTGCGAAACAGACTGCTCCGATAATCAATCCCCGTATCGATCACGGCAAGCAGCACGCCCTTTCCGCTCAAATACGGCTCCCTGAGCTGCACCTGCGAGATACACGCCGCCGCGAGCGGTTCCAACAATTGAAAAAACAATCGCTTTGGCTTTTCCACATATTCAATCTGCGGAATAGCGGCAAGCGCCTCAATCCGGCTCTGCGGTATCGTGATAATGGCATATCCCGCAATCAATTCCTCCACGACGCCCCCCAGCGCCCGGACCGCATCAAGGCTTCCCTGATATTTGACGATCAGCTCCCACGTTCCCTCCTGCGGAAAAAAGCCGACGCCCAAATCTCCCGACTGCTCCCTTTCTTCCTCCGTCATATCCAAAGACAATTCTAACGCGTTATCTAATTTTCCCGAATCCATCCTGCGCGAACCTCCGTGACAGTTCCACATCCGTCCCTGTCACCAATTTTTCCTTTTTTCTCATAAAAAATATATGCGTACATCTGTTTATTCTTCCTATTTCATGATATAATGTCCGCAAAGAGCAGATTTATCACACACATTAAACATCATGTTGACTAGTTTTTGGTTTGACGGGAGAATACAAACTTATGAGAACAAAACCTACCGAACTTCCTGCCGACGATTACACGAAAGAAAAGAAAATACACGGCAATCTGGAATATCCGATTGCCATCTACCACGTCGATCTGCGCAGTCTCTACATGGGCTTTGTCCGCTGGCACTGGCATGAGGAACTGGAGATTGACGTTGTCACACAGGGCAGGATGGAATGTCTGATCGGAGATGAAGTAATCCTGCTTGAGGCAGGGGACGCGATCTACATCAATCAGAACGTCATACATTCCCTCCGTCCGGTCGGAGAAGAACCAGGGCGATTTGACGCGATTGTCTTTCATCCCACGCTGTTTTTCGGCTACGGCAAAACGTATCTCAACGCCAAATACCTGACCCCGATCACCAACAAATCGGGATTTCGTCATTTTTTGATCAATAAAGAGTATGCGTATTTTGCGGAAATGACTGCGCTGCTGGACGAGCTTGTCCGCACAACCGATTCTGCCGCGATCGGCTATGAACTGATCACCAAAAGCTGTCTGTGCCGCTTTTGGGTATATCTGCTTGAAGAATTTTCCGTCTGCGATCCTGAAAAAAAAGAAGCCCGCTCTTTAAGCGAACTGCGTGCACAGGACGCCGTCCTATTTATTGAACGGCATTATCAGGAACCGATCACGCTCGACGAGATCGCCGGCGCCATTCACGTCAGCAAGAGCGAATGCTGCCGCTGCTTTAAGAAAGCGCTGCACACAACGCCGTTTGAATATCTCATGAAATACCGTATTTTTATGGCATCCGTGATCATCCGGCAGGACGCATGGCGGCAAATGTCCTTCTCGGAACTTGCCACGACAGTCGGATTTAATAACGCCAGTTACTTTAATAAAGTATTTAAAAATATCCTAGGCTGTACGCCAACCGAGTACCGGAAAATGATCCGAAGCGGCTCTGCGCAGGATATTTCCGTTTTTCCGTCCGTTTTGTATGAGGAGCATATTTCCATGAGCGACTCGGTCCCGCCCGGTACGGTCTGACAGAAAAGCCCAGCCCAAAACATCGGCATAGCGGAAACATCACCACGACTGCAATGGCAGACATGATAGGAATATCGCCATAGCTGAACTGTCTGCAATGAACGGAACATCGCCATGACTGAACTGTCTGCAATGAACGGAACATCGCCATGACTGAGCTGTCTGCATGAACAGGAGAAAACATATGTCCTCTCTCATCCTATTACGTGGAAACTCCGGAAGCGGGAAATCGTGCGTGGCAAAAGCGCTTCAAAAAAAGCTAGGCAGAAATACGCTTTTGATCCCGCAGGATACCGTCCGGCGTGAAATGCTATGGGCGCACGACGGAAAAGACACCGCTGCCCTCCCTCTATTGAACGAGCTTCTGCGCTACGGGAACGCGCATTGTGCGCATGTCATTCTTGAAGGCATTCTAAAAGCGGAATGGTATCAACCCCTTTTTGAATCGGCAATCTCGCTTTTTGGAAACCGCATTTTCGCTTATTACTACGATCTTCCGTTTGAGGAAACGATAAAAAGACACAAAACAAAACCGTTAGAAAAGCAGATGTCGTTTGGGGAAGCAGAAATGCGCAGTTGGTGGAACGAAAAAGACTATATCGGTATCATTCCCGAAAAAACGTTCAACAAAGACATTTCCTTGGAACAAGCCGTTGAACTGATTTACCGGGATGTCCTGCATATCAAAGAATTCTGATTCCCCAATCCTTTATCCAAATAAGGATAACTGCCTGCCTTCGTAAAGAAGCAGGTTATCTTCCTCTGACACGGTATAATTCATCAGTAGTGCTTCTGTCACAGGTTTTCTGTTCTCTTCTTTGGCACCGACATGATAGAAGTGCTCCCTTGTAGCTTTATGACAGAAATGCCACAGGGTCTCTACATATTCATTTTTCCTATAAGCATTATGATCCCACGTCGAAAGCATAAACATTGCTTTCGATGCCACAAGTTCCCTGCACAGTGCTTTTTCCTGTTCTTCATTCCAACTGTCATAATAATCCACATGCCTGCCGATATACGGGGGGTCACAGTAGATAAAAGCCCGTTCATCCGCCATTCTGATTGTTTGCTCAAAGGGCTGACAAACAAAAGACCAGTTATGATCCCCCAGCAGCTCCTCTATGTGCGATACCTGATTTACAATTTTCGTAATATATGCTTTAGAAAAGCGCTGGGGTTTGTGCCCGTATGGAACATTAAACTCATACTCTTTATTAAACCGGATCATGCCGTTAAAACAAGCACGGTTCAAAAAAAGAAAGTCAAGCGGGCTGTGATTCTTATTAAAACGTTCACGCACCTCATAATAATGGTCCGCATCCTTTTTTGACAACAAATTTCCCTCTTCTTCCAGAAAATTTCTCACAAGATAGGATGTGATCTTTCCCTTCCCGACCTGATTGTAAAATTCAATGATATGAGGATTGATGTCCGCAAAGACCGCATTCGTCGGCGCAACGTTAAACCCCACCACCCCGGAACCCATAAACGGCTCGATCCACATACTTGTTTTTGAAACAGAAATATTCTCTTTTATGAACGGAACAAGTTTTGTCTTTATTCCCTGTGTCTTTATCGGCGGCACATATACCTTATTCACTGTCATATCACTTTCCCTTCGACTTTGATGCTTTCGGGTTGTATAAATTTTCCGGCAGTCCCCTATAACGCAAATATTCTAAAAAAGAAGATAACTTTTTGTGTTCTCCCGCCTTAGCCGGTATTTCCATCTTTCCAAAATTTGCCCAATAATCATCGAATAGCTCCTCGCCTGCATTTGCAAAAACACCATTGCCGGAAAGAATGTCATCAATTTTTTGAATACTTCCAATGTTCGCTGTATTGCCGCTCCCGCCTTTATCGCTTGCAATGCGCCATTTTTCTTCTGCAAAAAATGTAAATCCGCTGATCACTGCCGGAATGTTTTCAATTTCCTCCACCGTATAAATTTTAGTCTCCTCAAACTTATCAAGCACCGATCTCGTGTAGATGATACCCATACAAAAATGACCGCTGTAATCACGATATGGGTACTGAATATTTTTTGTACTTGCTCTATTGATAAAATACTCTCCATGTGACCCAAGCGTAAAACCATTGCAAAATCCCGGATACTTCTCATCCCGATAGGTGGTCTTCAAATCCACGGCAAATTTAATATCAGGATTGCTCCGATTGATAAAGGTCAGATCCGGATACCAGTTCTGATGGGTCGCTAATTCTATTTTATATCCGCTGTCTTGCGCAAATGTTAAAAAATGGGGAAACAAATGCAATTCAAGTATCTTGGATATAATCTTTGTATCTGAAGAAATCGTATGTACATTTCGAAAAATATCAATAAACCCACGAACGGTCCACTCGCCGTTTAACGCAATCTGCGATGCTAATGAATTGGCAAAATCTTTTAATTTTTCTGCAAATAGTTTCTTTTCCTTCTCATTTTTCATAAAAGCATGCCTTCCTCTGTACGATACCGTTTTCTTCTATACCAAAACAAAGAACGCCCTGCGATCAAATCCGTGTCAACAGGGCGTTCGATATTTCGATTCTACATGACAAACTTTCCGACGGCATCTTTTAATTTCTCAATATTTCCCACGCTCGTCTCTACCTGCGTGCGGCTGTCCGCCACGCCCGCCTTCATGTTGGAACTGCTCTCGGCAATATTGGTGATACCGTTCGTCGCCTCTCCGATCGTCACATTGATCTCCGAAACGGTCTTATTGATCTCATTCATGGAAACTGCCAGATTGTTGATCGCCTCCTGAATCTGCGTCATGCTGCTGTCAAACTCTCTTGCATCCTCCACATACTGCTCGCTGACTCTGGAAAACTCCTCATAATCCGCAAGCACCGTATTTCCAAGAAATTCGGTGGAATGTGTGAGACATGCCGACATATTGCCAACGGCGTCCACAACCTCGTTGACGATCCCGTTGATATTGGACACCATTTCCATTGTCTGGCTCGCCAGACTGCCGATCTCCGAAGCAACGACCGCAAAGCCCCTGCCCGCTTCTCCGGCTCTTGCCGCCTCAATGGAAGCGTTTAACGCAAGCAGATTCGTCTGGGAAGAAATCTCCGAGATCGCGTTCGTCATCTCATTGATCTTATCCACAGCCTTCGCCTGCTGGATCGCTTCTTTCGACTGCTCGCTGACTTCCTGGCACATCTGGCTTGTCCGCTTAGAAGCGCTCTCTGTCTTTTTCTGCAATACATCCGCTCTCTTTCCGATCTCTTTCGCGTTCTGCACCCCGGTCTCCGACAGATTCTCGATCGACGCTGCGATCTCGGTCACATTCGTCACATGATGCGCGATCATATCCGATGAGGTGGACGTCTCGTGCATGGATGCGGCAAGCTCCTGCGAGATCGCGCTGTTTTCCACGCTCAGAGAATCCACGGTATTGGTCACATCTTCCAGACTATGGATATTCGCCCGCAGCTCCATACTCGAATTTTCGATCTCCACGATCAGCGTCTGAATGCTTTCCCGCATCCGCCGGATCGCACGCGCGATGTCACCCGTCTCATCCCCGCGCTTCAACAGGACCTCCACATCCGCATTCGGCCTAAAATCCAGACCGGCGATCGTCTGGATCGCATTCGTTACTTTTTTTAACGGTTTTGTCGTATAAATACTGAACAGACTGCCGATCAAAAGCGTCAGCACCAATGCCAGGATCGCGCCGACAAGGATTTTTGCCGCCGTGCTGCTCGCCAGGGCGATTACCTCGCTCTGTCTGACGAAGCTGCCGAGCTTCATGCCGTTATCCAACACGCTATAGCTGGAAGAATACTTTTTTCCTCCAAGAGAAAATGTATGGATCGCATTCGCCGCTCCCGGATCGTTCAGATAAGGCGTCATCCGGCTTAAGCCATAGGTATTGTCATCCGCCGCCGCATATCCGACCTCTAAGTTCGGATGATACAGGACCGCATTGTCCGCCTGTAACAGATACGCGTACCCGCTGTCAAAAAAGCGCATACTGCTCACCAAATTCTGAAGCTCCGTGAAATCCACGTCCATGCCGATGATGCCGACGGATGTACCGTCAATAAAAAGCGGCACGACATAGGAGATCATATAGACATTGATATTTTCATTGAGATAGGGGGACATCCACAGCGGCTCGCCGTGATTGACCGGTATGTAGTACCAGCCCACATGCGCCGCATCATCCGGGTCATAGATGGAAAAGTCCGTTGGCACAACGCTCTCGAACGGGCTGTTCGTGTCGTTTCTCGTAAAAAAGATACCGGACGTCGGATCGGTGAAATCAGGATTATAACGGATATAGCAGGTCAGAACGCCCGGCGTATTCTCCGCCGATTGCAGCAGAACGCTCATCACGCTCTCTGTGTATTCCTCCACATAGGCTGCACTCGTCTTGAATTTGTTAAAATCCGTCAGTTGCTGCATACAAATGTCCGCCATCGTATCCACGGACTGCGAGATCCTGGAAAATTGCAGATTCAGTTCATTTGCAAAATCTTTTGTCTGTAACGAAAGAATCTCCCCGCATTCTGTAGACGCGGTTCTGGATGCCTCCATAATACCGACAGCGCCGCAGATACCGCACGCAAGCAGCGCGCAGATAATGACAACGACGATGACCTTCACCTTGATCGTTTTCATAGCCGCACCTCCCATAAGATGAAATAAACTACCTATATTTTTCTAAGGATTCGATAGAAATTATTGTATCATACTCATGCAGAAAAGAAAACTATTTTGTCGGAAAGAGTCCTCTTCGCCGTGCAGGTCTTCACAGCTCTCCCGTTTTGTAAACCGCATACCCCTCATAATAATAACTGTAATCAATCCCTTTCATGTAAATCTCCCTGTCGGCGATCCGGTCTGTCAAGGCACTTTTCAACAAATATTTTATTTCTATATCTTTGATCGGACTCCGCTCCATCGCAAGCAGATAATCCTCTTTATCAATCCTGCTCCAATCCACTACCACGCCAAGCTCTTTGTTCAAGATCAGATCCAGCCAGATTCTGGTGCTTCTGCCGTTTCCCTCCCTGAACGGGTGCGCAGCATTCATTTCAACATATTTCTCCACGATCTCATCAAAGGTTGACTGAGGCATTTTTTCGATATTGACAAGTGCCTCGCGCAAATATGCGACCGGAGCAAATCGAAAATTCCCCTTTGCGATATTCACTTTCCTTATTTTGCCGGCAAAGTCATAAATCTCATCAAAAAGGTATCTGTGAATTTCCAAAAGACTGTCCAGCGTACCTGCTTTTAGCGTATGCAGATACCCACTCTCGAAAAGTGACGCCGCTTTTTTCTTACTGATTCTTTCTTCTTCGCGGGCTAATTCTGTTGAATCGCTGATCTGAAGCTTGTTTTCAAGTGCCACTGGCGCTCTTCGCCTCCCTTTTATAAAATTCCCCTGCGCACCGATACGGTTCACACCGCCTCGTTCAGCTTGCTTAAGCGGATGCTCTGATCCGCCGCGATGCACGCGTCGATGATCTCCTGAATGTCCCCGTTCATCACCTTATCCAGCTTGTATAAGGTGAGATTGATGCGGTGGTCGGTCACGCGCCCCTGCGGAAAATTGTACGTTCTGATTTTCTCGGAGCGGTCGCCGGTCCCGATCTGCGAACGGCGCAGTTCCGCCTCCGCGTCGTGGCGCTGCTGCTGCTCCATGTCATAGAGCTTGGCGCGTAACAGGGCAAATGCCTTCGCCTTATTCTGGATCTGCGATTTCTCGGTCTGACTGTAAACGACAATGCCTGTCGGGTAATGCGTCAGACGAACCGCGGAATCCGTCGTGTTGACACACTGTCCGCCATTGCCGGAAGCACGCATCACGTCGATCCGAATATCTTTATCCTCTATGACAATATCAATATCCTCGTCCACCTCCGGCATCACCGCCACCGAGATCGTGGACGTGTGAATCCGCCCGCCGCTCTCCGTCTCCGGCACGCGCTGGACGCGGTGCACGCCGCTCTCGTACTTCATCACGGAGTACGCGCCCTTTCCGCTGATCGTGAACTGTACTTCTTTCATACCGCCGATCCCGATCTCATCCACATTCATCGTCTCGATCTTCCAGCGGCGTCCCTCCGCATAATGCACATACATCCGATAAATCTCCGCGGCAAACAGCGCCGCCTCGTCGCCGCCCGCGCCTGCGCGGATCTCCACGATCACGTTCTTTTCGTCATTCGGATCCTTGGGCAAAAGAAGAATCTTTAACTCCTGCTCCAGCTCCTCCACGCACGTTTTGGCATCGGCAAGCTCCTCCTTCAACATTTCGCGCATATCCTCGTCGCTCTCCTCGTCGAGCATGACAAGGCTGTCTTCCATATCCTGTTTTTTCTTTTTATATTCCTGATACGTTTTTACGATCGGCTCTAAGTCGCTCTGCTCCTTCATCAGACTGCGAAAGCGGTTCTGATCGGACGTCACGGACGGCTCCGAGAGCTCGCTCATGATCTCCTCATAGCGCCTGAGTAAATCCTCTAATTTATCAAACATCGCCTTATACCCTTCTTTCTATTTCACTCTGCGAACCGCACGCCATACACTACCCGGTCCAGCCCGGCATAATCCTTTACGACACGGACGTCATAGTATCCCGCCTGCTGCATCAGCGTCTTTACGGCGTCTCCCTGATCCGCCCCGATCTCAAAAAAAAGCGCGCTCTCCCGCTTCGCAAACGCAGGCGCTCCGTCGATGATGCGCCGGTAAAACGATAACCCGTCGCCGCCCCCGTCGAGCGCCAGCCGCGGCTCGTGCTCTTTTACCTCCGGCATCAGCGTCGGAATGACGTCGGAACGGATATAGGGCGGATTCGACACGATCACGTCAAACGCGGGGATGCTCCTTTTCTGCGCGTCGTCCGCAAACGCCGCTTTCTTTGAGACATCCTCCGTCATTCTTTGCGGCACATTCCTTAAAGCGCCTTCCGCACCGCCTTCTGCGACATTCTGCTCATTCCGCCGGGCGCCTTCCCATGCGCCTTCCGCACCGCCTCCCAGCGCGTCATACAGATCGCCCTGTAAAAAAAGCAATTCTCCCCGCTTCCTCTTTTCTTCAAAACCCAGCGCGTCCGCGTTCTCCCGCGCCACTGCAAGCGCGTCTCCCGATACATCCGTCCCCACGCCGAAACAGCCGTTAGAATAATGTAACAGGGACAGCAAAATACAGCCGCTTCCCGTGCAAAGATCAAGGATCGCCATGCCGTCCTGCATATAGCGCATGACCTCCTCGACCAGAATCTCCGTATCCGCACGCGGGATCAAAGTGTTTTTGTTTACATAAAAATCTAATCCCATAAAGGACTGTGTGTGCGTCAAATATTGCAGTGGGATGTGTTCCGCCCGTTTTTGCAAATAGTTTACATAAAATTCTATCTGTAATTCGTCCAGCACGCGCTCTCCCTGCGTATACAGGGTCTGATAATCCGTGTGGCAGACATGCTCCAAGAGCAGTCTCGCATCCGTTTTCGCCTCCGCAATGCCGCTCTCCGAAAGCCGGCGCACTCCCAGCTCATAGGCTTCGCGGTACGTCATGGCTCGTCTGCTTCCTCCGCTTCTTCCGCCTCATCCCGCGCACGCGCCGCGGCATCCGCCGCTTCCTCCGCCGCCACGTCATAGCCGAAGTTCTCTTTTAAGTATTCCCGCCAGTCAAACACCGCTTCCACGGACTGGATCGCGACCTCGACCATCTCCGCCGACGGTTCTCTCGTCGTCAGACGCTGCAGCAGCATACCGGGCGCAGACAAAATCCGCACCAGCACATTATCATGTTTTCCCGCGAAACGGATCAACTCATAGGAAATCCCCGCCACAACGGGAATGAGCGCGATCCTGAGCACAATGCGGTACACCGGATTCGTGACCGTGATAAAAAAGAACAAAATGATGCTGACAAACATGACAAACAATAAAAAGCTCGTCCCGCAGCGACGGTGCAGTCTGGAGCTCCGCATCACATTGGATACATAAAGAGCCCTGCCGCGCTCTAAGCAATTGATGCATTTATGCTCCGCGCCGTGGTACATATACACCCGCCTGATGTCCTTCATCAGCGAGATCAGTACGACATAGAGCAGGAAGATCGCGATCCGGATCGCCCCCTCTATGATATTTAACAGCGAACGATTCCGCACATATCTTCCGAACAGCGTGGAGAGATAATACGGGAGCGCGATAAAAACAGCGACGGAGAGCGCCACGGAAAAGATCATGGTCAACGCCATGAAAATCTGCTCCGCCCTGCCGCCGGACACCTTATTGAGCGCCTTATCCGCGGCGGTCGCCTTCGCATCCTCGTCCTCATAAAGACTTGCGGAATAATTGAGCGATTTCATGCCGAGCGCAAGAGAATCAATAAAGTTGAATACGCCGCGGATAAACGGCACTTTTTTCAAAAAGCTGTCGCTTAAGACGCCGGCATACTCCTGCGTGTTCACCACGATCTCCCCGTCGGACTTGCGCACCGCTACGGCGTAAATATCTTTATTTTTCATCATAACGCCTTCCAGCACCGCCTGTCCGCCGATGCCCGAATAGCAGGTCTTTCTTTTTTTACGTGCCAAAACGATTCCTCCCACCGCACGGCGAAAGCAGACAGCCGCGCGCGATTCCTTTTTCCTGCCTTTGCGGATTTCCCGCAGAAAAAATAAGGTTGAGATATGATAACCTCAACCTTGTCCCTGTGCCTTATTGGTTTACAACGCCGTACTTCTTATTGAACTTATCAATACGTCCGCGCGCCTGTGCGGTCTTCTGCTGACCTGTGTAGAACGAATGGCACTTGGAGCAGACCTCGACGTGAATCTCCGGCTTTGTCGATCCGGTCACGAATGTGTTGCCGCAGTTGCAGGTCACGGTTGCCTGATAATAATTCGGATGGATTCCTTCTTTCATGCTTTTCACCTCTCTATGAAATCATTTTCTTATGATTGTCCGTTTACAAACAGCGCTCTAACTATATCACAGAATATCCTTTGATGCAAGTATTTTCTTAAAATTTATAACACCATACCGGAACACGGAATGCCTTTCCATTTATGACAGGCTTACGGAAAGCGCCGCATCAGATAAACCGCATCTTCTTCACCATCTGTACAAACTCGTTGTTGTTCCGCGTGCGGTTGAACAGGTCGAGCACCTTGTCCACCGCCTCGTCGGACTTTAAGCCGTTTAACGCCTTGCGGATCACGTTGATCGCCTCCAGCTCGTCGCCCGTGAGCAGCAGATCCTCCCGCCGCGTGCTGGACTTTGGAATGTCGATGGCGGGGAACACGCGCTTCTCGGAAAGTTTGCGGTCCAACACCATTTCCATGTTGCCGGTTCCCTTGAACTCCTCGTAGACCACGTCGTCCATCTTGCTCCCGGTCTCCACGAGCGCCGTCGCAAGGATCGTCAGACTGCCGCCCTCGCGCATGTTGCGCGCCGCGCCGAAAAAGCGCTTCGGCATATGGAGCGCCGCCGGATCGAGACCGCCGGATAACGTTCTTCCGGAAGGCGGAACCGTCAGGTTGTAGGCGCGCGTCAGCCTTGTGATCGAATCTAACAGGATCATGACGTCCTTTTTGGACTCCACGAGACGCTTCGCACGCTCAATGACCATCTCGGACACCCGCTTGTGATGCTCCGGCAGCTCGTCAAACGTCGAATAGATGACTTCTACGTTCGGTCCCTCGATCGCTTCCTTAATATCCGTGACTTCCTCTGGACGCTCGTCGATCAAAAGAATAATCAGATGCACATCGGGCGAATTTCTCTTAATGGACTTGGCGACTTCCTTCAGTAAAGTCGTCTTTCCTGCCTTGGGCGGAGAAACGATCATTCCTCTCTGTCCCTTGCCGACCGGACTCATCAGATCCATGATCCGCATGGCGATGGACGCGCCCGTCGTCTCTAAGCTTAAGCGCTCGTTCGGGAAGATCGGCGTCATATCCTCAAACGGCGTGCGCCGCGCAATGATCTCAGGCGGCAGACCGTTTACTTTTTTGACGAACAAAAGCGCGCTGAACTTCTCATTCTGCGTCTTGATCCGCGTATTTCCCTCAATAATATCACCTGTTTTTAAATTAAAGCGCCGGATCTGGCTGGGCGCGACGTACACGTCGTTCTCACCCGGCAGGTAATTCTCGCAGCGGATAAAACCGTATCCGTCCGGCATGACCTCCAAAATCCCGTTCGCCATGACGCCGCTGTCAAGCTCCTGCGGAAAACGTTCCTCCGGCTGTTCTTCCTTCTTGGGCTCTCCCGGCTTACTGAACACGGGCTTCGGCTCAATGTCCTTGCCCTGCGCCTTATCCGCCTCGTCCTGCTTAAGCATCGCGTCGATCAGCTCCGCCTTTTTCATGGTGGATGTTCCCTTCATTCCTCTTGCTTTCGCGATCTCCTTCAGATCGCTTAATGCCAGTGATTCATACTTTTCTCTCATACCGCACCTTTCTTTATCTTTTTTCCTGAAGAACCCCTTTTGTCCCCCGACGCCCATTCCGCGCCGCAAGGTACCCGTGGCTCCCGATTACCGGTTTCCTTGCCATGTCCATAACAGTCGCGCACTTCTCATATTCCGTTTCATGCTATTCGTTTGTGTCTGTGTGGAAAGCCTTGCAGATTTGCATAATGAATACTTACTACGATTTTCCTGTGACCATTATACTACATCTTTTTATAAATAGAAAGTTCTTTTTTTATAAAAAATCAGAAATCGTATAAAATAACGCATAGCTATGTAATCACAATTATGCTATATTTTATATATCACAGATTGGCGAGAAACGCAATCGCTAAAATGCAGCTGCGCGTTTCCCGAAAAGAAAGTCCTTGCCGTTCAAAATCAATTAGGATACAATAGCATACATACATAAATGGAGGAAAACGATCATGACACCTAGTGAAAAAGCGCTTGCGCTCCATGCACAGTGGAACGGAAAGCTGGAAACCGTATCCAAAACACCCGTCAAATCCAGAGAGGATCTTGCTCTCGCCTATACGCCCGGCGTTGCCGAGCCATGTAAGGTAATCGCCGAAGATCCGGAGGCGGCATATCAATATACATGGAAATCCAACACGGTCGCCGTCGTCTCTGACGGCTCCGCCGTACTCGGTCTCGGCAATATCGGTCCTTACGCCGCCATGCCGGTCATGGAAGGAAAGGCGGTCCTGTTTAAGGAGTTTGGCGGCGTCAATGCCGTTCCGATCTGCCTTGACACGCAGGACACGGAGGAGATCATCAAAGCCGTCACCTATCTTGCCCCCGGCTTCGGCGGCATCAATTTAGAGGACATCAGCGCACCGCGCTGTTTTGAGATCGAGGAGCGCCTCAAAAAGCTGCTTCCTATCCCGGTCTTTCACGACGACCAGCACGGCACGGCGATCGTCGTACTCGCCGGTATCATCAACAGCTTAAAAGTCACCGGAAAGAAAAAAGAACGATGCAGGGTCGTTGTCAACGGCGCGGGCAGCGCCGGCATCGCCATCACAAAGCTGCTTTTGACCTATGGTTTTTCCAATATCATTCTCTGTGATAAAGTCGGCATTCTGTCCCGCTCCACGGAGAACTTAAACTGGATGCAGCAGGAAATGACGACAAAGACAAACCCGGATAACGAGACCGGCACGCTTGCGGATGCCTTAAAGGGCGCGGACATTTTCGTCGGCGTCTCCGCGCCGAATATTGTCACCCCGGAAATGGTTTCTTCCATGAACCGCGATTCCATCCTTTTTGCCATGGCGAATCCCGTTCCTGAGATCATGCCGGACGCCGCACGGGCGGCGGGCGCGCGCATCGTCGGCACGGGACGCTCCGATTTCCCGAATCAGGTCAACAACGTGGTCGCTTTCCCCGGCATCTTCAAAGGAGCGCTGGAGGGACGCGCCTCTCAGATCACCGAGGAAATGAAGCTTGCCGCCGCTGCCGCGATCGCAGGACTCGTACCGGACGACGAATTAAATGATGAAAATATCATGCCGGAAGCCTTCAACCCGCGGGTTGCCGAGGTCGTTGCCGAGGCGGTCAAGTCGCACATCCGCTGAGCCGGACAAGCGCAGGCTTTATGCCGGCGCCACACCATGCGGATACGGCGCACTAAATTGCGGCTCCGGTCTGGCGGATGCGGCACAGGAAATGCAATGGAAAACGGTTACTACTCTTTATCGGAATATTGTAAAAAAACATACGGAGAAAAGCTCTATCGGATCGCATTGGATGCGGGCATGACCTGTCCGAACCGGGACGGCACGCTTGACAGCCGCGGCTGCATCTTCTGCTCCGCGGGCGGGAGCGGCGATTTTTCCGCACGGGCGGCAGATTTGATAACACATGATATTTCCGTGGCAGAGATCGCTTCCCGGATTGAGCAGGGGAAGGCACAGAGCGCCGCCAAGTTTCACGGTTCCCGGTATATCGCCTACTTTCAGGCATACACGAACACCTATGACCGTCCCGATCGGCTCTACCGGCTTTATACGCAGGCATTGTCCCATCCTGACATTGCGGGGATCTCCATCGCCACACGGCCCGACTGCCTGTCCGAACAGGTACTCGACATACTCTCCCGCTGTCAGGCGGAACATCCCGATCAATTTATCTGGGTGGAGCTGGGGCTCCAGACAATGCATGAGCAGACCGCGCGCTATCTTCGGCGCGGCTATCCGCTCCCCGTCTTTGAGGAAGCAATGGAAGCCCTGCATGAACGCCGTATTCCGGCGATCGTCCATGTCATCGCCGGTCTTCCGGGCGAAACCGCCGCGCAATTTTATGAAACTGTAAGTTATGTAAACTTATTTCATCCATTCGGCGTCAAATTACAGCTTTTGCATGTCCTGCGCGGAACCGATCTGGCTGCGGACTATGAACAGCGCCGCTTTGATGTGCTGACGCCGGAGCAGTATATCGAAATGACCGCGCACGCGCTCACGCTGCTCTCCCCCGACGTCGTCATTCACCGCCTGACCGGGGACGGTCCGAAAAAGCTGCTGATCGCGCCCCTTTGGAGCGCCGACAAAAAGGGCGTGCTGAACGCGCTGCACCGCTATCTGCGAGAACATCAGATCGTACAGGGAAGCCGCGTGGCAGAATCATCACGCATGTTATTGTAATTTGGAAAGGAATTTGTCATGAGTCAGGATTCATTAACCTTATATCGTCTGATCGTGCTCCACATGCTGAACAAGGCGGCGAGCCCGCTCTCCAACGCGCAGATCGCGGATTTCGTCTTAGAAAAGGAATATACCGGCTATATCACGCTTCAACAGGTCTTAAGCGACCTGACGGAAGAAGCGTTTATCAGCGCGACGACCATGGAAAACCGCACGCTCTACGAGATTACCGAGGAAGGGCAAAAAACGCTGTCTTTTTTTGACAACCGCATCCAGCATTCGATCAAAACCGATATTCAGGAATATTTATCCGCACATGAGATTCAGATCCGCAGCGAGCTTTCCATTTTGACTAATTATAAAAAAGAATCGTCCGGTGATTACGTTGCGGAACTGATCGCCAAGGATAACGGCAATGAGCTCGTTCACATCCGCCTGACCGTGCCGTCCGCGGAATTTGCCGCGAAAGTCTGCCAAAACTGGAAAGAAAAAAACGAAGCAGTCTATCAGTATCTGGTGCAGGCGCTTTTTTAGGCGTTTCTTTCAATCGCGGGGTCCAGCAGCTCCGTCTTTACACATCCGTCCGTGTCCGGAAGCGTCAGTCCCATGATCCTTGCGAGCGTGGGCGCTTCATCCCACAGCTTCATGGAATCGCATGTTCCTCCTTTTTTCACACCGTATCCCGACATCAAAAAAAACGTCTGATATTTTGGCAGAGTCGGAAGGTAGCCGTGCGTCGCTTTCATTTTATGGCTCACCACATCATCGACCGAGCAAGTCAATATTTGACAGTCATCCAGAAAATAGTACCCGTTTTTTGCTTCCAGCATCATGACACATGTGTCATCCGCACCGAGAGCAGCGGCTTCCTCTCCGCTGAATATGCGGGCTATACCGCCTGTCATCTCCCGAAATATCGTTGTCAGTTTTTGCGTCATCTTCTGTGTCATATTTGCACTTTTTCTGATTTGCGGATGCAGATACAGATAGCAGGAGCCGTCACAGTTTTTTGCGACCACCTGATAATCCGTAATGCGTCCCCTGTCGTCCGTTTGTAATAACCCCTGTTTTTTTAACAAATAATTCGGATACAGAACCGTATGGCAGTCAAGCTGATAGTGGTCGCCGAGAATCACGATCGTCGTGTCCTCCATGCTATGGCAGTCACCCGCGCGTGTGCGGACAAGCGCGTCCGTCAGCACGCCGATCCGCTCGTCCAGACGCTTAAGCGCGCGGCGGACTTCCGGATGCGTCACTCCCAGCCGGTGACGGTGCGCGTCAACGTCAAGGAAATGGATCAGCATCAGTTCCGGATTATAGCGCAGGATCGTATCGACCGCCGCCTTTTCCAAAAAATTGTCCAGCTCCGGCTCTCTAATACCCTTCAGCTCCCGCAGTGCATGAGGCAGCAGACTGAGCACATACCGCGGCGATCCATCCATGATCGTTTTCAAAACAACATTCTGCCACGGTCTGCCTGCATGGATTTCCGGGAAATTATATGTGATCCCGCTCTTTCCCGTCACGGGCCAAAGCAGGGCGCATACGCGGTCTCCCCGTTCCATCGCTGCGTCGTACAACGTGATTCCTTTCAGATTTTTGCGATCGCTCATCCAGTCCGGATGTTCTCTTTTCGGTTGAAAACAAGTGTTATTGATAACGCCGTGCCGGCATGGTTTTTTCCCTGTGATAATGGTGCTGTGCGCCGGATAGGTGATGGACGGGTACACACTCTCCACCCGCCCGCACAGCGCCCCCTGCTCCAAGAGCCTGCGAAAGTTCGGCAGCTTTTTTAAGACGGTAAGATCCTCCGCGCCGACCGCGTCAAACGACAGGATCATCATCCGCCGTTTCGGTCTTTTCGCCGTCTCCCCTGTTCTGCGCCTGTTTCCTGCCTGCTTCATGCCATACCTCCTGCCTGCTTCACGTCCATAGCTCCTGGCTCGCTTCACGTCATGTCTACCGCTTGCTTCGCGTCCATATCGCCCGCTCCACGTCATACCTCGCGCTTGCTTCACGTCCATATCGTCCGCCCGCTTCATGTCATATCGCCTGCTTCCCGTTTGATCCGGCTCATATGCTCTTTGATCGTGTTCTCATATCCGTTTCCGTCCGGACGGTAAAATTCCTTACCGTTTAACTCATAAGGAAGATACTGCTGCCGGACATAATGGTTGGGATAATCATGCGCATACTGATACCCCGCACCGTGGCCAAGCTTCGCCGCGCCCTTATAATGCGCGTCCTGCAAATGGGTCGGTACGGGCAGATTTCCCGTCTGTTCCACGGTCTGCATCGCCTCCGATATAGCGTTGACACAGGCGTTGCTCTTCGGCGCGCACGCCACATAGATGACTGCCTCCGAAAGAATGATCTGCGCTTCCGGCATACCGATGCGCTCCGCCGCCTGCGCCGCGCTGACCGCCACGGTAAGCGCCTGCGGGTCCGCCGTGCCGACGTCCTCCGCCGCGCAGATCATGATCCTGCGCGCAATAAAGGTCAGACTTTCCCCCGCATATAACATTTTTGCCAGATAATAGACCGCCGCGTCCGGATCGGAGCCTCTCATGCTCTTGATAAAAGCAGAGATCGTGTCATAATGATTATCCCCCGTTTTATCATAACGAACCACCCGTTTTTGAATACATTCCTGCGCGACCTCCAGCGTAATATGAATCTTTCCGTCCGCACTGCGCTCCGTCGTCTTAACGCCAAGCTCAACGGCATTTAAGGCATGCCGCGCGTCTCCGCCCGCCGCGTCTGCAAGAAAGGAAAGCGCGTCCTTAGAGATCTCCGCACCGTATGCGCCCATTCCTTTTTCTTTATCATAAACGGCGCGGTTGATCAGCGTGACAATATCTTCCTTTTGGAGCGGTTTTAATTCAAAAACCATGGAACGCGACAGCAGTGCGCCGTTCACCTCAAAATAGGGATTTTCCGTCGTCGCCCCGATCAGCGTCAGCGTTCCGTCCTCAACGAACGGCAGCAGATAATCCTGCTGTCCCTTATTGAAACGATGAATCTCATCAATAAAAAGGATCGTCTTTTTTCCGTACATCGCGGCGCTGTCCTTCGCTTTCGCCACGACCTCCTCCATATCCTTCTTTCCCGCGACCGTCGCATTCATCTGCATAAACTCTGCACTCGTCGTATTCGCGATCACCTTGGCGAGCGTTGTTTTTCCGGTTCCGGGCGGTCCGTAAAAAATGAGGGAGTTCAGCTTGTCCGCCGTGATCGCGCGGTAAAGCATTTTGTCCTTTCCGATGATATGCTGCTGCCCGACGATCTCCTCTAAGCTTGTCGGGCGGATCCGCGCCGCTAAGGGCGACTCTTTCTCCATGTTTTTTTCACGCAGATACGAAAATAAATCCATGTTATCCATGCTCGTTCCTCACTTTTCCCTAGTCCAATATGATCTCGTCCACCGTGACAAACTCATAGCCCTGCGCCGACAACTCGTCAACGATCGCAAGCGCCGCCTCCACCGAGCTTGCGTAGACGTCATGCAGCAGAATGATACAGTCCTCGTCCGCCTTTTCCAGTACCCGGCTGGTCACGGTACCCGCATCCGAACAGCACCAGTCAAGCGGGTCCACATTCCATAACACCTGTATCATATTCAAACTTTCTTCGTAACGCTTATCCCATGTTCCATATGGCGGTCTGACAAATTCGGTATGCTGTCCGGTGAGTTCATAAATAATAACATCTGTTTTTTGTAATTCCTCCACAAACTGCTGCCCGTTCCTGCTCGTCAACTGGATGTGGGAATAGGTATGGTTGCCGATCAAATGCCCGTCCTGCGCCATTTCTTTGATCAGATCCGGATAGAGCTCCGCGCTCTGTCCAAGCACAAAAAAAGTAACGCGCACGTCCCGCTCGCGCAGTCCTTCCAGCAGCCGCGCCGTATAGCGCGGGTGCGGTCCGTCGTCAAAGGTCAGCGCTACTTTTTTAATGTTCATTTCTCCCTGCCCTCTTATATCCGCGTGCTTCCATGCGGGCACAAAAACATCCGTTCCCCACGCTTTTATGTATATCCCCGCGCAAAGCATGGCGATCCCCAGACACCCCGCTATAAGACATGCCCTTTTCTTTCGCAGACACATCCGGCATTTCTCCCATCATCACCGCAGCCCCGTCCTTGCGCAGTTTTTTCCTCCTGCACAGGCAGTCCGCTCTGCAAACACATTCTCTATCATTCTATGACGGGAAATCCAGATTTGAGATATATTTTTTTTCAAAGTTCTCCTGCATGGCAAGATTCAGGTAAACGCATCCCTCCGTCAGCCGCTCCGTCTGCGCCGCAAATCCGCGCATATCCCCGTTTCCGATCAGGCAGGCTCCCCGAAGCGCGGTGTTGCCTACCGCGTGAATCTTTCCTGCGAACGCATCGGAGAGCAGTCCGATCCGCACCGCCGCTTCCGGATCCAGATAATATCCAAATCCGCCTGCAAGCAGCACAGAGGAAACCTCTTTCGCCTTAGCACCGTATTGTTCAAGCAGAATCCCAATTCCTGCTGCGACCGCCGCCTTTGCTTTTTGCAGTTCCCTGATACTTTCCTGCGTGATATGCGCGCCCGCGCGATCCAATCCGTCTGTGAAATAAGGCTCGCTGAAAAGACCATGCGCATCCATGATGCCCTCATGCAGCGCATCGGCTGTGACCCGTATCAGATCGGCGCCCATCAGATCCACACTTCCGTTTCCTTCAAACGCCGAGCCTGCCGCAGTCGCTGTACACAGAAATCGTCCTTTTTTTCCAAGTACGATCTCGCCGTTCGTTCCCAGGTCGATGAATAATTGCAAGTCGCTTGAGTTATGTAATCCAGTTGCCGCCATTCCCGATACCACATCCCCGCCCACAAATGCCGATATACCGCATATAATGTATGCAGGAATTCCTGCAACCACTATCTGTTGTGGTCTTATGTTTACCGGCTCAAACGGGAATGCGGAAAGCGGTTCGAGAGAATCCCCGCAGAGCAGGTGCACCATGGTCGTGTTCGCCGCAATGACCATGTAGGCGGGCGTCCTGCCGCATTGCTCCCCGATCAGCCGCACCCCGTCCGCAAGGCAGGCGCACACCTGCTGCCGCATGTCCTCCGCGTGTCCCTGCATCCCCGCGCTGATACGGGATACGACGTCCGCGCCGTACATGCGCTGCGGATTGAGCGCCGCATAGCTTCCTACTTCCGCCCCGCCGCACATCCCGCGCATAGCGATCGTTGTTGTACCAATGTCAACCGCCGCAAACACGGGCGCGGAGGCATGCCTAGTTTCCTCTGCCGCATATGCCTGCGTCCTGCGCACGGGCTCCTCCGCCGCACATGCCTGCGTCCCATGTCCGGTTTCCTCCCCCGCACATGCCTGCGTCCCATGTCCGGTCTCCTCCGCCGCATATGCCTGCGACCTGCGCACGGGCTCCGCTCCCGTGTCCGGCAGCGCCCCGATCACATCCGGGATTGCTGCAGCCTCGGCTTCTATGACGAGTTCCGTATCCCTGCGCACACTTTGCCGACATGCCAGCCGCACGCCCGCGCGCAGTTCTTCCGCGGAAAGCAGCGCGCGCTCCGCCGCCGTCGGCAGCGGCGCGCCTGTCACAAAGCGCACCTTACATTTTCCGCAGCTCCCGCGCCCGCTGCAATCATGCAGATACAGCCCGCCCCGCTTGAGTACCGCAAAAAGATTTTCATTTTTTTCCGCCGTCAGCACGCGCCGTTTGATCTGATCTCCCCGATAAAACGCGCCATGCACCAGCAGCGTGATCGTTTCAGACAAATTGATTTCTCTCCCTGTCATAATGATAGTCGATCTGTGCAAGCGTCTGTGTGATGCGGGAAATATCCTCATCCATGTCGTCGCACAACGCCTCCAGACTCTCATAATAATCGCGCAGTTTTAAGTTGACCGCACTCAGCAGCATTGCCGGTTCCTTTGGCAGCATCGTTTCGTCCTCCTTATTTCCTCTTCGACAATTGCGAAACGCAACCGCCTATGATTTCTTTCTATGAAATTATAGCACAAAGCCGATCAGGCAGAAAGAACCGATTGACATGCTCCCCAAAATTTCTCCGGACAAAAAAAGGACGCATAGCGCCCTTTCGAAGAATTGTTTTGTGAGTATCACGAAAACCGGAGGTCTGTCCCTTCACGCTGACAAATCCCCCGGTTTCCATCGTTTCCTATCCCGCGCTTTTTTGCGTTTTCGGTCAATGCTCCCCAAACAGCGGGGTGGACAAATATCGGTCTCCCGAATCCGGAAGCAGCGCGACAATCGTCTTTCCCTTATTTTCCGGTCGTTCCGCTAAGATGGATGCCGCCTTTAACGCCGCTCCGGAAGAGATTCCCACAAGGATTCCCTCGCTGACCGCAAAGGCTCTTCCCTCTGCAAACGCATCCTCGTTCTCAATGGTGATGATCTCATCATAGATTTTCGTGTTGAGCACTTCCGGCACAAACCCTGCGCCGATTCCCTGAATCTTATGCGCTCCCGGCGTCCCTTTGGATAAAACAGGACTTCCCGACGGCTCTACTGCGACGATCTTCACGTCCGGATTTTTCTCTTTTAAGTATTCGCCGACGCCCGTGATCGTTCCGCCCGTTCCTACTCCGGCAACAAAAATATCTACCTTGCCGTCCGTCTGCTCCCAGATCTCCGGTCCCGTGGTTCTCTTATGTACGGCGGGATTGGCAGGATTGACAAACTGTCCGAGGATGACGGCGCCGTCGATCTCTTTTTGCAGCTCCTCCGCCTTCGCGATCGCTCCCTTCATGCCCTTCGCGCCTTCCGTGAGCACAAGCTCCGCGCCGTACGCTTTTAACAGATTTCTTCTTTCAACGCTCATGGTATCCGGCAGGGTCAGGATCGCTCTGTATCCCTTTGCCGCCGCGACTGCCGCCAGACCGATTCCGGTATTTCCGCTCGTCGGCTCGATAATGGTCGCTCCTTCTTTTAACAGACCGCTCTTTTCCGCATCCTCGATCATCGCTAATGCGATACGGTCCTTTACGGAGCCTGCCGGATTCAAATATTCCAGCTTGGCAAGAATGACAGCATCCTTTATGCCCGCCTTCTTCGCATATCCGTTCAGTTTCAGGATCGGGGTTCCTCCGATCAGCTCCAGTGCGCTTTCTTTGATCTGACTCATGGTGATCTCCTCCATTTTTTATTTCTTACTTTTTTGATAGGTGTTATATGTTTTGTACTCTGTTGTGTATTATACGGTCCGATTTCAATCTTGTCAATTACTTTTTTGGGGATTCCTGCGGCAGTTTTCTGCGGTTTTCTGCGGCAGTTTTCCGCGGAAATTTTCCGCGGAAATTTTCCGCTGCAGCCGCAGCCGCTTTGTCATGGCGCATAACAGTGGCTGCTGCCCCTGCTCACAGCACTTTCTGAAGTCTTTCCAACGCCTCCCGCAGGGTGCTTCTGGGACACGCCGTATTGATCCGCTGAAATCCCGTTCCGCACGCTCCGAACAGCTTCCCGCTGTCAAGCCACAGCTTTGCCTGATGGATGATCCGTCTTTCCAGTTCCTCCGCCCCGATCCCCGTATCCCTGAAATCCAGCCAGACAAGATAGGTTCCCTCATGTTCGATCATTCGCACGCCGGGCAGATTCTCCTCCACATAGTTTTTGGTAAACGCAAGGTTATCCGCCACATAGGAATGCATCGCCGTATACCATTCCTCCCCTTTGCTGTATGCCGCCTCACAGGCCGCAAGTCCCATCACGCCGAGCTGACTGATGCCTGCCGCGCTCAATTCCCTGCGGAACTTTGTCCTGAGCCCGCGGTTGGGGATAAAAATATTGGAAAGCAGCATTCCGGCAAGATTAAACGTCTTACTCGGCGAGGTGCAGGTAATGCTGATGTCCTCATATTCTTTTTTTAATCCTGCAAACACGAGATGCTTTCCCTTAAATACGAAATCCTGATGGATCTCATCGCTGACGACAATGACATGGTGCTTGACGCAAAGATCGCCGATCGTCGTCAGTTCTTCCTTTGTCCATACCCTTCCGACCGGATTGTGCGGGTTGCACAAAAACAGCATCTTGACCCGTCCCGCAACGATCTTTTTCTCAAAATCGTCAAAATCCATATGGTAACGGTGATCCTCGCCCAGATACAAGGTGTTGCTCACCACTCTCCTTCCATTGTCTTCGATCGCCTGCGAAAAGGGATAATATACCGGTAACTGGATCAGCACGCCGTCTCCCGGCTCCGTATATGCCTTGATCGCCATCGCGAGCGCAAATACGACCCCCGGTGTTTTTACCAGCCAGTTTTCCTCAACGCTCCAGCCGTGATGCCTTTCTATCCATCCCTTTACGCTCTCAAAATAGGGACGCTTCGCTTCGCTGTATCCGAAAATCCCATGTTTCGCCTGCTCGATCAGCGCCTCCTCGATATACGAGGACGTTTCAAAATCCATATCCGCCACCCAGAGCGGCAGTGCATCCTCCGGTATGCCGTGTTCCTTTGCAAAGTCGTATTTTAAGCTTTTTGTTCCTTTTCTGTTTATGATCCTGTCAAAATCAAGATTTTTCTCCGCCATGTAGTTCCCTCTCTATCTCATGAAATATATGTTCCAGCTCCTCCAGCAGATCCTCCGCATCCTCGATGCCTGCCGAAAGTCTCAGCGTACTCTCCGTGATCCCGTTCTTCTCGCGAATTTCCTTTGGCACATCCGCGTGCGTCTGTGTCGTCGGATAGGTAATCAGTGTCTCCACGCCGCCAAGGCTTTCCGCAAACTTGATCATGCGCACCTTCTCTAAGATCGCCAAGGCATATTCTTTGCTTTCCAATTGAAATGTGAGCATGGCGCCAAAGCCTCTGGACTGCTTTTTTGTGATCTCGTATCCCGGATGCTCCGGCAGTCCCGGATAGATCACTTTCGTCACCGCTTTTTGCTCTTTCAGCCAATTCGCGATCGCGATCGCATTTTCCTGCGCTTTCTCCATGCGGATACCGAGCGTCTTGATCCCGCGCAGGATGAGCCAGCAGTCAAACGGTGCAAGCCCCGCTCCCGTCGTCTTGATGAGAAAGCGCAGGCGCGCCCTTATATCCTCCCTGTTCGTGACCAGAAACCCCGCCAGTGTATCATTATGCCCTCCAAGATATTTCGTTCCGCTGTGCACCACAATATCCGCGCCCAAATCCAAGGGATTCTGAAAATAAGGTGAGAGAAACGTATTGTCAACGATCAGCAGAAGATCATGTTTCCGGGCAATCTTTGAAAGCGCCGCTATGTCCGTCACATTCATCATGGGGTTGGTCGGCGTTTCAATGTAGATCGCCCTCGTATGCTCATTGACGTAACGCTCCACATCCTCTTTATAACAATCGATCCTTGAAAAAACAATGCCGTTCTTCTCGGATACGTTTTGAAAAAGCCGGATGCTTCCCCCGTAGAGATCCGCATCGACGATCAGATGATCCCCCGGTCCAAACAGCTCCATCATCAGCGCGATCGCCGCCATTCCTGTAGACAGCGCCAGCGCGTCCGATCCGTTTTCCAAAGCCGCCACTACTTTTTCCAAATGCTCTCTGGTCGGATTCTGCAATCTGCTGTAATCAAATCCCGTGCTTCTCCCCACGCCGGGATGCGCATAGGTCGCCGTCTGAAAAATCGGATAGCTGATTGCCCCATAATTGCTGACGCTTCCCTCTTCCTCCTCCAAATGCAGACATTTTGTTCCAATTCCTCTTGCCATTCCTGCTCCTCCCGATCTGTCTCACGGTCTGTCTCGTGATCTGTCGCGTGATCTACCTCCCGATCTGCCTCACGGCCTGTCCGTTCCCGCACGTTTCTTTTTTTTGCACTTTATTCCTATCGAAATAATAGGCTTTTGATCTTTCCCTACTATACCATAAAAAAAAGACGTATGCGTAATTTATTTTTCCTTTCGGTGGTTATAGGTTTTAGCAATAGATAAGCGTATCTGATTCACTGAATGATCCCGCCGCCGACCACCAGATCCCCGTCATAAAGAACCACGGACTGCCCTTTGGTGATGGCGCGCTGCGGCTCGTCAAACTCCAGACGGATCGTATCGGCGCCCGTCTGTGTGACTGCCGCCGGCTGCTCCGTCTGCCGATAGCGCACCTTTGCTTTCAAATGTACGGTCCCCTCCAGAAAAGGAACCGATATAAAATTCATCTCTCCGGCTGTCAGCGTTCTTGTATAGAGCTCCTGCTCCTTTCCCAGCGTAACGGTCTGCGCTGTCGGATCGACCGCGCATACATAGAGCGGCTCCGGCGCGGAGATACCGAGTCCTTTGCGCTGTCCGATCGTATAGCGGATGATCCCCTTGTGCCTGCCGATCACCGTTCCCTCACGGTCCACAAAATCTCCCTCCGGATAACATTTTCCCGTGTACTGCTCGATAAAATCAGCATAATTTCCCTGCTGTACAAAGCAAATATCCTGACTGTCGTGCTTTTTTGCATTGATAAAGCCCTGCGCCTGCGCGATTGCCCGGACGTCTTCTTTTTTCTTATCGCCAAGAGGAAACAGCGTATGTGCGAGCTGCTCCTGCGTCAGGGAGTACAGCACATAACTTTGATCTTTATTTGGGTCAAGCGCTTTTCTCAACAGATACCTTCCTGTGGAAGCATCCCGCTCAATGCGCGCATAATGCCCGGTCACGACATTTTCATACCCCAGTTCTTCCGCGCGGCGATACAGCTTGTCAAATTTCAGATACCGGTTGCAGTCGATGCAGGGGTTCGGCGTCATCCCGTTTTCATACGCCGATACGAAACGGTCGATCACGTCTTCCCGAAAACGCTCGGAAAAATTGAACACATGGTATGGAATATCCAGTGCGCGCGCCACGCTCCTCGCATCCTCGACGTCGTCTAACGAGCAGCAGGAATGTTGTCCGGAAATACCGATGTCTTCATTATGAAAAAGCTTCATGGTAACGCCCATGCACTGATACCCCTGCTCTTTTATGATATAGGCGGCAACACTCGAATCCACGCCGCCGCTCATCGCTATGACCGCTTTTCTCTCCATCGTTTTACTCCTTAAAGGACATTTCCGCCCGTCAGAATATTTCCAAAAAATATTTGGAACAGATCATTCCGTTTTTAAACAGGAGCAACCTGCTCCATGCCAACAAAGGTCACATGGGCGGCTATCAGCTTGCAAAGCAGTTATCCGGTTTCAGGCACTCCACAAACACGATTTATCATATCAGTATACCTGCAAATGCGCAAGCCCGCAAACACTAAAATGCACCTCACGAGCGCAAAACACCGCGCCTCAGAAGTGCAATCCACACCGCGCCTCCACGAACTGCTTGCAAAAAAGCACGAATGCCGTTATACTAACTGTGACAGCAGACAAAACAGGACTGTGGATTGCCGCGGCGCGGCGGGAGGGATACTTATGAGCAAAAAAGATCATGATGACGATTACCATATTCATATACATACCGATTCCGACGGTTCCGAAACCTCGCCATTAAAGGAGCTTGGTCTGTTTTTGGGCGGTCTTGCCATGCTGGTCGCGGGGTTATTCTTTTTTTCACAAAAAGTACTCGTGTATTCCAGCTTTTTCTCGACAGGCTTTGCCATCCGCGGTTTTCATATGCGATCCGGTATGGTCATTGTTCCGCTCATCATCGGGATCGTATGGCTGTTCGCGGCTCCGAAAAGTTTCGCGGCAAAGCTGTTCATGGGTGCGGCGGCGCTCATCATCATTGCCGCGGTCATTATGTCCACGGATTTCCATCTGCTCACGATGACGCTGTTTGACTGGATTTTACTGCTTGTCCTGATCTTCGGCGGACTCGGCATGGTTCTGCGCGTACTGCTCACCAAACACTGATTTCAAAGCAGACCGCGGGAAAGGCGGCATGGTCATGAAAATGGAGTTCAAACAGACACGCATAAAAGATATGGACAATCTGATCCGGTCAGAAATCGCACGCGGCAATCTCGCCGGGGCGAATCTTCTGCTCTTAAAAGACGGTCTTGTGCTTCACCGCGCATCTTACGGAATGGCAAACATCGAAAAACAGGTTCCCATGGCGGACGATACGATATTCCGCATTTTTTCCATGACAAAACCGATTATCGGCGCCGCTGCCATGCTGTTAATGGAGCGCGGCGTTTTAGATCCTGTTGATTCGGTTGAAACTTATCTTCCTGACTTTCACGGTCAACAGGTATTCCTGCCCGGCACTGCACAGACCGTTCCCGCTTTGCGCGCGGTGCGGATCTCGGACCTGTTAAATATGACGTCCGGGCTCTCCTACCCGGATGACTGTACGCCTGCCGGAAAGGCTGTCGCCGCTCTTTTCGATGAAATGATGACTGCACAGGACAACGGTATCCCGTTTACAACGATGCAGCTCGCCAACCGTTTAGGCAGGATTCCGCTCGCCTTTCAGCCCGGCGCGCATTGGATGTACGGCACGTCCGCCGATGTGCTCGGCGCCGTTATCGAGGCTGCCTCCGGTATGCGGCTCAGTCATTTTTTGAAGCAGGAGCTCTTTGATCCGCTCGATATGAAAGATACGGATTTCTATGTTCCCGACGAAAAAAAACACCGTTTTGCCGAATTATACCGCTGCTCGGAATGTCTCGGTGCGGACACGGCGGAAAAGCTGGCGCACGTCGGTACGGACACGGCGGAAACGCTGACGCACGCCGGGGCGGACGCGGCGGATATTCTGCAGAGCAATACGGCGTCAAAGGGCGGCGTTGTCGATGCGCTTTCTTCTTTCTCTACTTATCAGAGTGGTAAACGCATGACGATTGCACCGCAGCCCGGCAAAAATCTCGGTATGGAGGGCTGCGACCACGCGCCTGCCTTTGAGTCCGGCGGCGCAGGACTCATGTCCACGATCGGGGACTATTCTCATTTTGCCACAATGCTCCTAAACGGCGGCGTCTGGCAGGGGCGGCGCATCCTCGGCGCGAATACGGTTTCTTTCCTGTGTTCTCCGCAGCTTTCGGATGACTATGCTCCCGACTGGAATTGGGATTCCCTGCGCGGTTACCGCTACGGCAACCTGATGCGGCATTTGACCGATCCTGCTGCCTGCGGCACCAATGCGGATGTGGGCGAGTTCGGCTGGGACGGCTGGTGCGGTACTTATTTTACCGTTTCCCCCAAATCCAATTTCATCATGCTCTATTTCATCCAGCGCTGTGACGCCGGCTGCAATGAGATCACAAGGCGTCTGCGCCATATCGCTTATTCGCTGGTGTAGGTAAACGCAAAAGGCTTCCGCTTACGCGAAAGCCTTTCACTTATATAGCAAACTCTTTTTATGCCATCGCGTTTGCCTCTTTATACTTATAGAGCATCTCGGCATGGTTCTGCTCCTCGATCTGAATATCGGCAAGCAGCTTGCGCAGCGGGGAGCTGCTGCAGCAGAAAACATGCTCATTGTATTCGCCGGACACAAGCTTCTCCGTTCCGATGCAGTCCGTAGCAAGGAAATTGTCATGCTCCTTATCCGCCGCGTCTGCACCGTCGCGGTATGTGCCTTTCGGGCTGTAATTTTTCCCCTGGGAATCGTTGCAGTCACAGCTCGGAACCTCGCCGTTTAATGCCTGTCCGATCGACTGGTAGTGCTTCTGCTCGTCCTCCTGCAGCGTCTTAAACAGACTTTTTAACTCCGTGTCCTTCGCTTCGGCAGCGTATTTCTGATACTTGGTAATGCAGGACTTCTCCTGTGTCTGTAAATCTTTTAATGCGTTTGTCTCTTTTTCTGTCAGCGTCATGGCAGATACTCCTTTCTTTTTCGGACGTTCCAGCAATGACCGCGCGGCTTTTACCGAAACGGTCACACTCTCTGTCGTCTCTGTTCCAAGGATTGCCATTTGCCGACGGGTTTATACAAACTCTTTTTTAGCGATACACCAATTCTCCGAGCATGAGATCTTTCTTGAAATCGCGGATATTCGTATTCGCATCAATATAGACCGCCTCGATTCCCATTGCCGCAGCCCAGTCTCCCATCTGCTCCGCTGTCAGATCGTATGTGAACGCGGTATGATGCGCGCCGCCTGCAAGGATCCATGCTTCCGCGCCTGTGTACAGATCCGGCTCCGGCGTCCAGAAGTTCGTGGCAACCGGGAGCTTCGGCATCGGCTTTTCCGTCTTTTTGCAGTTGACGTCGTTGATGATCAGGCGGAAACGACTGCCAAGGTCAATCATGGATACCGCAATTCCCTTTCCTTCCTTGGACGTAAATACAAGCCTTGCAGGATCTTCTCTGTCGCCCATGGAAAGCGGCTGACACTTGATGCTGATCGGACCGTCGGCAATGGACGGGCAGATTTCCAGCATATGCGCCTGTAAAATTCCTTCTTTTCCCTTGACAAAGTTATAGGTATAGTCCTCCAGCATGGACGTACCTTTTGCATCCGGCATGTCCTGCGTCATCAGCTTCATAATACGCACCATGGCGGCAACTTTCCAATCGCCCTCGGCACCGAAACCGTATCCTTTTTGCATCAGGCGCTGGATCGCCAGTCCGGGAAGCTGCTTCAATGCGCCGAGATCGCCGAAATGCGTCACGATCGCCTGATAATTTTTTTCTTCCAAAAAGCGCTCAAAGCCAAGCTCGATCTGCGCCTGTACGGCAACATGCCTGCGGAATTCCGCGGCATCCCTGCCCTCTAACAGAATTTCGTATTTGTCATAATATTCATCCACAAGCGCATTGGTGTCGGATTCCGACACCGCATCGACTGCCGCCGCAATCTCATTGACCGGATACGTATCGACCTCCCAGCCAAATTTGAGCTGCGCCTCAACCTTGTCTCCTTCGGTCACGGCAACATTGCGCATATTGTCGGCAACGCGCATTACGCGCACATGGCTCGATTCCACAACGCCGACCGCCGTGCGCATCCACGATGCGATCCGATCCTGTACCGCTTCATCCGCCCAATGTCCGACCACAACTTTTCTTTCGATTCCCATGCGTGAAACAATATGTCCGTATTCTCTGTCCCCATGCGCCGACTGGTTCTCATTCATGAAATCCATGTCGATCGTATCATAGGGGATTTCCTCATTAAACTGCGTGTGCAGATGGAGCAGCGGCTTACGATACTCCTGAAGTCCGATGATCCATGATTTTGCCGGAGAAAACGTATGCATCCACGTAATGACGCCCGCGCAGCGCTCATCCGTATTCGCCTCATTGAATGTCTTCCGGATCAGTTCGTTTGTAATCAGCGTCGGTTTCCAGACGATCTCAAACGGCAGCTTACCCGATTCATTCAACTTCTGCACGATGATCTTTGCATGTTCCGCTACATGGGCAAGGCATTCATCCCCGTACAGATCCTGAGATCCGGTGCAAAACCAAAATTGATATTGTTTTCTTGTCAACATTGCGTGTCCTCCTTATTTTTTTATAAACAGTTTCCCCGTGCGCTTGCCGGATCACACGGTCTGACCGTTATTTTTTGCATTTATTATAGCAAATTTATCCATTCAGTTCAACGGAAAAGAGGATGCATTTTCCGCGCGGACATGCTATACTTAGAGGCAATGTTTGAAATCACAGTCGCTTTGGGGAGAATGTTTGTATGTATAATCTTTTTGAAGCCGGAAATGCACTGAATATGCCTTTTGAATGTTTTGTCTATGATGCCGGGCAAAACCGTTTTCCGGTCAGACCGCACTGGCATTATTTTGCGGAATTGATCTTTATGCTGGAGGGCAGCGCCGAAATGCATACAGACGAAAATGTCCACATTGCCAATATCGGTGATATGGTCTTTTTTCATCCGCAGTCGGTCCATTCCATTTATGCCGCCGCGCCGGGGCCGCTGCGCTATATTGTGCTCAAATTTGACATCAACCGCATCCACATCACGTCTTCCTATGCGCCAAAGCTGCGCAGTATTGTAAAAAGCGCGCATGATAAGCATCTGCCGTTCTATTTTTCCGCCGCGGAGGCGGAGCAGATGGAGTGCAAGCGCCTTTTTTCGGACTGTGTGGACGAACTGCAAAAACAGGAATACGGCTATGACAAGATCATCCAGACAAAACTCTATCATCTTTTAATGAATATCATCCGCCGCTGGATGCGCGACGGTTTCTCGATCGACCATGATGTGTTCGCCGCCGACGCTCAATACGACATCGACAGCGTTACGGAATATATCGACTCTAACATCAAGGAAAATCTTCAGGTCGCCGATATTGCGTCCAAGTGCGGTCTCAGCTATTCGTGCTTTGCCAAGAAATTTCATCAGCTTTACGGAAAGAGCTGCAAGACTTATATTGAAGAAATGAAAATTTTTAAGGTGGAGGATTTTCTTCTTTTTACGAGCTTCGACTTAACCTACATCAGCCAGGAGACCGGCTTTTCCGATTGCAGCCATATGATTAAGAGTTTCAAAAAGTACCGCGGCTGCACGCCGAAGCAGTTCCGGATGCGGCATAAGCAGGCGTAGGACAGCTTAACTAATCGTTGTGTAAATCAATTGCTATTTGATAGTATGCACTGAAAACGGATGATATAATTTTTTCATCAAATGAAAAAGGAGGCATTACTATGGATATGCAAAAAATGGGAAAGCATCTTATCAAATTACGAAAAGGGAGAGGTTGGACGCAACAGCAGTTGGCAGAACAGGCTGGTGTATCACCGCAGGCTGTTTCAAAATGGGAATGCGGAGAAACGGTTCCGGATATAGAGATATTAGAAAAAATCTCTATTATTTTCAATGTAACGATTGACTCTGTTATCAAAGCTCAAGATGTAAATCATTTTGTTTTTGAATTTGGCGTTGGTATTCTCCCCTACATTGATATGTCAAAACCGGATAGTTTGATCCAACAAGTAAATAAGCAGCATGAAATTGCGGAATTTCCCAAAATCCGGTTTAAGGATAATGCAGAATTAAAAGATATGCAGTACCGTATTATTTTAGATGATGTCATTATGGCAGATAATGATTTAGCGTATGTAGAGGAAACTATGCGGATTGCCGAAATGCTGTCGTATATAAAATTATATATAAGTTAGGCTGGGGATGGACTATTCCAAAGAATTTCATGGGCAGGTCTTATCGGCATG
This sequence comes from Clostridium sp., assembly GCA_023663615.1. Taxonomy (GTDB): domain Bacteria; phylum Bacillota; class Clostridia; order Lachnospirales; family Lachnospiraceae; genus DLAJ01. The sequence continues at coordinate 205,420 of JAMPHA010000001.1, read as the reverse complement.
TCCCTCTCAAAATATGCAGAATGCCGGTAAGGGCGTATCAGAAAGCCGGACCAAATCTAAAACCCGCCTTCCTGATACGCCCTTGCGATCACATAAGATGGCTCAAAGTATGCACTGCAATTGTAATTGTCGATCACGCTGCATATATCGCTATTGTAAACCCGGAAAATCCCTTCTACCTCATCCTCACTCTGCAAAGCGGTATCCCTAATCAGCCTTTGATAAACTTTTCCCATTTGCACTGCCGTCGGCAGCTTCGATACTAATTCTTTATCCACATCACACCTGTCAAAATCTCCGTAATGAAGGTCATATGCTTCCACCCAGTCGTCTTCCACATCCAACGGGTTCTGCGAATGAATGACATTTGCGACACTGAGCAGATGATACATCGCATCCCTGCCGATCGTATTTACAACATACTGATTTTTTTGATGCAGCTTTCTTGCAACACGTTCAATCATATAGCAAACAAAAAATAAATCGTTCGGCATAATCTCCTCATTTTCAAAATACCGATTTTTCATAATATAGAACTCCCTTCAAAACGCAAGGTCTGCAATGCGGCTTCCGTGCAAAAAACGATTTGATGGGTCGGATATTTGAATTTTACCAATTCCCAAAATGCTTCCTTAGAAATATTACCATCCATAAAATCTTCCACATAATCCCATATCTGATCGTCCGCCATCGGACCTTCCACAATATCATATGGATGTTCCATACCGCTTCTACAATCAACAACAAACTGCAGCCATTCTTCTGACATTTGTTCAAAAACACAATATTTCAGACTGGCATTCGGCGTATAAACATAACAATTCACGACCGAATCACCTCTTTTCGTTAATGCCCACCGCTTTGCCTGCTTTTCCAATTTTGTGCAATAAAAACCATACCCAAAATCCTTGTAGTGACCATTTATCATGACACGCGGCTTCTCCACAATCAGATTACTGCCGTGATAAACCCGATCTTCTCTCATATATTCCATTTCCTCACTCATATTCTTCTGCGATATATACTTGCGATCATATATGCAGTTATAAATCTTTATTTAACCTGCTTACAATCTTTTCGATATGTTCTATACAATTTTTTCTATAATCTTCTTTCACTATAACTCTTTTTCCCATCAAATCTAATCTTCCTGCCCGTAGTCTCTGAAACGGACAACCTCGTGCCGCCGAAACCACTCCTGTTGTCTGAAAATCTCGCACATCTATAATACCACTCTGCAAAGATTCAAAGGAGAAAATCATCGGATGCGTCTTCAATAGCGAAAGAACATCTTTATCAATCGCGCCTAAAACAGTCGCATATGCTGAAGCCGCACCCATATATTGAGTTAAACGATTTTTTAATATCAAATAAACTTTAGGCAAGGACATATCTACTTCTTTTAATTTTTCAGCGAAAGCATATTTACTATAAATCTCAGATGGCAGTTTTAATCCATATATCAACGAAAATGCATTTTGTATTGCCCGCCTTGATGAATCGTCAGCCATGACAGGCAATATTACCTTCGTCGAAGTAGCAATTGCTATTTGCGTGTACATTGAAAAGCTGGGATTGGCATCCAAAAACACTACATCATATTCATCTTCAATTATTTTAATAAAATCATTTAACCAATTTATAATCGCTACCCACGTATTGGTTCCCGGTATTTGATTGTTTGCTAGCGTGGAAATTGCATTAGACTGCAATTCGAGCATGGCATCTCCACATAGCAAATCAATATTATCTTCTATGTATTGATTATATTGTTTTGGACTTGTCAAAAAATCTTTTGGGTCAAAAACAGGCACACTATAGGGAGATGGCAAACGCATCTGAAAATATCCTCCAATTGTTGCCCTCGGATTCGCTCCTTGACGCATCAATAATGCTTTACTTCCTTCTTGATTTAACCCTCCTAACAACAACTCTGACAAATTTGCCTGCGGACAAACATCTATAACTAATACCTTTTTGTTTTTATTTTGACGCGCATATTCACCAATTATCTGAAATGCCAGCGTAGTTTTACCAGTTCCACCTTTATTATTCCAAAAAATGACCCTTTCCATTTCTGCTAACTCCTTCCATATTTTTGTTTTATTGTACATTCACAAATGTACATTGTCAAGTACGTTTTTGTACTTTTTATTGTATCTATATGGAGATTTCCTTTTTTACTCTCAATTCGTTTATTTGTACCTACTGACTATCCGAACCCGACACCGTTTATAAATGTACAATAAATGAATATTCCTACTTTAGGAGACAAACAAACCAAAAGACACCTTTAACTTCTAGGTGCCTCTTAGTTTAGCTTATTAAACCTTGCTTGGGAAATATCACTTTGTATTTAACCGAAGTTCTCTGTCCTTTATCTTTTCATACAGTGTATCTATGGTTATATGTTAGTCTTGGATTATCTCATATAACTTTTCTACTTTTTCATTAGTTGTATGGGAATTACTCAATATGACCTTTTGAATGAATATGAAATGAGTAGAGGGATGCTTGATAACCTCAAACACAATAGAAGTATAACTCTTAATACCCTGAATGACCTTTGTAACATGCTAAATTGTGATATTACTGACATCATTGAATATCAAAAAGATTAGAACTGATTATTGCAGTAAGTCATAATCAGTTCTAACCTTTTTTTACTTACTCTATGGGTTTGATTGTCGATTCTATGTAGTCTATTTCTTCTTGGGTTAGGTTGCAGACTTATTTTCTTACAGACACATCGCCATATAAGCAGGAAGATACACAATATCATCCTTACGGCAATAATTTTTCGTATGGATCACGTACGCCTGCCCGATTCGTTCCGCAAATTTATCACAAAATTTTCTAAGCGACGTTATGCGGTACTTTTCAGAAGATTTTACCTCAATCGGATGAATCCGATACCTCGTTTTGCTCCGATTCGAGATCAAAAAGTCAATTTCTATATCACTCCGATGCTTTTCCGCATCATAATGGGTGTAAAAAAACGGCGTATATCCATTACACACCAACGCCTGCATGACCGCATTTTCAAAAATCATTCCCTCGTTGACCGAAAGGCGCCCTAAAATCATCTGACGATACAAGTCCTCCGTCTCTATTTCTGCTTCCGTAAAAGCATGACTAATCAGCAGCCCGGTATCCCCCATATAGCATTTCAGATACGTTCTTTCCTCACTTAGGGAAAAACCAACATTCGGGTCCGTACAGTTAAAACATTCATTTGCAATCATCGAATTGTCCAGCCAGAAAAACGCATCATGAAATTTGGCAAAGGACGCGCCTGCCTCAATGTCCGATAAAACCACCCGTTTTTCATGCTGGGACAAAAATGCCGGAATCTGATCGAAAATACTTAAAACCCTCGATTGATATTTTGCCTCGATCTTCATAATATCATCCCGATACAATGCCAAAATATCTCTCTTTTCTTCATCCGCTCTCTGAAAACTTCTGCCGTTTTCCAAATAGGCGGCAAGACTTTGCGGCATCCCGCCGACAACGAGATACTGGCGGTAAAGAAGCATCGCTTTCCGATGAAGCTGATCTGGAAGCGGCACCCCGTCCGCAAAGCACTTTCTGATATAATGCGCCAGCTTTTCCTCCCCAACCGCCCAGCAAAATTCCTCAAAATCCATCGGATACATTTTGATCTTCCGTTCTTCCGAAGGAATGGTAATGTCTTGCACATTTTCCCGTATGGATACCAGCGAGCCGGTCTCCACATAGTCAAACCTTCCGTCCTTCACCAGCCTCTTGATCGACTGTCTTGCTTTCGGAAATTGCTGTATTTCATCAAGGATCAGGATGGATTCCCGCGGATATAACACCGTTTTGTATTCTGTGGATAAAAGCATAAAAAAAGTATCCAGATCACTCAGATAGTTCAAAAAAGCATCCTTCACGTTCTCACTGGCGTCATTAAAATCAATCATGATATAACTTTTGTATTCTTTCCGCGCAAACTCTTCCACGATCGTGGTTTTTCCGATTCGCCGCGCGCCCTCGACAAACAATGCTTTCGTGCCATTCGTGTCTGTCTTCCAATGTACTAATTTTTCATACATCTTCCTCTTAAAAATCATTTTGGCTCCCGTCCCTGCCTTTTGTGCATCCAAAATCATGACGCATTATCCCATACGCCGTTTTTGTAGAACGATCTGTTTTTCCGCTTCTCTCCTGTTGGTTTTTATCATAACACAATTTTCTGTAATACGCAAGTTTGAACATTCTTATTTATCTTATAACACGCACTTTTATTTTGTCTTCATCTTCTGCAATGCGCGCCTTTCGTTTGCTTGCCCTAAAATAAGCAGACGTGAATCACTTCGCTTCTTAAGCTTATCGCGCAAAAAGCAGACGCGAAATGCTTCGCATTTCACGCTCGCGTTGCTCGCCGCGAAGTGATTCCTGCGCCTCTGCCCGCGCAAGCACGGCAACGGCTCCGGAATCACTTCGCTTCTCTGCTTATCGCGCAAAAAAACAGAGCCGCCTAACGAATCTGATCCGCCGCAGCTCTGTCCTGCCAACATTTCTCACCACACCCCAAAGCATTTCCCGATCCAATACCCGAATCCCAGCACCCAGCTTGTCACAATGCCGTAAAGAATGACCGGTCCCGCGATCGTAAAGATTTTCGCGCCGATCCCGAACACCTGACCTTCCTTCTGGTATTCGATCGCCGGGGACGCCACGGAATTGGCAAAGCCCGTGATCGGCACCAGCGCGCCCGCGCCCGCAAACGCGCCGAGCTTCTGATACAGATTCAAGCCGGTCAGAAGCACGCTGAGAAAAACAAGAATGACGGAGCACCAGGTTCCCGCCGTCTCCTTATCCAAACCAAACTGCTCCGTCGCGACATTTAAGATCACCTGCCCAAGCGTGCAGATCAATCCGCCGACGATAAACGCTTTCACCATCTGCCACCAGATATTCTTTTTCGGCGTCATCTGCTCGACATATTCCTGATAGACCTGCTTTTTTTGCTGCATCCGGCTTTGCTGATGCTTCTGCTCCTCGTAGGTTTCCTTCATATCCTTCGACTGCTCTGCCATAATCCCGATTCCCCGCTTTCGATTCTTTTTTCGGGAATAGGATGCGTCGTTTGTAAAAAAATATGCACAAACCGGGCACTTATTTTTTCCCCGCCTTTTTCATGCTGACGCGCTTTTATTCTTCAATCCGCTTGATCAAAACGGCGCATACAATTACCGCGGCAAGCAGCATGCACAAAAGCGGCAGACATTTTTCGATACAAAAAACAGGTTCTATCATGATCTCATATCCCCACGCCGCCGGCATCGCTTTTCCTGCAAGGCGCAGCGGCTCCGGCAGCAGACTGCCCGGAAACATGATTCCCGAAAGCATGACGGACGGCAGAAACACGAGGATGGACACCATCGGCGTTTTTGCCTGATCTTTTACCGCCAGACCGATCACGCTCGCAATACTCAACGATACAGCGATCAAAATGGCAAGGCACCCGAAATAGCTTCCCGGCTCCGCCGGTATCTCAGCGTGAAATAAGAGCGGCGACGCTGCGTAAAGAATCATACTCATCAAAAACAAATGAAGAAACGACGAAAGATTCGTCAGAATAAGTCCCTGCCACAACGGCACGCCGTTCGCACGATAGACTTTCTTTATATCGCCCCCGTAAATCTCCACGAGCGAGGGCGGCAGCCCGATCAGCGCGCCCATCGTCACCCCGAACACGGTCATGGATTGCGTGAGCGTGGCTTTTGCGTCCGGCATGACGGACGTAAAGATCCCGCCCATGATCGCAAAAAATAAAAGCGGCACAAAATAGCAGGCCGTCAGCAGCGTTTTGCTTCTTATATCCAATTTCCACTGTAATGCCGCCCCATAGAAAAAAGCATCCGCACGCCACATCCATTCCCGCCGGCGGCTTTTCTCGTTTCCATCCATCCTCAGTTCCTCCTTTTCTTCCTGAAACAATTAAAAAATCTTTAATCTTTCCAACTGCTGCTCCAGAGAACCGCGGCTCACACGGATGTCCAGAATCTCCGTTCCGGTTTCCTGATAACGGGAAAGCAGTTTTAGCAGCGTCTCCCCGATGCGGTCCGATTCCAAATGCTCCGTTCCCGTACTTGTTTTCACGGAAATATCGTAACGCTTTCCGAGCTGTGCGTTCAGTTCTTCGACCGTTCCGACAAACGCGATATTCCCGTCCCGCAGGATTGCGATCCGGTCGCACAGACTCTCCACCTCCGCCATGTCATGGCTTGCTAATATCAAGGTTTTTCCCTTCTTTTTTAACTGTCGGATCTGTTCATGAAGCGCGATTCTTCCCTCCACATCCAGTCCTGCAGTCGGTTCGTCCAAAAAAATAATATCGGGATCGCTAAGCAGCGCAAGCGCCAAATGCAGCCGCCGTTTCTGCCCCGTCGATAATTGGTAATATTGTTTTTGCGCAAATGCGCCGATGCCGAGCGCGTCATCCTGCCCCGACAGGAAACCGCGGCTATGCGGATGGAACGCCTGACGATTCCACTTTGCAAACAGCCGCAGCGCTTCAGCCGCTTTGATATACTCCGGCAAAGCCGCGGATTGCAGTTGAATCCCTGCTTTCCCGTTTACGATGATATTGCCGCCGTCATACCTCTTTAATCCTTCCATGCATTCCAGCGTTGTCGTTTTTCCCGCGCCGTTTCCGCCAAGCAGCGCAAAACATTCGCCCTGACGCACACGAAAACTTACATCTTTCAGCACGACACGCTTTCCGTAACTTTTTCTTAACTGTTCGACCCGTATTGCATCTTCCATAAGAAATCCCCCTTTTTTATGTAGCACGCCTGATAAAATCTTTGATTTTTTACACTTACCGCCAACGGCGGCACGCAGATCAAGCCATCCGCACAATCGCTTGCAGCACGACGCACTGCTTTGTTTTTCATCCGCCCAAGATCATTGTTTTCCGCGGAAATAAGCATTCAGCGCAGGTTCAATAAACGTATTCGCTTTCTCCTGTCTCTTTTTCCATTCCGCGTCCGTGCCTTCGGCATTTCCCAGCTCCATGAGCTTGGAAAGCACATTCGTGTCGCCGCCCGTAAATTGCATGATCATCTCCCAATACGCCTTCGCAAACGCCTGCGCATCGCCGCTGTCGGCAGAAACGCCCTCGCTTCCAAGACGTAGTGCCTCCTCCTGTAACCGCGTAAAATCCTGCATAAAAGCGGCGGCGCTGTCTTTGTCAAAACGAGAACGGATATGATCGAGCATCTGATCGTCAAAATGCTTGATCATCCAGTAAAAATCATTTTTCATTTGCAGATTTACGATAATGTCCGCATATTTTTTGAAGTCTACCGACTGCATTTGCAGCACTTCCCTGCGCAGCGCCTCCAGTTCCCGCAGCGACTCGGACAGGCTTTCGATCTTCTTTTGAACAACGTCCGCCTGCTCTGCAAGCACATTGGCAACTTCCCCCGGCGTATCGAGCGGGATCAGCCGTTCCTTAATATCGTTCAAAGAAAATCCCAGATGCTTCAGGGAGAGGATCTGATGCAGCTTCACGATGTCTTTATCCGTATAAAGCCTGCGCCCGCCCTCGCTGACGGCGGACGGTGAAAGCAGTCCTTCTCTATCATAATGCTGCAGGGCCCGGACAGTCACATGCAGCTTTCCTGCCGCCTCGCCGACTGTCATATATCCCTGCGGGATCGCTCTATGCTTTTCCATATAAATAACCTTGCCTTTCCCGCAACCTGCGAACTTTGCACCGCAGGCAGTATCCGTGATCCATGCGAAACAAATCCCGCTTGGAGGGCATTCCTCTTTACCCGGCTTTCAGTATAGCTCATGACGCTGCGTCATGAGCAAGGACTTTTTTGAAAATTTCGCGCAAAAAAACCCCCGCCGATCGGCGGGCGCCGCTGTTCTCTGCTTGCGTCTATCACATCTTACTACAATTTCCCACGTTGTCCTTCCGCTTCCGCCTTTGTCAGTTTCGATACCATATGCCAAAAACAGCCGCGACGATTTCCCTATTATGTTATCATAACGCTCTGCCTGTTTTATAAGTATGTTTTATAAACAGTCCGTCAAATTCACAAGTATACCATCGTAACAGTCCGTCCTATTTGCAAGCATCCGGATGATTGACATTTTTGCGATCCGGTTTTCATTTCGGTTTTTGACTGCTGCCCCTCTTATACGTTCCCCTGTGCGTTTAACCGTTCAACAGCCGGAAGTCGGACGTCTATGCTACGCCTCATCCCCGCAAGCGTAAGCGCGCCCGGCGCGCTCCACAGCCGGAAGTCGGACATCTCTATGCTACGCCTCATCCCCGCTCGGACAGCTCACCTCAAACATCTCGTCAAGCGCGCGGTGGAGAATCTGCGCCTGCGCATTTTCCGCAAGCTTGTAATAGACCTCCTTTCCCTCGCGCCTGCTGACAATCAGCCCGCTCTCCCTTAAAAGCCGCAGATGATGCGATACCGCCGGATCGCTCATTTCCATTGCGGCGGCGATATTGCTCACGCACTCCTCGCAGTGACACAAAAGCCATAAAATGCGCAGCCGCGTGCCGTCCCCAAGCTTGTCAAACCACGCCGCCACCTTCTGAAAATCGGAAAGATCCGGCATCCGGTCAAGCACATGCCCGATATTCTGTCCATGATCGTGCGGTAAATGATAATGTGTCATACACCCTCCGTTTTCCTTTTTCATACTGTTCTGTGCCTTTTTCTAAGCATTTCCCGTTTCTAAGCATTTCCCGCAGCAGGATCATCTCCTGCCCGAAATCGTCAATGCCCGCGTCGCATTCAGTACGGCAAGCACCATGACGCCGACGTCCGCAAAGATCGCCCACCACATATTGGCGACGCCGAGCGCGCCAAGCACGAGACAGATCGCTTTGACTGCCAGCGCAAATACGATATTCTCATAGACAATGCGGAGCGTCTTGCGCGCAATGCGCATCGCAAGCGCGATCTTTAACGGATCATCGTCCATCAGCACGACATCCGCCGCCTCGATCGCCGCGTCGGAACCGAGCGCGCCCATTGCAACGCCGACGTCTGCGCGGGACAAAACGGGCGCGTCATTGATGCCGTCCCCGACAAATACCAGCTTTTCCTTTTTCCCGGTTCCTGCGAGCAGACGCTCGACTTCATCCACCTTATCGCCCGGAAGCAGTCCGCTTTTCACCTCGTCAACCGCAAGCTCTGCGGCGATCGCATCCGCCGCTTTCTTTGCATCGCCCGTCAGCATGACCGTCTTTCGCACACCGCTTTCTTTCAGCGCGCGGACCGCATCCGCCGCCGTCGGCTTTAACACATCCGCGATCAGAATCATGCCGATATAGACGCCGTCAAGCGCCAAATGAACTTCTGTGCCGACTGCGTCCTCCTCAGGACAGGCAATGTGCATACGTTCCATGAGTCTGCGGTTGCCTGCCGCGACCGTTTTCCCATCCACAACCGCCGTCACGCCATGTCCGCTGATTTCCTCCACATCACTCACATGCGCTCCATCCATCGCTTTGCCGTACGCTCTGCGCAGACTCTCCGCGATCGGGTGCGTGGAATAACTCTCGGCATACGCCGCGTAATGCAGCAATGTCTCCTCATCCACGCCCACCGGACAGATTTTTGTCACTTCGAAAACACCCTTCGTCATCGTTCCCGTTTTGTCAAATACCACGATCCCCGCCGATGCAAGCGCTTCCAGATAATTCGAACCCTTCACTAAAATGCCGCGCGCCGACGCGCCGCCGATCCCGCCGAAAAAGCTTAACGGAATGGAAATCACCAACGCGCACGGACAGCTAATGACTAAAAAAGTCAATGCTCTTGTAAACCATACCAGCCAATCGGCGCTGCCGCCGAAAAAGAGCATCTTGCCAAGCGGCGGAAGCACCGCCAGCAGCACGGCGCCAAGACAGACCGCCGGCGTATACACCTTGGCAAACCTGGTGATAAAATTCTCCGAACGCGATTTCTTCATACTGGAATTTTCCACCAGATCCAAAATCTTTGATACGGTCGATTCCCCGAATTCCTTGGTCGTACGAACCTTAATCAGACCGCTTAAATTCACGCATCCGCTGATAACCTCGTCGCCTTCTCCCGCCTCACGCGGTACGCTCTCCCCGGTTAGTGCGCTCGTGTTCAGGGTCGTCTCCCCCTCCGTAATGACGCCGTCGATCGGCAGCTTTTCTCCCGGCTTTACGACGATCACCGTGCCGACCTCCACCTCATCGGGGTCAACCTGCACCAGCGCGCCGTCCTCCTCGATATTCGCATAATCGGGACGAATATCCATCAGCGCCGTGATATTTTTACGGCTCTTTCCGACGGCATAGCTCTGGAACAGCTCTCCGATCTGATAAAAAAGCATGACCGCCACGCCTTCCACCATCTCGCCGATCCCGATCGCACCGACCGTCGCGACCGCCATAAGAAAATTCTCGTCAAACACCTGTCCGTGAAGAATACCAAGAACCGCTTTCCGCAAAATATCATAACCGATCACCAGATACGGAACCAGATACAAGATCGTCTTGATCTTCGCGTCAATCGGCAAAACCGCCAGCAATATCATCAATCCTGCGGTAATGACAATGCGTAACAGCATCCTTTTCTGCTTCTTATTCATCATTCATGCTCCTTTCACTCAGCCTGCGAATCCCATGCCGACGGCATCCATCGGTATCCTCTCTGCAATACGCACAAGTCTCATCGCACAGACAGTGTCCATCGGTATCTCTCCGCAATATGCACAAGTCCCATCGCGCAGACAGCATCCGACGTATCTCTCTGCAATACGCACAAGTCCCATCGCGCAGACAGTGCCTAACGGTATCCCCTCCGCCGTATGCGCAAGCCGCCTTCACGGTATGATCTCACAGCATGATTTCGCAGTCGCTCTCCACTTTCTTGCATGCCTTCACGACCGCTTTCATCGTCGCCTGCTCCTCCGCACCCTCGTCAAATTCTACTTTCATCTTCTGCGTCATAAAGGAAACCGTCGCGTCCTTCACGCCCTCGACCTGCTTTGCCGCTTCCTCCATTTTCAATGCGCATGCCGCGCAGTCTACCTCGATCTGATATGTTTTCTTCATGAAAAATGTCCTCCTCTTTGCTTTTTGCTTTTTTTACAGCAGAACGTTCCCAAAATGCAGCCGCCGTTCCCGCTCCTGTTTCCGTTCGGGAATGTGCCTCTGATTGTTCTGTCTGCTTCTTGATATAAACATTTAAGCATATGTTTAATTGTTTGTCAATAAGAATTCCCTAAAAAATTACTTTATGTTATTTTTGAACGATCCATTCATCGTTTGCAGAATCATACCAATAAATGAGATTACCATCCAATGTGATTGCATAATTGCTTATTAACCGATCGCCAACCTGCTCATCCGTATCTTTATATCTTATCTCAAAACGATATACTTCGTCATTGTCAATCGTTCCCGTCACAGGATTCAGCGCTTCGACGACATAATCATCTTTCCATTGGCTGACGCTTATCAAATAATTCTGCAAACTTTCTTCCGCTTCCTCGGCAGAAAGCATAGCAGATTTATTTCTAAAAATGATTCCACATACACCCAAAAAGACAATTAGTATGATCATAACCGATACATACTTTTTCATAAACTTCCCCCTATGCAGATCGCTGACTGTTCGTTACGATTTTAGCATGATTGCTCCCCTAAAACAACCCGAAATAGAAATAGCATAAGGAACCGGCAAGTTTTGCCGCCGCAATGGAGAGAATGATGATGCCGAGCCCTTTGCGCAGATGTACCCGGCGGGCAAACACGGGAAGCCCGCCGAGCATCTCCTCAATCGCGAGCGCAAGACAGCCGACGAACATCCCCGTAAAAAACGCCCAAAGTATCACCAGAGCTATGCCGGCACACTTTAAGAGCATACCGCGCTCCTCCCACGAGGGCGTTTCCCACAGATGAGAGTACACACCAAAAATGCCGCCGGCAACCGCACCCGCGACAATCCACTCTTCATAAAGTTCTATTTTATATGCCGTATGAAAACGGGCGGCAAAACGCGGAATGAGCGCCACGACAATGACGGTCGTGAACACACCTCCTGCCGTAAACACGCCGAAACCAAGCCCCAGTATGGCAAGCAGTAATTGTTCCATTACGGTTTCCTCCCTGCTTCCCTATCCGTCCTGCTGCCTGCATGCGCCCGCTCGCGGTTTTCTTGCCTCTCACCCCGGTCTTCGTGCGCCCGCTCGCAATTCTCCCGTTTCCCTCCACAATCTTCGTGCGCCCGCTCGCGGTCGGCATTCTCCACGAGCGCCGTCACGACGTCGCTCTCATACTGGCGCATCTGCACCTCGATCGGCGTCGGATCTTTCGTGATCCGCCTTGTCCCGATATGATTAAAAAAAAGAAGAATCCCCGCCGAGAGCCCGACGGAGTAAGAAATTTCCAGCACAGTGAAACCGTCCGATTCCATCCCTGTAACCAGCAGATATACCTTGGAAAAAATATCGTCAATACTAATATCATTGTGAAACGCCATGATGGTAAATGCTGCGCCAAAAAAACTGAGCAGCGCGATCAGCGCAATCTTCACTTTTTCCCACACGGGATGCGGTTTTATCTGATGATATTCCAGCAGCACGGCGTCCGCGCCGAGGCTCACGACCTGACAGCCTGGAAATTTCTCATGCAGCAGACCGATCAGTTTTAGCACATCGATGACTGCGCGTTCCTCGCCGGAAAACCGATATACGATCAATTCCTGCGCCGCCCGCTGCGCGCGGTCGTCCTCGCAGAGAACATCCGCCACATCCGCAAGCCGGATGTCCCTGCGTTCCAGTTCCACCTTTGCATCCGCCTTCAAATAAAAAATCCGCACAGCCAATCCTCCCCAAAAAATCGCGCTTTCGCACGCTTTCGAAGACTTTCACGCAAGCGAAAGCCTTTCTTTGGCGATTATTTTATGCGGATTCCCGCAAATCATACTTACCTATCTCTCTTTTGCGCCTGTTTCCGCGCGGTATGGCCGTCTCCGTTTCTATCTGGTTTTCCGGCACTTTTCTGTTTCCGCCGCATCCGGTTTACATGATCTTTGCATATTTCCGCCTGCGGAACACATTTATGCCCGCAAACACTTTATTGTAAATCCAATACCCGATCACAGAAAGCTCCTCCACGGCTTTCTTCTGCTTTTTTCTGACCTTATCCTCCCAGTCCCCGTCGGCCGTCATCGGTACGCGCCATCGGACTGCGCGGATCAAATCGTCATTATTGCGGATGTTTCCCGCGATCTCGGTATACGCCGATCCGATCACTTCCAGACGGTGCGCGTCCGAACCGCCGAATTCCGGCTTATGGTAACGCTGCGCCAGACGCTTTGCCAGCCGGTTCTGAAAGGGCTTCACACAGGCGTTAAAACTCTCCACAAAATCAAAGCTGTGCATCAGATGTTCGTTTCTTTTTCCGAGACGCGTGTTCATGAGTGCAAAGAAACCGTTTCCATAGGGATGCGCCGGACCGACAATTCCGCCCAGTTCATGCACGCGTTTGATGAGCTGACGCCCTTTTAAGCCGCGCACCGTAAAGATACGCGAGCGCACGCGCTCCGGCAGTATCACGAGCATATGCCCCGCATCCCGCGTATCGTATTCGATTCCCCTGAGAACGACAAAGGGCTTCCCCGCGGCGGACAGAATACGCACGCGCAGGCGCTCCCATTGATCATGTCCCTTATAAGAATTGTGATCTGTCACGAGCATTCCGTCATAGCCGAGAGACACCAGCTTTCGGACATAGTTTTCCAGCTCGACCTTTGCGTCGATCGAGCCCTCCTTTGTGTGGCAATGCATGTCAAATTTCATACCCTGTCTCTCTCCCCGGCCATGCGGCGCCTCCAAGCGTCCTTTTGTCCTGAAACCCGCTTTCCCGGCGCATGCATGTCTTTCCTTTTATCCTCAGTGATATGCACTTATAAAAATCCTATACATTATAGCATGTCTGAACCAGAAAAGCTATACTTTTCCCCGCTCCCGCATACGCAGCAGGATGCGCTTTTCCATGCGGCTGACCTGCACCTGGCTGATGCGCAGCCGTTTTGCCACCTCCATCTGTGTTTTATCCTGAAAATAACGAAGCTCGATCAGCTCCCGTTCTTTTTCATCCAGACTGCCGATGAGCTGCTCTAAAAGCATGTGATTGAGCAGACGCTCCTTCTCCGGATCCTGCCCGTCTCCCATCCCGTAGCTGTCGATCCCCGATCCGCCCGCGGCGGTCTGCCCGATGCCGCCTTTTCCTTTTCCGCCCGCAATGACCTGATCGACCAGATAGATCTCATTGCCGTCGGACTGGAACACGGAACGATAGATGGATTCCACTTCAATATTTGCCTCCAGCGCCATCACAATGTCTTCCGTACTAAGCCCCGTATCCCCGGAAAGTTCCTCAAGCGTTGCCTCTCTCCCGAACTTTTGCGACAGCCGCTCCATGGACTGACGCACTTTCCATCCGTTTTCTTTTAACGTGCGGCTGACCTTCACCATGCCGTCGTCCCGCAGAAACCGTTTGATTTCTCCCTGAATCATCGGAACGGCATATGTGGAAAAACGAACGTCATAGCTTAGATCAAATTTATCGATCGCTTTCATCAGTCCGATGCTGCCGATCTGGAACAGATCCTCCGCATCGATGCCTCTGCCGAGAAACCGTTTGACGATATGATGGACCAGTCCTAAATTTTTTTCTACCAGTATTTCTCTTGCTTTTTTATCCCCTGCCTGTGAACGTGCGATCAATGCAGCGGTCTCGTCCATTTACTTCCCTTTCGGCGCCGGTAGTGAGGCGTCCCCCAGTTTTTTCATCATACAGACCTTGGTTCCCTCTCCCACATGGGACTCGACCTTTAAGTCATCCATAAATGCCTCCATAAAAGAAAATCCCATGCCCGACCGGTCCAGCTCCGGTTTCGTTGTAAACAGCGGCATCATGGCCTGTCCGATGTCCGCAATGCCCATACCGTGATCCTCAATGTTGACGCTCAGCAGATTTCCCGTCACCAGACAATGCATGTTGATCTTACCGCCCCGGCCGTCATATCCGTGGATGATCGCGTTTGTCACCGCCTCCGAAACCGCGGTCTTCACGTCTGCAAGCTCCTCCACCGTCGGATTAAGCGGCGTGATGAACGCCGCAACCACAACGCGCGCAAAGCTCTCATTTAGGGAAACTGCATCAAATTCCAATGACATTTCATTGACATACCCGCGTCTTGCGCCCATCCGTCCCTGTCCGCCCGCTTTCCCTGCAAAGTCCGCCTGCTCCCGCATGTCCGTCTGTCCCTGCCTGTCCGCCTGTCCCTGCATGTCCGTCTGTTCCCGCCTGTCTTCCTGCACCATGACGCCCGTATGCTCCGTTCTCTCCTCTGTTCTTATCTCCATCTCTCCACTCCTCTACTCCATAATCGTAACCAATTTCTGCATACCCGACACGACAAGAAGCTGCTTGATGCGCCTGCTCGCGTTAATGGCAAACACCTTCCCGCCAAAACAGGATATTTTTTTGTACCGCCCCATGATCACACCGATGCCGGAACTATCCATAAACTTCGTGTCCTCAAAATCAAACACGATATTGACAACCTTGCTGTGCGCAATATAATCATCGGCTGTCCGGCTGATCCGTACCGCCCTGTGATGATCGACCTCTTCCGGCATCCTGATCATCAGATAATTCTCGATAATTGCATAATTATCAACCATTGCTTTCTCCCTTCTTCTTGCATATAGAAACGCTTCTCTTCTTAAGCTTATCGCGCAGGCAGAGGGGAAATGCTTCGCATTTCCCGCTCGCGTTGCTCGCCGCGAAGTGATTCCTATGCGTCTCCCCGTGCAAGCACGGTCGCCGCATAAAAATCACTTCTCTTCTCTGCCTATCGCGCAAAAAAAGAGAACATCTCTTTTGATGTTCTCTTTTGTGTCGTTCTGTTCTTATGCCTGTCCGCGTTTCCGCTGCACGGCCGCCGACGTCCGTCCGCACGCAGCTGCCGCTACTGCTGCTCAATCTCCCTTAAGCGCCTCTGCGCGTTGATCGCCGACGTCCTGCCGGGGAACAGCTCTATCACGCGGTTATAATAGACCGCCGCATTCTCCATATCATCGCTGCGGTAATAGGATTCCGCCAATTGATAGAGCGCCATGGAATCCGTTTCGTCAAAGGAAACTGCCATCAGGAAATAGTTGACCGCCTCCGAATAGTTCTGCACATTGTACTCCGCCATACCCGTCTGATAGTAGGACTTTGAGACATCGGGACCGATCAGTGTGAGCAGTTCATGATATACATTGGCAAAATAATCGGGCGCTTCTTCCTCCACATAATCCTCGTCGATCTTGCCGAGGCTGTCCGCAACCGCCATGACGTCGGGCTCCTCCTGCATATAGAGGCTGACCGCCTCCAAAAGCTGCTCGTAAGCAGCGATCGTGCCGTCCGTTCCCGTATAGGCGTCAAGCGCCTCCTGCGTCTCTGCGAGCTTCCGGTTCAGATCCTCGATCTGCGCCTCCCGCTCCTGCACATCCGCCGCCCTGCGCGTCAACAGCTCACTGTATTCCGTGATCTGCTCATTTACTTTAGACACTTCCGTCTGGATCTGCGCGGGAAGGATCAGAAAGATCGCAATGGCAAGACCGATCAGCACGCCGATGATGATATTGATGATCGTGGAAAGTCCTCTGGAATCCTTATTATTGATGGGCTGGATCACCGTATCATTGCCGCTCTTATATTTCTTTGCGTTCTGATCCTTGCTCTTTTTCTTAGAGGGATTTCTGCCCTCCTCCTGACTGACCGCAAAGTCGATCTCTTTCATATACCGCATCGTCAGCGTGTTGCTCGTGTCGATGCGCAGCGCTTTTTCGACTTCCTTTTCCGCTCTGTCCCAATCTTCCTGACTCATATAGATCAATGCCAGAAGCTGATGCGCCTGTAAGTATTTCGGATTCATGGACAGCACTTTTTTCAGTTGGATGACCGCTAAGTCCACGCTGTCCTGCATACAGTAATTCAGCGCCTGATTGTACTTTTTGACCGCCTGCGTCAGCGTATCGAGCTGCGTCGGATTCGATCGAATATCCTCAATATAATCGTCCGCAATATTCTTGAGCGGTTTGATGTTCTTGCTCATCACCCACTCGTTTAAGGCGGAAACGACCTCTCCCGTCTCATAGTAGATCAGTCCGAGAAGGTTTCTCGCTTCCACATGGTTCTTATTTAATTTCAGACACTGCCTGAGACTTTCCGCCGCCCCCGACAGATCTCTGACACCTGCTCTCTCCAAGCCGATATTGTAATAGCGGTTGGACGCCGAAATGATCTTTTTGTAAACCCGTACATCCGCCCCGCAGTTCGTACAAAATTCGTTTTCCGTCAGGAGACAGCCGCAGTTATAACACTCCATAGCGTCGCTCCTATTCTTCTTCCTTTGCCTCTTTGATCACATCTACCAGTACGTCAGCTAAATCCGTCGTATCCTGACTGTATAACACATCCTCTGCCTCTTCTATCTCTACGCTGGGATGAAACTTCTTGAGCTCCTCCTCAAAGTTAATCATCAGAATTCCTCCCTAAATATGCCTTTATCCGCCCGATCAAGTATAAGGAACCGGCAACGTATACGCGCTCATTCTCCGCGCGCTCCGCAAGGCAGCATGAAAATGCCTGCTCCGGCTGCTCATACACCATACAATTCCTTTGTCCATAACTGATCAACGCCCCGGCAAGCGCTTCCTGCGCAAGCGCTCTCTCCCCGCCCGCAGACGTCACATATACCCTCAAAAACAATCCGGAACGCGCGATCAGCTCCGCCATCCTTTCATAGCGCTTGTCCGCCACAATGGCAAGTATGAGCACATTCTCCCTGTCCGGCCCGGTCCGCCGCACCGTATGAAGCAGCGCCCGTATCCCGTCCTCATTATGCGCTCCGTCCAGATACACTTCCGGCAATACTTCTTCCATCCGCCCTTCCCAATGCGCCGCCGCAAGTCCCTCCCGCAGTTCGCGCTCCGTAGGGGGCGCCGCCAAACCAAACGCCTCTCCCGCCCCGGCTGCCGCCTTCTGTTCCGCCGCGGCTGTCGTTTCCTGTCCCGCTGCGATGCTCTTTTTCCATCCTGCGTCCTGCGAAAGCACCTCTAACGCCCGCAGCGCGAGCGCGGCGTTCTCCGCCTGATAGCACGCGGTGGTTGCGAGTGAAAGGCTGATAGAATTATAATATACAGATTGAAACGAAAAAGCAATGCTTTTGTTGGTAATTCCTTCAATTTTGAAATCGCGCGAATCGACAAACACAAGCGGCGCGTTCCGCTCTTTTGCGCACGTTTCGATGACCTCTTTGCTTTCTTTATCGGAATACAGACTGACCACCGGCGTTCCCTGCCGGAAGATCCCCGCTTTTTCCCGCGCGATCTGTGCCGTCGTATCCCCCAGATATTCCGTGTGATCCAGCGCGATCCGCGTGATCACGCACAGCGCTTTCTTCGGCATACAGTTCGTCGCGTCCAGCCTGCCGCCAAGCCCCGTCTCTAAGATCACGTCATCCGCCCCCGCCGTTTCCTTACATTGCAGGAACATAAAAAACAACATTTCAAAAAAGGACGGATGATAAGAAAGCTCCCGCAGCGTCTTTAGCGATACGGCATCCTTTTTTCCCTGATAGGCGCAGAGCGCCCTCGCGACAGCGGCAAACGATGCGCAAAACGCCTCCTCGGAAACCGGTTCCCCGTCAAAAAGAAAACGCTCCCGCATCGTCACCAGATGCGGTGATACAAACAGCGCGGTATGATGAGCGCACCGCTCCAACATGCTCCGCAGGTAGGTACAGACCGATCCCTTCCCGTTCGTCCCCGCTACATGGATGATCCGCGCATCCGCGCACGGACTCCCCATAAATTGATAAAAACGGCGCGTATCCTCCATCGTATGCTTTCCCGTAAATTTGGGTATCGACAAAAGATACGCCGTCGCCTCCTGATATGTTATCTGTTCCATCTGTCTGTTACGCCCTGATGCCCGATCTCTTCCTGTCCGCTATGCTCCGATCCCTGCAATACCGTTCTGCCCGCTATGCCCGATTCTTTTGCGATACCGTTCTGCCCGCTATGCCCTAAGATTCGTTATACCCGGATAACAGTTCCCTGAATGATGCCGGAAATACTCTTGTACTGCATAAAGCAGGTGTTCGCGGTGATTGCCTGCTGCGCGTTATTCACGCTGATGACCGATCCGGCATAGAGCTTATCTTCCACGCGGATCGCGGACTGCCGCCCTTCCTCCATCTGCTTTTGCAGCATCTGTTTCTCGGCCTGCAGCTCCTTTGCGCGCTCCGTCAGCTTCTCCCGCTCCTGAAGCAGCTCATTGCACTCGCGGATGAGCGTCTGATCCTTAGAACGGATCGTCAGCTGTTTGCGGAGCACTTCTGCGCGATCCTCCATCTCCTCCAGCTGCTGCATGATCTCCGCTTCCTCTCTGCGGTTTTCAATATTCTGCTCGTAGACCTTCTGCTCGCAGCCTGCATGGAGAATGGTCTTGATCTCTTTATCGCTGCCGACGCACATCGCCTTAATCCCCTGAAAACCATGGACATAGCCGCCAAGAATCATACCGCGTCTTCCGGTTGCCGTTACTTCGCCTTCCGCCGCCACCTCTGAATTCAGGATATAGTTTGCCATAACGTTACCCCGCGCCTCGACCGTGCAATGCTCCAAAAAGTCGGCATACACATTTCCTCTGGAGCGGATGCGTCCCTTTTCATTCCCCTGTACGCCGCGGCGCAGAACGATGTCGCCGCCCGCATAAATATCCGCGCCCTCGACCGTGCCGCTGATCGTCAGGCTCTTTCCCGCCCGGATGACCGTTCCAGCCGCAACGTTGCCGTCGATCACAATATCGCCGAAAAATTCCACTTTGCCAATCAAAATATCCACATCGCCCTTGATCTCGTGGACATTACAAATCTCGATCTGATCGTCCCTGAATATCAGCTTTCCTTCCGTCTGCGCAATATAGGTCGGCTCTTCGGTTCCCTCTTTTAAGGCGATCCCGCGTCCGCGCAGCGCCGGAAGCTCTCTGCACACCTCCGCGCGCAGTCTCCGTCCGCGCACATCCTCTCCGTCCGTTCCCTGCACCGCCGCGTGATAAACGGCGATCACCTGTCCTTCCTGCACATTCTGCAACAGATTCATGCTCTGATAATCCACCGAACCATCCTCGCGGATACGCGGATGCTTCGCATAATCTTCCGTCTCGATCTCATAGTCATAACGACCGGGCGTTCCCGGTATGGGAGGAGCTCCCTGCGCGACGAGCACTTCCCTGTTATACACCTTCTTTTTGGCCATTGCCGCCAGATTCGACTCATGAAAGCCGCTGACAACACCCTCGGCGCGAAGACGCTCCTTTAATTCTTCCCTGTCATAACTCTCCCCGTTCGGCTTGGGCTGTAAAAAGAGAAATGCCTGCATGGAATCTTCGGAAATCGTGATATGATTCCCGGCAAGCGCCCAATCGTCCTGTACGGTCTCCTGCACCTCTGATTGCGTCCCCTGTTCTATTTCCATACCGCTTTCCTTCCCTTCCCTCTCCGGCAGAAACAGACTGCCTATTTACACTGATATGCGTCTTCCCTGACCTTTACAACCATTTGCGGTCTATTTTTCAAGCTGACGCAGCCGTTCTTGCACCTGCGCCATCATCTGCTCATATTTCTCCAGCTTTGCGCGCTCCTCGGCAATTTTCGCCGCCGGCGCTTTCCCGATAAAGCGCTCGTTCGAGAGCATCCCGTTCACACGCGCAAGCTCGCCCGTCAGCCGCTGCTCCTCTTTGCGAAGGCGCTCGATCTCTTTGCCGATGTCCACAAGCTCCGCAAACGGGATGTACAACGTCGCATTCGGGATCACGACCGATACGGCGTCATCGGCGATGCCGCTCTTGTCCTTCTGCAATAAAACGTCAGACGCATAAGCGAGCGACTGGAAGAACAATTTTCCCTCTTCAAAGATCTGAAGTAGTTCTTCGCTTTCCGATACGACATACACGAGCGCCTTGCGGCTCGGAACAACGTTCATCTGCGCGCGCACATTGCGGATGCCGCGCACCGCCTCCTTGATCGTCTCGATCGCTTGTTCCTGCTTCTTGAATGCCTTCGCCCCGTCATAGACCGGCCATGCGCTGACCATGATGGATTCTTCTTCGCTCTGCAGCGTCGTAAAGATTTCCTCCGTGATGAACGGCATGTACGGATGCAGCAGCTTTAAGGCGTCGATCAGAACGGTCTTTAAGGTATAAAGCGCGGCGTTCTGGCTCTCCTTATCATCCGTATTATACAGGCGCGGCTTTACCATCTCAATATACCAGTCGCAGAATTCATCCCAAATAAAATCATAAATTTTCTGTACGGCGATCCCAAGCTCATAATGCTCCATATTGTCGGTCACTTCACGCACCACGTCATTGAGCTTCGAAATGATCCACTCGTCCACCGGCTGCAGCGTTTCGGGCGCAGGCGCATGAACTTCCTTCCCGCCCATATTCATCAGGATGAAACGGGATGCGTTCCATATTTTATTGCAGAAATTGCGGTTCGCCTCCACGCGCTCATAGTAAAAACGCATATCATTGCCGGGTGCGTTGCCCGTGATGAGCGTCAGGCGCAGCGCATCCGCGCCGTACTTTTCGATCACCTCCAGCGGATCGATGCCGTTGCCGAGCGATTTTGACATTTTGCGTCCCTCGGAATCCCGCACCAGCCCGTGGAACAGTACGGTATGGAACGGGCGCTCTCCCATCTGCTCATAACCCGAAAAGATCATGCGGATGACCCAGAAAAAGATGATGTCGTATCCGGTCACAAGCACATCCGTCGGATAAAAATAGGAAAGCTCCTTTGTCTTTTCGGGCCAGCCGAGCGTCGAAAACGGCCAGAGCGCCGAGGAAAACCATGTATCGAGCGTATCCTCGTCCTGCGTAAAATGCGTGCCGCCGCACTTCGGACATACTGACGGCTGCTCTTTTGCGACTACCGTCTCCCCGCATCCGCCGCAGTAATAGGCCGGGATCCGGTGTCCCCACCAGAGCTGTCTGGAAATACACCAGTCGCGGATATTATCGGTCCAGTTAAAATAGGTCTTTTTCATGCTTTCGGGAATGAGCTTCACCTCGCCGTCCTTTACCGCTTTCACGGCGGGTTTGATCAGCTCCTCCATCCTGACAAACCATTGCTCTTTTACCATCGGCTCGATCGTCGTGCCGCAGCGGTCGTGCGTGCCGACGTTGTGGGAATAATCCTCGATGCGGACAAGAAGTCCGAGCTTATCAAGCTCCTCCACGATCCGCTTTCTCGCCTCATAGCGGTCCATTCCCTGATATTTTCCGCCGTTCTCGTTGATGGTCGCATCGTCGTTCAAAATATTGACAAGGGCAAGTCCGTGCCGCTTTCCGACTTCAAAGTCGTTCGGATCATGCGCAGGCGTGATCTTGACAACGCCCGTTCCGAACTCCATATCCACATAGTCGTCCTCCACAACGGGGATCGCCTTATTCACAATCGGCAGCCATACGGACCGCCCGTGCAGATACGCATAACGCTCATCCTGCGGATGGACGGCGACCGCCGTATCGCCGAGCATCGTCTCCGGACGCGTCGTTGCAAATTCCAAAAACTCCGTCTTGCTCGGCTGTCCGTTCTCATCCACAAGCGGATACTTGATATGCCAGAAACATCCTTTCTGCTCCTCATATTCCACTTCCGCGTCGGAGATGGACGTATTGCAGACAGGGCACCAGTTGATCATGCGCGCACCCCTATAGATCCAGCCTTTTTCGTGCATTTTGACAAAGACTTCGGTCACTGCCTTATTACAGCCCTCGTCCATCGTAAAGCGTTCCCTGTCCCAATCACAGGACGAACCGAGCTTTTTGAGCTGGTTGAGGATGCGTCCGCCGTATTCTTTTTTCCACTCCCACGCACGCTCCAAAAATTTCTCTCTGCCGAGATCGTGCTTGTCGATTCCCTGCTCTTTCAGGGTCTCGATGATCTTAACCTCCGTCGCGATACTCGCGTGGTCCGTTCCCGGCTGCCATAATGTGTTATAGCCCTGCATCCGCTTAAAACGGATCAGTATGTCCTGCATCGTCTCGTCCAGCGCATGTCCCATATGAAGCTGACCGGTGATGTTTGGAGGGGGGATCACAATGGTAAAGGGCTTTTTGGTCTCATCCACCTCCGCATGAAAGTATTTTTTGTCCAGCCATTTTTGATAGATTCGCTCCTCCAAGCCATGGGGCTCATAGGTCTTTGCCAGTTCCTTACTCATTGTAAACGCTCCTTCTTCCTATCTCCCTTTTGTTCCAAAAACGCCCTTCGCAGATTCTCTGCAAAGGGCGTTATACGCGGTACCACCTTTACTTGTACTCTTTGACCTTAACGCGGTGACACGGGAAACCCTACGAAACATAGACGGTATGCCGCCCTTTCCCGCCATGCGGGAACCACACCGCTGTCTCACAGCGCCATCCAAAATCCATGCGCCGCAGATCATTCGTCTATCCCTCGCAAATGCTCTATGCGACCATGCCCATCGTCATGGAATACGCATCCAGTGCATGACGCATCTGATAGGACATCACATAATCCTGTGTCTCGTTCGCGGAAGCCCCCGTCGCGCCGCTCTCCTCGTCTCCGATCGTAAGCGCTTCATCGGCTGCCTTCTGCTGAATGTCCTGCCCGCCCGCCATATCCGATACGGACTGCGCTGCATCCCTTCCGGTCGTCTCATCCTTCTGCACGGCGCTTGCCATCACGTCCTCATCTTCGGACGCTGCCGCCGGCTTTAACAGCATCGCGCTCTTCGTCCGGCTCATCGCCATCTGCGAAGATAAAATATCCATAAAGTTCGCGCTCTGTCCTTTGCCGAGCGGATTCCGGTTTTCCTCAGGATCCGTCAGCCCTTCAAAATCCGTGCGTCCCTGCGTCCCGTCTTCCGGAAGCGCATTGATCCGGTTTAAGCTTGCCGCGCTGACCGTGTTCGTATTATATACATACGGCTGATATGCAATTGCTCCGATCCGCATACCGCATCTCCTTTCCCTTTTTGACCGAACTGCCGTTTCGGTACTTTTGACACATATTACAACTCTTATCTGTATTCTAACACGGTTCTCGGAATTTGGGTAGTCTCATTTTTTGTTTTTTTATAAAAAATCTCAGCGCAAAATACCCGTCTTCCCTTCAAAACATTACTGCGGGCAGACCGCACGGACATAGGAGACAATCAGATCCGCCGTCTGCTCGATCCCGATCGAGCTGTCAAGACAGAGCTCATAGCCATGGGAATCGCCCCACCGCTTGCCGGTAATACTTTCATAATATGCTTTTCTTGCCGCATCGGAGCGCTCCATGCTCTTTTGCGCCTGCTCTCTGCTGTCTTTATACATTTCCATGATCTTTTCCACACGGTATGCCTTGGGCGCGGTGATAAAGATCCGCACGATATTGCTGTGGTTTCTGAGAACATGATCCGCCGAACGTCCTACGATCACGCAGGAACCTTTGTCCGCAATGCTGCGGATCGCCTGATCCTGCGCTGTGATCGCATCCCGTACCGCGTTCATACTCAGATACAGCTCCCGCACGCGCCCGTATTTTCCCGCGCCGTAATTGTAACCGACAATGGGCTGCGCGCCGGCGGCAATACCGATCGCGATATTTAACACGATCTGAAACAGCTTCATGATCACGACAAACGCGGCAAGCGGAATATCCGCTTCGTATACGGACTCTGCCCCGTAGCGCACCAGCAGGATATTGTTGATGACCGTGATAATGACGATGGATAACTGTGTCAAAAGACTGGACGTTCCCAGCGCCATGATCTTTTTTAACAAAGTACCGTCAAGCCGGAAACTGCCTGCGCAGATGCGGAAGGTTCTGCTTTTCCGAAGATATACCGCGCAGATCACGAAGCTGACAAACTGTCCGAAGATCGTCGCATAGGCAGCGCCCCTGATGCCAAGATCCAAAACAAAGATCGCGACCGGATCGCCGATGATATTGATGACGGCGCCCACCAGCATTGCCCCCATCGCGTAGCGCGGGCTTCCGTCCGCACGGATGATGGACGCCAGCGTGTTCTGCACCATGGCAAGCGGCATCATAATATAAATGATAAATCCGTAAT
Source organism: Clostridium sp. (assembly GCA_023663615.1). GTDB lineage: Bacteria > Bacillota > Clostridia > Lachnospirales > Lachnospiraceae > DLAJ01. The sequence continues at coordinate 180,214 of JAMPHA010000001.1, read as the reverse complement.
CATGCGCCATGGAAAGATTGGCATCCGTTGCGCCGATCAGCCGCAGCAAGTGACTGCCGCCCAGGTAGCCGATCGCGATGATCACCACGCCGGAGAGAAACGAGCACAAAATGGCGTTTCCCACGCCCCTGTGAATGGATTCCGTCTCACTGCGTCCCAATGCCACACTTAAATGCGCTGCCGCGCCGTCGCCAAAAAATAACGACATGCCCCATCCCACAACCGTGATCGGAAAAATAACGCCCGTTGCGGCATTGCCGAGATAACCGACGCCGTTGCCGACAAAAATCTGATCGACGATATTGTAAAGACACGAGATGATAAGGGAAAAGATGCAGGGAATTGCAAACTGTCTGAGCAGTCTGCCGACCTTTTCCGTACCGAGATATTGATTGTTTTCCATAATTCCTCCTCCATTTTTCCGCAAAAAAAGACACATGCAGCCTACCGTGATCAGATTTACGCGCGGTGCGCCACATGTGTCGATTTTTACCCTGTTCAATTACCGGGTTTTATTCTACTTTTTTCTTTTGCGGAAATCAAAGGCTGTTTTTCACAATTTTTTCCGCGGCGGACGTTGTGAAAAATTGCCATGGCTGGATTGCTTTACTCCGCGCTCAGGCTGAAATCGTCGAGCGTTCCCCAGCCGCCGGCTTTTCCATGGATCACGACGCCTACCGTGATCGTTTCCCCGCCGTCCAGCAAAAGCCCTTCGACCGCCGGATCCTGCCATACGTCCCATCCGCGGTTGGAAAAATCCGTACTTGCGATCACATTGCCGCTTTCATCCTCCGCATACAGTGTCATATAGGTATCCGTATCGGAATCCCCTTGGGAATAAACGCGAAGCGTATAGCTTCCGCCGCTTCCGATCGTCACCTCCTGCGAAAGTGTGATCGTAAAATCCGTATCATTCCAATAATGGAAGCTGTACTCGCCGGAATGCGGATTTCCCTCGCTGTCATTTCTGACAATGCCGCCTCCGGTTCCTTCCCGCGTAATCTTCCATCCGTTATCGCCGCTCTCAAAGCTTGCGTTCTCGATCAGGTTTGTTCCGTCCGCCTCTCCGCCGTCCGCGTCATCCCCGTCTTCTCCTGCCGGGATTTCCGCATCTTCATGCAGTTCGCCGGGATAAAACGCAAATTCATCCATCGTCCCCCAGTCGTCGCTCCCCGCATCGACGAGCACGCCGATGCGGACAAGATCCCCTTCGTTTAACTGCGCCGACACAGCGGGATGCTGCCACTCGTTCCAGCCCTGATTCCGAAATTCCGTGGATGCGATCACATTCCCGTCCTGATCCGCGATATAAAGCGTCAGCAGAAGATCCGTGCCGCCGACTCCCTGCGACCATACCTGAAGGTTGTATTGTTCCGTCTGTGTGATCTGCACCTGCTGATAAAGATTCATGGTAAAAGCGTCCGCATTCCAATATTGGAAGCTCCACTCCCCGGAATGCGGATAGCTGGAGCTGTCATTACGGATCTGCCCCGCGCGCTTCTCATCCTCTAACACCCATCCGGTCGCGCCTTCCTCAAAATCCAGATTATTCAGGCTGTTCTTTGCGATCAGGTCTGCGCCGATCGAAACGGTAAAGTCCAGAACCGTCCCCTTAAACGCCACGTGCGTATCCGTGATCGTCTTCATGGAAGAAAGGTCCCACGTCACCTCCGCCTCCCGGATGCTTCCGTCCTGATATAAGACCCGCGCGGTCTTAGGAAGTTCGCCAAGCAGTTCGTCTCCGGACGCGTTCTCATCAATTTCCACGCCGTCAAACGGGTAGACATACAGCGCCGTGTCATTATCCAGACTCCCCGGTTCAAACGCAAAGGCTCTCACCGCAGGAAGCGCCCTCCCCTCGAAATCAAACAGCGTCTGGTTTTCCCATTCGTTTCCGCTGCCCTTGGAGACGCCGGCGCCTTCCACGGCAAGCCATGCCGGCTCCCAGTAAAAGATGCCAAGTCCGCCCTCGCACTCGGCGACGGCGTTCATGATCAGTTCCAGCACCCGTCTCTGGTTTTCTTCACTTGCTTCAAATCCGACGCCTTTTAAGTCCGCTTCGGACACCATATTCGATTTGCTGTCCGCATTGTCGTTGGTAAAAGGATACGCCGTCTCGGCGAGCACGGTCTGTTTTCCGAACCGCTCATAAATGTTGTCGATGTTCGCCCTCATATCGGCAAATGTCCCCTGCCAGTACGGATAGTAGGACAGGCCGACCAGATCATAATCCGTCACGCCGTTTTCCTCGATCGTCTCAAAAAAGGTCTGCGTCGCGCCCACGGAGCCGCCGGTCTGCACATGAATCATGATTAGCGTCTCCTGCCCCGCAGGCGTTGTGTCGCGGACTGCCTGAATGCCGCTGTTTAAGAATTTTGCCAGCATTTCCGGATGTTCCATGGAACCATAATCCCAAAGCATCCCGTTTCCGATCTCATTTCCGATCTGTACCATATCCGGATAAGCGTCCTCCTCCGCCAGCGCGTTCAGAACCTCCGCCGTGTAATCGTAAACTGCCGCCGAAAGCTCTTCCCCGTTCATTCCCTGCCACGCTGCCGGAACGGTCTGGTTTTCCGGATCCGCCCACCAGTCAGAGTAATGAAAATCCAAAAGGTAACTAACGCCCGCTTCCTTGATCCGTTTCGCCAGCTCTAACGTATGCTCCAGATTGCAATAGTCCCCGGCGTCAAAGGATGCGGTGGGATTGTTCCAGATGCGGAGCCGGTAATAATTGCAGCCGTTCTCTTTCAGGAACTCGATGACATCCACCTCGTTCCCGTCAAAATCGTAAAACCTCCCGCCGTAATCTTCCACCGCCTCCAAAGAAGAAATATCCGCGCCTTTGATGAGATATTTTGCCTCTTCCGCAGACGGCTGCCCTTCCTGCGGCGTATCGCCCTCCTGCTCACCCGGAACCTGTGTGACAACCGCATTGTCCGCCGTATCCTCCGTACGGTTTCCGCAGCCCGCCGCTCCCGCAAAAAGAGCGGTACAAAGAACTGCGGCGATTATTTTTTTTGCCAGCCTGTTCATGTTCCTTCCTCCTCTACGCGCCGATCCATTCTTTTAATGCGGCACACTCTCACGCGCGGCGCACACGACCAATGCCTGTTGATACAACGCGCCCCCGGTTCCGGAGGCGCGCATTCATTTTTCGTCTACTTATCTTGTTATTGAAGAATCAGCGTCATATCATCGAGCGTTCCCCAGTCGTCCGGCTGTCCGTTGATCGTCACGCCGACGGTCACGGTCTGTCCCGCTTCCAATGCGATCGCGATTTCCGGCGTCTGCCATACGCTCCAGCCTGCATTTGCAAAGTCCACGGAATCCAGTACGTTTCCGCCGTCGTCCTTGATATACAGCGTCATGGAAGAACCTGTCGCGTCGTCTCCCTGCGAATAGACGGACAATACATACGTCCCGGCATCCGCGATCGTGACGGTCTGCGCAAGATCAATCGTAAAGGCATCCGCATTCCAGTAGTGGAAGCTGAACTGTCCCGACTTCGGATAGCCGTCGCTGTCGTTTCTGGAAATACCCGCCTCCGTGTTCTCTCTTGTAATATCCCAGTTTTCCACATCAAGCTCAAAACTGGAGTTTAACAGGACGTTTCCGTCAAACAGAATATCCGTCACCGTCGTCTCTCCCGTATTGATGTCGGATACCGCCGTCTCGATCTCCGAACGGTAGGTGTCAAGCGCCGTCTGCGGCGTCATTTCGCCGTTTTCGATCGCGTTCATCATGGCGTTCACGGAATTATTCAATGTCGAGAATCCGTTAATGCAGTTGATCTTCGATAAGCCCCTGCTGTAAATATAGGTTACGTTTTCCATGGTCTCCAGATCGTCGCACCAGTTTTCCAGCTGATCCTCGAGCAGGTTATCCCACTCCTCATCCGAATCCGCAAGATCTGTAATCAGATCGTAGACAAGCGCAACCTCCTCCGGATTCTCCACGCCGTTTAAGATAATGCGGCATCCGTTCTCTTTTCCGTAGCAGGAATATTCCTCCGCGGACGCGCCCTTCGGGAACGGCACCCATCCCCAGTCATCCGCCATCGCGGTCCCGGTCACGGGGCTTAAATACATGTAAGAGATCCAGAACTCTTCCAGACACATCATCGAGTTTCCGTTCACAAAGGAAAGGATCAGGGAATCCCATTCATCCACTTCCCAGTTGATCGGCCGGTAGTCAACCGTTGTGGTAAAATCCTGATACGCAGTCAGCGCCTCGACGATCCGGCTGTCGTTTAAGTCCACCGTCATTCCCGTATCCGTCTTATCCGCGATATACGCCTCGTTAGAATACAGATAGCACCATCCCAAATCCGCTCTCGCGTTAAAACCGTAGATGTCGATCGTTCCGTCATTATCCTTATCCACGTTCGCCATCTGCGCGATCTCTTTGAATTTATCCCAGTTCCATTCGCCGTTGTTATACAGTTCGTACAGATCCGGCAGTCCGTACTCGTCAAAGAGCGTCTTATTCCAGAAAATCCCATAGCGGATCTCCGGATCATTGATAATCATTGTGTAGTTTTTCCCTTTGTAATAGCCTGCCTCAACCACGTCATGACGCCATTTATAGTCGTCAAAATCAATGACGCCCAGATCGCTGATCGGATATGCGATGCCGCCTTCGATCAATGTCGGCAGAACCGTGGTGGTGATGGCATATCCGATGTCGCAGACCGGATCGCCCGCAAGCACGCTCGTCGTGTAATCATCCACATAATCCTCGCCTAAGTCCACGAACTCGATCGTGCAGTTGTAATGATCCTCCACATACGCAATCCGTTCGGATAGCGCCGCATTGACCGCATTGGACTGCGGATCGGGCGTCATGTCATAATAAGAACCGATGCGGAACACTCTTCCGCCGAAATCATACGCGGCGTCCTCCTCCGCATCACTGCCGGAAACATCCGCCGCGCCGTTCCCGTCATTCCCGTCGTTTGTGCCGCCGCTCGTGTCCGCCTGCGTTCCTCCCTCATTCGAACCGCCTGTCCCTTCTGTCTGATCCCCCGTGTCCGTGCTGTCCGTGTTTCCGCATCCCGCAAAAGACAACGTCATTGCCGCCGCCATGAACACCGCCATGGCTTTCTTCCCTGCTAAATTCTTCTTTCTCATGCTCTTCCTCCATTCTTTCTATTTGTTCTTTCAGGCGATCCTGTCCGTCCTTTTTTACCCGACGATACCGGACCGCTCAATGCCCTCCACAAACGATTTCTGGCAGAATATGTACAGAATGATGAGCGGAACGACTGCCAGAATCGTTCCCGTATTGTTAATCATGGAGACAAATCCGGGGCTGATGAAATTCATGGAGCCGCCGAACCCTTCATACTGACTGTACGCGTTCACCGCCAGCGAATTCAGCGCGGTGGATACCACCTTCACCTTATTCAGATACAGGGACGTATAGAAAACATCCGTCCACTGCCATACGAATCCGAACAGGAACACCGTCACCATCATGGGAATCGCGCTCGGCACCATGATCTGGATAAACGTCCTCAGCTTCCCGCATCCGTCCACAAACGCCGCTTCTTCCAGTTCCTTCGGCATCCCCTTAAAGAACTGCCGCAGCATGTAAATATAGAGCCCGTTCCGGATTCCCATCGTTGTCATGCTCTGAATGAAAAACGGCCAATACGTGTCGATCAGATTCACGCTGCTCCCCGTCACCGCCTTAAAAATGCCAAACACGTCAAAAAAGCGGTATTTCATAAACAGCGGGAGCATGATGACCTGCGGCGGAACAATCATCGTTACAATGACGCATCCAAACAGCAGTTTCTTAAACGGAAACCGGAACCTTGCGAACCCATACGCGGTCAGCAGACAGGCGATCAGCTGCACCAGCGATACGCCCACCGCCAGCCAGAGCGTCCTGAACGCCGTCCAGCCATAATCCATCACGGACATTGCCAGCTTATAATTGTTTAAGGTAAAATGCTTTGCCACATACCTTACGCTCGCGTCATAGAGATCCCGTTCCTCCATAAAGGAAACACTGATCTTCAAAATGAGAGGCTGCAGAATGGTAAAGCAGATTCCCAGAATGATGACGCCCCTCACGATGCTCCAAAGCAGGCGTTCCGAACGCGCGAGCGTCATATGCCTGCGCACGGTTTGTTTTTTCTTCCTACCCATACCAACCTCCATACTCTCTTACCGTTCATCATAGTAGAACACATGCTTTGAGATCAATCCGCCGACCGCCAGCAGCAGAACGGCGATACACACAAAATAAATCCATGCCATGGCGGAACCGTACCCGTAATCAATCTCCGTGAAGATCGTCCGCTTGATCTCCCGCATCATTTCATTATTCTCATTGGTAAACAGGTCGATCACCGTGTAGATGCTGTTCACCAGAATGAGCGGACTAATCATCGGAAACGTGATCTTCCAGAAGTTCTCCCACTGCGTCGCCCCTTCCATGCTGGACGCCTCATAGAGAGAGGGGGAGATGGACTGTAATCCCGCCAGAAAGATCAGGATCTGAACGCCGGAGGCGATCACGATGTCGTACAGTCCGTTGACCGCTCTGGACAATACCGAAATCACACTGTCCGGGAGCGACGTGTATTCCATCAGAAATCCCATCACATTCAGATAGGAGGACAATTCGCCGCCGCTTAAATCCGTTGTCGTATTGAGCGTATTCACAAGCAGATCGGAATTCTCCAGAGCAATGACTACGCCGGACGAAATGATGACCGGTAAGAACATGATACTTCTTGCCGCCGTTCTCCCGTGAAATTTCTGATTGAGCAGATTTGCCGCAAAAAAGCTGAAGATCAAAACAAGCGGCACCTGAAGCAGCATCTGCCCGATCCCGGTCAGCAGCATCAGATTAAAATCCGGATCAATCGTAAATGCGCGCAGATAATGGTGGAATCCGTGATCCGAGGTTCTGGTAAGCGTATAGCCGTCCGCTCCCACCTGCATATCGCTGAAACTGAACCGCAGGGATTCCACGATCAACGGAAGAAAGATCGCAAAAAAACCGATCAGAAACGGCAGGATGAACAGCAATCCGGAAACCGCCTCTTTTCCTGTTAAAGAAAGATGCCACTTCCCGTTTCTTTTCTTAAAATAATTCATAGGAGTCCTCCTTCACACACCGCTCTTCATGCCGCCTTTTGCAGCACCGGGCGCCCGTTTCACACGTCGTTTTTTCGAACGGCAAAATCTCTCGCATCCACCAAAATCCCATCCACCGTCACCGCCTCGTTCGTATAGTTCACATAAACGACGCTTCCGTCCGCATAAGTAACTTTGACAACCTCTCTCTGAACCCTCTCGTGGGAAACCATCTCCACGCCGGAAAGATACCCCGTTTCCGCATTGACCCGCCCATAGGTCTCCACCGCCCGGTCAATCCACGCCTCGTAGTTAACGGAATACAAGTCGTCAAACTCCGTCTCCTTCACAACGGAATTATCCGCATAAATCCACTTAAAGTTCAGCCCCGCGCCGCTTTCCACGCTCTTTAACACCGCCGTCTCATAATCGTCGGCAAGATTGAACGCGCTTCCCGCATACGGAATATATCCGTGAATCACCATCTCATAAAACGGCACATCCTCATCCAGAATCATGTACTGATTGGAATACAGCGGCACATTCAGCAGATCACCAGTGTACTCCCACGCATAGGCGTTCGCGTTATCACCGATCAGGGAAAACGATTCTTCCCGCATTCCTTCCATTGCCGCAGTATTACAGTTTTTCGCCATCTGCCTGTCGGTATAGCTGCTGTCCGCCAGATCGGAATACAACTCCCAGGACAGCGTTCCTACATTCACGCCGGAAATATTCTTTTTTTTCAGCGTATTCTGTAACTCTCCCGCGACACGCTCCACTAAGCCCGGGCGGATCAGACTCGCCAGCGCGCCCTCGCTCACCCGGCTTGCCAGCCCGTATGCGATCACCCGGATATTGGTGTTGTCAAAATACCGGGGCGCGTACTTCATGGCGCTGTATCCGTCAAACCATTCTTCTTTATAAACATACTGCAAATCGACCGTCATATAGAGATCCGCACCGATCTGCCCCGCATAATCCTGAAACGCGGCGTGGTTCATTCCGCCCTTGGAAAGCCCGGATACGATCCTGCACTTTGTCGCCGCCGTTCCGTGGAGCCCGCCGTTCATCCAGCCGGAATACACAATGTTCAGATTCAAAACGCCGCCTTCGATCAGACGGTCCGAGATCTCTTTCGCCTGGGCAAACGTCGTCACCGCTTCCACCGCCGTATATTTCACGCCGAGGATCGTTTTGGGGCGGTCGATCGCGCCGAGGTACTCCGCATAAAAAGGAAGCGCCGTCTCCCCGTGCTTTTCTCCGAGCACCCCCTGCCGGATCAGGTATTCCCTATAACACTGTGCCATGCCGGAGTAATTTGCTTTTTCCCCCGATAAAAAGGCATACCGGATCGCAAGCGTCCCCTCAAATTCCGGTTTGGAGTACATATAATAACTGTTCGCTCCCACCATGTCATCCAGCGACGCAGAGCCGTACTGCAAATAGGAAAACGAAGCATATACATCGTTATAGCCCGTCGTTTTTCCGGATATTTCCGCGTTGATGACGGCATTGGCGTCACCGTCCTCTATGACGGCAAACATGGCGCGGTCCCCGTCTTTTATGCCGAATACCGGCATTTTTACGGTATTCCGCGCATCAATCTGGCTCTCGTAATACGCCGTGTAGATCATCGTGCGGTCCTGTCCGTACACCTGTGCGCCGTAGGAGGACACCGTCGTCTTTCCGTTGTTAAAATAGATCAGCGCGCCGCTGCCGTCCGGCACAAACAAATAACCGTCGTCCCGCAGGGACGCTCCGAAATACCGCAGAAGATCAATTCCTACCAAATAATAACCGTCATCATTGTAGGAAACTTCCTCCGGGTCGATCACGGCAAGAAGCGTATCCCCTTCCAGACGGTACGTGAGCGGGACCTGAAACCAGACGCTGTCGTTCTCCTGCCTTGCGCCGATGTTCTGCTCATCCAGGTCAAAATCCTCCTGCGTATATCCCGCTTCCTCAAAGTATCCCGCCAGTTCCTCTTTCAGATAATCTTTCACGCCGCCGCGCAGGACATACAGGCTGTTCTCCCTGACCGCCGGATATTGCTCCGCCAGCACATCCAGTTCCTCCTCCGTCATCTCCGAAGCGTTATACAGAATATAGTTCCGATTCACCTTGCGCTTCTGGCTGTCGGACATCCGTTCCAGAAACTGCTCCATGCGCTCCTGGGTGATCGCCTCAGGAAGCAGCAGAAATGCGGTCGCTTCTCCGATCGTGTATGTAATCCTGATCCCGTCTTCCAGCACTTCCGTCTCAAACTGTCCGTCCAGAATCGAATAATCATAATTGTTCATGGTGCTGATCTGCGTATTTTCGTTGATATAGGTCAACACAAGCTGGGACTTTAACACTCTCTGGTAGTACCCGCTGGAAACCGTGTCCAGCTCCGTATCCACCGGATTGGAAAACCAGACGTCCCCCGACCGCTTATCCCGAACCGCAACATCCGTCTCCACCTCGTCAAAATACAATTCCAGACTTTCGTTCTGCGCCACAAGCTTCATGCCCGCCAGCGCTTCCGCCTCGTAGTCCGGCGCTGCCACCTCGGCGCGCACCGTCCGCGTTTCCCCCAAGAGCAGCAGAACGCCTGCAAGAAATAACGCAACGATTCTTTTTTTCTTTTTCATCCGTCCCCTCCCCTTACCGAAAACGCACTTCCCTGTAAATGGTTGACACAAACTCAATGATCTCTGAGATCACGTTAAAAAATAACAGTCCGATAAACAGGATGATTCCCATTCCAAGCACGGTGATGAGGCAGGTAAAGACCGTTTTCCCAAGCGAATATTCATGCGTCATCATGGTCCCCATAAAAATCAGAACCGCCGCCCATGCATAGGCGAGAAATCCAAAAATATAGTAGAACGCGCCTTCCTCCAGCGTCAGGCAGAAACTTACCAGAACGAGGGGCAGCCGGATTAAGACGATCGGAAACAGCGCATACCCGATCGCGGTAAAAATGTCCTTCATCCGCCCTTTCCCGTCCATCAGGGAAGTCGTGCACCAATTGGCAACGCACCAGAGCGTAAATACCAGAAGCACGGTGATGACGTCCACCAGGACGTTCACTTCCGAGATGCGGTGATCGTTAAACAAAAACGCGGTGTTGAGTTTTTCCAGCCCCAAGGTCAGTACCGTCAGCGCAACAAAGGTCAGCGCCGCCGACAGGCTGCCTCTTTTTTCCCGCTTTAAGTCCCAAAAGCCGTCCGCCGGATGAAAAATCACATAAAACACATACTTTAATTTTTCTGCATATAGCATCGAACCTCACCTACCCATCTTCTATAGCGTCGAATCTTACGGATCACGAAGATCACCAGAAACAGAACGACCGCCGCGATGACCGCCTTCGTCAAATATCGTTCCATCACTTCCTTCCGGTAATAGGAAAACGCTTTGGAATAATATTTCTTACTGTTTCCGAGTTCAAAGCACGCCATTGCCTCCTGATAGTTTCCTTCCGTCAGATACGTCTTTCCAAGTCCCGTATACGCCAGTTCGCTGTTGGAATTGCGCTTCAATACCTCCTGCCACTCCCTTGTGGAGCCTTCCGCATCCCCCAGATTGTTCAGGCGGATCGCATCCAGAAGGTGCCTGCCGTAATCCGTGATTTCGAATACAAAAATGCTGTTCAGCGTGTTATCCAGCACATAAATCTTACTTTCATCCCCGCTCAGCCCGATGGAAACCGGCTTTTGGAAATTGCCTGCGCGGATGCCGTTCCGCCCGAACACAAACAGGGAAATCCCGTCATAATCGTAAGCAAAAATCTTTCCGTCCGTCTCGTCCAGCACGAAGTAACATCCGTAATCCGTCGCCGCCACATCCACAAACGAAGAATAATCGTAACCGAACGTCGCGCCGTCTAAGTCCCCGATGATCGGATACTGCCCCAGCCGCCGTAAAATATCGGTTCCGGTCGGATTTAGCCGCCGGATCGCGTCCGCCCCCGCCTCCCGGTCCTCGCTTGATAAGTTGTTGATCGTGGCGTAAATGAAATTCTCCCGATCGACAAAGATATTGCTGTACTCCGTCGGGATAATGGTCTCCATCCGCTCCTGCTGCGCCTGCGTGGAAAAATAATTCTTCCAAATATAGGTAAACATGCTGACGCTGACCTGCGTGGCGCCCATAAATCCCTGAAATTCCCCCGCGCTGTTAAATTCCACGAGTCCCATGTTGATACCGTACGCAATCACATAGATTCTGCCGGCGCCGTCCACGACCACTCTGGTCGGGGAATACTCCTGCGCGTCCGGAATCAGCGTCGTAACAGGGCGCCCGATCTCACGCAGATACCCCCCGTTTTCATCATACTCCACAATGCGGCCGTTTCCCGTATCCGCCACATAGAGATGTCCTTCCTCCGTCACAAACACGCCCTGCGGACTCTTCAGCGGATCGGATTCATTTTTTGCATAGCCGATCTCGCGCACAAGCGCCCCGTCGGCAGAAAGCGCCAGCACCCTGGAATGTCCCGTGTCCGCCACGTAAAGTCCGTCCTCCGTGACAAACAGATCCGACGGATAGCTTAACTCCGTCCCGATCTCCTTTCCCGAAATCATGCCGGAATACAGGTAGGAATGCGGCTCCTTGACCTCTTCTCCCCAGTAATTATAGGAGTAGGTGTCGTACGGCATCTCGGCTCTTACCGCAAGCGCGTCAAAGCACAGTATGGCTGCCGCCGATAACAGCGCCGGAAGAAACCGCTTTATGCAGAATCTCCGCGTTTTCCGGTTTTGCTGATTTTGCTTTGAGGGTGCCAACCCTTGTTTTCCTCGTCTCATCCCGCTCCTCCTCAATCCTTGATACCGGAAGATGCCATCGTCTCGACAATATTGCTCTGGCAAAGAATAAATAAAATAATAGGTACCGTCATCATGATAACCGTCACGGCTGCGGAGACACCGGCTCTGGATATGCCCGCCGCCGAAATCTGACCGAGCGCATAGGGAAGCGTCTTTAATTTTTCGCTGTAAATATACGTTGCGCCCTGCATATTCCACAAATCCTGAAAACAGAAAATCACAAGCGTTAAAAGCGCCGGCTTTACCTGGGGCAGCGCGACCTTAAAGAACACCGTAAATTCTCTTGCGCCGTCGATCCGCGCCGCCTCTAAGAGCGCGTCCGGTATCTGCTCCATGAACTGCTTCATCAAAAACAGCCCCAACGGCTTTGCCATCGCCGGAACGATCAGGGAAGCGTATGTATCCAGCCATCCGATCCTCGACATGATGAGATAGTTCGGGATCGCCGTCACCTGCACGGAAAACATCAGCGCGGTCACGATCACGCCAAAGATCAGCTTCGCCCCCGGAAATTTGCGTTTCGCCAGCGCGAACGCGCACATGCTGGCAATGAGCAGGTGCCCTAAGGTGCCTGCCACGGTGACAAAGAGCGTGTTAAAAAAATACCTCGTAAACGGCACCCAGGATTCGCTCATCAGTGTAAATAAATCAGTAAAATTATCCGTCGTCGGATTCCGGACGAAAAACTTGGGCGGAAATACGAACAGCTCTTCCAACGGCTTGAGGGAATTGGACACGGACAAAATGATCGGCAGCGCCATAAACAGTCCCATGACCGTCAGAATCAGAAAACTGACCGCATTCCCCGCCGCAGAGTGACTGGCATTCGCTCTTTTTTTATGCTTTCCTATCGCTTTCATACGAATCCTCCATGTCTTTCTCACAACCCTATCTGCCGACCTTCCCCAGCAGCTTCTGGATCAACTTGTTGCACACGATCATCACCACAAACAACAGCGTTGCGACCGCGGACGCGTATCCCATCTCCAGCCGCACCGTCCCGTAATCCACCAGATGGGAGACCACCGTATGGACGCAGTATTTCACGCTTGGGAAGCCTGCCAGTGCCGCAAGCTGGTCGTGGATCGCAAACGAACTTGTGACCGTCATGACCGCGCCGAACAAAAGCTGCTCCTTCATGGACGGCAGGGTGATATACCACAACTCCTGGAAGCGGTTTTTCACGCCGTCCATATAGCCCGCCTCATAGAGGGAGCGGTCCACATTCTGCAAGCCTGCAATGAAGGACAAAAATCCGGTCCCCATACTCATCCACAGGATCACGACGATGGAAATCGTCATGCAGTAGGAGGCGTCCTCAAACCACAGGATCGGCTCGCTGATGATTCCGAGCCGCATCAGCCATCCGTTTGCAATGCCGTACAGGTCGCTGGAAAAAATGAATTTCCAAATAATATACGCCTGCCCGGAGATCGTCGGCGCATAAAACAGCAGCGTCATGAACGCCCTGAGTTTTTTATTTTTAATATCGTTAATCATCCAGGCGATGAACAACGCCATAAAATAGCCGACCGGGCCGGTGATGATCGCAAAAATGAACGTATTTTTCACCGCCGTCAGAAAAATGTTATCCGCAAAAAACAAGTCGATGTAATTGCGCAGTCCCACAAATTCCGGCGGCTCCAACACGTTAAAATCCGTAAAGCTTAATCCGACCGAAATACATACCGGAACCAGATAAAACAGCAGAAACAGCAGGCAGTACGGCAGAATCATAAAATAAGCCGACTTATTCTTTTTGATTTCCGTAAACAACTGCTTTCTCCGGATCTTCGCATAGGCAAGCAGCATGGGCACAAGCGGCTCCTTCGTTTCCCCTGTCCGGTTTTCTATGTTTCCCTGTCCGTCCTTCTTTTTTGTCATCGGTTTGATCGCCCCCGCGCGTTCCTTTCCCCTGTTCATGGAGTCCCTCCTACCTTGTCGTCAGACCGAATTCCCGGCGTTTGCTCGTGATCTCATCATTCATGGTAATGACCGCGTCCTGTAATACTTCCCTTGGATCCTCGTTATCGTCGTACACCGTGTAAAACGCGTTTTTGATATTGCGCTCCAGATAATAACTTCCGGGAATTTCCGGAATTGCCCGCACCCATTCCATCTGCGCGGTCAGCTGCCTGTAATCCGCGCTCGACCACGGCAGGTTTCCAAGCGCCTCCAAATTCGCCGTTGCGACTCTTCCCGCAACGCCTAACACATTCTCGATCTCGTTGCCGTATTCCGTCTGCGTATCGGCGCTCATCCACCATTTTAAGAACGCCCAGCCTCTCTCCTGCTGACTGCTGGTTGCCATGATGATGGACGCCGTCTCCCACGCGGACACGCTGTGATCGGTCTCTCCGTTTTCTTTTTCAAAGCCCGGCACCACGGTAAATCCCCACAGCCCCTTGATCTCCGGCGCAAAAACGGATAAATAGTTATAATTGGTATAGTCTCCGATCGCAAGCGGCATTTCCCCCGTACGGAACCGGTTTGCAAAATCATAGGTAATCGGCATTTTATAGTTGGAATAATTACCCGCCCACTGCTTAAACGCGGCGATCGCTTCCTCACTGTCCAACGCACATGCGGTATCGTCCGGCGTGTAGTAATCCCCGCCATATTGGTATAAGAACATCGCATAGGATGTATAATCCGGAATGATCCCCACATTCATATTGTTCTTCTGGACGACCGCAAGCGCCTCGTAAAACTCATCCCACGTGCGCGGGATCCCAAGCCCTAACTCGTTCAGAATATCCGCCCGGTAAAACAGCACATGAAAGGACATGGTCTGCGGGAGCGCGTAAACGCCGCCGTCGTACGTAAACTGTGTCAATGCGTCATGATAAAACCACGACGCCACTTCCTCATAATCGTCAAACTGCGTGAGATCGACCGCGGCGTTCCGAAGCGCATAGTTCACCGGCTCTTTTCCCGCCACATTGAGCGCCACGTCCGGTCCTTCCCCCGCAAGCGTCGCGGAAAGCAGGACGTCCTTATTGACAAGCTTGACATTGACGGCAATGCCCGTCTCCGGCACAAAATAATTATCCACAAGATCCTTGATGACAAGCGCCTGATCCCGCCCGCCGCCGGACTGGCTTGTGATTGCGGTGCTGTCCGCTAAGATCCACACCTCCAGCACCTCGCCGCCGTACACGTTGCCGATGCTGTCATAGTCCTCCACAAAGCTTGCCGCAAACTTCTTGATCTCAAAGATCATGGAGGCAAAGAAGCCCGCTTTCACCTTCGGCAGTTCCTCTCCCGGCTCCTCCACGAGCAGATAGTCGATCTCCAACGGCTGTTCCTTCATGGACAGTTCCCAGGAACTTAACGCGACAATGTTCTCCTTAAAAGCGGACCACTGCTTCGCGATTTTCTTCGGATTCTCCGTCATGATGCGGAGCTGGTTTGCCAGATTCTGGATCGTCGCCGTCTGACTTCCTTTGGAACCGCTGGAATAGTCCTTCATCTTTTCTTCCAGCACCCGGACAACCGCGTATTGTTCTTCCAGAATGGAGAGCGCTTCCGGCACTTTTAATTCCAATTGATAATCGCGCATCGTATCCGGGGACGTGCCGATCACCATCAAAAGCTGCCGGTATGCTGCGTTTAACTGCGTCACGCACGCATCCGTCATGCGTAAGATTTCAGCCAGTTCCTCGTCTAACCCGACCATGAGCGTCAGGGTATGCGTGCCTTTCGTCAGGTAAAACTGATAGGGTTCTTCCCCGTTTCCAAGCGCCGTGATCTTCCATGCGTTGTTATAATAAAACGGTAACTGGGAAGCTTCCTCAAACGGGATCCTGCCGTCTATGTAAAGAGACCGTACGACGGTCACGCCCTGATTTTTATTCTGCCGGTACTTGACGGCGATTTCATATAAGCCGTCCTCCGGAACTTCCACGTTCCAGGTGATCCACTGTCCGTTCAGGCTCCAGTTCGTCCCGCCCACCGTATTGAGCCGGGTTTTCGCCGCATTCTGGGGCTCCGTGAGCGGCGAACTTCTGTCTGTAATGGGATACAGCGTCGAATTGGATTTATAGGAAGCGTCCTCTGCCTGAATTTTGATCGGCTCCGTACTGACCTCCGTATATCCCGCCCGCTCATTGGCGTTTTGATATTCCGCATAGGATACCGGACGCTCCTCCTGTTCCAGTATGAGCTGTCCGATCACCATCGGCTCCTGCGTGGATTGAAACGTGATCGTATTTCTTCCTTTTTCAAAATAAAAATACATCGCATCCTGATAAAATCCCTCGCTGTCCCTTACGTAAAGCGAAATCCAGGAAGGCGCCTCCTCCTGCTTCGGGCGTACGTCGTTGTTTCTCGCATCCCGCGTGATCTCGTCCGCATCCTGCCAGATCCGCGTAAATTCGAGATACTGCGCCTCGTCGAACGGAACCTCCCCGTTGAGAGACACCGCCCTGCCGATCTCGTTATTCTTGCCTTCCACCGGATAGTACACAAGCCGCAGGTTATAAAAGCCCTCCTGCCCGACAAACACCTCGTAGGTGATGCTTCCCTCTTCCAGCGTCAGCGCGCAGGCATTGCCAAGTCCCTCGTAATCCTCCAGCCGTTCAAAGCCTTCGGAGGCATCCGCAAAGTCTCCGCCGCAGATCACGATCCGTTCCTCCGGATAGGCCGCCCCCGCATGCGCGCTCAGATAATTTCCATACGAATCGCTGTCCTGCACAACGTCCAAAAGCGCCTCGTAATCGATCCCGTCACTCTCTTTCGCGGCATGGCTCTCTAGCCCTGCTGCCGGCAGTGCCACTGCCGTCATGACCGCCGCCATGAGGATTCCGAACATCCTTCCCGCTTTCTTTTTCATCCGCTTTTTCATCCGCCTTTTGTTCCCCATTCCGACACCTCTGCACAAAAAAATTCCCGCTTCGTTACCGCTCAAATGCTTTCACGCCTTCCAGCGCCCTGCCGTTCTTGTCAAACAACGCCTGGTTTTCCCATTCGTTTCCGCTGCCCTTTTCCACGCCGGCGCCCTTAATGCAATACCATGCCGGCTCCCAGTAAAATACGCCGCTGCCGCCTTCTTCTTTTACCAGACGGATGATTTCTTCCAGCACCCTGCGCTGGTTTTCCTTAGACGGCTGTAAACCGGTCGTCGGTACCGTGACCTCGGACGTCACCACATTGGGCGTATTGTCGTTGGATTCGTCCGTATACGGGAACGCCGTTTCCACGATCATAACGCGTTTGTGAAACTTCCGATCCAGATTTCTCATGTTTTCACGCAGCTGTTCGTACCCGCCGGACCAATACGGATAGTAGGAGAGTCCGATCACGTCGTAATCCGTTACCCCGTTTTCTTTTAGCATCGTAAAAAACTGTTCGGTTTTCGGCGCATTGCCGCCGCATTCCAAGTGGATCATCACTTCCGTTTGATGTACGTCCCCGTCTGTGTCCCTGACTGCCCGGATCCCCCGGTTCAAAAAGTAAGCGATATTCTCCGGGTGTTCCAGCGTCCCGAAATCCCAGAGCAGTCCGCAGCCGATCTCATTTCCGATCTGTACCATATCCGGGTATGCGCCTGCCGCTTTCAGTTCCTGCAAAACCTCTTTGGTGTAACGATAGACGCTCTTTGCCAGTTCCTCTTTTCCCTGCCCGCTCCACTGCGCTGGGATCGTCTGCTTTTTCCAGTCCGCCCAGAAATCGCTGTAATGAAAATCCAGCAAAAACTGCAATCCGGCCTCCTTGATCCGTTTTGCCAGCGCCAGCGTTCCTTTCAGATCGCAGTAATCGCCCCGGTCAAAAGACTTTTCCGGCTGATTCCAGATCCGCAGCCGGACCGCGTTGACGCCGTGCGCTTTTAAGATTTCTATGGCGTCTTTTTCACTGCCGTCCAGATCATAGTATTTTGCCCCGTAATCTTCCATCGCCTGCAGCGACGAAAGATCGGCGCCCATCAAAAAGCTCATTGTTGTTCCCCCTGTCATTCCTGTTCTGCTCCGCCGTTCCTGTGTTCCCAGCGGTCATTGCCAGACGTCCCATGGCGGGCAGGCTTTTCCACTTTTGTTGACTCTTTGATCAGGATCTTGTAGCCAAGCAGCTTCTTTTTTTCGCAGGGTTCCCCGTTCAAAAGCCGGATCAACATCTCTCCCGCCGTATTCCCCAGCTTGCGGATGTCAAACTCAATGCTGGTGATGTACGAATTTGCCTCTTCCAAAAGGGCGCTGTTAAAAAAAGACGCCACCCGGATGTCCCGCGGCACCATAATCCCCAGCTGCCTGAAATAATCCAAAACGGTCAGGCACGTTCCGTCATCCCCGCAGATCACGCATTCCACCTGCTCTTTCAAAATGTCCCGAACAGCCTTTTCCAGCACGTTAATATCCGGCGTATCTTTCACGATCAGATTGTATTCGATCGGAAGGTCGTTTTCCCGAAGCGCGTCCAGATAGCCGTTTAAGCGGTCCCGCGCGACCGTCTGCCGTAACCCCGCGGAAAACAGCGCCATCTTCCGGATTCCTTTTTTTAAGAGAATATCCGTCAGTTCCCGGCACCCGCCCCTCTGGTTCACATCCGCCTGATACACTTCCTCGTCATCCATGGATCCCGTCACTACAAAGGGAACTCCCGCTTTCTTCAAAAACTGAATGTCCTCGCAGCTGTCTAAGATTCTCGTTAAGACCGCCCCGTCGATTTTATGTTTTTTTACAACGTCTTTGAGCGTCTCAATACTGCCGTCCTTCGTCCTGACGATCAGCACATGGTATCCGTATACGCAGAAAAAATCATAGAGCGCCAGCAGGATGTTCGTAAAATACGGAAGCTGCGCGTATTCCTCCTCTTTGGGGAGGACCACTGCAATATTCATACTCTTCTTGCTGCTGTAATTTGTTCCGCGGCTGTGCGGCAGGATCTGATTTGCTTCAATATAGGTAAGAATTCTGTCCCTGGTTTCCCGGCTGACTCTTCCGTTTCCCGAAAGCGCCCTTGAAACCGTCGTCGGGGATACGCCCAGACTGCGGGCGATCTCAAGAACAGGGACTTCTTTCTTTTCCGCCATATCCATACCTCCTCATAGAAATGATCGCAGGCGTTTGCGAAACGCAATCCATAGCTGGCTGCTCATTCAAACGCTGCGGAAGGCTGTTCCTCAAACGTTTTTGCGCAATTGCGCATCCTGTGCTTTTTGCGTGCTTATTTGCGCATCCGTTTACCCGATTTTCGTTCGGAAAATCGCTGCTTTTTTCATATTTTCATTATAACAAACAGGGATTTTATCAACAATTAGACATGGTTTATCAAATTTTTCCAGACGATTTGACAGATATGACAATTTTTGCATAAAAAAGCCTGCGCAATTTCGTTTATTGCGCAGGCCGGTATGTTCTGTTCCGTCTAAGAACATCTCATTTTATGTTTGATCAGATAACGGTCCTGTGAGAGCGTCTCCACCTCAAAATACATGGTGCAGGCAGACGCGCCGATCGCATCCATCGCACGGTCCAGATAGCCTCCTCTATAGTCATCCCCCGCATAGACGTCATGCAATTGATCCATGAGCGTTTCCCCCTCTATGACGATCTGAAACTCATGATAACCGAGCCCCAACGCCACGATCCGGTCGTAGCAGCGGTCGTAATATTCCGACAGGCTGTGCAGAACGTCCGATTCGTCAAATCCCGCCTCCTCCAGACTTCTGAGTGCAGGTTCCCGCTGCCCCGACGCGCCATCCTGCGCCCCGTCCGTCTCACGTTCCTCCAAACCGCGGTAGGTCTGTCCGTTACACGGCGGGAGATAAACCGACAGCTCCTGCCGGATATGCGTATCGGCGAAATCGCGGTCCGTCCGGTTAAAATAATCATAATTTCCCCCGTCCGTATCGTCCCACGTGACGTCCACATTGTAATACTCGTTTCCGAGCATCACAATATTCCACGCATGCGCTTCCCCCGCATAGCCGGTGCAATAGTAGCAGGGAATCCCCAGACGCTGCATCAGATACTGGTAGGCTCTTGCATAGCCCGCGCACACCGTCCTGCCGTTTACCAATGCGCTGTAAGCGCTCTGATTCATTTCGGCTCTCAGATCATAGGACGCTTTTTCCACGAGCGCGTCATGCACATACCGCTCCTTTTCGTAATCACTGCCAAGCGCCTCCGCCGCGGACAAAATGCGCTCCGCCTCTCCGGTAAACTGCATCATGGCGCTCTCTACATTCTGCGCCGTCCGGTTAAACTCTAAATCGATCTCCACGCAGACCCCGCCACGCACATATTTGCACGAGTATGCCGTATTGAGCCAGAAAAGCTCCGGGTGATCGTTGTAAACCGCCGAAAACACATTGGAAAGCTGCCCCGCAGATACCTCCTCCACCGGTGCAAACGCCCGGTTACAGCTTCCCGCATTGGCATAGATCTGACGGTATAGATGCTGCCCCTTTTCATCCAGCATCGCATAATACGGATAATAAAGAGCGTCAAAGGAAAGCCCGTCCCCCGTTTCTCCCGTTCCGAGGCTGTCCCTGATCTGTCCTGCGATCTCGTCGTCAAGCTGTTCTTCCTGCGCTTTGACGGGTTCATAGCCGTTTCTGCCGGACACCCGCTCCGGGATCGCCAGATCGGATGGTTCCGGCGGCGTATAACCCGAACCGGAATCCACCGCCAGCATACCGCTTCCGCTCTGCGGCGCGCCTTGTTCCTGCCCGCCGTCCGCGTTTTCGCCGGATCCTGCGCCTTGTCCGTACCCCGCATTTTCGCCGTTTCCTGCGTCCTGTCCGTACCCTGCGCCTTGTCCGCTTCCCGCGCCTGCGTCCGATCCTGCGCCCTGTCCGCTTCCCGCGCCTGCGTCCGATCCTGCGCCCTGTCCGCTTCCCGCGCCTTGCCCGTGCCCTGCGCCTGCGTCCGATCCTGCACCCTGTCCGTACCCTGCGCTTCCGCCAAGTCCTGCGGTTTGTCCGCCTCCCGCGCTTCCGCCAAAAAGCCCTGCCGCGAGTCCCGGCTGCATACTTCCGTCATCCGCCGTAACGGAAACCTTCATCCCGCCTGCGCCCCCGTCCGGATGCACCCATCCGGCGATCTGTTTGGTAATGTCCGGTTTCACCGCGCATAGCAGCACGAATGCACATAACAGCACGACGAATCCCAATATAACATATAAGATCTTTTTTAATATCTTCATTCTTCATTACTCCGCTTTCCCAATCGGCGCACGCTTCCTTGTAAACCGCACAAGCCCCGCGCGGTTCAGGGCAACCATGACCGCCGGAATAAAGATCAGCTGCAACACGATTCCCGGAATGGCGTTGAGAAACGCGCCCGCAAAAAACATCTGCCAGGTAAACCGGTTCCCTTTGATGCCAAGCAGCAGCATCTGCACAATCCCCCAGACCACACGCCCCGCAAGCATGGCGGCGATCAGACTGCGATACAGGGCGATCACGCACTTCCAACGGGAGCGGAAATACAGCAGTCCGACTGCCGCCCCGTACGTCGCAAGCTCAAACGCCATGGCAATGGCTGTCGGAAACAGTACCGGCATGGAAAACAGTACGCTCCTGAAAAGCGGCAGAATAAAACCGACTGCCAGTCCGTACTGCCAGCCGCAGATCAGACCGCACAGCAGAACAGGAATGTGCATCGGCAGCAGCATACTGCCGATCTGCTTGATCTGCCCGGTCAGAAACGGAAGTACGATGCCGATCGCCAAAAACATTGCCGCCAGCGTGATCTGAAATACGGGATTCTTCTTTTTTTCATTGCCGGTTTCTTTGTTCATCTCCTGACTATTCATTTTAATAGCCCTCATTTTAATAGCCCTGCCTTTCTCCATGATCTGATTGATTTTCTGTGACTTTTCTACTATAATAAGGGCGATAGCTGTCAATCTGATCGATACAAAAGGAATTTCTGCAATGAAAAAGCTTTCTACCCCCACTTTCATGAAGACAAGCCTGAAAATCCTATGGGTATTATACGCCCTTTTGAGCATCTGTGTCACCTTATTTTTGGTCAACCGGTTATTTGTCAAGGATTACGCTTCCATCTCACAGCATGTATCGCTGAATGACGGATGGGACATCACGATCAATCATGACTCCTACCAAAATGTTTCTCTTGACGGCTTCCGCTTTGGCAGCGCCGATAAAGGCGATGAGATCACCCTGCAGAGAACGCTGCCGGACGATTTTCAGCTTGCGGAAGGCGTATTGCGCCTGCCCGTCAAACAATCCGCCGTCAGGATCTATATCGACGGCGAACCGATCTACGAATACGGTCATGACCGGATCGCGGAAAAGAAATCCGTCGGCAGCGGATTCCAGCTGATCAACTTCCCCAATGAATATCAGGCGAAGACACTTACCATCCGTCTCACCGTAGTCGAAAACAACGCCTTTACAAAGATCGACTCCATTAACATCTATGAATGGCAGAACATCTACAGGATCATCATGACGGAGAATCGGATTCCCCTGTTCTTAGGATGCTTTCTCGCGATTTTCGGAGTCGTTACCTGTTGTATCACCGTTTTTGCACTCGTTTTTTCCAGAAAATACCTGCGGATCCTTTGTATCTCCGCATTCTCCATCTGCATGGGGCTGTGGACGCTTTGCTATTATAATATCTTCATTATTTTTTCCATCCCGCTTTACTCGGCAAGCCTGATCGAATACATGACTCTCTACCTTGCGCCGATTCCGCTTGTCCTCTATATGCGGGAGGATGTCATCACCTTGAACAACAAGTTTATGCGGATCCTTTATCATGTACTTCTGACAGTGCAGATTGCCGCCTCCGCGGTCACGATCGGTCTGCACGGCGCCGACATTGTCCACTGCGCCGCGACCCTCAAATATATGCAGATACTGATCGTCTGCCATCTGGTCTATTTTATCATCGTGGAACTGCTGAATTTACGAACAAGCCGCCAGCTTGTCCACAGGCTTTTTCTACTTGGCATCATCGCGCTCTCCTGCTGTATCGCCTATGATCTGGCATACTACCACCTGACGCGTTACTATGGCATGACGATCGCGCCGATCAAAGGCATTACCTCTTTCGGACTGATCGTCTTTATATTTATTCTGCTGATTTCGTTCTACATCGATCTGTCAAAGAAAATGATGCATGAGACAGAGCGGAATTTTCTGATCAAGCGCGCTTACACCGATGAACTGACGCAGATCCATAACCGCCGTTATTGTATGGAATATATGAATAAGATCAAGGACTCCAAGACGCCGGATCGCACCGTCTTTTGCTTTGATCTGAATAATCTCAAAATCACAAACGATACCTACGGACACGCAAAAGGAGATATTCTCATTCAGAGTGCCGCCAATGTGATTGCGGAAACCTTTGAAGCGCACGGGATCGTCGCAAGAATGGGCGGAGACGAATTCATCGCCGTCACGGAAACCGCGGACGAGCGTCAGATCGCTTCGCTGCTAAAGGACTTTCAGGCCAATCTCGACAAGACCAACAAAAAAAATGCGGACTTAAACCTGTCCATTGCATACGGTTACGCTTCCTGCAGCGCAGAAGAACCTTCTATTGAAAAAGCATACCAGCTCGCCGACGACCGCATGTATGAAAATAAACTCAAATGGAAAGCCGCGCATGGATAATAACCTTATCCACGCCGGCAATCCTTGAAAGCGTACAGCACACGGTTTTTATCCGCAGGTATTTCCTTTCTGCGCCTCGTCCGGAAGCACGTCGAACGCCTGTCCTTTCGCCCACGGACTGCCGACGTCGCATCTTCCGAGGTGATACTGCTTTTCACTTTTCCCCTGCTCTATCTGATCCGACATGACGACCTTAAAACGGCTCTCCCCGGATTTCCCAAAATTTTCCAGCATTTCCAATACTGCGTCCAGATCTTCTTGGGAAACGTCATCGCTTGGCGCTTCGCTTTCTGATATTTGGTTGTTTTTCAGTTCTTTATCGCTTGACATTTCGCTGCCTGACATTTCTTCCGTCATTGTTTTTCCCTCTTTTCCCGCCTTGTTTTTCTTTTTGCGCCGATCCTGTCACGGATCTTCCATTCATGACAGGATCAGCATTCGCCGTTCGCCGAATGAGCAGGCTCATTCTTCTCACTTTCGCTCATTCTATCGTACAATGGATTCGTCATTTTTTCAATAGTTCGCTTTTCCCTGCTCATACGCCTTAGATACGCCTTCGGTTCTGCCCTTTTATTCTTTTGTGCAATTACAGATATGCTGTCCGCATAAATTTCAGAAGCACGTCCATACTAAAAAAGTACTGATAAAATCAGCGTTTCTCCACGAGGAGGACGCTGCGTTCGATGGCTCGGAAAGGAATCATACTTTTTTATGACATACGCGAAAAAGCTGCCTGTGACCAATGACACTGGCTATTATGAAATTCGATTAGAGAGCATTGGCGGACTCGGAGCCAATCTCTGCGGCAAAATGCTCGGCGAGCTTGGTCTGCGTCATCTGCATGTGAACAGCGCAAGTTTTTCCAGCTATGGCTCTGAAAAAACAGGAACGCCTGTCACTGCATATATCCGGTATTGCGATTGCAACAAGGAAATCCGCATTCATTCTCCCATTATCCACCCGCACCTGCTCTGTATTTTTCACGAGGCGCTGCTGTCAGACGCTCATGTTCTGCACGGCTGCACGAAAGATACGGTGATCGTTCTCCATACCGCGGACGCCGCGGTGCGCGCGGACAGGCTGCGTTCCCTTCTTGCGCACACAGACTTCCATGCGCTTTACACGGTTCCCGCCCAGAAAATCGCCATAGAAACCCGTTCGCGCGTCAATGTCGTACTGCTTGGCGCAATGGCAAGCGTGATGGGATTTGTGCCGCTTGAAGCGGCAGAAAAAATCTGCCTTGAAACGCTCGGTCAAAAATATCCCGATGCGCTTGCCGCCAATCTTGCCGGACTGCGTAAGGGGTATGAGACGGTCTCACGATATTCTCCCGTTCCGACGGCAAGCCCCGCGCAGGATGAAGCGGCTGCGGCCGGCAGTGCAAAGCGCTGCTCCGACGACAGACAGCTAGCAGGCAGCACTGACAGCTGCCCCGGCAGCAGTCATGCTGCGGCGGACACAGACGACGCAGGCAGTGCCGCTTCCCGCGCCATGCCGATCGGCGGCTTAAACCCACACTTCGGCAACAGCGTCACCAACGATCTTTCCCCGTCAAGACAGGGCTATCTCCCTCTTTTTATCAAGGAGCGTTGTATTAACTGCGGACTCTGCGACTCTACCTGCCCCGATATGGTATTCCAGTTTGAAAAAGGAACCTACCGCGGCAGAGAGATGATGGTAAACCGCGGTCTTGACTATTATCACTGCAAGGGCTGTCTGCGCTGCGTCGCGGTCTGCCCGACGCAGGCGCTCGTAAAAGGACTCGAAACGGAGCACCCGCATAAGGAATGGTTCCTGCCGAATCAGGAATTGCTCCGCACCCCCGACTATTACGAAAAAACAGGAGCGGACGGCTATATCACCTCGGAATCCTACCTGACCGAACAGCGGCTGGCATCCGGTTCATCCACGGAAAATGAAAATGGGCACACCCTATAAAAAACAATAAGGTGAGAGGAAATATGACAGAAACAAACACGACAGCCGCAAAGCAGACAATCGAATATGCAAGCGGCAATGAAATGGCGGCAATCGCCGCGCGTCAGATCGGCTATGATCTGATGGGCTACTATCCCATCACGCCGTCCACACAGATCGCAGAAAATCTCGATCTGATGCGCGCGCAGGGGCAGACCGACCTCATCATGATCGCGGCGGAAGGCGAGCACAGCGCCGCCGGTATCTGCTACGGCGCATCCGTCGGCGGCGGGCGCGTGTTCAATGCGACAAGCGCAAACGGTCTCCTCTATGCGTTAGAACAGCTTCCCGTGCAGTCCGGCACACGCTATCCGATGGTCATGAACGTGGCATGCCGCACGGTCTCCGGGCCCTTGTCCATCAAGGGGGACCACAGCGACATCATGTATATGCTGAACGCCGGGTGGATTCTTTTTTTCGCCCACAGCGCACAGGAGGTCTATGATTTCAATCTCATGGCACTCAAGCTGGCGGAGCAGGTGCGCCTTCCCGCCGTCGTTGCCTTCGACGGATTTTTTACCAGTCATCAGAAACGGCGGTGCAGTCGTTTTGCGGACGATGCCGCCGTGCGGGACTATATCGGCAGGCGCGTTGATCCGTATCCTTTTTTTGACCTCGAACACCCTATAACGGTCGGGTCTTACATGAATGAGCCCGATCTGATCCGCAACCGCTATGAGCTTCATCTTGCCATGAACGATGCAGCGGCCGCCCTGCCTGCGCTGTTTTCCGAATATGCCGCGCGTTCGGGGCGCTCCTATGAATCCGTGGAAGGATACTGTCATGAAGACGCCGACACACTTCTCATTCTGCTCGGTTCTTCTTTTGACACAACGCTGGAAGCGGTCGATCAGCTTCGCCGGCAAAAAAAGAAAGCCGGTGTCCTGACGCTTCATCTGCTGCGCCCCTTTCCCTACGAGGAACTTTGCGCGAAATGCCGCGCGGCAAAGCAGATTCTCGTCGCAGACAGACAGGACAGCTACGGCGCAGGCGGCGGAAACCTCTCCCTCGAAGTCCGCGCCGCCTTGCAGCGGGATGCCATGCAGTCTGAAGCAATACCGGTCGGCGTAACGCAGGACGACGCAACGCAACACAACGCAAGGCAGGACGGCGCAAGACAGGACGGCGTAACGCAACACAACGCAAGACCGGGCAACGTAACGCAGGACGGCGTAAGACGGGATAATGCAATGCAGTCCGACACAAGACAACACGATGCAAAACAGCACGCGGACAGCCGCCCCGTCGTGAAAAGCGTCGTGTACGGTTTGGGCGGCAGGGACTTCTATGTGGAGGATGCAGTGCGCATGTTTGCGATGGCGGAAGATCCCGCCACGCCGGATTTCAGCTATTACGGTGTCGGGAGCGAAGACACACGCCATGGCGCTGACACGGACGGCGGCAGCTCTCCCGACAATGCCGACACGACTGCTGCCAGCGGCATCGACGCGCGCGAACAGTCCGCCGCCACATCCTGCCGCCCGGAATTTTTTGCGCCGCTCCCGCGGGAAAAGACACAGCTTGGCATGACACGCGTATCCGAACAAGACGGCAAAGTTACCGTGCAGGGCGGACAACTGAACGACACGATCGCCATGCCAAAGCGGATCGCGCCCGGACACGGCGCATGTCCGGGCTGCGGCATTCCCGTCAATTTGAACCTGCTGCTGCGCGCCATCGAAGACCCGGTCATCCTGTTGTTTCAGACAGGCTGCGGCATGATCGTCACAACGCCCTATCCAAAGACAAGCTTCAAAGTCCCGTATGTGCACAACCTGTTCCAGAACGGCGCCGCGGCTTTAAGCGGACTTGCGGAAATGTGCGTCCGGAAACAGAAAAAAGGCGAACTGCCGCCGGGCGATCTTGTTTTTATCATGGTCAGCGGGGACGGCGGCATGGATATTGGCATGGGCTCCGCCATCGGCACGGCGCTGCGCGGTCATAAGCTGCTTCTGTTCGAATACGACAACGGCGGCTACATGAACACGGGCTACCAGCTCTCCTACTCCACGCCCAAGGGCGCAAAGAGCGCGACGTCCCATGTCGGAAAGGCGCAGTACGGCAAAACCTTTTTTCACAAAGACATGCCGCAGATCATGGCGGCGGCAGGCGTCCCTTACGCAGCGACCGCCGCGGAGTCCGATCCCGTTGATTTTATCCGAAAAGCCGCCAAAGCCGCATGGTACGCCAAGACGCAGGGCACCGCGTATCTGAAAGCGTTGTCCGCCTGCCCCTTAAACTGGAACGACAAGCCCGATTCGGAGCGGAGCGTCATCGCCGCCGCCGTGAATTGTTGCTTTTTCCCACTTTACGAAATAGAACAGGGCAAAACGACATTAAACTATGATCCCGACATGAAAAAGAAGAAAATCCCCGTCCTGGACTGGCTTGCCATGATGGGGCGCACAAAACATTTGCAGCGGGAAGAATACCGCACCGTCGCCGCGGAACTCCAAGCCGAAGTGGACAGACGTTTTCTCTGCCTCAAAGAAAAATCGGTAAATCCTTATTTATAAGGCGGGAACAACGCACGGACAACGAATCTTATTTTTTATTCATCAGGAAAGGAGCATTACAAACATGGCAGTCAACTTTAAGGACAGCGAGACAAAAGAGAACCTCATGCGCGCATTTGCGGGAGAAAGTCAGGCGCGAAACCGCTATACTTTCGGCGCGGAACAAGCGAAAAAGCAAAAGGAGCATGCCATCGCGCAGGTGTTTTTATATACTGCCGCGCAGGAAAAAGAGCATGCGGAAATTTTTTACCGTCATCTGCAGGAACTTGCAGGAGAAACCGTTTCCATTGACGGCGCGTACCCGATCGACCTGACGGGCGACCTGTCAGAACTGCTGCGCATGGCACAGCACAACGAATATGAAGAGCACGACGACGTATACAAACGTTTTGGCGATAAAGCGAAAGAAGAAGGCTTTGCGCGCGTCGCCGCCTCCTTTCACATGATCGCGGAAATCGAGAAATATCACGGCGACCGCTTCGGTCGTTTTGCAAAATGGCTGGAAGAAAAGAAATTATATGTCTCGGATGTCAAAACCGGATGGATCTGCCTAAACTGCGGTTATATTTACGAAGGAGAATCCGCGCCCAAACAATGCCCGGTCTGCGACCACGATCAGGGATATTTTATCCGGCTGGAACTGTCCCCGTTCGCGGACGGCTGTTCATGACACGAACAATCCCGCCCTGCGCAGCGCCGGGCGCAGCGCCATATAAAACAGGGTCGCGGCGATGACTGCGACGACCGCGTTGACACTCGTTGTCACAGCGCTGATCTTGGCAAGCGCTTTCGCTAAATCCTGCGGCACGCCGAGCAGATACGTCTTGTAAAAATATCCGACGATCGGATCGGCGACAATATTAAAGCCCATTCCGCAAATGCTCGCGAGCAGCGTCACGCCGAACACATACTTATGGGACTTAGAACGGCTCAGCTTAAAAATACCATGCGCTACCAGACCAACGATCAGCCCGATGCAAAGCTTTAACAAAAACGTCTTGGGCGCGCTCGTCACATAGGCCGTCGTCAGATCGCCGATCGTCATGCCGACCGCGCCTGAGAGTCCGCCCCAAAATCCGCCGATCAAAAGCGCCGCCAGCACGCAGAATACATTGCCGAAATGAAACGCCGTCTTTTCCGTTCCGACCGGAATGTCGATCTTAAAAAACGCAAATCCGATATAGCAGAGCGCCGCTAACAGCCCCGCCTGCGCCAGCCGTTTCATGTCGGGCTTTGCCGTCACGCCCCGAAGCGCGTTGTAGACTCCTTTTCCCGTCAACAGAACGCTGAAAAAAACAAAGGTCAGACCATAGGAATACGGCTTCTCCTTTGCCGTCTTCTCTTGGGAAAGCTGTTCTTTGCGCGCATTCAGCTCTGCGAGATCACCCGACGCATCCCCCGCTTCTACCGCCTTGATCTCCTCGTTCACCGCACTGATCTGTTCCCCGTACGCGGCCGATTCCCGATAGCTGGTCCGATACGCATAAACGGAAAAGATCACGCCCGCCGCCAGCAGAACTACACCGATGATAAGAAGCGACACGCTTTTTCTCTTTCCGTTCTCTTTTTCCTGTTCCTTCATAATACCACTCCTCTCGTTTTCACACCCGAATCCTTTTAGAAATAACGACAAAAACGCGTATGATACCGGTATCCGCAATCGACGCTTTGCTTTTTTGCGTCCGACTGCTTTCCTCTATCATACGCGTAACTGGATATAATAAAACTGCCAAATTATGATTTTTTTACCATGCCAGTTTGAGCATTTCCTGACAATCCCGCCGGCGCTACGACGCTGTACTGCATGACACCGCCGCCACCTCTACAGCGCCATACCCCCCCCGACAGTTCCGGCTTCTCAGGAAGCCACTGATCAAGCACCGCCGCCACCATCGCCATATTGATCGGCTTTGTGATATGTTCATTCATACCGCTGTCGATCGACTTCTTTATATCCTCGACAAGCGCGTTCGCCGTCATGGCGATGATCGGGATGCGCAGCGCGTAGTCGCTGTCCATGCCCCGGATCGCTTCCGTCGCCTCATAGCCGTTCATGACCGGCATCTGAATATCCATCAGGATCAGATCATAATAATACGGCGGATTGTTCAACAACTTCTCGCAGGCGTCCTTCCCGTTGACCGCCTCCTCTATATGAATGGAAAGTCCCTTGAGCAGTTCCGTCGCGATCTCGCGGTTTAAGTCGTTGTCATCCACGAGCAGAATGCGGCTGCCCGCAAACCGCCTGCTTCTGTCCGCCTTTTTCTTCCTTTGCAGATTCCCTGCCGGACTTGCGCTTCCATCTGCCGCTCCTGCTTTCCCGCTTCCGTCTGCCGCTTCCGCCTTCCCGCTTCCGTCCGCCGCTTCCACTTTCCCGCTTCCGTCTGCCGCTTCCGCCTTCCCGCTACCGTCAGTCGCTTCCGCCCCTTCGCTTCCATCCGCCGCTTTCGGTTTTCCGATTCCGCCAAACGGCTGCGCATCCGCATCCGCGTCCGCTTTTTTCATCGGAACGAGCACGGTAAAGCAGCTTCCTTTTTTCGGCTCGCTCTGCACCTCTAAGTTCCCGTTCATTTTTTCTACCAGCGAATGGACGATGGAAAGCCCAAGTCCCGTGCCGTTCAGTTCTCCGGATGCCGAATCATCCTCTTTCGTAAACGGTTCAAACATCCGCTTGATAAATTCCTTTGAAATCCCGATCCCGTTATCAATGACGGAAAAACGATAATACGCCGCCGCATCATTTTCCCCCGGAAGCTGCTCCACATTGACGAGCACCCGCCCGCCGGACGGCGTATATTTGACCGCGTTTGAGATCAGGTTCACCAGCACCTTGCGCAGATGCAGGAAATCCCCGATCACCTTATCCGCCGTCATCGGATAAATATGCATGTCAAAAATCAGCGATTTGCGTTCCGCACCCGGACGACAGATCACATCCACCGTATCCATGAGCTGTTTCACGGAAAAAATATCCTCGTGAACGACCAGCCTGCCGCTCTCGATCGTGGAAATGTCCAGCACATCGCTGATCAGCCCAAGCAGATAGCGGGACGAATCTTCTATTTTGTTTAGGCAGTTTTCCAGTTCCTGCCCGTTCTGCATATTTCTGCGCGCAATTTCGATCATTCCCATGATCCCGTTCATCGGCGTGCGGATATTATGGGACATGGTAGAAAGAAAGATGCTCTTGGCGCGGTTCGCATCCTCCGCCGCCTGCACAGCCTCCTTCAACACCTGATTGACCTGCTCGCTCCGCTGCTTTCCCTCATGAATATCCCTGACCGTCACCAGCATCACGCTCGGCACGACGCCGCGTTCCGCCGCCTGCGTACAACAAATATCCACCCAGTTCCAGCTGCGGTTCATCCGCACGCGCAGCTCCTGTTTCATGATGCCGTCGTTCTCCATGAACGTGCGCGACAGTTGATCGAGGCGCAGCTTCGGACGCACCATCGTCCAGTCCTCCTCAAAGACCATGTCCGACAGATTTTTCAAAAACTGCTCGTAGCGCCCGCTCTGGATCCCGTCAAACAGCCGCTGTCCGCCGCGATGGAGTACGCGGCAGTTTCCCGTCAGCATATCGACGTGTAAAAGAAGCATGATGTCGCGCGAAAGCACGCGCACGACGTTGTCCTTCTCCACATCCCTCTCCTGAATGGTATAAAGCAGCACATCCTTTTTTTCCCGGTCACGCTCATAGTGCCGGATGATCTCCTGTGTCCGCCGCTGCTGCTCGACCAGACGCGAGCCGGTGTCCGCGAGATGCTCAATACAGGATGAAAGCGCCTCGTTCCACGTATCGGCATAAACGGCAAGAAACGCATTTCTCCCGCTAAGCCCCTTAAGCGCTGCCTCATGCCGCTCCCTGAGCGCCGCGTCACAGTTCCCCGTACAAAACAGCCGCGCGCCGTCCGATATGATCTCAATTCCGATATTCTGCAGCTCCGCAAACGATGTCAGAAGCGCGCGAATATCCTCCATCACGGACGCCTCCCGCGCATTCTCCCCGCCGGCTTCCTCCTCTTTCGCGCAGCTCTCCTCCCTGTTTCTGTCGATCACCGCGCTCTGGTAAATCTCATAATAGCTCCGGCTTCTTCCCGCGCTCAGCAGGTAGGATAAATCCTTCTTGAGCGGAGAATCTTCCGTAATCAGCTCCACCAGCTCCGGCTGGTACCGCGTGCCGCTGCCCAGCTCCAGCTCGTCAAGACACTTTCGGAACAGACCGGACTCCGTATTTGCATGCCCCATCTGCACGGTTTCCGATTCCAAAAAACTGCAGATATGGATCAGTTCGATAAAAAAGCGATGCTTGGACGCGGTGTTGTCAAAATCCAGCGGATACCCCGTCTTCCCGTCATAGGACTTATGATGTCCGAGCACAATATCCGCGTACGGCGCGAGAAACGGCGCTTTTTTGACCATTTCATAACCAAACTGCGGGTGCTTGAGCATTTTTTCTTTTTCCCACTCCGTCCATCTGCGCGACTGCTTGCCGACAATGCCCGCCAGCTTCATCTTTCCGATGTCAAAGAGCTGCGCCGCGTTGCTCGCAAACTGCGTCAGACGTTCCCTGTTTTCCAGCACATCCACGACCGTCCTGCAGCCGAACTCGCCGATCAGCAGCTCCGGTTTTTCCTCAAAGACTGCCTTTAAGATCCTGCGCGCGACCTGTCCGACAAGCGTCTCATGGATCAGCGTCATCTCATCCCGCCATATCGTCGATCGGATGAAAAAAGAAAAATCAATTTCCTGATCGGACAGCCTGCTCAAAATAGAAAGCAGCGACTCCGATACCATTTCATTGACAAAATTCGTCCCGCACGCGCGCGGCATTTTGCGCAGCACGTTCAGATACTGCGCCACGCACGCCTCCCGCATCGCGACGTCCCCGCAATATTCGTCCGCATACTCCGCCAGCGCGGAAATAATGGCGGGCAGATGCACATTGGCAACCTGAAATAAACGGCTGTTCCAAAAATCATGCTCCGGCCGAAGGTCAAAGGAATCATGCGCGATCACATAATCGCAAAACCGTTTATAGTCTTCTAAATATTCCGTACAATCAATCTCGCCCAAAAAGAACAGGCACCGTCGGTAGCCGCAGTATACGCCATCCTCCATCTCATAGGGATTCGGATTCGCAGACAGCCGCTCCTCATAGCATTTTCCAAGCACCTCCCTGCACCGCAGAAGAACCTCCCGCGTCAGATCCCTGCGCTCATGGGTCACAAGATAGTTTCCGACCGTATCGCATTTCAGTTTGCGGCAGAGCGCCCCGAAATCAAAATGCCCGCCGTCTAAAGCGCGTACTTCTTTATCCTCATAAAAAGAAAGCGCCTCATCCAACAGTCCGATGAGGGCATCCGCATCGACAAGTGAGAATTTCTGACCTACCACCGCATAATGATAGAACGAATCGATGATGCGCCGGCGCAGCTCAAAGTCCTCCACTTCAAAATACTGTCCGCGCAGCTTTTTTACCTCGCCGTAACAGGCAAGGCTCTGTTCCCCGTCGCTCTTTTCAAAACCTCGGTCGTAGTAGCCGCCAAGCAGACTGCACGTCCATATGTATGCGTAAAACGCCTGTCTGTCCCGCTTTCCCGACTCGTCATATTTTCTTTGATAATAACGCCTTAACGTCTCCGCCACTTCCCTAAACGCCAGATCGTCTTCACGGTTCTCCTTTTCCGCCTCGCGTACCTGATGCAGAAACTCCGCCGCCAGCTTATCGTTCAGGGCATTTTCGTCCAAAAAAGGACGCACATGCAAATTCAGAAGCGCCTCGTTCTCAATATAGAGATAACGCATGGAGCGGGTTTTTCGTTTCAGCTTCTCCACCCATGCCTCCTGATCCTGCGCGAATAACAGCTCATTGACGATCTCGGACTCCGCTTCCAGATTCTTCTTGTATTTTGCGTAAAAATCAGCAATCTTTTCCGGTGAAACCATGGTGCGCGCTCCTTTCTCTCCCCCATTCTGCATAGTCTTATGTAAACTAAGAAGTCTCTGCCACACTGTCTCACAGACTGCTTATCATGATCTTGTCTATTTACTATTTATTATATACTATTTACTATTTCACGAATCCACGATTCATGATCAATATTTGCCGTTTACCGTTCGTTTTGGTCTATATTCACGTTCCACATTTGCTGTTCGCTCTGGCTTGCGATCCACGTTCCACAATTGCCGTTCGCTTTCGCTTATGTTCATTATAGCATAGAGTTTCGAGAAAGTCATCGTTTTCGAAAATTTTTGTAAATGGCATTTAGAAAGCGCCTCACTCTGAGGCGCTTTCCAAATTCTTGGATACTCCGCTTTCTTTTTTAATCCGTAAAGTTCACACGGATACTGCCCATGCTGCATTCCAGGTCAAAATCACTGACCGCGCCGAAATCCATTTTACGGGAAGCCGCCATGCCGCTGACCGAGCTTCCGTCTATTTCAATATCGCCCATACTGCATTCCACCTCATAGTTATGATCTTCCTTGTTTCCAGTCAATTCCAGATCGATCTCACCCATTGAGCATTCCGCGTCCAGATCGCCCGTGATGGCTCCGCTGTAACCAATCTTTCCCATCCCCACCGAAAAATCGGCATTCTGTACCGCACCTCCTGCGATAGAGACCTGTCCTGCGCCGATGTCTACGTCAAGTTCCCGCGCCGAAAGCGCCGCTGCCGTCACCTCGCCCGCGCCTAGGTCGATCGCAAAACGGTCCGCCTCCACACCTTGCAATGTGATCTCGCCAGCTCCGAGCTCCAATGCGACCTGACTGCCCGCCAGCTTATCCGCCGTAATGCGTCCGCCTCCCGCGTCGATGAGAATTTCCTGTCCGGAAAGCGTTCCGATCTCTAAAACGCCTCCTCCAAGCTCCAGATCGATTTTGCGATAGTCCGCATCTTTGGGCAGCCATAGTGTGATCACATGATCCTCGACACGCTGATTGACTGCCACGAACCTGCCCTTTACCCTCAGTTCTAAAACGCCGTTCTCCGCGTAGCACTGGTACTTTTCGGCATCTTCACTTGAAAAATAATACCCGTCGTCCCCAGACTCCCTGAGCTCCACTTTTCCGCCGCTGATCTCAAAACGCAGGGTATCCACCTGTCCGGCTCCCTCGATTCTTGCCCGGCTCTCCGTTCCCTCGTAAACCGGATAGCGGTCGTTGAATTTGACCGAACTGCCATTCCCCCAGAAGAAACCGCCAAAGCCCCAGGAAAGCTCCCCGTTTTCTATCCAGTCCCTCACTTGATTATTTCCTCCCATGCACATACCGATTGTAAAAAGCAGGAGTCCCGCCGCAGCCAGACTTCCCGCCACGGTCAGCCATATTTTTGTCGAACGTCTCATCGCGCGTCACCTCTCTTTCTCCGTGCCCTCCGAACCATGGCGCCTATCGCTCTGAAAAAGGACGGAAGCGCTCTTCCAAACAGCATTCCCACCAGCCATATACAAAAAATTGTCACTCCCACAGCAAGCAGTCCTCCTCCCAGGAGTACCAGCCCGCCTGCAGGAGATATGAACATCCTCGCAAACGCTATGCCGACCAGCGCGATTCCCGCTACACCGAGCGCGAATGCTGTCACGCCAAATGCAAAGGAGAGCGCTAAGACCACGATGACCGCCACAAAGATCAGAATCACCGCCACAAACAGAAGCGGCAGCCAAATGTAAAAAGTCGCGATCGCCAGCACTATCCACAGCGCCGTGTGCTTTTCTTTGGGGCGGTCACTGATGCCGTCACGGCGATCGCCGCCATCATAGGCTCCGCCATACGCTCTTCCGCCTCTGCTATCGCTTTCTGCATAACTGCCGTTCCCTCTGCCGCCGGTGTATTCGCCGTTGCTGCTTCCCGCGTAGCCGCTACTTCCGCCGTTTCCCGTGTAGCCGCCGCTGCCGCTGTTTCCCGCATAGCCGCCGCTGCCGCTGTCTTCCGCATAGCTTCCGCTGCCTGCCATCCCTAAGTCTGCGCGGATATTCGCCGCCACCTTCTCCGGGCTGCCAAGCTCCTCAATGACCTTTGCCTCGTTTTCTTCTCCGGCATCCGCAAAATAATCTTCATAATACTGGATCGCCTCTGCCGCCTCATTTTGCGGAAGCCCTGCAAGAAGCTCGCGCAGCCGCCGGATAAAAGCCTCTCTATTCATCTCCTGTTCCTCCCTCAAATAAACCCGTTATTTTTTTCGCATAGCTTTTCCATTCCAATTCATACCAGCGCAGCTTTGCCCTGCCAATATCCGTGATCCGGTAATAGCGCCGGTTCCTGCCCGCAAACTCCTTATCATACGCCAAAAGGCAGTCATCCCGCTGAAGTCTGCGCAGGACCGGATACAGGGTTGACTCGGACAACTCGATCACCTGCCGCACATCCTGCGTGATCTTGTAACCGTATGTTCCTTCGTCATCCCTTGCCGCCAGCGCCAGCACAATCGCGTCAAGCAGCGCCGCTCCCGTATTAAAAACCATGGATCTGCCTCCTTTCTTCCAAAATAAACTGAACGATCATTGCGAAGCGCATAGGAAAACGTTCCACATTATTTATTATATTTTTCAACAATATTATACGTCATATAATATTGTTGTGATAATACTATACGGCATATAATATAGGTTGTCAAGGACAATCTGTCCCTTTTTTGTCTGCCGGTTCCATTCCCGATACCGTTCGATCTTCCATTGTTTGTCACACATTGCGCTCTCCTTTCTTTCCTCTCCTTTCTTTGCCTTCTTCTGTATCGTTTGTCCACAATTATATCACAGGTGTTTTTCAAAGTTATGTAAAGATTACAATACATGGGACTCCTATCCACAATATCATGTGGTTTGCAATTTTGCCGTCAATATTTTGTGTAATCCGTCGTCATTTATCCACATCATTTTCTGACACTCGTGACGTTTTTCACCAGAAATCCCCAATTTCCACAGAGTTATCCACAGCGACTGACATGTCATATGACACAGAGTAAATTCATTTTCTGCATTCCCATCCTGCATTTTTCTCCATGTGGTTGTCCGATGCAGTCAATACTATATCTTGTGTTGTCAGATTATGTCACCTACTGTCCGTCGTGGCTAACTCACCGTGATCTGGTACATCTGCCAACCTGCTGTCCGTCCTTGTCGCAAATCTCCATCCCCGTTAAAGATCAGATTGTGCGCAGGGGTGTGCATATGGTACAATGTCGTCAGACATTGTACCGCGCCGGAGCGAAGCGGAGTGCGCATAAAAAGAAAACTATTTGTACGGCAATCACGCCGATTCCTGCCACACCGCATAAATTCGCAGGCTTTTGACAGCATGGAGGATTCCCATGGAAAAATACTCGATCGGAGAGATCATCCGTTATCTTAGAAAAGAACAAAACATGACGCAAGAGGAATTGGCGGACGGAATCTGTTCCAACGTCACTATATCCCGCATTGAAAACGGAACGCAGATGCCCTCGGACAGGATCATCAATCAACTGCTCGCGCGGCTTGGAAGCGATCTTTATTACACCGCCAATATTGCGCGTGAAAAGCGGAACCAGGAAACCGAACAGGCGCTGTCCCGCGTTGCGGAGCAGCTTGACACGGGTGATTCGACAAAAGCCGCCGCACTTCTTAACCAGATCAACGAATCAGACATCACCGACGCCCAAAACAAACAACTTTACATCCTGCTAAAGGCAGCAATCGGGCTAAGTACCGGCACGCCCTCCACGGATGAGATCATTAAAGAGCTCAAATGCGGGCTTGCACTTACCAAAAAGAATTTTTCTTTTACACAGTTTTCCGACGTACCGCTGACCGTCCGTGAAGCCAATCTGTTAAACGTGCTCTGCGCCGCTTACTTCTATCATGGAGAGACCGGGCAGGCGACAGCGCTCGCAAAAACATTAAGCGACCACCTGATCCGGCATAAATCCTCTTTTCAGAATGATCCGGAGCTGCTCTTAAACGCCATGATCAATTTATCCCAGCTGCTGGAGTTGGAAAAAGATTACGACGGCGCGCTTCATGTCTGCGAGCAGGCGATCGCGATCAGCAAAGAATCGCGGCATCAGCCTTTCTTTGCTGAGCTTCATTTTTTTAAGGCGGAGGCGCTGCTCCGGCTGGGACAGTCTGAGGAGTGTCAAAAACTTCTCTCCGTCATCTATCCATTTATGCAGTTACAGGGAAAAACTTCTTTCACGGCGCTGATGGACGGTCTATACCGGGAAATGCAGCAGGATCCCCCTTGAAAACTCCGCGTTATCCCCCAAAAATCTGTGTCATCCCTCAAAAAATCTATGTCATCCAAAAATTTACATCATCCGATATGTTTTTTCATCACAACGTCCGATATAATGAGACCATCCTATTTGCAAACAGGGCAAAAAAAGACTTCCGCTCCGCGAAAGTCTTTATTACGAAAATTCCTATCACCAAAAACAAGGGAGGTCTCTATCATGAAATCTTATCTTACCCATAAAAATAACATGCGCTTTGTATTCTCCTTACTCCTGCAGACCGTCCAAACGCTGCTCGTCGTTTTTGTGGCAGTCCTGTTGAGTATCCTGATCGATACCGTATCCGACAGCATCCGGACGGGGAACACCGCGCCGCTTGCAAAGCTCCTTCTGCTCTGCATCGGCTATGCCGTCCTTCTGGGACTCGTCGTGTTTGGCGCCGCCCGGCAGAAAAGCCGCTGTATCACGAACGCCATGACCGCCTTAAAAGCCGATGTGATGTCCGCGATCCTGTCAAAAGACATCGCCTCTTACCAGACGGAAGCAAAAGGGAACTACGTCTCCCTGCTCAATCACAACATGAATCTCATAGAGGAAAACTACTTCAAAAACCTTTTCACGGTCTATGACTCCATCCTGACAATGGTTCTTGCCGCCGCTGTGCTGATCGTAACAAACCCGGTCATCGCGCTCTTTTCTCTGGCATGTACCTGCATCCCGACCGTGATTCCCAAACTCTTTGCAAAACGATTATCCGCCGCGCAGTCAGATGCGGCGGAATGTGCAGCGGATTATCAAACAGAAGTAAACGAAATTTTGGATGGACACACACTGATTAAAAATTACGCGATTGAGGAACAAATGCGCGCCCGTCACCGGACGCGCCTGCAAAAATCCGAGTTTTCCAAATATCGCCGCGATTGTGAAATTGCCAAGCTGCAGGGAACCGCCAATACGGCGTCCATTCTGACACAATTTCTGATCATGCTTTTTGCCGGCTTCTTAGCGGCAAAAGGATATGTCACCTTGGGCAGCATCGTCGCCGTCACGCAGTTATCGGGACAGGTCATCACGCCCGCTTCACAGATGAGCGCCATATTCGGAATGTTTACGTCCATCCGCCCGATTTCAGAAAAAACCATGGAACTCATCAAAGAACATGCCGACGTGTTTTCCTGTGGTACTGCGCAAAGCGAAGCACATGAAATCGTATTTCGGGACGTTTCTTTTTCCTACGAGAAGAAGCCGGTGCTCACACATTTGGATCTCACATTGGAACGGGGCAAAAAGTATGCGCTGACCGGCTCAAGCGGCAGCGGCAAATCCACGCTTCTCAAGCTGCTCATGCAGTATTATTCCGGCTATGAAGGACAGATTCTTGTTGACGGAACAGATTTGAAAGAGTACAGATGTTTTTTTAAGAACTGTGCCTATGTAGGGCAGGAAGTGTTTCTTTTTAACGATACAATTGAGCATAACATCTGTTTTTATTCCAAGCCCGATGCAGCTCGCCTTCGCAGAGCTATCCGGGAATCCGGGCTGGAAGCGGTCTTAGCGCGGACAGATCAAGGTATACAGACAATCGTGGGCGAAAACGGTTCAAATTTCTCCGGCGGGGAGCGGCAGCGGATCGCCATTGCCAGAGCGCTCTATCACGACAAAAAAATCCTGTTGTTCGACGAGGCGACCTCTGCTTTGGACAACGATATGGCGGAGAAGATTGAAACGCTGATTCTGGGTCTTCGGGACGTGACCTGTCTGTTTGTCTCGCATAAGCTGAGCACCTCCTGCACGGATCGCTACGACGGCATACTCCGCCTGAAAGACGGACGCATATCTGTACCCGCAGGCGCATGAACACGTTCCGGCGTATGAGCAGTTCCGCAGGCATACGAACACGTTCCGCAGGCGCATAAAGCGCGCCCCGCGTCTTGCATCCATATGCATGCAGTGATACAATCAAATAAGCGAGAATGCATGCGCGTCGCCCATTCTTCCACCGGCAAAGAGATTGCACGGATAAAAAATAACGCATGATCTTTATTCCATACAGACTTTGATAAAATCTTACGAAAAGGAGATTTCCCATGATCTTACTCGGTTCCCATGTGGGCATGAACGCCCCTGATTTTTTTCTCGGCTCTGCAAAAGAAGCCGTTTCCTATGACGCCAACACGCTGATGCTCTACACCGGCGCGCCGCAGAACACCCTGCGCAGACCGCTCTCGGACTTAAAAATCGCCGAGGGCTGGGATTATCTGCGCGCGCACGGCATTGAAACCGTCGTCATCCACGCGCCCTACATCATCAACCTTGCCAACACCGTAAAGCCGGAAACCTATGAACTTGCCGTTTCTTTTTTGACCCTAGAGCTTCAAAGAAGCGCCGCCATGGGTGCGCACACGCTGATCCTTCATCCGGGCGCGCATGTCGGCGCAGGCGGGGATGCCGGCATCCGCAGCATCGTCAAAGGACTTCACGAAGTGCTCTCCGCCTGCCCCGACTGCACGATCGCCTTGGAGACGATGGCGGGAAAAGGCTCCGAGATCGGCAGAAGCTTCGAGGAGCTTGCCGCGATCTATGACGGCGTGCCGGAAAACGACCGGCTGCGCGTCTGCTTTGATACCTGTCATGTCCATGACGCCGGCTATGACGTCGTTCACGATTTCGACGGCGTGATCGGACAGTTTGACCGGCTGCTCGGCAAGGATCAGATCGCCGTGTTCCATATCAACGACAGCAAAAACGAGCGCGGCAGCCACAAAGACCGCCACGCCAATATCGGGGAAGGGTTCATCGGCTTTGACGCGCTGTACGCCATCGTGCACCACCCTGATTTTTTAACCGTGCCAAAGATTCTGGAAACGCCTTACCGCCCCGACCCGGAAAATCCAAAACAGACGCTTCCTCCTTATAAGGAAGAGATCGCGATGCTGAAATAAGCGACAGCTTTTCTTTCTCAAAGCCACTCGTCCCAAAACCGCTCGATCCGTCTACCAATCGTGTCAAGCCGCACCTGTTCATAGCTTTTCCATTCGCGCGGAAACATCGCGCGGTATTCGGGACGGCAAAAACGATAATCGAGCAGCGCGACGATCCCGACGTCTTCCGCAGTCCGGATGACGCGCCCCGCCGCCTGCAATACTTTATTCATGCCCGGATACCGATAGGCATAATCAAAGCCGACGCCGCCGTCCCCGTCAAAATAATCCTTTAAGATCGCGCGCTCCGCACAGACCTGCGGCAGTCCGGTCCCGACGATCACCACGCCGATCAGCGCATCTCTTTTTAAGTCGATCCCCTCTCCAAACAACCCGCCAAGCACGCAGAATCCGATCAGACAGCGGTCAACGTCCGCCTCCGGCGCCGGTGCTGCCACCGCCTGCTGTCCGCCCCCCGGCGCGCCGCTTTCCGCCTTCTCGTCCGCTAACGCCTGC
This sequence comes from Clostridium sp., assembly GCA_023663615.1. Taxonomy (GTDB): domain Bacteria; phylum Bacillota; class Clostridia; order Lachnospirales; family Lachnospiraceae; genus DLAJ01. The sequence goes on along the minus strand of JAMPHA010000001.1, from coordinate 138,573 downwards.
GCCTTCTCCTCCGCCTGCTTCCCGTCCGCTAACGCCTGCGCCCTCTCTTCCGCCTGCTCTCCCGCGCCCGAAAACCGTGCAAGAAACGCCTCCCTGGCGCGCTCGTCCATCGTTCCTTCCTGCACGATGCAGTCCATATACGTTTCATCATATTCTTCTTTGATAAAGATTTCGTACACCTGCCGCAGAAACTGATGGGACGGGAAAAAAATCATATAATTCCCGTAACGGCAGTCCACGATCCGCCGGACATACTTCGCAACCCGCCGGTATTCGTCCTCGCCCCGGCGCGTATATTTGCTCGTCACATCATCGGCAATATAGATCCCGCGTTTTCTGTCATCGAACGTTGAGCCCGCGTAGACCTCATAATCTTCCTCCGTCCCGCCGAGCAGCTTCTTATAATATTGGATCGGAAGCATCGTCGCCGAAAAAAGCACGCTGCTCACGGCGCGTCCCATGCACTCCTGTAAGTTACGCGACGGATCGACGCAGAACAATTTTACCAGAAAACGCCCCTCCTCGTCCGACTGCATATACGGTACATAATGTTCGTCCACAAGCTCCGCAATCATTAAAAAATGAGAAACCTCAAAATAGAAATCCAAAATTTCTTCCCGTCCGGGCATGGCGCCCGAATCGGTATTTTCCAAATATTTGCTCATCGCCTCGGACAATCGGTTCAGTGTGAGTATCAAGCTGTCAAGCTCCGGATTTGTCACACATCCCTCACACTCCCGCTTGCGCGCGAGCAGCTCCTTGTTACAACGGTCCAGCAGACGCGAAATCTCATGGAGCTGCGCCGCATGATGCGGCGCAAGAAGCAGCGCGGCAGACGCTTTCCGCGCGGCGGACACCTCCTTCTCTCCGTCCTCATGCAGGATGCCTCTGACTACGCCTTTCAACTTCAGAAAATCTTCTTTATACAAGACGGCGCTGTACATTTCCCTGCCGCGCTCCACTAAATTATGCGCCTCATCGATCAAAAACAAATACCGCTCCGTATTTCCCTCCGCAAAAAAACGCTTGAGATACACATGCGGATCAAACACATAATTATAATCGCAGATCACGGCGTCCGAAAACAGGCTCATATCCAGACTCATCTCAAACGGGCACACCCGGTACGCCTCGGCATAGCGCTCAATGACCTCCCGCGTAAAACTGTCCTCTTTTGTCAGGCAGTCATACAAACAGTCGTTGATCCTGTCAAAATGCCCCTTTGCATACGGGCATGCTTCCGGATTGCAGACCGTCTCCGCCTGCGGGCAGATTTTTTCTTTTGCCGTTAAAAGAACACGTTTCAGGCACATGCCACGCTCCGAAAGCAGCCGCAGCGTATCGTCCGCAACCGTCCTCGTGATCGTTTTTGCCGTCAGATAAAACAGCCTGTCCGCCCGCCCCTCGCCAAGCGCCTTGAGCGCCGGATACATCGTGGAGATCGTCTTTCCCACGCCGGTCGGCGCCTCGATGAACAGTTTTCTCTTATGATAAATCGTCTGGTACACATAGGTGACAAGCTCTTTCTGCCCCTCGCGGTACGGAAACGGAAACGCCAGCTCTTTTAAGGCGGCGTTTCTTTTTTCCAGCCAGTCCATGCGGTAATCCGACCACTTGCGGTACTCCGCGATCAGCGCCTCAAACCACAGCGACAGCTCCTCAAAGGAATACGCCTCCTCAAAATACTTCACCGCCTCCGTTTCCAAATGGCAGTACGTCATCCGCACATGGATTTCCGAAAGTGCCTGCTGCCGCGCATAAATATAGGCATAGCATTTTGCCTGCGCCAGATGAACCGGGATCGGTTCCTTGATCTTCGGAAGCCCCCGATAGGTTCCCTTGATCTCATCCACGGTCACATTGCCGTCCTTCACAAAAATGCCGTCCGCTCTGCCCTCGATGACAAGTTCATAGCGCTCCAAAGAAACCGTGTGGGAAAGACTGACCTCCGCACGGTACTCCGGTCCCATACTGCGCTGAATTTCCCGATGAATGCGGCTGCCCGCCTGCATGGCGTTCTGATCCTGCGCCGCATGGCGGTTGTCAATATCTCCGCCCCGCAGTAAAAACTCTACCAGACTTCTGACTGAAATATGATTCTGCATAAAAAAACACCCCGTTTAGGAATATGATAGCATGGTATCCGTCGTTACGCAAATAGAACGACAGCATGCTTTTTCCCAAACGGGGCGTTCCACCTCATACAATCCTGTTACCGCCGTGCTCCTTATGAGGCACAGGCAAGGGTGCACATCAGCTTCTCCAATTCTTCATTATAACCATCATAGCTGACGTAGAGCGGGCTCCCAAAATCCAGACCCAGCACACCAACAATCGATTTTGCATCCACCGCAAAGCTGCGGTTGGAAATATCAATATCAAAATCGCATTTCGCTGCAACATTCACAAAGTGCTTCACATCTTGAGGTGTCATTGAAATCTTCCTCGTTACCATTTCTGTCCTTCCTTTCTGACATAAAACAACAATTACACTAGATATTGTAGAAGTTATATAACATTTTCTCTCAATTGTAAAGTATTTTTCTTAGTACAATTTTTTCCATTTTCAAAAAAAAGATCACTTTTTCGAAAAATTATCGTTTTTGTGGTCCTTTCGTACCCTCTGCATCCGCACCCGCTTCTCCTACATTACAGCGCAACGCCCAGCGATGCCTCTGTATCTTCAGCCTCTTCCGCAAAGATCGCACTCTCCGTCACCCGGCTTGCGAGCAGCTCATAAACCCCGGTCACTTCCTGAAAATACTCTTTGATATGAAGCTCCCCGTTTATCGTATTCCTCCGCACAGCTCCCTGTGACACATCCCGCTCCACGTTTCTCCACATATCATAATACTCTGCGAAGCGTTCGCTGTAACACTCTCTTCCTATATATAGTGTTTCGCAAAATTCATGATATTGACCGCGAAGCTCACCAAAACTTCCGCCGATCAATTCCGCATCCTCATCGTCCGCTGCGGTCAAAAAGCACTGGATAAACGGATACTGCTTCATTGCCTGCATCCGTCCCGACTCAATGGCGATACAGCGTTCAAAGAACCCTTCCCGCTCCCTTGCGGCGACGCCGGAAAGCTCCAGCCTCATAAAGCGACTGAAATAGTCATACAGAAAATCATATAATCCCTGCTTACTGATAAAATAATGAAACAGCAGTCCCTTACTGATCTCGGCGCGCTTTACGATCTCGTCCGTGCTCGCATGGGCATAACCCTGTGTGGCAAACACGCCGATCGCCGCGTTCATGATCCTGTCCTGCTTTTCTTTTTTCATATCCCAAAATTTTTCATTCATACTGTTCTTCCATTCTGATGCAGTCCGCCATGTCCCTGTTTGACTCTGCCGGAACACGCCGTCAAGATCCGACATATTTTGACTGAGAGAGTCGAAAACTATCATATCACATTTGAAGACGTATCACAACCGTTCCGGAAAGATTTTCTGTGTACAAAATTGTAGAATATTTCGGATAAAAAATAGTAAAATTGTCCCCGGCGGACAAAATTCCAAAAGATCGGTTTAAGCAACGATTTTTTTGCATATAATGACTTGTGAGATTGTTTCAAATGTATTAAAATGGAAAAAGCACAAGAGTTGAGAACATTCCCGTCGAAATTTGAAAGGAGTCCATTATGGCAAAAAAGTTTGGTAAGTTCCTGTTGTTCTCCGCCGCTGCCGCTTCTGCCGCAGCAGGCGCATACTATTTTATGAAGAAAAAGAATTCTCCCGATGAGGATTCCGCAGATGACTTCGATGATTTTGATGATTTCAGCGAGGATCTTGACGAGGATACCGACAAGAATACGGATTCTTCCGACGATCGCTCCTATGTTGACTTAAGTCAGGCAAAGGAAGACGTGAAGGAAGCCGCAGATTCCGTGAAAGATACCCTTTCCAGCATCACTTCCGAGACCGTGGAAAAAACGGAAGAGCTTTTTAATGATGAAAAAGGAAATCCCGCCGAGGCTTAACAATAGCGTTCCGTATGAAAAAAGAATTGCACATACCGCAATTCTTTTTTCATACTTTTTGACAATGCCTGCGCCCCATGTGTCTTTTTATGCCGTTTTATAATGCCTGCGCCCTATGCGCTTTTTCATGCCGTTTTATAATGCCTGCGCCCTGTGCGCTTTCCGATATTCACCGGCGTCCTTTTTGCTTACGAATTTTTCCAACATCTGCGCAAAACTCTGAGTCCCGCGCGAAGCTGGTCCGCTTTCAGCCCGCCGAACCCCATGACGACCGTGCGGTCAACAGGCAGACCTGCCGGAAGTCCGATGCGCTCCTCTCTCACCGTCAGTTCTTTTAAGGTATAGACGCGGATTCCCATGGTCGCCGCGCGCAGCTTCATTTCACTGGCGCTTAAGCCATTGTTTGCCGTCACCAGAAGATGCATCCCCGCATGTTCTCCGGAAACGACAAAATCGGGCGCCCAGCGCCTGATCGTGCTCAGCATCATATCATGCTTCTGCCGGTAATATTTTCGCATCTTATTCAGGTACCGCTCAAAATAACCGTTCCCGATAAATTCATTCAAAGTCGCCTGATCGATACGGGAAACCGTGGACGACAAAAAACCGCATTGTAAGTGAAACCGCTCCATGAGTTCCTCCGGAAGCACCATGTAGCTGATACGGATCGCCGGCGCGATCGCCTTGGAAAACGTACCGATATAGATGACGCGCCCGTTATGGTCGGACGCCTGCATGGACGGGATCGGCTTACCGCGGTAACGAAACTCGCTGTCATAATCGTCCTCGATCACATAGCGTCCTTCTTTTTCCGCCGCCCAGCGCAGCAGCTCCGCGCGCCGTCCGATCGGCATGATCACACCCGTCGGATACTGATGGGACGGCATGACATAGGCAACGTCCGCCTCCGACGCCGCAAGCTCGTCCGCCCTCATTCCCTGCGCATCCATTCCGATCACACGCATCCGAAATCCCATCGCTAAAAAGAGGCGGTATGCCCGCTGATACGTCGGATTTTCCATCGCGACCGTGCGTCCCTCGCCGATGAGATAACGCAGCAGCATAAGCAGATAATCGTTTCCCGCGCCAATGATGATCTGCGACGGCTCGCACTTTACGCCCCGCGCGCTGTGCAGATAGCGCGCAATCGTGTGACGAAGGCTGGGATCGCCCTGCGGCTGCCCCGGCAAAAAAAGCTCCAGCCGGTCGTCATTTAGCGTGTTCCGCGTGATCCTTCTCCATGTGTCGAACGGAAACTGGGACATATCCACGCCATTCGGTGAAAAATCAATCTGAAACGGTTCCTTTTCTGCCTGCTCCGGCTTTTCCTCACGCTCCTGCTCCGGCTCAATGCGGACAAGATTGTCTATGTGGCAGACAAAGTACCCGCGGTAAGGGCGCGCCTCGATATACCCTTCCGCCCGCAGCTGATCATATGCCAGATCCACGGTACTCCTTGAAATCGACAGAAATTCCGCCAAAGAACGCGTCGAGGGAAGCCTCTCGCCAACGAGAAGCCTCCCTGCCCTGATTTCTGTTACCATATAATCATAAATCTGTTCATAGAGCTTTCTCTTGCTATCCTGCTCTAAAAATAAAGTCAATTCCTTCATCGCTTCTTCTGTTGTTCTTTGATCTTTGTCATCAGCATCTCTCTTAAGTCTCTTGCCTTTTCCTTCATGCGCGGGTTTGCTCCTGTGGAAACAATGATGCCTGACACCAGTTTGCTGGAAACGTCAAACTGCTCGAAGCGCATTGCCGTTACGGCAATCAGATAGTCCACCGTGGATTCATCCATGCCGCACATCGGATAGCCCTCGGTCTGTCTTGCCGCCAAAAATCCCTCCAGCGCATTCCGTAAAAATTCATTTTCCTCCGTCTCGACCTGCTCTTTTTTCTTTGCATAGTCGGGCTCCGACGGATCGAGATGCTCCGCCTGTCCGCGCAGAAGCCATGCGGTCTTTAAGCATATGTACGCTTTCTCGCTCGGCTTTGCCAGCTTCACGATCGCGTTTGCGAGCGTCAGCTTGTAGCGCTCCAATGCCTCGTCGTAGGTATAGATCTCTTTTACTTCTTTCTGCGGCTTAAAAGACTTCGAGATCGTCTCTTTGATCTTTGTCGCCTGTACTGCCGTCAGGAACTTGAAGTAGCGGCTTAACGCCGCGTAACCGCAGTTCGGACAGAGGATCACGTCATATTTTAACATATCGATATTCTCATACTTCGGGCGAAGATCAAGGTCCGTTCCGACCAGCTTCGCTTTCCCGATCTTGACCGTCCTCGCCTTAAACTCGTGATCGCAGAGCGGGCACTGGAAAGACTTGTCAAATAAAAAGTCCTGTTCCTGCGGTGCTTTCGGCGCCTCCTGGGCTGCATCCTGTCCCTTTGCCCCCGCCTGCGTTTCGTAAACATTCATTCCTTCGAGACCGTCTAAACCAAACTGTCCCAATCCGTCTAATAATCCCACTGCGCTACCTCCACTTCACTCTTACTATTTTCCAACTTCCGCTGTCCACTCCTTGATGCCGGATCGCACGGCACACCGGTATCCCCGTGTCCACAAAAATGCCGTCGTTCCCCTATGCCTTCGGCAGCACAAAGGAACTCTTTAACGATACGATACGGTTAAAGACGAGCGCTCCCTCCTTGGAATCCTTGTAATCCACACAGAAATAACCCTGTCTGACAAACTGGAAGCTCTCATATGCCTTCGCGCCCTTTACTGCAGGCTCCACATATGCGTTCTTCAGCACTTTCAGGGAATCCGGATTCAGGTTCAGGGAGCCGTCTTCTTCATTATATACCCCTTTTTCCTCATCGACAATATTTTCATACAAACGAATTTCAACCGGAACCGCCGCATGGCACGGTACCCAGTGGATCGTCCCTTTCACTTTTCTGCCGTCGGGACTGTTCCCGCCCTTTGACGCCGGATCATACTGCGCATGAACAGTTGTGACTTTCCCGTCCGCATCTTTCTCAAAGCCCGTGCATTTCACAAAATACGCGTTCATCAGGCGCACCTCGTTTCCGGGAAACATGCGGAAATATTTCCGGGGCGGCTCCTCCATGAAATCCTCACGGTCGATATAGAGCTCCCGCTCAAACGGAACCGTTCTTGTGCCGAGCGCTTCGTTCTCTAGGTTGTTCGGAATCTCAATCTCCTCGGTCTGCCCTTCGGGATAATTGTCGATCACGAGCCGGATCGGATCGAGCACCGCCATCACGCGCGGGCGGCTGCACTTTAAGTCCTCACGGATACAGTACTCCAGCATCGCATAATCGACGGAGGACTGGCTCTTTGACACGCCGCACAGCTCCACGAATTTCTGGATGGACTGCGGTGTAAACCCTCTTCTTCTCAGCGCCGCGATCGACACGAGGCGCGGATCGTCCCATCCGTCCACAATGCCGTCCTCGACCAGCTTCTTAATATAGCGCTTTCCGGTCACGACATTTGTTAAATACATTTTGGAAAACTCGATCTGTCTCGGCGGCACCTCATATTCCAGCTCCCGCACGACCCAGTCATAAAGCGGTCTGTGATCCTCAAACTCCAGCGTACAGATGGAATGCGTGATGCCCTCGACCGCGTCCTCGATCGGATGTGCAAAATCATACATCGGATAAATGCACCAGCGGTCTCCCGTATTGTGATGCGTCATATGCGCCACGCGGTAAATGACGGGATCGCGCATGTTGATATTCGGCGACGCCATATCAATCTTAGCGCGCAGCGTCTTTTCCCCGTCCGCAAACCTGCCGTTTTTCATATTCTCAAACAGCGCAAGGTTTTCCTCCATGCTCCGTTCCCTGTTCGGATCGTCTCTTCCCGGCTCCGTCAGCGTGCCGCGGTACTCGCGCACCTCATCCGCCGTTAAGTCGGACACATACGCCTTCCCCTTGCGGATCAGCTTGACCGCCGCCTCGTACATCTGCTCAAAATAGTCGGAGGCGAATAAAAGCCGTTCCTCCCAGTCTGCGCCGAGCCATGCCACATCCTGCTTAATGGATTCCACAAATTCCGTTTTTTCCTTTGTCGGATTCGTATCGTCAAAACGAAGATTGAACTTGCCGTGGTATTTTTTTGCCAGACCATAGTTTAATAAAATGCTCTTTGCGTGTCCGATGTGCAGATACCCGTTCGGCTCCGGCGGAAACCGCGTATGCACCGTATCGTATACGCCTTCCGCCAGGTCTTTATCAATCTCCGCCTCAATAAAATTTCTGCTTCCCGTTTCCTTCGCGTCTTCCATTTCCGTAACCATGCCTTTCCGAAGTTTGCAGCTTTCTGCCGCAGGCATCCTCGATGCAAGCCATGTTCCCGCACACGGTCGTATGCCAAAACATTCTCTTCTGTAGCATCATAGCACAAACCAGGGAAATAATCAACAACCCGCAAAAATCCTCATCCTCTGCTTCCGGACACCCTGCCCGCCCGATGATAGAGGAGGGTAAACTGCTCCTTTTCCACTACAAACACATCCTGCGGATCATCTTTTCGCACGCAAAGATAATCTCCGGGCTTACCGAATATGACATGCCCCTCGTCGTTCGCCGGAAAAATCTTCACGGTTTTTTTCAGCTTCTTTGCATACACGCGAATATCGCCGATGCTCACGCAGCTCCCGGCGTAATCGATCAGCCTGCGCACGCTGCCGTCGCGGTCGTTCCGGATGACCGGGTCGTACTCTAAGATTGCAGGCAGCTTAAAGCGTCCGCGCACCATGCTGTTCTGATTCAGGAACTGCTCCTTGCAGCGCAGGTAAACCTCGCCGCGCATCCCGACCATGATATAGTGCTCCCCGTCGATCAGATGTTTTAAGTCACCCGCCATGGAACGGATCGTCACAGGCGTGCCGAGCGGGAAAATATCAAGCGGATTCACATACCCAAGCGCAACCGATTTGCGGCAGTATTCCCGCATATCGCTTAAGTCCAGATCGCCGTCCGCCGCGTAGATCGTCTGATTATTGTCAAAAAATTCCGCCATGCGGCTTCCCATGAACGCCTGTGTGTGCAGCGTCGGATACTGCTTTTCATAGAGCTTCCGGTTAATAAAGCCGCCCGCCTTGTCGATATGGCCGCCGCCCGAACCGATTCCCTCCGTCACATAAGCGGCGATGTCGTTTGCGTGGACTTCCTTGCTGCAGCTCCTCACGGAAAGCTTGTAGCCGTCATCCTGCTCGTTATAGACAATACACGAATTGATCTCCGCAACCTGGATCAAAAAATCACTGATCAGACCAAGCAGGTTCGGATCGCATGGTTTTGTCTTGATGACGGCATAATGATAATCCGCGTTATAAACACTGCGCAGCAGCGCAAGTCCCGCGATCTCCATCTCCTCAAGGGAAAGATTCGTCTGTTTTAAGTGACGGATCTGCTCCGAATCATGGATGATCTGATCCCGCATATCCATATCGTTCGGATTGAACACTTCGGTCAATTGGCTTGTATCCGTATAAAGTCCGTAATAGAGCGCCGTGCCGAGCCGCATACTCGTCACGCGGTACCCCGCCTCATGAAACATTTTCCACACAAGCGTCGAGCAGCTCCCCAGCGTCGGCTCGATCCTGCTCATTGCAATGTCTGTGATCTCCACCTGATGATGGTCGATGATCGCGACCTGTTTTGCCGGAAGTTTTGTCACGTTGCCGGCGCCGTACTGACAGTCCACGGTAATGAGCAGCCCCGGCAGTTCCTCCTCCTGCCGTTCCACATAGCTGATCGGAATATCCAAAAGAGACAGCATCAGCTTTAGGTTCGCCTTTCGTATCTGATTTCTGCCGCTGTAGATCAGCCGGACGTCTTTTCCTTTTTCCTTAAAATAAGTATACAGTCCGAAGCCGGACGCGATCGCATCGCCGTCCGGATTGTCATGACACTGGATCGTGATCGGCTCATACTGCTCTAACTGCGCTAATGTGACCATTGTTCTCCCCCTTAGAAACTCCTCATTTTGTACAAAATTGCTCCATAAACTGCTCTTTCGGCATCGGTCTTCCGAAATAATACCCCTGGATCATGCGCACTTTCATGCCTTCGAGCACATCCAACTGCTCTTTCCGCTCAATGCCCTCCACGCACACCGAAACGCCGATCGAGACCGCCAGTTCGGATACCATTTTGATAAACGACTGCGCGTAAGCGTCCTTGTCTAAGTCACGCACAAAGGTCTGATCCACCTTGATGACGTCGAGCGGCATCTGTTTGATATGATTGAGCGAGGAATAGCCCGTTCCGAAATCATCCAGCGCAATGCGCACGCCTAACGCCTTGATCCGGCCCAGAATATTTTTCATGCGCTCAATATCGTTGATGGCAAGGCTCTCCGTCACCTCCAGCGTCAGGTTATGCGGATTGATACCGGATTCCTTTACGACGCTTTCCACAGACTCTACAATATCGTTTTGTAACAGTTGGACGACGGAAAGGTTGACGTTCATCTTGTAATGCGGATAGCCGTTATCATTCCATTCTTTTAACACCTTGCACGCTTCGCGGAGCACATGGCTCCCGATCGGATTGATCAGTCCCAGATACTCGGCAAGCGGGATAAAATCGGAAGGCGGGATAAAGCCCAGCTCCGGCGAGTTCCAGCGAAGCAGCGCCTCCGCGCCCGTGCAGGGATGTCCCGCAAGGCTGATGTCCACGATCGGCTGATAGTAGATCTCGAAGTCACTGCAGCCGCGCATCGCCGCATCGCGCATGTTCTTTTCCATATTCAGGCGCTTGCCCGATCCGCTCTCCATCTCCTCCGTGTATTCCACAATACGGTTCTTGCCCCCGCGCTTTGCTTCATACATCGCCATATCCGCTTTGCTGATCAGTTCGTCCACGTCCCTGCCCTCGTCCGGGAACGTGACGACGCCCATGCTCATCGTACAATAATAGTCGCTGTTTTTTAAGAACCACGATTTTGCAAAAACAGCTGTTATTTTTTCAAGGATCATCGTAAGACGCGGATACTCATCCGTCGGCACGATCACGACAAACTCGTCCCCGCCCATCCGATAGCAGTTCTCATGAATCTCCTCAATGCGCGTTAAGCTGCGCGCGATTTCTTTTAATAATTCATCGCCGTACTGATGACCGAGTCCGTCGTTGATATGCTTAAAATCATCAAGGTCGAGATACAGCAGTGCGCCGCGCCGTTTCGCATTCTGCGCCGCGTCGATCTGCACGGCAAGGTCGCGCTCACAGCACAGCCGGTTATACAGTCCCGTCAGATGATCCGTGAAGGCAAGCTGCTCGATCTTTTTCTGGTATCGCTTTTTCTCCGTAATATCGTAGGCTGCAAGCAGCGCCGCCCGTCTTCCGTCCACCCATAAAATCTGCGTTGCATACAGGTCGTAATGCTTGCCGTCGGCCTCGTTATAAAATTCTAATTTTTCCCCTTTCTGCGCCTCTTTTAATCTGCGGCGGATGCTGCTGCCCGCCTGTAAGTCAAACGTTGTTTTCCATGTCCGGTTGACAAAGAGCATCGTGCCGCTCTCCTCATCACGCACGCTGATCGCGCACCCGACATGATCAAGGATCGCTTCCAGGGAAGTATGGGAGCTGATAAGGGAATTTTCCTGCATCCTCTTTACTAAAATGCTCTGCACGACCTGCACGGCGTCATTCAGAAAGCGGATCTCCTCCAGACTCCACTGGCGTTCGCGCTGACATTCCTGAAACGCGGCATACATATCGATCCTCCCGTCCACCATGAGCGGGAATGTCACCATTGCGCGGATGTGCGCCTCCTCCATCAGCCGCTTTTCCTCCGCGCTGCATGCGGTATTCGAGGAGATCACATTCGTCCGCTCACCGGCGAGCAGCGGAGAGCGTTTGATATTTTTTGTTTTTTCAAAAATAGAATAAACGCCCGGCATGCACCATTCGGCGAGAACGTCCATCGTCTCCCCGTTTTCATGCAAAATAAAGATCTGCGCGCTGCTGATGCGGAGATATTCCCCGACGATGCCGAGAAGCCGTCCGAACAGGATCTCCGCCGCGTCGTCGCTCCCCAAGAGCTGCACGATCGCCGTCATCGCCTCCGCCCGCTTTAGGAGGCTGCTCATATTTTCATTGTCCGCCGCGGCTCTCAGCCGCTCCGCCTCCGTGTTGGCAAGTGTGTTTTTTGTCGAAAGCATCCGCCTTGCGGTCATGCGCATCAGATCCAGCGTATCATAGAAACGCTGCTCCTGTGTGTATCGTTTGACGCCGGTGAGAAACTGTGGCTGCGGATCGGCAGCCGCGTCTGAACCGTCGCCTGCATTTTCCGTATACTGCACAGATGTCCCCTGCATGCCGTCCGCTTCGTCCGCCGGCTGCGCAGACTTCCCTTGTACGCCGTCCGCTTTGTCCGCCGGCTGCGCAGACTTCCCTTGTACGCCGTCCGCTTTGTCCGCCGGCTGCGCAGGCGCCTCGAACACGGCGCATATGACCCAGTTTAGCACGAAGTTGGCTCTGACGCGCACCTGAAATGCCGCCAGTCTCACATTTTCATAAGCAGTGCGTTCCACAACCTGCTCTTCCAATGAATTGCCTGCCACTCTGTCATAAACACGAAAAAACGCATCCTGACCGAGTTTCTCATACAACAGGCGGACATCCGTCTCATCACCCGTCATCTCCGTCAACATGCGTCCTTTATCATCCATGATCAGCGAATAAATATTGGCAACGCTGCAAAAACTTTCCTGTATCCGGTTCAATACATTTTTATCAACGATCTCTTCCATCGGCAGACCGCTCCGCCCGCTGTTTTTTATCGTACCCATACCCCGTCCTTTGCCATTCCCCAACTTTTTGTTACACTGGTTCTATTTTACAGGATATGACCTGTAAAAGCAACAAAAAAGACGGTTCGGTTTCTTAACCACATTTTACTTCTTTATCAACGCAGCAAACTCCTCGATGCTCTCCGCCTTCGCCGCCAGCTTCAGCCATATACGCAGGGTTCCTTCATCTTCCTGTGCGGAAATTGTTTCCTGCAGGGAGGGCGGAACATCGCCCAGCTCGTGAAGCAGATCGAGAATGTCGCTGATCTTCGCCTGAAGCATGCCCTGCACCCGTCCCTCTGCAAGTCCCTCTTTCCATCGCCGCTGTTCGATCTCATAACTTTTCATATAGGCAAGTCCCACCTCTCCGTCACGCTTCACCGCCGTCACCATTTCGTGCAGCTCTTGCAAACGTTCTGTTCTGGCATTCTCTTTCGACGTGTGTTCCATGTAATATAGAAGTTCACGCAGTTCCTCCGGCGGATCTCCTTCAGTTCCCTTCGTATAAAGGAAAATGGTCCGCGCCCCGTCCTCATACGGCAGTTCGGGCACCTCGATACACCCGCTCTTGACCGTGTAGACCATCCGGTCCAAGCCAAACGGATCATACGTCGTGATAAAGATCACGATGACATTCCGCAACTCCGCATACTCCACACCCGTTTTCAGACAGCCCGCATCCAGCTTTGCATGGTAGAACCGCACCCGTTTCGGGAGCGACGCAACGTCATTCTCTCCGTCGTTGTTATCCGGCTCCAGGTCAAAGAGTTCTCCGTCTTCCTCGTCAAGATACACATCCATTCGGATACCGTGCTTGTCCGTATCCTCCCCCGGCACGGCGCGCTGTGGGGTGACTTTCAGCTTTCCGATCTTCCTGCCTAAGATGCATTCGAGGATGCACCGCGCCGCAGGCTCCCCGTACACCGCATGACTTGTCAGGCTGTTTGCCAGAAAGTCATCTACTAAGTTCAGTTCTTCCAGTTTCCTTACATTTCTCATTCGTTTCCTCCTGTTCCCATAGTGCAGGAAAACAGGAGACTGCCCGCCTCTTTTTCTTTCGTGCACTATGCCTTTCTAAGTTGTTGTGGATAAAAGCATAGATTACAAAAGAATGCCTGTTTTGATAGACATTAAAAGGATGCTTCGCGTCCTTTCGAAGAATTGCTGCGCAATCTTCACAGGTCACGAAATTTCCCATCTTTTAAGAAGCGGCAGAATGCCGTCTGACACGGATTGCTCCAAGATTGGCTGATCGCGTTCGGAACACGGTATCCCTACCGAACGCCGCGTAAATTTCAGAAGCGCATAAGACAGCCCTGAGCGTATCCGTCAAAGAATGTATGCTTTGTGCTGATTATACAAAAACTTGTAGGATACGTCAAGATGATTTTGGGAAAATTAGACAAAGCATGCGCAACTCTATCCTTTCGCTATCCCAGTAACATCAGCAAAAACGATAAATCCATCCGCGAAGACGGCGACGCTTATCAGTTCGCCATCCCGGTAACATCAACGAAAACCGCAGCACAATTGTCAAACCAGCGGCATTACATCATAAAATTCACAACGCCAAATAAAACATGGCATATCATAAATATCGCCGCAGACAGAAAAGCAGCTGCATTTTTTCTTACTGCTGAAAATAATACGAACGCGAGACACGGCGCGATACATAAATCTAAGATCACGATCGGAGATGCGCTTCCGCTATAATAAAAACACCAGCCTGCATAATAAAGCACGACCAAAGCAGCGATTCCGCCCGACCATACTTTTTTCATCGGTTTCCGGCAATTCTGATTGACAATGATACAAAGCGAAGCTATCATTGTGACCTGAAAAACGGAACCGATCTGATCTACAACCGGAGTGACAGATTCTCTTCTTAACACATCGTTCACCGCCGGAACCGCAAACCAGATCAAATTCGGAAGCATAACGCCCAAAAACAAAATGAACCCCGCCAGATCAAAACCCATTTTATAATTTTGCTTGCTGAACATCGCTTTTCTCCCACATTTCTACGGTCATAAAATGTTGTCCGCCTCTATTGCGTCAGATTGATCGCTATGCTATTATAAAAAGAGTTTGCGGAGTTTCCCAGCAGGGCATACACACGATAGACACTAAAAAGTCAAGCTGCTATCTCTTAACATAGGGCTCCAATTGCCCCAGCCGCCGACAGTGCTTGACTACGAGAAGACTATAACTGATTTGGAACAAACTGTCAATCCACAAACTGAAAAAAGTGCCCGCCCATCGCCGGAAATCGGAAAAGACTTCCGCTCCCGCTAAAACTGTTCAAAGAAAGGACATTCTTTATGGAAATCGAACGGAAATTCACGATCAGGCAATTACCGGAGAATCTCTCCGACTACTCCTGCCGCATAATCGAGCAGGCATACTTAAACACGAATCCCGTCATCCGCATCCGCAGAGAGGATGACCGTTATTATATGACCTACAAAGGCGAAGGATTGATGGCGCGGGAGGAATATAATCTCCCGCTGAACGCAGAGTCTTATGCACACTTGCTCCCAAAAGCAGACGGTAACGTGATCTCCAAAAAACGGTATCTGATTCCGATCGAAACGCCCTGTTTTTCACAGGATTTCCTCATGCAGACACCCGTTCCGCAGCAGACGAAATCCTCTCTCCGCAGTCCTGCATCCCAGCAAGCGGTCTCCTCCCTCGATCCTGCTGTGCAGACAACGCCGGACGACTGGCGGCCCGTGATCGAGCTGGATGTGTTTGCCGCGCCTTTCGAGGGACTCATCATTGCCGAAGTCGAATTTCCATCCATCGAAACGGCGAACGCATTCATTCCGCCTGCATGGTTTGAAAAGGACGTCACTAACGATCCTTCCTATCATAATTCAAACTTGGCGAAACGCGAATCCGTTTGAAGATTTGGGGGATCGGGGAAATTTATAAAAAACTCTTTCCGGACAGACAACAAACACGACACATAACGGAGTAAATAACGGAGGGCAACTGGTAATGAATCTGGTCTATAATATTGATTTTGAAATCGTCGGCGTCATATATCTTTTGGTGATCTACACCGCATTATGCATCTACTATTCCGACCAATCCGAAGTCAACAAAAAATTCCGACTGGTCGTAAAATGCGTCCTGGCGGCAGAAGTCATGGACATTGTGACAGCCATTACCATAAGCTACGGAAAGTCCATTCCCCGTGTGGTGAATCTCCTTACCAATACTGCTTATTTCGCGCTGACCTTTAGTCTTGGATATTGTTTTCTCCGGTACGTGATAAGCTACGTTCAAAATACGCGCATAGCAAAAAGCATACATATCAACAAGATCCTTTACTTATTGACGCTGGCCTTTCTTGTATGCAATCTGTTTACGGGATTTTTATTCCGCTTTAATGAAGAAGGGGAATACGTTCACGGACCGCTGTATCTGCTCGTTTACATCATCCCGTTATATTATGTCGTGTTTTCGGCGGCAGTACTGATTAAAAATCAAAGCTTTTTCAAGACAAAACAAAAAATATCCATTGGCGCATATATCATCCTGTGCTTTTTGGGACCTGTCATGCAGATGCTGTTTTTTCCGGACGTGTTGTTGAGCGTATTCACACCCTCGATCGCGGTTCTGATCATTCTCTTTTCCATGGAAACTCCGGATTACCAGCTGCTGATCAAAACACTTGCAGAGCTTGACGATCTCAGGAAAAATTTGCAGATAGAAGTAAAAAAGCAGACCAAAGAAGCGGAAGACCGAAGAGAAAAAGTGGAGCGTTTGTCTGAGCAGGTCATCTTAACGCTTGCAAAAACGGTTGACGCAAAAGATACCTATACAAACGGGCATTCGGAAAGAGTAGCGGCTTATTCAAGGGAAATCGCAAAAAGAATGGGCATGTCAGAGGAAGATCAGCAGGAAATCTATTACATGGGGCTTCTGCATGATATTGGAAAAATAGGGGTACCGGATACCATTATCAACAAGGCGGGAAAACTGACCGACGAGGAATTCCAGACAATCAAAAAGCATCCGGAGATCGGCGGAGAAATTCTGACGACCATATCGGAGCTTCCAGACATTTCGATCGGAGCAAAATATCATCATGAAAAATACGACGGAACCGGCTATCCGAATAAACTCGCAGGCACGGATATTCCCCTTTGGGCAAGAATCATCGGAACTGCGGACGCATATGATGCGATGACCTCTAAGCGGAGTTATCGAGATGTTCTGCCGCAGCAGGTCGTCCGCGAAGAAATCGAAAAAGGAAAGGGAACACAGTTTGATCCCGTGTGCGCAGACATCATGCTCCAAATGCTTGACGAAGACACAGATTATCAGATGCGTGAGCATTAAAAAGCATTCTCACAAATATCCCTGTCTTTTCCTGCGAAGCGATCCCGTTTGCGCTCAACCTGCTCCCGCGGCCGCTTATGCAAAGCGCTTCGCCCGCCCACAGCGACCGCTCGCGCAAAGCACTTCGCCTGCCCGCAGCGGCCGCCTATGCAAAGCGCTCATCCAAGCCGCGCATACAATTTCGTCATATCATAAATCTTCTTTGCCAATGCTTCCGTGAACTGTCCGTCCAGCATCCGCCACTCCCAATTGCCGCCAAGCGTAGACGGAAAATTAAAGCGCGCTTCCCCGCCAAGCTCCAGATAATCCTGCATCGGAATGATACAGGTATCCGCGGTCGAGGCAAACGCGGCGCGGATAAAGCACCACGGCACTTTTTTTCTGCTGTGAACGTTCAGATAGGCGTTCGCAAACCGCCTGTCGCGCACGGATAGCGTGTCGTACCAGCCGAGCGTCGTGTCATTGTCATGCGTTCCGGTGTAAACAATACAGTTTTTCGAATAATTATGCGGCAGGTAATCGCTGTCCGTACTCCTCGAATCGAACGCAAACTGAATGATCTTCATGCCCGGATAGCCTGTTTTCTGCACGAGTTTGATTACGGAGTCGGTTAAAAAACCAAGATCCTCCGCGATCACGCGCCGCTTGCCGAGCTGCTTTTTCATTTCCCGGAAAATCTCGTATCCCGGTCCCTTTTCCCAATGTCCGAATTCCGCCGTCGGATCGCCGTAGGGAATGGAGTAATACTCGTCAAAGCCGCGGAAATGATCGATCCGCACGACGTCATAGAGCGTAAAGCAGTACGCGATCCGCTTCATCCACCACGCATAATTCGTCTTTGCATGGTACTCCCAGTCATAGAGCGGATTTCCCCAAAGCTGCCCCGTTGCCGCAAACGCATCGGGCGGACAGCCCGCGACCGCGAGCGGCACGCAGTCCTTATCAAGCTGAAACAGCTTGGGATTTGCCCATGTATCGGCGCTGTCAAACGCCACATAGATCGGAATGTCCCCGATGATCTCAATTCGGTTCTTGTTGGCATATGCCTTTAACGCCTTCCACTGTTTTGCAAATTCATACTGCTGGAACTGATAAAAACAGATTTCTTTTGCAAACTCCTGACGGTAACGCTTTAACGCGCCCGCCCTGCGGAGGCGGATGTCGTCGTCCCACTCGCTCCAGCTCTTTCCGTCAAACGAATTTTTGACCGCCATATAGAGCGCATAGTCGTCCAGCCAAAAGGCATTTTCTTTACAGAATGCGGAAAATTCCCCGCTTTCCTCGATCCTGCTCCGCTCGAACGCTTTCCGCAGAACATCGAAACGGGTGCGGTAAATTTTTTCATAATCCACTTTTGCCTCATCGGAACCGCAATCCGCCTTCTCGCATTCTTTTTTTGTCAAAAGCCCTTCTTCGATCAGCGTCTCTAAGTCGATGTAATACGGATTTCCCGCAAACGTGGAGAAAGACTGGTACGGGGAGTCCCCGTAACCAGTCGGTCCTAACGGCAGGATCTGCCAGTAGCGCTGCCCTGCCTTTTTACACATATCTACAAATTCGTATGCCTGTCTGGAAAACCCGCCGATCCCGTACTTGGACGGAATTGCCGATACAGGCATGAGTATGCCGCTCCTTCTCATCCTACTCCTCCATGATTTTACTTATGCTTACTTCGCCAGCTCCAGTTTCCAAATATCACGGTTATATTCCTCGATCGTGCGGTCGGAAGAGAAGAAACCTGCCTTTGCAATATTTACGAGCATCATACGTTTCCACTTTGCGCGGTCCTCATAAGCGGCAAAAATCGCATCTTTCTTCTCGATATAATCTTCGAGATCGAGCAGCGTCATGAACCAGTCCTTATTTAACAGCTCGTCGTGCAGTCTCTTCAGATTTTCTTTTTTGCCGACCTTTAATACCGGCTTGCTGATAATGAAATCGACCGCCGCTTTGATGACGGGACTCTTATCGTAGTAATCCTTGGACACATAATCCGCCTTCGCATAGTGCTTGATGACCTGCTCGCTCTTCTCGCCGAAAATAAAGATGTTATCGTCGCCGACCAATTCATGAATCTCCACGTTCGCGCCGTCGCTTGTACCCAGCGTGACCGCGCCGTTTAACATGAACTTCATATTGCCCGTGCCGGACGCTTCCTTGCTCGCCAGGGAAATCTGCTCGGAAATATCACATGCCGGAATGAGCTTCTCCGCATAGCTGACGTTGTAATTTTCCACCATGACAAGACGCATATACGGGCTGACATCGGGATCGTGATTGATGATCTCCTCCAATACGAGCAGCAGGTGAATGATGTCCTGCGCGATCACATAAGCCGGAGCCGCCTTTGCGCCAAAAATGAATGTGAGCGGTCTTGTCGGTTTCTTTCCTGCCTTGATCTCCAAATACTTATGAATGATATACAGCGCGTTCATCTGCTGGCGCTTATACTCATGCAGTCTCTTGACCTGAATATCGAAGATCGAATCCGGCGACACCTCGACGTCCTCATGCTCTTTTAAGTAAGCGGCAAGCTTCTCTTTATTATGGTGCTTGATCTCGGCAAGCCGGTCTAATACCGCCTCGTCGTCCTTGTATGCAAGCAGTTTTTCGAGTTCTGCCGCGTCTTTCTTGTAGCCCTTGCCGATCGTCTCCTCCAAGAACGCGGCAAGTTCCCGGTTACAGGAAAGAAGCCAGCGGCGGAACGTGATGCCGTTCGTCTTATTATTGAATTTTTCGGGATAGAGCTTATAAAAAGCATGGAGCTCGGTATCCTTTAAGATTTCCGTATGAATCGCGGCAACGCCGTTCACGCTGAAACCGTAATGAATGTCGATATGCGCCATGTGCACGCGCTTATCCTTATCAATGATCTGAACGGCTTTCTCTTTATATTTTGCGCGCACGCGCTTGTCAAGTTCCTTGATGATCGGCACAAGCTGGGGAACGACCTTCTCCAGATAAGCGAGCGGCCACTTCTCAAGCGCTTCCGCAAGGATCGTGTGATTCGTATACGCACAGGTCTTGCTGACGACCTCGATCGCCTCATCCATCGTAAACGCTTTGTCATTAACCAGAATCCGGATCAGCTCCGGAATAATCATGGTCGGATGGGTGTCATTGATCTGGATGACCGCATGTTCGTTCATTTTACGGAGGTCATATTTATGCTCCTTCATTTCCTGTAAAATGAGCTGCGCGGCATTGCTCACCATGAAATACTGCTGATAGATGCGCAGCAGGTTGCCCGCCTCATCCGAGTCATCCGGATACAAAAATAACGTCAGGTTCTTCTCAATATCTTCCTTATCAAAGCTGATCCCGTCCTTGACGATGGATTCATCCACCGACTCAATATCAAAAAGACGCAGCTTGTTTAATCCGTTATCATAGCCGACGACATCAATATCGTACAGGCGGGATTTTACCTTGCGGTCGCCAAACTCTACCTGGAACGTGATGTCCGTTTTATTCAGCCAGGACTGCTTTTCAATCCAGTCGTTTTTCTCCGCCGTCTGCATCCGGTTCTTAAATACCTGCTTGAACAACCCAAAGTGATAATTTAAGCCGATTCCCTCTCCCGGCAGTCCGAGCGTCGCGATCGAATCCATAAAGCATGCCGCCAGTCTTCCGAGCCCGCCGTTTCCCAAAGACGGTTCCGGTTCGATCTCCTCAATGCGGCTTAACTCTTTTCCTTTTTTTCTCAGGATCTCTTCTACCTTATCGTAAACGCCGAGATTGATGAGGTTATTGGATAATAACTTTCCGATCAGAAATTCTGCGGAAATATAATAGATCTTCTTTTCCCCGTTGATCTCGTCCGTCGCTTCCATGAGACATTTCGACATCTGGAGCACACAGTAATAGGTCTCCTCGTCCGTACATTCGCTGAGTGTCTTGCCGAACATGTCCTTTGCAAAATCCTCCAGCTGCTGCTCCAGTTTCAACTCCAATACTTCACGCTGCATGTTTGGTAATAATGTCATTGCTGCTTTCCCTCCTGTTTTGGCACCGTTCGTCCGGCGCGATTGTTGACTGCCGTTTCTTGCTTTGTCCCTGCTTTGCCTTGTTTTCTTTGCTTCGCTTTGCTACTTACGTTTCCTCTTTCTTAGTTTGGTCCGGTTCCGTTTTCTTACTACCGCTTTTCTTTATGATTTCCGTTTTTTGCATTTTCATTGTTCCGATTCTTCACATTCCTTAGAATAGCATAAGAAAACGTTTTCCGCAAGGGGTGATTTCCATATTTTTCAAATTTCTTTTCCGTTCTCCATCCGGATCACGCGGTCCGCATAGGAAGCCATGTTTTCGTTATGCGTCACCATGACGAGCGTTGCCCCCTCTTTTTTGACGGCGTCGATCAGACAGGTCATGACCTGACTGCCGGTATCCTTATCAAGGTTGCCCGTCGGCTCGTCCGCAAAAATGACCTTCGGTTGGTGGATCAGCGCCCGCACGATCGCCGCGCGCTGCTGCTGCCCGCCCGAAAGCTGCGTCGGAAATTTATCAAGCTGTCCCCGGATGCCGAGGCTTTCGCTCAACGCCTCCACGTCTTTGCGCTTCACTCTTTTTTTATCCAGAAGAAGCGGCACGGTCATGTTCTCATAGATCGTCAGGAGAGGGAGCAGGTTATAGGATTGAAAAATAAATCCGAACTGCTGTCTGCGCAGCTTTGACATTTCCATATCCTTAAAATTCGTGTAGGGCTTCCCTTCCAGCAGGATCTCGCCGGACGTCAGAACATCCAGACCGCCCATCATATTTAACAGCGTGCTTTTTCCCGATCCGCTCTCGCCTAAGATCATGATGATCTCGCCCTGTTCCACCGCAATATTGACATGATCCAGCGCGCGCACCTTGATTTCCCCTGCCTGATACTCCTTTACCGCATCCTTTAATTCAATTAAACTCATTCTCATTCCTCCCTTATATCCGCCATGATCTGATGGGTCCCGCGGAAGCGAAGACCTGACAATAATTTGTCAACAGATAATATCCAGATATTTCAGACGCACGATCTGGTAATCCAATACCACGTTCCGCCCCTCCATGCCGTTTAATAACAACGCCACTTCTTTGACTGCTTCCTCTGAAATATGACTGAAATCCTGTCTGACCGTATTCATCTGTTTCCCGACATATCCCATGAGCGTAATCCCGTCGAAACCGCACACCGGATGATACACATTCATCTCCGTCAGCGCTTTCATCGCGCCGATCGCCATCAGGTCGGAGGCACAGACAATCGCATCACTGTTTTTTCCGTAACGGAACGTCAGTTCCCGCGCGCGCAGCTCGCTGAATTCCCCATAGTGAACCGTCAGCTTAAATCCCTTTTCCTCCGCCAGCCTGCGGATTCCTTTCATCCGCTCTTCCGTTACATACCCGTTCTTTTTTCCCGCGAGATACAGCACATTGCGCACCTTCGTCGGATTCGCTTCAATCGTCACCTTCGCGACCTCGTACTGCGCGCGTTCCTGATCGATCCAGATGGAGGACGTATTCTGATTTGTCATCGGATAGTCGATGACCACGGTTTTGAAATTCTGGCTCTGGATCAGCCGGTGCAGCACCTTATCGTCCTTTGACAGTCCGTAAATAATCACGCCGCCGATATTCTGCGAGCGCAGGTAGCGCGTGATCTCCTCCAGGGTCTTGTCCTGTATCATGCTGAAAAAAACGGTCTGCACATCCAGACTTAATTCTCTCGCCTGACGGATTGCGCCGGAGATATACTGCATATCGATCTCGTCGATCGCCTGCGTCTGCTGGTTGAGATTGATGATGAGCGCCACGCGCGCCGACTGCTTGGAGGAAAGTGCGGATGCGACTGCATTCGGAACAAAATTCAGCTCCTCGATCGCCTCGTTGACCTTTTTCTTCGTCTTCTCGCTCACATTCGGATACCCGTTCAACACTTTGGATACCGTTGAGATCGCCACGCCTGCCTGCTTTGCTACATCTTTGATCGAAACCATTGTCTGCTCCTGTCTGCCTTTCCGTTTACCTGTTTGTTTTGCTTGTCTGTTCGTCTGTTCGTCTGTTCGTCTGTTTATCTGATCGTTCGTTTGTTGTGAGCCTGTCTGTTTGTCCGTTCGTTTGTTGTGAGCTTGTCTGCTTGTCCGTCCGTTCGTTTGTCTACTTGTCCGACTGCCTGCCCGCTTGTCTGCTGATTTGTCTGTCCGGCGGCTGATTTGTTTATCTGCATATCTGCCAATGTACGATTAGGAAATCGTTTTCTTGTTTTTTATTATAGAATGCGATTTCCAAATCCGCAAGCAGTTTTGTACAAAAAAGAGCCAAGGCTTTTGACATGCCCTGACTCTTCGTTCGTTTTCCTGTACGGATTTTTCTCATGCGGAAACATCCCGCCTCTTTGGAAAAGGTGTCCCCACGCGAATCCTTATTTCTCGAATAATTCTTTCATGACGATATGGCGCGGAAGTCCGTCCACATAAACCGGCGTCAGTTCGCCCATGATGAGCGGACGCGCATACGCGAGATACTTCTCGTTTAAGTTCGTGCCATCCTCGGTAAACCACTCGTCGGGAACATGTCTCTCGACGTTTGCGATCTCATGAATATCATAAGAGCTGGTGCCGCACTCATACGGATCCTCACCGTCTCTCGTGAAAATAATCATCTTGCCCGTCTCGCCGTTTGCGGCCGCCTTCATCGCATCCGCCCCCGCCTGAAACGCCTCGTTAATATCCGTTAAGGAAGCTAAGTGCGTCGCCGCCCTCTGTAAGGTGGAGAACTCGATCGCGCGGGTCTTTAAGCCGGTCTGCGCCGCTACAAGCTGCGCAAGATAAGCCGCCGTGCCGGACATCTGTTTGTGACCGAACGCATCAACCGCTACATTCTCGTTTGCAAGCTCGCACACATAGCGTCCGTCTGCAACATGAACGCCCTCGGATACCGCGATCACGACAGAACTCTTGGTTGCGCCAAGCTCCTTTACTTTATCCATGAATGCGTCAATATCAAATACTTTCTCAGGCAGATAGATCGCATCCGCGCCGGAGCAGTCGCTTCCCTTTGCAAGCGCCGCCGCCGCTGTCAGCCAGCCCGCGTTTCTTCCCATGATCTCGACGATACATACGGTCGGCTTCTTTGCGCCGAAGGACTCGTTGTCGCGGATGACTTCCTTTAAGGATGTCGCGATATATTTTGCCGCGGAACCATAACCCGGACAGTGGTCCGTGATCGGAAGATCGTTGTCGATCGTCTTCGGAACGCCCATGAAACGCTGGCTCTTTCCGTGTGCCGCCGCATAATCGGAAAGCATCTTTACGGTATCCATGGAATCGTTGCCGCCCGCATAAAACAGGCACTCAATATCATGCTTCTCCATGATCTCAAATACCTTCTCGTAAACATCCTCGTGCCCCTCGATCTTCGGCATCTTGAAACGGCAGGAACCTAAAAATGCGGAAGGCGTTCTCTTTAAGATCTCCACATTGACCGGAGCGGAGAAATACTCATCCATATCGCAAAGCTTGTCCTCTAAGAATCCCTCGATCCCGTGTACCATACCGTAAACCTTGTTTACGCCGAGCTTCTTTGCCTGCACGTACACGCCCGCGATGGAAGAATTGATGACGGCGGTCGGTCCGCCGGACTGTCCAACAACAATATTACCTTTCATTTTGACCTCTCCTTATATCGTTTATTTTTGCAACCTGCAACCGGCAGCATCTGCTGCCAGTATGCCCACATCGCTCTCATTATATCAAATCGTTCCTGCGGACACAAGCACAAAGTGGAAGAATCTCCCTCTATTCTTCTTCCGAAAAAAACATCGTCCCCGCACTTGCGCGGAACGCGTCCATCCATGAACCCGCTCCCACTTGGGAAAACGCAATATAATAAGTCTTGTCCGCATCGACGATATATTCAAGCTGCTCGTAATGCACCTCTTTCAGTTCATAGGAAAGCTCCACCACATAAGCAGCTCTGCCCCCGACTTCCGCCGCTTCGTACCGCACGAGCGTGATTTCCGGTCTCTCCGCATACTGCTGTTCATATGCGTCCGCCAAATATCGGATGAACTGTTCTGCGCCGTCCGCCATCACCTGCGCAAAATCCGTTGTTTTCTCCGTCGTATAAATATACACGTTGGACTGGTCTTCCGGATAATTCTGATTGAGGTACAGCCCGCTCGTGGTCGCTTCCTGATAGCCTGCCGGGAGCGTCAGGGTAAGCTGTCCGACCTGCGCCGTCTCCTGCTCACCGTCTGTTCCCGTGCCGCCGGACGTTCCCGCGCCGTCCGATGCTCCGGCACTCCCTGCTCCGCCGGATATTCCCGCGCCGTCTGCTGCTCCGCCGGACGTTCCTGCACCGCCTGTCCCGATACTTCCGTCCGTCCCATCCGCCGGCATACCGTCCGCACCGGCCCCGTTTTCCGGCACAATATCGCGCACACCGCTTCCCGTTTGAGCGTCTTTTGCACAGCCTGACGCTGCGCAAAGCAGCGCAATCAGCAGTACAGACAAAAGGATTCTGCACATGCTCCGTTTTCTATTTTGACATTTCGTAAGCGTCTGTTTCACCGCTGTTTCTTCCTTTCACGCTTAAATTGGCAGGCGCTTGCGTTTCGCAATCGCCTATTGAATCGGAGACTGATTTTCCACGGACAGTAATCTGACATTTATGCTCATCATATCAGATATTCGTAAATATGCCAATGAGTATCTGAAATCTTCGATTTTTCAATCTACTCACACGGATAAAACTCATGGGTGCAAATGACAGGATAATCACCTTCTCGGCCGTGCGCTGCCTTTTCTTCAGAACCCACATACTCACCGCATACCCAGTACGAACCGTCTGCTTTTTGAATTACCGTATTATTCAAAAATTGGGGGTAGCCGCCGTCATACTCTGCAATGCTGTCATATTCTGTATACTTTAACTTTCCCATCCATGCCATGGCGCGATTCTCAGCATCCAGTTCCAAATAGCCGTCCACAGCAATGTCCGTCCAGACCATCACGACATCTTCTGCGACCATCGTTGGTTCGCCAACCAAGCCAAGGTCTGCAACGCCGCAATTTCCTTCTTCATTATATCCCCAAGTCCAGACCGTTCCGTTCGGAAGCAATGCGGCATGATGATGCCAGCCGCCTGTGACCAAAACTGCACTTTCAAAAATCTTTTGGGGTCTTGCAATAAAATATCCTTGATAAACGGTTCCCCATGTCCATACGGTCCCGTCTTCTTTCAGACAGACAATATCATCCCTGCCACAGCAGGCATACGCCACATTCACCGCAAGTAAATAGGGTTCGCTTACATAACAGCGTTCACCATTTAAGTATTTACTCCAATCAGACTCGGTATATTGCTGCAAGGCGCCGCCTGCGGCATTTCCCATGCCATAAAGTCTGTGATCTTCTGTGATAAAAATAACAAATCCTCTTTGCGAAAAATCCACATGAACGACATTCTCTGCAATCTTTACCATGTCCTCATGAAAATCATTATCCTGCGTCCCCTGCCCCAATTGTCCGTATTCATTTCTTCCGCATCCCCATAATACATGATTTTCGTCAATATAATAAAGCTCGGACGGATCGCCTTTACGGGTGATATAGTGTTCCGTAATATCCACTGAAACTTCCAGTTTCTTCGGTTTCTCCTGCATTTCCCGATCTGCGACTGTCAGAATCCCGTTCTCCGCCTCCCCGCCAGCCTCCGCCTTGCGCTGTCCCGCGTCCAGCGTTCCACTCCTGCGGGTGGATGCTAAACATACGATCAGAATGACAACTCCGACAATCAGGACTGCCGCGATCACTTTTGGCGTATTCCGGAATGCCGCCAGATTTTTGACCCGGCTCTTTGTATCTCCCTCGCCAAAATCCACCGGGATTGTGCGGATGATACGCCGCCGCGTGGAAAGCGCCAGCAGGGACGCGGAATAATCGGCTCTGACCGCTTCGCCCATTCTTTTTATGACCGCCTCGTCGCAGCTCATTTCCATATCTCTGCAAAAAAGAACAAACGCGGTCCATACAAGCGGATTGAACCAGTGTACGCACAACGCGGCGAACATCAGCGGCTTTGTCACATGATCGAAACGTCTGATGTGAAATTTTTCATGTAAGATAATGTATTCCCGCTCTTCCCCGCCCAAACACGCCGGCAGATAAATCTTAGGGTTCCATATCCCCATGACAAACGGGGACACTCCTTCATCCGTGATATAAATATTTCCCTTCAGCGGAATGGACGCCGCTACTTTTCTGCGGATCCGGACGAGAGAGACCGTACAATACAAAAGCAGGATACCGATCCCTAAAAGCCACACATATTTTCCGAAAAAAAGAAATCGTTCCTGCCGAAAGGCTTTTGCAGTCTTTGTATTCGCACCCGCGTGAAATTGTGCAGGCGTGATCTGCTCCGACGCACCTTGCTCCGCTGTATTTTGTCCGGACATGATCCCGCCCGACGCACCTTGCTCTGTCGCACCTTGCGCGGGCAGGATTTGCCCCAGCGTACCTTGCCCGCTCTCTGGCACATTTTTGTCTGTGTTGCCACTGCCCGGAACGGCGGACGCTTCCATTTTTCCTATCAAAGCGCCGGTTCCGCCCGACCGGTACTCTTCAAAAACAGGTTCCAGATTCGGAACGGGACTGATTCCGGATTCCAAAGTAAACGGACAGAGAAGCCGGAACAGAACAACGCTCCAAAGCAGATAAGAAATATATTTCGGAAACTGTTTCAGCAGCATACGCACAAGAACTACGACCACAATAATGATGCCCGCCGCCCTGCTCATTTCAATCACTTTCAGGAAAAGCTGTTCCAGCATACGCTCACCCCCGCATTGAATCGATGATCTTTTGAATCTCATCGATCTCCCTGTCCGACAGCTTCTTTCCTGCGCCGAATGCCGTCAAAAAAGCAGGCAGGGAACCGCCGAACGCTTCCCTTACATATCGCTCGCTGTGACGCGCATAAAACGCTTCTCTTGAAAGCAGAGATGTGACGATCCCGTTCTGATTTTGAAAAAGCCCCCGCTCGCACAATCTCTTTAATACCGTGAACGAAGTCGTCTTTTTCCACTCAAATTCCTTATTTGCCAGCTTCGCCAACTCACCCGATGCGACCGGCTCATTGTCCCAGATTATGTCTGCAAATCTTGCTTCCGCCGTCCCCATTCTCAATTCACACATACGCCGCGCTCTCCTCGCCATGCTATTCTGTCTTTGTTAATTTGTTGCTTGTTACTTCCCTGCTTGCTATTTTATGATTTTATGCCTCTGTTATCCTGCCGTTTTGCTGTTTTGCTGTTTTGCTGTTTCGCTGTTCTACTGCAATGCCGTTTGTTGTTTTATCGCTCTGCCTTCCCGCTGTCTTGTTTTCTGTTTTACCGTTCTGTGATTCTATCCCTATATGCTTCTTTTCTTCTTTGCTTTTCTATTTCTCACTCTACACATTGTAGTATGTCTTTATATTATATCCTGTAGAATGGGCTGTCAATTTATTTTTGACGCCGTGGCAGATTATCATGAAACATCTTGCTTTTTTATAAACAACTACATATAATTTTGAAAGAAACTGATTTTGGGCGTCCTTTTATCATACATTGACGTAAATCATACGTTTTACCATCATCATTTTTCTAAATTGTAGAAAGGAAAATCTGATAACTGCATATGTCACGAAAGAAAATTGGTACTTTTTCACCGAAAATAATAGAAGCGCTGGGACTGAATATTCCTGCCGGAACGCCAATCTACATATCAGACTCCAATATCGCTCATATGAAAACTTCCCATCCCGGTGATTTCGAAAAGTACAGCGCCGATATAGAAACCATCCTATCTGATCCTGATTATGTCGGTAAAAATCTGAAAGACAATTCTATTGAGTTCACAAAGGAGTATATCCTAAACGGAGATTTTGTCAAAGTAGCTATCCGCGTAAGTTTACAAAATGTCTATTATGCACGTTCTCTTTATACATTGAATCCTGAGCGCGTAAAAAATTTCATATCGAAGGGCACATTAAAGAGACTTGACAATTGATCGGCTTATTGTATAATAAGGTCAACGGAGCATAAGATATATTGAATGAAAGCAGAGGACGGAACGGGCAGCCGTCACCCTAGATGGAGATGTGGGAAATGTCACCCCACCTATTTCATTCAATCATTCAAAGCAAAAGACCTCGTAGCAATACGGGGTCTTTTACTGTCTGTTTTTAGAAAATAACATTCGTTGAAACCGCAAGGACCGTTCCTTGCGCCACCTACTGCGGATAACAGGACTTGAACCTGCACGGTCTCCCACCAGAACCTAAATCTGGCGCGTCTGCCAATTCCGCCATATCCGCAAATATGTCCGCCGTATTTCTTTTTCACGGCAGCTTAGTCATCATACCATATCACATCTGATTTTGTAAAGAGATCGCGGAAATAAATTCCGCCCGTGCGTCCGGACGATCATGCCATTTATTCGCAGCCAAATTCTTCCCTGCCCGTCAACTGCAGCGTGCCGTCCCTGAGTTCCCAGATTTCCGTAAAATAAGAAACGGTGTTATCGTCATGAACCTCCGCTGTCGGAATTTCCCTGCGCACCAAAACCAACTCATCTTCAAGACCCGAGTACGATACCGCTCTTGCCGAAATTTCCACACCATCCCGCGGCACCCAGATTTCCAGCGCCGGACGCTCGCCATCCGCCGATTGCTTCCAGTCCAAAATCTCCCGGCGGACCATATAAAGCTCCCCGTCCCCATCCGGCACAAAATAGTCCGTCGTGTGCTGCGAGCCCGCCGCTCCCGATTTGTATCCGGCTGACACTTCTCCCGCTTCCGGATGCACCTCAACGCCTTGCAAGGTAAAGACATAAGCGTACTGCCCCGCGGCTTCATCCCATGCCCAATAATAATAGGGGATCGTGTTGTTTGGTACCCACCCGAACAGCCCGAAATCCGCGTTCCCGTCAAAATTAAAGTCTAACACCGCTATTGTGTCCTCTATTGACCAGCACTCCGTATATTTCATGTACTCCGGCAATTCGTTCCTTTCGTCCGCCGACAATTCTCCGCTTCCGTCCGGCTGTATTCCTTCCGGATCCTCCGATAAGAACGTCCCTCTTTCATATGCCGCAATCGCATCCGCTACAAAAACAGTTTGGATTAACACATCCCCGTCATAAACGCGGACCTCGCTGACTCCGTAAAAATTTTCGCTTATCTTTTTTCCCACAACCGCAAGCGTCAGTGCCCTTCCGTCCGCAAGGGACGCCTCCGTTGTGATGAGAACCGCATCCTCCGATCCGTCCTGCGCCGGTCCACTCTGTTCTGATGTGTCCTGTCCCTGCGCAGTCTCCGACCCGCTCTGCTCCGCTACGTCCTGTTCCCGCGCAGTCTCCGACCCGCTCTGCCCCACTGCGTCCTGCTCCTGCGCAGTCTCCTGCCCGATCTGCTCCGATTCGTCCTGCTCCCGCACACCTTGTTCCGACTCGCTCTGCCCCTGCACGGTCTCCTGCTCATTCTGCTCCGGTGCATTCTGTCCCTGCACGGTTCGCTCCGCGTCCTCCCCGCAACCGGTACACACAAATAAAAATATGGTAGAGAGTAATAACAGAAAACGCTTCATACGCACGCCCTCCCTGATCTGCGATTCCCGCATTCGTCAGCATTGCATTCCACCGTCTTTCAACGCCGCAATCACATCACCCGCGTTTCCTCATCCCTTACATGCTTAATGATCGTGCGGTAAATATGGACAAAGAAGATCGTGGAAAGCCCTAACGAGATCAGCTCGGCGATCGGGAACGAATACCATACGGCGTTCAGCCCGAACATCTTTGCAAGAATATACGCTGCCGGCAGCAGCACCAAAAGCTGTCTCGCAATGGATACGATCATACTGTAAAACGCCTTGCCAAGCGACTGGAATACGGAACCGACCACAATACTGAATCCCGCAAAAATAAAACAGCAGCTAATGGCGCGCAGCGCCGGCATACCGATCTTCAACATTTCCTCCGATGCCTCAAACAGCAGGAGCAGCTTGTCCGGTATGATCTGGAACACCAAAAATCCGACTGCCATCATCCCGACCGCATACACGATACTCAGCTTGATGGTCTTAATCATCCTGCCCCGCTTTCCCGCGCCATAATTATAGGCAATGATTGGCACCATTCCATTATTTAAGCCGAACACCGGCATGAACACAAAGCTTTGCAGCTTAAAGTAAACGCCGAATACCGCGGCCGCCGTCGAGGAAAACGACATTAAGATCAGATTCATGCCGTAAGTCATGACCGAACCGATTGCCTGCATAACGATGGACGGAACCCCGACCCTGTATATTTCCCCGATCATACGCGGATTCACGGGAGATTGTCTGAAGCTCACACAGATTTCCTTATTTTTTAACTGATTCAGGATTACGGCAAGCACCGCCGCCACACATTGCCCGATGACTGTCGCGGTCGCAGCTCCTGCCACGCCCATGCGCGGCAGTCCGAAATAGCCGAAGATCAGGATCGGATCAAGAATAATGTTGATGACCGCGCCCGTCATCTGGGTAACCATGGCAAGTACGGTCTTGCCCGTAGACTGTAACAGCTTCTCCGTCATCGCCTGCACAAACAGACCGATCGAGCAGACACAGCAAATGCGCAGATAAGTCGTGCCATAACGCATAATCAGCTCACTGTTTTCCTGTGCACTGGTCTGTGTTCTGAAAAAAGGATCCGTCACAAAGATGCCGATCAATACAAAAAGAACGTATCCGACAAACGCGAGAAAAATGCCGTTCGTTGCCACCTGATTGGCGCGCTCCGTATTTTTTTCACCGAGAGAACGCGAAAGCAGCGCATTGACGCCTACGCCGGTTCCGACCGAAAAAGCGATCATCAGCGTCTGGATCGGGAATGCGAGCGACACGGCTGTCAGCGCATCCTCACTGATCTTGGATACAAAAATACTGTCTACAATATTATAGAGCGCCTGCACGAGCATGGACAGCATCATCGGAAGCGACATGCTTAACAACAGCCGGTTTACCGGCATCACGCCCATTTTATTTTCTTTACCCGTTTCTTTTCTTATCTCCTTACCCGTTTCTTTTCCGGTTTCTTTTTCTGTTTCTTTTTCTATTTCTTTTCCCGTTTCTTTTTCCATTTCTTTTCCTGTCTCTCTTCCCGCCATTGTTCTCTCCGCTCTCATATGTAATCCGATCGGAAACGTCCTTTTTTCAACCCAGTCTCTACCATATCATTTTGTACAAAAAAAAGCAACCATTCATAAAAAAACGATTGACAAGACCGCCAATTATCCGTATAATCCCTGTCTTTCGGAGTTGAAGTAAAAAAATAGTGCTAAGCCATGGGTCA
>JAMPHA010000001.1:82056-106010 GCA_023663615.1 Clostridium sp. | reverse complement strand
TAGAGCAACGGCCTTCTAAGCCGTGGGTCGGGGGTTCGAATCCCTTCGAGCACGCTCGGATGTTTTGTGAGCTTTCCGTTGACGAAATATCCATTTTTCATATGGTGGGTATGGCGCAGTCGGCTAGCGCGCCAGATTGTGGCTCTGGAGGCCGAGGGTTCGAGTCCCTCTATCCACCCTGTAAGAGTGTAGTCGCTACCATGCCTCACAGCTTACAATTTTGGGCTATCGCCAAGCGGTAAGGCACAGGACTTTGACTCCTGCATTCACCAGTTCGAATCTGGTTAGCCCAGCTTCGTGACTAAATGTGCCGGCTTCGGCAATACTTCGTATATGGGATACTAGCTCAGTTGGTAGAGCACTTGACTTTTAATCAAGTTGTCGGGGGTTCGAATCCCCCGTGTCTCATTCATAGGATTTTCCGAGAAAAACAGGCGCTTTTCTTTCCGAAGATCTTTCAATGAGTTTCGCGTCAGCAAAACTCATTTTCTTATCGGATTTTCGTAATCCGTATCATGCAGTGCACGATTTTGATCCGCGACAGGCGCGTTTTGATATTCGTCTTTAGCGGATTCTTTTTTATTTTAGAAAAAGTTGATTTTCTATCTATCGCTTTTTTTCGCTTTATGCTATTCTGTTATTGTTACAAAGAATAAACCGCTTTCAGCAGCGTCTCCCAAGATAAAAGGAGTTGACCATGTATCAGATCGATCCAGCAAAGAAAACAGAAATTTTTCAGGACGCATTAAACGAATTGGGAAACATCGGTGCAGGTAATGCCGCAACCGCTCTCTCCCAAATGATGAATAACGTTACGATCCGGCTCAGTGTCACGACCGTGCGTCTGATCGATGCGTCGGAAGCATGCAGCTATATCCGCTCCGAGGGACACGAGCATATGGTCGGCGTTTATTTGGACATTGTGGGAGATATTCGCGGTCGTATGCTGTTTCTTTTGCACCGCGAAAGCGTCGATAGTCTGGTCTCCGCCATGACCGGGGGCATGGATCCCGCCACCCTGCCGGATGAAATGAAGTCGTCCGCCATGCAGGAAGTCGGCAATATCATTACAGCGTCCTATATCAACAGCCTTTCTACCATGACAGGCTTAACAATCGACGAATCCGTTCCAACCGTCGTCATGGATACGATTGAAAATATTTTTGCCGCCGCTATGAAAGACAACAGTAAAATTCTGTTCGTTCAGTCGCAGCTTCGGGCGGAAGCCGCAGACGTACGCGGATTTTTTGTATTCATGCCCGATGCGCCGTCCTTCGCTATTCTGATGAAGGGACTTGGTATGTAAAAAATCGTGCTTCGCACGCTTTCAAAGAACTGCCTTTGGCAGTTCTTTTTGGTTTCTTTGGAGTTCATGGTTCTTCCTAATATATAAAACAGCCACAGCTACGATCATCCCGATCGCACCTGCGGCTGTTTTTATGTTCTTTCGTTTTATTTCGTGCTCTTTTTAGTTCTTGCTTGCATAATAATCGTCGAACATGCCGTTGACTGCATCCATGGTATCCTGGCAGATGGAAGGAAGGTCCTTGCCCCATGCGCCGGTCGCCTGCTTATAGCCTTTCTCGATCGCAGCCTGCATTTCCTTCATCTTGTCTACATCGTCGCCTGCAAGCGCCTGTGCAAACTCAAATAAACGCTGGGAGGTCTGCTTTACGCCATAATATCCATCCTCGGAAATCGCCTCCTGCGCATCCAGCTTCGTCTGCGCGTCTACGGTGAAATCGCCGCTCGCAAGGAATCTCCAGATGCTGTCGCTTCCGGTCGCGGCTGCCGTCTGATGTCCGAGCATCTTCTTTACCATGTTCATCATGCTGGCATTGCGCTGTTCCTGCTCCGCCTGCATCTGCTTTACGATCGCTGCGCGATCGCTCTCGGACTTCTTTGCCGTTGCGTACTTATCCGTTTTCGCGGTAACGGTACCCTCGCTCTTGCTGTTCTCATATGCTTTCATACCGCTTCCGGAAATCTCAACGGTCGCACCAGACTTATTCTGCTCCGTTGTCGCTTTCTCTGCCGCTTTTGTGTTGCTTGATGCGGTGCCGGTGTAATATTGACCGTACTGGCTGTTTACTCCTGATACATCCATGCTCATGCTCTTTTCCTCCTTGATCTTCCTTCGTAAATCCGTTTACGACGCTGTTTTACAGTTTCTACTTATATTATCGGTGATAAGCGTGCATTTGTTAATAGGCTTTCTATGCTTTTTTCTAACTTTCGAATAGAAAGTTATACTTTCCATCCGAAAAGTATCATAGCCAGTCCAACTCCTCTGTACTAGAGAAGGGGCGTTTCCAATATACCTCACTGTCCTGCGCCTTACGCAACAGGTCTTTTTTACTTTGCAGCAGTTGTTTATCCAGTTTTGAAATCAGACGCGCGGCGCTTATTTGGCAATCCGAACCATCATAAGCATCATCCAATAAAAATGAAAACAGCATATCCGCTAAATTCCCGTCGTCAAGATAATTACTAAAAAAACCGTTAAGATACTCCTTAAATCGAACATTGGAGCTCCAAACCAAATACTCATATAAGTATTCCTTATTCCAAACGCCGTCACATACCGGAACAATTTTTTTCAATTCTTCGGGTGAAGAAAAATACACTTCCGTCCCCCCCTTTACACCGAAATCCGCGCGCGGCTGCCGCCGCTTTTGTCCTTTGTCACCACGATCTGCCTGTCGATCCGTTCTTTCAGCGCCGCGACATGGGAGATCATGCCGACCAGCCGGTTCCCTTCCGTCAATCCGGCGAGCGCTTTCATCGCCTGCTCCAGCGTCTCCTCGTCAAGAGAACCGAATCCCTCGTCCACAAACATCGTATCTAAGCGGATGCCGCCCGCGGACGCCTGTATCTCGTCAGAAAGCCCCAGCGCAAGCGAAAGGGACGCCAGAAAGGATTCCCCGCCTGAAAGCGTCTTTACGCTGCGGCGCGTGCCGTTATAATGATCGACCACGTTTAACTCCAGCCCGCTCTGACTGACGCGGTTCTCCGCCTCCTTACGCCGCTCCAGTTCATACTGCCCGCTGCTCATCATCAGAAAACGCGTGTTGGCGCGCGCGATGATGCGGTCGAAATAGGTCATCTGAATATAGGTTTCCAGCATGATCTTTTCCCTGCCGCTTAAGGTTCCGTTCGCCGTGTCGCAGAGCGCCCTCACCCAGATCCAGTGTTCCTCCGTCTTCCTGACCGCTTCCTCCTGTGTGGCAAGCTGCTCCCTGCTGCGCTCGTTGGATGCCAGCCTCGCATGAACGGTTTCTTTCTCCTTTGTCCGTTCTTTTTTTTGGAAAAGAAGACGTTCCCTTTGCTCCGCGTTTTCTTCCGCATGGCTCTCAGGCGCGTCCGCAAGCTGTTCTTTCATCTGCGCGATCTGCCCCTCCAGCGCGCCGATGCGCTTCTCATGATTCTCCTTTTCGCGCTGCGTCCGTTCCAGCGCCGCGCTCTGCGCCACCTGCTGCCGGCGCATCGCTGTCAACGCCTGCTCCGCCTCCTCTCCGCTCCCAAAAAACAACCGTCCCGAAAGCTGTTCCCATGCGGCTTCCGCCTCTTCCTTCCGCGCCGTGCAGGACGCGATTTCCTTTTCCAGCCCGGCAAGTTCTTCTTTCAGTGCCGCCGCCGTCTCCTCCGCTTTCGGAATGCTTTGATCTAACGCATCCCGCCTTGCAATGCGCGCTTCCTCTCTGGCGATCCGCCCGCGGCACGCGGCAAGCTCCGCCTCCGTATCCGCCTTCTGTCTGTCCGCCAACGCGCGGTATGCGGCGACGCTCTGCGGGCTTTCGCCGTGATCCGTTTCTTCCGCCGTCAAAAGCGCCGCCGCGCGCTCTGCGAGCGCTTTGCGCTTCTCCTCCGCTTTTCCGAAAGCCTCTCCCGCGCGCTTGCTCTCCGCGGCGGCTTTTTCCTGCATGCGCTCCGCCCGTGCCCTGCTGCGCTCCAGTTCTTCCCTGTCCGGCGCCTCCGCCGGACATTGCGCCGGATACGGATGCTCCAGCGCGCCGCAGACCGGACAGCGCTCTCCCTCTTTTAAGGTTTCTGCGAGAATACCCGCCTGCGCATCCAAATAGTTACGGTTGTCCCGCTCATACGCCGCTTTCGCTTCTTCTGCTTCCGCACGCGCGAGCCGGTACGCCTCCTGCGCCTTCTCGCACGCGCCCTCCAATGTTTCATATTCTTCCAGCGTATGCTCCAGATCGTCCAATGCCGCAAGGCGCTCTTTCAACTTTCCCTTAGTAGAAAGAAGACGCTCCCGCTCCTCGCCCGCATCTGCAAGCTCCTGCCGTTCCTTTTTCCACAGCGCGGTCTCCTGTGTGAGCTGCGCAAAGCGCTCTCCCTTCTGTGCGCACTGCTCTTTCCAGCGGGCAAACTGCTCGGTCAATGCCGCAATACTCCGCTTCCTCTCGTCAAGCTCCCGGTATTCCGGCAGGGACGTCTCCAATCGGACAAGCCACTCGTCCAGCGTCCTGCACTCAGAATTGACCGCGGCAGTCGCTTGATCCGCCCGCCCGCCCCGCACCCCTTCTGCCCCGCAGAGCGTGAGCCACTCCGCCAATGTTTTCTTTTCTTCTGCCCGCTCTTTCTCCGCATTCCATGCAGTGAAAAATCGTTCCCTGCGCGGCAGCTCACGCGCCAGTTCTTCCTCTGCTTTCCGCAGTCCTTCACGCGCCTTTTGCAACGCTTCTTCTTTTCCGATCGCCTCCGTGAGCTTTGTCAGTTCCTCCTCGTTTCGCGCGATCTCCC
Organism: Clostridium sp.; assembly: GCA_023663615.1. GTDB lineage: Bacteria > Bacillota > Clostridia > Lachnospirales > Lachnospiraceae > DLAJ01. Next base: position 101,255 of record JAMPHA010000001.1, on the reverse strand, counting down.
GCGCAAGCCGTTCTTCCTCGTTCCGGTCGCGCAGCAGTACCGCGTCGATCAGACTCATCATATCCGAAAACGGCAGTTCTCCGCTTACCGCCCTTCGCAGCTCATCCTGTGCGCGCACATCCTCTTCCGCACAGCGGATGGAACGGATATGATGCTCCATCCCAAGCCGCTCGTCGTCAAGCTGCCTTTTGATCTTAGCCGATTCCTTTTTTAACTGCTCCTGAAGCTCGCTAAACAGCTCCGTCCGGAAAATGCGGCGGAATATTTTTTTGCGTTCTTCCGTCGGTGCGAGCAGCAGCTTTAGAAAATCTCCCTGCGCGATCATCGCGATCTGCGTAAACTGGCTGCGGTCTATGCCGATGATGTCCCGGACGGCTTCGTCCACCTCCCGCTGTTTTGTGAGGATCCTTCCGTCCGGATACCGGAGCGTGACGTCCGCCTTCTCCGTCGTCATCCCGCCGCCGCGTTTTGCCGGACGTTCATATTCGGGATTGCGGCGGATCGTGTAATCTTTTCCCGCATACGCAAACACAAGCTCCACAAAGGTCGGCGTATCCGGCTCTGCATATTGGGAGCGCAGCATGGCGGGCTCCCGGTTCTCCCCGCTCGCCTTTCCGTACAACGCAAACGTCATCGCGTCAAAGATCGTCGTTTTTCCCGCGCCGGTATCGCCCGTGATGAGATAAAGCCCGCTTCCTCCCAGCTCATCCATCTGTAAAACCGTTGTCCCCGCATAGGGTCCGAATGCAGACATTGTTAGTTTTATCGGTCTCATCGCGCATTCTCCTTTTTCTTCCCTAATCATCCATGCTGATGCAATCCTGCGAGTTTGGGCGTCAGCACAAATCTCTGATTTTTCAATCTATTCCCAGATCTGCCGGACCATGCCGGTAAGCCACGCCGTCTGCTCCGCGTTCATCGGCTGACCGTTCTGTTTCTCATAAAATTCCTCGAACAGGGCGAGCGGCGTCTTACGCTCCGCATCCATCGTGCCCGTGATCCGTTCCCCGTTCCGCGTCCTCCGGTTATCATAATCGAGCCGCATCAGACGATGATAGATCGTCCGCAGTCTGCCGAGCGCGTTCGGAATGTCCTCCTCGTCCGTCAGCGTGATATGCAGATAATCTTCCGGATAAGACGTCTGTTCATAAAAGCGCCTCTGCGTCAGTTCCTCATACGTTCCCCGAATTTCTTTCATATCATGTGCCGGCATAAGCGGCACCGCGCGCACCGTGCATGTCCCTTTTTCTGCGAGCGTGACGACAGAAACCGTTTTCTGATCACCTGCCTCGGAAAAAGAATATTTGAGCGGCGTGCCGCAGTAACGGATATGCCCGTCCCCGCAGTTCTGCGGCGTGTGCAGATGTCCGAGCGCCACATAGTCAAAGCCGTCAAACACCGAGGCATCCACGTTGTCGCTGCCGCCGACCGAGATTTCTTCGGAATCCGAACGGTTTGCTCCCGTGACAAACTGGTGCGTGACTAAGACGTTGCGATCGTTCCGGTCAATGTTCATTTTTTTAACTGCAACGCGCAATGCATCCGTATAACTCTCGATTGTTTCATCTGGAAACCACCCCCGCACATGCGCGGGCTTCACAAAAGGAAGCGGATAGATATGCAGACTGCCGTATGCGTCATGAAGCGTGACCGGCTCCACGGCGCCGCGATAGACCGGAGATATGCGGATGCCGCTCTTAGTCATGAGCCTGCCGCCAAACGAAAGCCGTTCCGCGCAGTCATGGTTCCCGCTGATGACTATGACGGTCAGTTTCCGTTCCGAAAGCCGCACCAGAAACTCATCGAACAGCGCGACCGCCTCCACGGACGGCACGGATTTATCGTAGACGTCCCCGGCGATCAGTACCGCGTCCGGCTGTTCCTCATCCACAACGGCAAGGATTTTTTGTAAGATCTCACTCTGCTCCTCCAGCATGGAAAACTCATGGACGCGTTTTCCCAAATGAAGGTCAGAAAGGTGAATCAGTTTCATTTTTGTTGTCCATACTCCTTTTCCGTCCGCAAGACATGGTGTGATGCGGTTCTATTTTCACTCCCCGCATGTGTGCTTAAATAGTTCTTTATCATCTCATAAAATTCTACAGCCTGCCGATATTGTTCCGCTGCGTCCTGTTTTGACACAATATAAAAATCATCATAGTCACAGCTATTTCTGATCTGAAATGCATTTTGCACATACCTTGAATACTTTTTATCAATCACGCCGGTCTTGATATATTCTTTTTGAAAATATGCGATGACGCCCGCATGGCAGAAAAGACAGCATAGTAAGAACACCCGATCGAATCTTTATATTTTTCCGCCCGCAAAAGCAGTTCCGCAGGCTCCAATTTTTCTGCCGCATGACTCAATCTATAAAGAATGAGATTATCCAATCTTTTTCCCCTCCCCCCATATATTGATATAATAAGGCAGTTTATTCTTATACATTTCAAACTCTTCGTAAGGAATTACGGTTGGAGAAACGACTACGTCATATTCCAGACCAATTTCTGCCGCCCGGTCCCAGACTCTTTTCAGCTTTTCCTGCAATTTCCTTCTGTCTCCTTTTACGATTGCCGCCATATCAATATCCGACTCATTATCATAGTCTCCCCGCGCATAAGAACCATATAAAAATATTGCGATCATATCCCCGCCATATACTACGCGATAGCACGCCGCCATCTGTTCGGAAATATCATTTAATTGCGATAAGGTACACACAATATCACCTCCCCTGCTGCAGGCATGTTCTCTACCCGATACACATCTTCCGCCGTCATTCCGACATCCTGCCATTCCCCGTTTTTCAACAGACCGCATAACCCTGCATCCGTCTTAAAACAGCTCGTCCAAAAGCCGATAATAACGGAGCTTCTCCTGATCGGGTGCAAGTCCTAATTCCCGAAACAGCAGCCCGTCATCGTACCCCGCCATGGCAACGTCCCCGCAATATCCGTATTTTCCGCTGACATTGTGGGATAAGCTGCGATAACAAAGCGCAATGTCGCACCATTTATCCGCAACGCCCATCCTGCCCAAGTCGATATATCCTGACGCCCTGTCCTGGACACCGAACAGGTTCGGCAGGCAGTAATCTCCATGGGATAAGACCGGTTCCTCCTCCGGTTTGTGATCAAAAAGCCATTGCAGTAACTCCTCCGGGTTCCGGAATCCGTTTTCACCGAACGTATCCGGCTCCACGTTGTCTAAGTCCACCAGACCGTGTTCCACATTGTATTTTGCCGCTTCCAGTTTACGGGACAGCCGCTGATCGGTCGGGCAGTCAGAAACCGGAACGCTCCACAGCTTTTTTAATCCGTCCGTCAGCAGTCTGCACAAAACTTCCGGCTGTTCCATATACTTTCGATCGCACGCCATGGTTCCCCTGCATCTGCTCATGAGCAGATACGACCTGCCGTCCGCTTCCTCGTAAGCATAGATTTCAGGCACCGGAAGTTTTCCGCGCAGCCAGCGCATCATCCGATACTCGTTTTCCGCTTCCTCACTGCATTCCTGCACTTTCAGAACCCGATCCTGATAAACATGGACCGTGGCGGCAGACATGCCGATCTCATCCGCCGTACCTTGTTCATCCGCCAGCAGTGCCCGTATTTTATCCGGTAGAAACATCATTTTTCCTGCTCCCTTACCCCAAAATTCCCTTGATCGTCGAGGAAACTTTCTCCATATCAACCGGCTTCAACAGATACCCCTGCGGCTTTAATGCCAGCACTTCCTTGATCTTATTTCCCTCGGTCACGCCCGTCAAAAAAACAACCGGCAGTTTTTTCGTCTTTTCATTGGCGCGGATCTTCTCCAATACGGCCGCCCCGTTTTCCTCCGGCATCTCATAATCCAGCAATACCAGATCGGTCTCTTTCGTCTCCAGAAATTTCAGCGCCACCCTGCCGTTGATCGCGGTGGCAAGCTCATAGCGCTCCGCCAGATACCCTTTGAGCATCCGCAGGACTCTGCTGTCATCGTCCACGATCAAGATGTGCTTTTTGTGACGAATCGCCTGCGGCGAAGCCGCATGATCCCCGTCAGAAGCCGCTGTGCCTGCCGCGCCTTGCGGCACTGCGCCTCCTGCTCCCGCCGCCGTGCCCTGCGGCACTGCGCTTCCTGCTCCCGGCACCGCCGTTCCCGCCGCCATTGCGCCTCCTGCTCCCGGTGCAGCCGTTCCCGCCGCCATTGCGCCTCCTGCTCCCGCCGCCGCAATGTCAGGCGCGTTTTCTCCCACGGCGGATTCTTCCGTCTTCTTCTTTTTTAACAGATCGATGATCGCCGCCGCAATGTTCTGGATGGAGATCGGCTTTTGAAGCACCAGCGGATCGATCTGCGGCACCATTTGGGAAAATTCGTTGCAATCGTTAAAATCTCCCACGATCGCGAGCGGAATATTGCGGCTCGTGATCTGCCGCTCGATATTGGAAAACCGTTTCAGATCGTCCGGTTTTTCTTTGAAAAGACAATAGACAAATATATCCGGACGCACATACTTGAGATGATTGACAATGTCGTCATAGCGGTCCGAAGTGCTCATGCATTCAAAATAGGCATCCAAATAAGTAAAAAACTCGTTAATGATCGTTCTGTTACTCCCCGTAAGCAGTACTTTATACATATCGCTGTCTCTCCCCTCTGTTACGCTGATCCTATTTTTGATCACAGCAGTCTTTTCCACTGCGTCAATACTGTTTCACAAGTTTCCACATCCAGACCTTCCACCGCTTCCCGCATCTGCGCGAAACAGGTTTCCTGCCCCTCCGGCAGCGTCATCTTCGAAAGCTGCTCTACGACCTTATCCATAGCGTCCATATCCAGATTGTCAATGGCTTCCTGCATCCGGTCCAAAAGTTCTAACGCAGCTTTGCCGTCATAATCGTCCTTGACCTTTACCGCCTTATCCGGCGATTCTAAATAATTCTCCAGCACCGGTCCGTACGCCTCATATTGCTGCAGCATTTCTTCGTGATGCGCCCGGATAAATTCGACGTCGTTTTGGTTTCCCGCCTTCTCCATCTGCGCCGCCAGTTCCGATAATTCCGAAGCTCCCACCTGTCTGGAAAAACTTTTGAGCGCATGCGCCTCGATCGTATATCCTTTCAGGTTTTCTTCTTCGAAATGCTGGCGGAGCAGTTTTGCTTTTTTCGGTATGCTTTTTGCATACTCGCGCAAGATCTGCCAGAACAGACTCTCGCTTCCCGCCAGTCTGATCGCCGACGCCACGTCCAGCTTCGGAATGACGATCTTTGCCGCGATCTGCTTAAGCCGCTCCTGCTTCTGCCCCTCTGTTTCGCCTTCGCTCTCAATCCGTTTGATCTTCTTTGGCGGCAGCCACTGTTTGAGCTTCGCGACAATGACCTTTAATTCTATGGGTTTTGCCACGAAATCATTCATGCCTTCCACCAGAAACATCGCCTGCATCTCTTCCATCACATTCGCCGTCAGCGCGATGATCGGGACGTCATCGTATTCCTCATGAAACCGGCGGATGATACGCGTCGTCTCGATCCCGTCCAGCTCCGGCATCATGTGATCCATAAAGATCAGGTCATAATGCTTCTTTTCTATCATCTCAAGCGCCAGTTTTCCGCTGGACGCCGTGTCGATTTTCATTTGCAGCGGCGCTAGGATGCCTTCCGCCACCATGAGATTCGGCGCATTGTCGTCCACGATGAGGATTTCCGCCTCCGGCGCGATAAACTCAAAATTCTCCTCCGAATCGTCCCTGTCGTCATATAAGTCCTCATGCGCCAGTATCCTCGCCATCTCCATGATGTGAAGCGGCTTCGTGACCGCGATCACATTTTCCTGAAACGGCTTGATCCGCTCGCCGAAGCCGGTGATCCAGATTCCCGTTGTGCTCGGATGCGACGTCATATAATCGTAAGTGATGGACGCGTAATGGTTGTCGCCCAGCTCGATAAAGAAAAATTCCGCGTTCCGCTCCTCCAGGCGTTTTAAGTCCTGACGGCTCTCCACGATCAGACATTCCACATGCAGCTGCTCCAGCATTTTTTTCATATGAGCCCGCGCATATTTGTTCGTGCAGAACAATCCCGCCGCCTTGGAATTTTTCTCTTCGACCTCCACCGACGGCATATCGTTGACCACGAACTGCGGTATTTCAAAAGAAAAACGGCTTCCCTTTTCATATTCGCTCTCCACCCAGATCCGCCCGTTCATCAGACTGATCAATTGCTTGGAGATCGCAAGTCCCAGACCGGTTCCCTCCACATTCCGGTTCCTTTTGCTGTCCAACTGCTGGAATGAGCGGAACAGTCTCCCCATATCTTCTTTTTTAATTCCGATTCCCGTATCCTCTACCACGACTTTCAGCACGATCTCACGCTCGGATTTTTTCTCATAGCCGATGGAAAGATACACGTAACCTTCCTTTGTGAACTTGACCGCATTGTTGGTCAGGTTGATGATGATCTGGCGGATGCGGATGCTGTCGCCCATCAATTGTCTCGGAATATCGGGCGCGACATCCACCAAAAATTCCAGTTTTTTATCCCCGATCCTGGTCATGATCACGTTCGTCACATCCTTGACGATGGAAAACGGCTCATACTCCGCTAAATTGATGTCCATTTTTCCCGACTCGATCTTAGAAAAATCAAGAATATCATTGATGATGGCGAGCAGCGTTTTCCCCGAAGCCATGATCTGCTTAATATACTCTCTTGCCGCGGGCGGCAGATCCTCCCTCAGCGCCATTTCCGCCATGCCGATTACCGCATTCATCGGCGTGCGGATCTCGTGGCTCATGTTCGCCAAAAAGTCAGATTTCATGTGCGCTTCCCGCTCGATCGCGCTGTTCATCTGCATGGTCTTATAGCGCTCGTACGCCATCTGGAAGAGCAGATTTGCCGTATTGCACAAAAAGTCGATCGTGCTCTTCATCTTTTCTTCGGACAGGATCGGTATCTTCTTTGCCGCGGCGGCATACTCCTCAGGAGGGATACCCAATTCCTCCGCATATGCCCTGACCTGTTCCTCCGACAGCGGATCCAGCAAGACCTGCCCGCCCAGAATACTTCCGATGCACTTCCCGTCCACACTGATCGGCACCGCGAAATCCTGTAACCCCGCATGGCAGGTATACAGCTTCGTCCCTCCGTTTTTCATCGCCTGCTCCGCGCCCTGCTTATCGCAGAGCTGACACCGCCTCAGCCCCTCCGCCGAGCCTTTCGTATATTTGTAACAAAATTCGCAGTCCGAAATATGCTCCGTCAACGCCACGCCGTTCTCATCGGAAATCCCCGTCGAGATTCCAAGGGCGTTTGAAAACGTATCCTGCATCCTTTGAAGAGTCTCTAAATCAAAAAGGTCTGTCAATCGTATCTGCTCCATATAGGCATCCCCCTCATCTGATCATCTTCTATTATGTAAGCTTGCGCTCATTATATCATGAATCTGCAAGTTTCGGGCAGAGACCCGAAAAATCTTTGATTTTTCGGGTTCGCTTCGCTCGTCAAATGACCAAAGAAACATCTGCCCGAGCAAGCCCGGCATCTGTTTCTTTGGTCACTTGACTCTGCACTTTGCGGACATTATATCATGATTTTTTCCCCTCAACAACTGGGATTCTGAACCGAGAAGCGGCCCTTCGAAGGCGGCACGCCGCAACCGCCGTTTGCTTTTTTGCTCCCGACAGATTCTTGATTCTTCTGTTTTTATGTCATATTATATTTATGATCCATGCTGACGCAAACCTGCGAGTTTGGGCGTCAGCACAAATCTCGCGATTGAAAAATCTTTGATTTTTCAATCTATAACCTTGAAAATTACAATTGAGCATGGGCATTCGCGAAACGTGCCATATATATAAGGAGGGAAATCCGATATGAATACGACAGTCATTGCGGAATATTTACAATATCTGCGCAAGATTCATCATTACACGCAGGAAGAACTGGCTGCGCGGCTGGATCTGTCACGGCAGGCAGTTTCTAAATGGGAGACGGGAGCGACGCTCCCCGACATTGAAATGTGACTGCGCTCATGGGAGCGTCTCCCGAAACGAACCGCTTCGCGGAGCGCTTGTTCCCCGATATAGATTATGAAATGACAAGAAATAAGATCGGCAGAGTCCGGATAGAAACGGTCGCCGACATGCAGAACCAGATTCTTTCCCTGATCAACCTGCGCGCGGCTGACGAGGCGCTGTGATCCTTTCCTCCCCTGCGCGCTATGCGCTGTCCGAACGCCTGTCAACCCAGATAATTTCGCAGGATCGGCGCCTCGCTCCGCTCTGCATGTTCAAACTTTTTGTAAAATCTGTCCGCCTCCTCATTGGCCGCGCGGATCAGATAATACTGATCGATATGATGTTTCACACAATCCTTTTCGAGCTCGGCAAACAGTCTGCGCGCGATCCCTCTGCGCCTGTAGGACTTTAGGACATAAACCCAGTCCACATACGCCATGCGGTAGCCGTCCTGCATACAGCCATAAAAATGGTACTCGATCCGCCCGACGACCTTCCCGTCCTCTTTTGCGAGAATGGACGTCGTCCTGTTAAAAAAAGGATCGGAAATCCGATCTCTGATTCCCTGCTCATCGATCTGTTCCGCCATCATCTGCTCCGGTTCTTCACTCATTGCAATTTTCAAATACGCAAGATAGTCTTCTATATTTTGGGAACTTAAGATTTCAAATATCATGGAGGTCCTTTCCGGAAAATATGCCTATTGAACGAATCCATACATCGAAAGTTTTTCCGTTTTCATTTTTCCGTAATTATAGCATATTTTCCGGTGGGTACGCAATTCTGAAAGGGAATCTGACAAATTCTATTTGACAATCGCATCCAATTAAGTATAATGTACTTAACAAGAGAACCGAAAGCTAGATAGCGCCTAGCCGCCGGTAAGCAATTTGTTACAAAAAGCAGCGCCTTACTTTACCAGAGCGAGGGCGCTACTTTTTGCGTTTATAGATACGCATAACAAGAGTTATAACAGCGCAAAGCATAATCACAAATGAAAAAAGTCCTTCATATGTAACCATTGGCACCAGCCTCCTTCAAAAACTCAGCGGCTGACGTATCGCCCCTTCGGTTCTCCAGTTAAGTACATTATCCAGTTTTTTGACCGCCCGACAGGATTCAAGGCTGTTTTCATGTTATGTCACGCGTGGATGGCAAAATAGAAAAAACAAGAGATAAAAGAAACGTATCATAATGTGATCCTTGTTCTTAAACCTGCAACAGAAAAGTATAACGAAAAGCTTTTTTCAAATCGGGGTGACAGGATTCGAACCTGCGGCCTCCTGGTCCCAAACCAGGCGCTCTAGCCAAGCTGAGCCACACCCCGTAAAACAATCATAACAAATGTATTATAAGGAAAAGCGGCGGACCTGTCAACCGCTAATCACAGCCCCCGCTCCCTCCGGAACCCCCTGCGCGCTTACACATAGCGAATCTCAAAATGCGCCTTCCCGTCCCCATCCAGCTCCATCAGAATATAGGAAGGTTTTCTGTCATACTGGCGCGGATAGGACAGACTTCCCGGATTGACCGCGATCACCCCGTCGTCCATGTCCACAACCGGCTTATGCGAATGACCGTACATCACAATGTCCATCCCGCGCTGTTTTGCGACTTTCTTGATCGTCTCGTTTCCCATGGACACATAATAATTGTGCCCGTGCGTGATCCACACATGATAGGAACCAATGTCGCACACGACTTCCCTCGGCAGATCGGAAAAAAAATCATTGTTTCCCATCACAATATATGCCGGGCACTCCGCCGCCTCGCTGACAATATATTCGCTCCCTTCCACATCCCCGCAGTGAATGAGCAGGTCAAGCGGCTTTTCCCTGCGGACCACCTCCAAAAAATTTTCGTTTTTTCTATGCGTATCGCTCACGATCAGTATTCGCATATTTTCCCCCATAGCATGACCACATTTCCCGCTCATGACCGTTTTCTTCCGTCACGGTTCCTGCGCCGGAAAACCGTTATCCTTTACGTTAACGTCCCGTCCGTTCCGTCTGCAATTTCTCCCGCAGCGCACGCAGCGCTTTCCCGCGATGACTCTCCTCATTTTTTACCTCAGGATCAAGATCCGCCGTCGTGCACCCGTATTTCGGCAAAATAAAGATCGGATCATAGCCGAATCCGTTTCCTCCGCTCTCGGCGTAACCGATCCTGCCTTCCATGACGCCCCTGGTCTCCATGCATTCTCCGTTTGGCAGCACTGCCGCGATCGCGCATACGAAACGCGCGGTCCGCTGCTTATCCGGCACGCCGGAAAGCCGGTCGATCAGGTTCTGATTTTTGACCGCGTACGGCGTCGTCTCCCCCATATACCGCGCCGAATAAATGCCGGGCTCTCCGCCCAGATAATCGATCTCCAGTCCCGAATCGTCCGCCACGACAACGGCGTCCATGGAAAGCGCCCGCGCGCGTTCGGCGACTGCCATTGCCTTAATGCGCGCATTTTCCGCAAAGCTTGTCCCGTTCTCTTCCACATCGACCGCGATCCCCGCCTCTTTCATGGACAGGATCTCCGCGCCCATGCCGCCCAGAATCATACGGATTTCTTTCATCTTATCTTCGTTCCCGGTTGCAAAAATGATCGTCGGCATTTTATACACTCTCTTTCGTTGATTTAACACTCACACTTCGCTCCATACGCCGCTGCGGTCTAGCGCTCCCGCTTCGCTCCATACGCCGCAAGAACCGCCTGTGCGATCCCCCTTGCCAGATCCTGTCTGTAATCGTCGCGGCGAAGCAGCGCCGCCTCATCGCTGTTTCCCGGCGCGCCGAGCTCTAAATAAACCGCCGGCACCTGCGCCTGATCGAGCGCCTCCTCCGGCTTTTCTTCTTCCTGCCCGCTTTCCGTGCTCTTTTCAATCTCAAACACGCCGATTCCCCGATTATTCACCGCTTCCGCCGTGCAGCGCACGAGCTGATCGGCAAGTTCGGCATTTGTCAGCGCCGGCGTAAAATACGTTCCGTTATAGCGCGCGGCGATCCCGTAATCCTCTCCTTCGGCAAGATGAAGCGAGATATACATATCCGCCCGGATTCCGTTCGCCAGAGAAACACGCGCCGCATCGTCCGGATCTTCTTTATCCGTCCGCGTCATATACACGCGGATTCCCTCGTCCAAAAGCAGCTCCCGCACTCTTGCCGCAACATCAAGTACGAGTTCGCTTTCTGTGACGCCATTGACCGTGATCCCCGTATCTGTTCCGCCATGCCCGGCATCGAGCACAACAATGCGGTCATAAAGTTCCCTCGGCATCTTCAAGTTCAGCAGCAGTTTTTGATTTTCTAAAATCGCGCCGTACTCGTAGCTATCCTCCATCAAAACCATCAGGATCAGCTGATCTTCCCAATCCGCTGCCTGTATCCGGTTGATGCCGTTTAAGTTTCCGTACACGCCGTCCGATAAGTCCGCCGTCCCCATGCCGTCAACGGTGATCGTCATAATATGATTGACATAATCGGTATCAATATGAATCGCCTCCTGCGTCACGCCCGAAGCGACCGGAATGCAAAGGTCATCCGCATCCTCCCTGACTGTCGGCACGAGTTCCTCAAAAACGACCTGCCCCGTCTGCGTCCTGTGGTCCTGCGTCTGTTCGCTGCCCTCTGCCCGCACATAGATCAATGGTTTTTTGAAAGAATAAACAAGCATACCCGCGATCGCCAGAGCCATCAATAAGCTGCCGATGACTCCCGACCATTTCAAAAGCCTATGATACATCCGTTACCCGCTCCCTCGGTCTTTTCGGCGGCTTCGCCCCCATAAACTGATAATAATATGTTTGCAGCATTCCGTTATAAATCTTACGGTTTTTGTCCGCCTTGCGCCCGATCGCCTTTTCGACCTGCTCATAGGACGTGATCATGCAGAGCGACCACTCGTCGAGGCTCCGGTAACGCTCCCCGATCATCCGATACAGCCTAGCAAGCTCGTCCTTTTCCAACAGACGCTCTCCGTATGGCGGATTTGTAATAAGAAATCCATATTTTTTGGCATGACTGAGCTTCTCCACATCCCTTTTCTGAAAATGGATCAGCGAATCCACGCCCGCCATTCTCGCGTTCTCCCGCGATATGCGGATCATCCCGTCGTCCGCGTCATACCCCTGAATATCCGTTTCAATCTGCAGATTAACGCCCTCGCGCGCCTCATCCACCGCGTCATACCACTGTCTGCGCGTGATCAGATGCGTCCAGTCCTGCGCCGTAAAGCTGCGGTTTTCCCCCGGCGCGATATTCGCCGCCATCATTGCCGCCTCGATCGGGATCGTACCGCTGCCACAGAACGGATCAACCAGAATCCTGTCCTTATTCCACGGCGTGAGCATGATGAGCGCCGCGGCAAGATTCTCCGCGATCGGCGCCTTTGCCGTAAGTCTGCGGTAGCCGCGCTTGTGCAGGGAATCCCCCGTCGTGTCAAGTCCGACCGTCACTTCGTCTTTCATCAAAAAAACACGCAAAGGAAAGTGCTCTCCGTCCTCCGGAAACCACTCCCTATGATAACTCTGCTTCATCCGCTCCACCATTGCTTTTTTCATGATGGACTGAATATCCGACGGGCTGAAAAGTTTACTTTTCACGCTCGCCGCCTTTGTCACCCAGAACTTACCGTTTTCGGGTATCCATTCCTCCCACGGCAGCTTTTTCGTCTCCTCGAACAGCTCGTCGTAGGTCGTCGCCCGAAAGCGTCCGATCTGTATCAGAACACGCTCCGCTGTCCGCAAAAAAATATTCGCCCGGCAGACCGCCTCCGCATCGCCGTAAAAAATGACTTTCCCATCCGTTACGGCGCAAATATCATATCCAAGATCGATGATCTCTTTTTTTAATACCGATTCCAAGCCGAAATGACAGGGAACGATCAATTCAAATTTTCTCATACGTCTATCATAAATCCCGCTTTCCGGGTTGTCAACAAAAGAGTTTCCAAAGGAAACTCTTTCGAAGAATCGCTCACGCGATTCTTCACGGGTTACGAAATTTCCTTCAAAATAAAAAAGCGGCAGTAAAAACCGCCGCTTTTTCCGCTCTTACTTGCAGTTGGAGCTATTGCTGCTGTTCGAGCTATTGGAGCTGTTGGAACTGTTGCTGCTGTTCGAGCTGTTGGAACTATTCGAGCTGTTGCTGCTGTTCGAGCTGTTGGAGCTGTTGGAACTGTTGGAACTATTCGAGCTGTTGCTGCTGTTCGAACTGTTCTTTGCATTCTTGCTCTTTGCGTCCTGCGCATTCGTGCTGTTATACTCGTTGCCTGCCTGATTGCTGCTATACTCGTTCTTTGCCATGATAGGGCACCTCCTTTTTTTCTTACAAAAAGTAGTATCCCTGCTAACAGGCAAAATATACAGGCGCGCCGATTATTTTTTTGCAAAATAACGATAAATCGTGATCGCGCCCGCGGCAATCAGAATGATCGGCAGCAATGCGATGAGTACGCGGAATACGATCGTAAGTACCGCAAGCAGAAGCAGCACCACCACAAGCAGAACCAGCCACATAGGCAGACGGAACGTGTGCATTCCTCCGTTAAAGGCGGCGTCCTCGTCATAGTCGGAACCGTCTTCCTGCGCATATCCGTTCCTTTGACGGTCTGTGTTCCTGCCCATATCTCCATATGCGCCATTCTGCGCGCCCGCGCTTTTCGCATTCCATGCACTTCCCCGTTGCGCGCCCGCGCCTCGGTCTGCGCCTCCGCCGGCGGCTTTCCATGCTCCTGTGCCACCCGCTGCCTTCATGCTTTTAACGATCAGACGCGGCGAGCCGAGTTCCTTTAGAATCTCGTCCTCCTGCCTGCCTTTTTTCATCTGCATCGTCATATAATCTTCATAATAAGCCGCCGCATCCTCAATCTCCGCCACCGAAAAGCTGCCGGACATTGCCTTCCGCAGTTCTTCAATAAACTCCTGCCTGTTCATAACCGTTCCTTCCCCAACCTCAAAAGAATCCGCCTTGCCCTAGGCGGATTCTCCTGAATATCTTCTTATTTTTCCAAAAGAAATGCTTTTAGCAATTTCCTCATTGGGAAGAATCGCTTCGCGATTCTTCGAAAGAGTTTGCGCTACGCGCGAACTCTTTTTTTACCCCTTCACCGCTCCGGCAACCATACCCTTGATGATCTGCTTGCTGAATGCGAAGTAGAAGATCACGACAGGCGCCATTGTAATGAGCATCGCCGCCATCAGCTGCGGATAGTTCGTACTGAACTGTCCGGAGAACTGTCTCATGGCAAGCGGGAGCGTCGCCCAGCCACCGTTGCTCTTTAACAATACAAGGGCGAATGTGAACTCATTCCAGTTTCCAAATACCTGAATGATCGCAACCGTGACCAAGATCGGCTTACAGATCGGCAGGATGATCGAGAACAGCGTTCTCGTAAAGCTTGAACCGTCGATCGCCGCCGCTTCCTCCAACGCCGATGGGATCCCCTTGATATAGCCCTGCACCAAAAACAGCGAGACGGGCAGACCGAACGTGACATAGGGAAACAGCAGCGTAAACCACCTGTTATCCATATTTAACTGTGAAAAGATAACGAACGTCGGTACGAGCAGGGAGTGCGTCGGGATCAGCATTCCCATCAGGAATACCACATACAGCGGCTTGTTCAGCTTGAAATTGATCCTCGCCAGAATGTAACCGCAGATAAATGCAAAGATCACGATCAGCGCCACGGCAAGCACCGTTGTGCGGACACTGTTGATCATCGCCTGCACCAAGTTGGTATCCTTATTTGTCATAACGTCGATATAGTTCTGAAAATTCGGGTTCTTCGGCATTCCGATGATATTGGCGTTAAACTCTCTCTTTTCCTTTAGGGAAGAGTAGAACATCCAGATCAGCGGAAAAATACAAGTCAGTGAAAAGATCCAGAGAATCGCGTTTAATACAACGGAAAGCACGCCGTTCCCGATCTTATGACTCATGGATTTGTTCTCAACCTTTGTCATTTCCATTTTCTTAGCCATTGAGAGCGCCTCCCTTCTGAGCCTGTGCCAGTTCTTTCATTTTCTTTTTCTGCTCCCGATCCGTCTTCTTCTGAAGCTTCTTCTCGATCCGGTCATACTTATCCGTCATGAGCCAGTTCATCAAAAGCTGGGAACCGCCGATCACGGCAAGCGAGCAGACAAAGATGCCGACGGAAATACAGCTTCCGTAGCCAAGTCTGTTATACTGGAACGAAGTCGTATAGCCGTAGAGCGCCATAACCATCGACGCGTTTCCGGGCCCGCCCTTCGTCATGATCATGATATTATCAAAAGCCTTCATATTACCCGCAACACAGAGGGTAATGCAGACAAGCAGCGTATTCTTTACTAAAGGTAAAACAATATAGCGCGCGCGCTGGATCGCCGTCGCGCCGTCAATCTCGGCGGACTCCAAAATCTCCGTATCGATCGAAGATACCGCCGATAAAATAATGACCATATAATAGCCGATGTACTGCCATATGAGCGGAATCGACACGATCAGCATAATATGCGCCGTATCGTTCAGCCATACCTTTCCGTTTCTCGTTCCGTCGATCACGCCGATCTTATCCAGAAACCAGTTGATCAGACCATATTTCTGATGATAAATGATCGTCCAGATAAAGCCGAGCGCAACTGCGGAAATGGTACTCGGAAAGAAACCGAATGTTCTGTGAACGCCTTTGAGCTTCACCAGTTTGGAATTGATGACCATGACCAGTACGAACGCAATACCGATCTGTCCGATGATACATGCGATGACCAGATACATGTTGTTGCCGAACGCTTTCCAGAACACCGAGTCGTGAAGCAATTCCTTATAATTCGCAATCCCATTCGGAACCGCATTCCGGAACGGACCGCCCTTCCACTCATAAAAGCTGTAGAAAAGCGCTGCCAAAAGCGGTACGAATACCGTAAATGTAAAAAGCAGAACCGGAATCAGCAAATATGCGAAAATAACCCTGTTTTTCGGTCTGATTGAATTGAGCATGTTTTCGCCTCCCACCCTTAAAATTCTGTCATACCCCGCACAAAAAAGGATACCACACCTTCTTTTTCACACTTTTTCAGTTAAAAAAAGACGAAGCTGTCTTCGCAAACAACCGTTGGTCCAAGCTCCGTCATCTGATTTCCCTTATAAACGATCTTCCGTTCTTTCTTATGATCTCCGCCGGAGAAGTTCTCCGGCGGAGCCATATAGAAAATACTGCTTTTGATTCAACAGCGATTAGTTGCCGAGGAATGCCTCGTAGGATACCTGTGCGTTTGCTGCTACCGTAGCAGGATCCATTTCTCCGTTACACATAGCCTGCATATCGGCATTCAGCGTGCCCCATACAGAACCGTCAACATAGGAGTCATAAATCTCTGTTGCAATATTGTCATTGTAGTTGAAGTTGTAGAAATCAACCGTTACCTGATCGAATGCGCTCATATCAAAGTCAGCCTTGTAGAAGCCCTGCTCTGCGTAGTTCTCACCAACATAAACCGCGAAATCCGGTCCGGTGATCTCACGAGCGAGATCGATACATGCTGCGAGCTTGTCCGGATCCTCAGCTACCTTTGCGTTGATCGCAACACCGTAGCCCATACCGATGTTCTGGTAGTTGCTTACATAGGAGCCGTTGGATACCTGCGGAAGTACTGCAACCTTTAAGTTCGCATACTTGTCAGCATCTACGGAAGCCTTGATATAGGAGAAGTCCCAGTTACCGCCGATGAATGCTGCTGCATCGCCTGCGATGAAGTACTCACGGGCATCCTCGTTCGTTACCGCATTAAAGTCGGAGTTGAAGATCTGCGTATCATGGAACAGTCTCTGTGTCTCGGTCAGCGCCGCTACGAACGTATCATCCGTGAATGCTGCCTGTCCGTCGCCTGCCATGATGTGATCAAACCACTCTGTACCGGTGTACTGATAGCCTAAGCAGGAAATGAAATCAGAGTTCATCTGCCACTGTCCGCCGTTACCGAATGCGATGGTGTCAATGCCCTGTCCCTCGAAATAGTCAACTGCTGCCTCAACCTCTGCCCATGTAGCCGGGAAGCTGTCGTAGCCTGCATCCGCCCACATCTGCGCATCGTACACAACTACGGTACAGGTAAGACCTGTCAGAGCCGGAAATGCATAATACTTGCCGTCAACCGTGAACGGCGTCATTCTCTCGTAGTTATAATTCGATGCATACGGAGAGCTGTTGATCGCATCCGTCAGGTCAAGGATCAGTCCCTGGGAAGCCCAGCTTGCTGCGTTCATACCCTGAAGCATGAATACGTCAGGAAGGGAATCTGCGTTTGCATAGGTCGCGATCTGCGTCTTGAAATCTGCATTTGCAAGAACTTCCTGATTCAGCGTGATGTTCGGGTTTGCTGCATCCCAGTTCGCGATTGCTCTACGGAATGCATCAGAACCGCCGTTACCCTCGGACTCCTCGGATGTGGAGTAGTGCATGAACGTGATCTCGCCTGTATAAGCAAGGTCCGATCCGCCTGCTGCATTGCCGTCATCCGTAGAAGCGTTGCTGTCATCCGTAGAAGCGTTGCTGTCGTCTGCAGGCGTGTTGCTCTCTGCCTGCGAGTTGTTGTTGCTGCTGCTGTTGTTGTTGCTGTTGTCCGACGAAGAATCGTCTCCGCCGCCGCCGCACGCCGCAAGGGAAATTACCATTGCAGACGCCAGTAACACACTTAATAATTTCTTTTTCACTTTTTCTTATCCTCCTCTTAAAAAGTGTGATGAACAGTTACTGCATTTATATCAATATCACTTTCGTGTGATATAAATACCACAAGACCAGTGGTCTTTTGGAAAAACAATGTCACAACTATATCACAGTTTTTATGACTTGCCAACCCGAAAATCAAACTTTCGCTTTATTTCGTTTTATTGGCAGTTTTGTCATTTTTTCCTCATTTTTATTTATGCCGGCGCTGCGCCCGCCTGCGCTGCCGCTGACCGCAGGATCCGGCCGACCGTCCCTCCGCGTTCCAGCCTTCCTGCCACCGTGATCCGTTCGATCAGCGCCGTCTTCGGGTTCTCGATCAGTTCGATCAATTTCTTCGCCGCAGTCGCACCGATCGTTCTGGTATCCTGCCGGATGGTCGTTAAGATCGGTTCCAGCTGGGAGGCGATATGCAGTCCGTCATATCCGGCGACCGATATGTCTTCCGGAATATGCAGTCCTTTGTCCTTTAAGCAGTTAATGCCGCCGACCGCCGCAAAATCATCGGGATAGATGATGCAGGTCGGGCGTTCTTTTTGTTGTAAGAGCCGCTCCGTCTGCTGCGCCGATGCACGCATATCGCGGTATGCCGCAGAAAGAACATAGCTGTCGGGAACCGTGAGCCCCAGCTCCTTTGCAGACCGGTAAAAACTGGAAAGCCGGTCCCGCGTGACCGAGGTGTCATCCCCGTGTATATAGGCGATTCTGCGGTGTCCCCGCTCATAGATATAGGAGAGAAGCTCTCTCATTCCCCTGATATTATCCGAAGCCACCGTGACCCGTTCCGAAAACACATGGTCGATCGCCACGACCGGAAGCGTACTCTGCAACAGCTCGATTACTTCCGCATCCTTAAAATCAATGCAGGCGATCAGGATCCCGTCAAGTCCTCTGTAACGGCTGTGTTCCAAATAAGAAAGCCGGTTCTTGCGCGTCTTGGAACAATTCAAAAACGTAATATCATATCCCTGGCTCTCCGCACACAGCCGGAAGCTGTCCAGCACACTGGCAAAATAATCGTGCGTCAGTCCGCTCCTCGACTCATCTTCGAGCAAAACGCCCAGATTATAGGTACGGTTCGTTTTGAGTGCTCTTGCCGACAGATTCGGAAGGTAGCCCATTTCCTTTGCAACCTGTCTGATATGAAGCTTTGTCTCCTCGCCGATGTCGGCATGGTCATTCAGGGCCTTGGAAACCGTAGCCACTGAAACGCCGCAGGCAATGGATATATCTTTCATAGATGCCATATGATCAGAATGTCCTTTCCTTTGCCGACAGCGATGCCGCACGAATTCACCAACGGCGGATTCTTACTACTAGTTCATAACAATGTGCCAAGTGCTTAATCGTTTTCGTTAATCCGATTATATAACAACATGGATACTTTTTCAATCTTTTATTGTGCATTTTTATATATGTTTCACATTTTTGTATATGTTTACCATACTTTTTTTCCACATTTTGTATATTATCACAATTTTTCTTTGTCATTTT
>JAMPHA010000001.1:0-81956 GCA_023663615.1 Clostridium sp. | reverse complement strand
ATTTAATCTGCGGTAAAACTGCAGTAGGTGGGTACTTTATTTCGCCGCGTTACAGTAGACCACCATAGCCAGTAATGCGAACACCACCGCCAAAACGCCGTTTTGGACGATGCCGGCAGCCAGGGTGAAGTCGGGGGCAGCCTCGATCACCTCCCGGATAATCAAAAAGAGAAACACAAAGGGAAAAAGGGCCAGGACTGCGCTGACAACTGACAGCAGCAGCGATAAATAGGTCAAATACCTGTGTCCCCCAGCATAGCCCATAAGCTGGGACAGGTTCGATGGTTTCTTCAATGGATAGACCTCCTTTTGAAATTGATATGATACAGGGGCCGCGGCTGGCGGGCCCGAATATCCGACGAAGCGGTTAGCGTTTACTAACCCATGAACAAAAATTATAGGGCGTTACTGCCCCATAATTTTCTTCCATCCAGTGGTGTGGAACTCCAAAAGCTGAAATACAAACTGCTTGGCCTGCTCCTTGGGCATATCGTGCCGTAAGACTTCAAGAATCCCGTTGAACATTCCACTGACGATCATGTGGCAAAGCTCTTGGCTGACCTCCGGCACGCTCTGCCCCAGGCTTCTTAAAACGCCCATGTAGCGGAACGTAGCTTCTACCTCCACCTCCACCATCCGGTCGATGAAGTGTTCATAGGGCGTTCCGTCGCTGCAGCAAATGAGCAGTTTGAAGTCCTCGTAGTGGTCATACATATAGTCCAGCATCCAAGCCACATATTCGCCGGATTCCACACCCATGTGGCCGGGCTGCTCCTCGCAGGGTAACTCGGCAAAGTCTGTCTGGAGCTGCATAAACTTTCCCATTAAGGCAGTCGCACACGGCTCCACGATGGAGGCATAGAGGGCTTCCTTGCTGGAGAAGTAGCCGTAAAAGGCGCCGGTAGTCACTCCGGCCGCCTTGACGATGTTCCGCAAGGACGCCTCCCGAAAGCCTTTCTCCAGAAACTCGGTTCTGGCCGCGGCGTGTATCTTTTCCAGCGTGGTCTGGTCGGTCTTGTTCATGTACATCCCTCCATGGTATAACAGTGTTATATAACACTGTTATACTAACATAGAGAAAATGGGATGTCAAGCCCCTATTAAAAGATAATACGGCTCACTTTATGTCAGCAATTCTTTGCAGGCATCCGAAGCGTGATTGTTTTCTGCGAATTACGCGGTAGTCTTTTTTGAAAATCCATGGTATGATAATGTTATGTTTCGTCTATGGTGCCATGTTTATGGTGTCGTGCTTATGATGTCATGTATGATGATGTTGTGCATTATGGTGTCATGCATGATGCTGCCATGCTTATGATGTCATGCATGATGATGCCATGCATGATGATGCCATGCCCTATAATGTCATGCTTATGATGCTGTGTTTGTGATTGGATACTTGTACTGCCATGCTGGAAAAAGGAATGATGATGGATGAGGCGGAACATGACGGTGAGAAAAATGACGGTGAGGAAAATGATAATGAGGAAAATGATAATGAGGAAAATGACGACGAGAAAAACAAGGATGCAGAAAAGGACTGCCGCTTTTTTCATATGTATGACGATGGTTTTAGGGATGACGGGATGCGATATTCCTAACGAAAAACGAGTCAATCCGGTTTATGCGGATGCGCAGGAGACGATCGCATTTTTGATCGATGCAATCGAGAGAGAAGATGCCGAGGCGATCAAAGAAAAGTTTTCGCCGTATGCGGTCAGCCGCATTGAGAATTTTGATGAAAAAATAGATCGTTTCATCGAGGAATTTCCGGGATGGAATGACGATTATGAATTAAGCGATACGTTTGAGCGGTGGTCAAATCACGGGAAAATAACCAATATGCTGACGCCGTCCTATGATTTTGTTGTGGACGGCAGAACCTATCGCATGCGCATTATTTATTATAAAGAATCGGACGAAGATGAAAGCAAGCTCGGCTGGTATTCCCTGCAGATTTATGAGCGATTTAATGACAGCTATTCCAGCGGGGTTTATATGCACGGCGTCAATGATGAGCCGGATATTCTGCTTTGGGATTATCTGGCGGAATGAGCGCATTTCGATAAAATAAGAATGGATAGAAATCAAAAGATAAAGGACGCTTGGTAAGATGCTGTTTAACTCATATCTGTTCATTTTTTTATTCCTGCCGCTTGCACTGCTCGGCTGGTACGGACTTAACCGGATCAAATGTTACCGGGGCGCGCAGATTTTTCTGGTCGGAATGTCGCTTTGGTTTTATGCGTATTTTAACGCGCGTTATCTGCCGATCATTCTGTTTAGCTGCGCTGTCAATTATCTGCTCAGCGCGCTGCTTGCGGGGGCGGAGAAGCGCGCCGGGAACAGCGGCGTATGCACGGAGAAGCGCGCCGGGCGGTCAGAGCGCGATACGATACGGCGTGACAGGCGCATTGTGCGCGTGGCGGGGTGTGTGTGCAATCTGGGAATCCTGGGCTATTTCAAATACTATGATTTTTTTATCGAGAACCTGAATGCGGCGCTTTCGACGGATTTTACGGTCAGGCATATCCTGCTCCCGCTCGGCATCAGTTTTTTTACCTTTCAGCAGTTATCGTTTATTCTGGATCGGTGCAGGGGAGAGGCGGCGCATTACGGCGTCGTGGATTATCTGACGTTCGTCACTTTTTTTCCACAGCTCATCGCAGGGCCGATCGTGCTGCACAGCGAGCTTATCCCGCAGTTTCAGGATTCTCAAAAAAGAACGTTTGATGCGGAGCGTTTTGCGCGCGGCATTGCCTATTTTGTGTTCGGACTGTCCAAAAAGGTACTGCTTGCCGACCTGCTGGCAAAGCCCGCGGATTTCGGATTCGCAAACATTGGCGGGCTGGATTCCGTATCGCTCGCGCTCTCGGCGCTTGCCTACATGCTTCAGCTCTATTTTGATTTCAGCGGTTATTGCGATATGGCGGTCGGCATCGGAAAGATGTTCGGCGTGGAGCTGCCGCACAATTTCGATTCTCCCTATAAGGCGGTGTCTGTCCGCGATTTTTGGCGCAGGTGGCACATGACGCTCGGTCGTTTTTTTACCACCTATGTATATATTCCGCTCGGCGGCAGCAGGAGAGGAAAGCTTCGGACCATGCGTAATACGATGATCGTCTTTTTTTTAAGCGGCTTATGGCACGGCGCGAACTGGACCTTTGTTGTGTGGGGATTGTTGTACGGGCTGGCGATGGTCGTAAACATCCTGCATCCGATTCCGGAGAAGGATGGAAAAAGACATGTGCCCGCTCATATCGCGACGTTTATGTTCCACTACCTTTCTCTGATCGTGTTCCGCAGCGATACGCTGGCGGATGCATTCCGGTACCTGAAAGGTCTGTTTTCCATGACATATTTTCACAGTCTGCGGGCAGTCGCAGGAGCGATGGAAGTGCCGGAGCTGTATATCGTAGAAAAATTTCTGTCCATGCGGGCGCCGCAGCATGTCGTCACACTGCATATGGCGGAGCTTTTCTTCGCGCTGGCGGTCGGGATGCTGTTGATCATGGGAAAAAACGCACGCGAACGGATTGAAGGGCGCGCATTGACCGGACGCTTTGCGATGGGGTTTGCCGTCTTGTTTGCGTGGTCGGTTATTTCGCTGTCGGGCGTCAGCACGTTTTTATATTTTAATTTTTGACAGCGCGGATGATGGAGCGGATGGAGGGCATAGATGGAAGCAAAGAAATTTATCCGGACTTTTTTTATCGGAGCGGGCGCGCTGCTTCTCGCCGTGGCTGCGGCGGTGGCGGTTATGGATCCGTTTTATCATTATCACGCGCCGATCGGCGGACTGAAGGCGGTGGTATCCAAGGCGGAATACCAGTGTATCGGTACGGTGCGTAATTTCTCATATGACAGTATCGTGTTCGGTTCCTCGGTCGCGGAAAATTATAACAACCGCTGGTTTGACGAAGCCTTTGGCGGCAGGACGATCAAGGGGATCAAGAGCGGCGCGGCGACCGTCGATCTCGTTTACTATATGAAGGAGGCGTTTGCGGCGCGCGAACTTATCAATGTCTATTATTGCGTGGATATTTCGGCGCTGAATGCGGACGCTTCCAAGACGTTTCCCGACGCGTCCCTGCCGTTGTATCTGTATAATCATAATCCGTTTGACGACGTGCAGTATCTTTGGAATAAAACCGTGCTCTTTGAGCATATCCCGTACGAACTGGCGTCGAGCTTAGAAAGCGGCTATGACGAGGGCGCCTCTTATAACTGGGCGCATTATAAGACGTTTTCCGCCGCGGACACGCTTTCGCGCTATGACCGTCCGGAAGCGGTTTCCGAGATGAAAAAAGAAGATGCGAACGCGGCGGTTATTGACGCCAATCTCGCGCTGATCGGGGACGTGGTGCGCGCGCATCCCGAAACGCGTTTTCGCTTTATTTTTTCTCCGTATTCCATGCTGTGGTGGGATGAGGCGTACCGGAACGGGGACAGCGACGGCGCCATCTTTACGGTGCGGCGGGCGGCGGAATATCTGCTTGCATTTGAAAATGTGGAGATTTACTATTTTCAAAATGACGCCGCTGTCATCACGGATCTTGACAATTACATGGATACGATTCATTTTTCCGAGGAGATCAACCACGAGATTGTGCGGAAAATGCAGGCGGGCTTGTGCCGCCTGACGATGGAGAATCTGGATGAGACGCTTGCGGACATGGCGGCGCTCGTTATGGAGATCGAAGAGCGGTATATGGGGGAATCGGAATAAATCAGCATACGTGATGAAATCAAACAGTTCATAATTTGTTGGATACTTCAAAAATTACAGTTCATATCAAGGAATTTTTGAAGGGATAAGCTGTTGAAGATATTGTATGAGCGGGGATACTGTACTCATACGGAAGTGGCTGAGGAACTGGATATTTCGCTGAGTGGGCTAAACGCAACAATAAAAAAGGTTAACGAAGTTGAGAATCCGCCTGCTAAATTTACAAAAGCAGGAAAATTTAAGTACTATAGCCTGACACAAGCCGGTCGCGCGTATGTGGAGAATGTGTTATTAGCTTCTGGGGAACGAATAAGTACGGAACATTTACATGAGGTATGGAGAATTTTTCAAGATAGAGCACACACATTCATCGGAATGGAATGAGTGCATTGAGGGAAGAGAACGATTGAACGAAGTGGAAATGGGTGGAGAGAAGGGATGTTACCAATTGTGGTGGCAGCTGGCAAACGATTATCAATATTATGCTTTAGAATATGAGACACAGACGGAGAACAGGGATGCCATATTATATTATTATGTAAACAGCATTTATTGTTGTATGCAGGCACTAAAATATAACGTTAGTGATGCGCAGTATGAACTAATGTACCATTATATGGTTATGCGATACCATGACTTATATCGCGATGACTGTCTGGTATCAAATCATTATAAGAAGCTTGTACAAAATATTGACACTGTTACAGGTAAAGCATATACTTTGATTAAAGGAGTGTGAAATTATGATAGCGACTAATTTTTCAAACGTAAGAAACAATTTCAAAGAAGTGTGCGAACGCGTTGTTCAGGATTCGGATATTGCTATTATTACGAGGAAAAATGGCGAGAATGTAGTTTTGATGTCTCAGGTACAGTATGACAATTTAATGGAGAATTTTCATATCAGGGATAGTAAGACGAATTATGAGTGGATAAAGGATTCTGTTCGACAGGCGGAAAACGGGAGATTGATTAAATTTGAAGTGGAGGATTAAGATATGAACATATCTTTCACTGAAAATGCATGGGATGACTATCAATATTGGCAGAAAATGGACAAAAAAATTGCAAAACGAATCAATGAATTGATCAAGGATATTACGAGAAATCCATTCGAAGGGATAGGAAAGCCGGAAGGATTGAAATATGACCTTGCGGGAAAATGGAGTAGAAGAATCAATGAGGAACACAGACTCATTTATCAAGTCGATGGTGAGAATCTGATCGTATATACTTGCAGGTATCATTATTAAGGCGCGCTAAGGAGACGGCGATTTCATCAATGATGCTTAGATGAAGCAGAACATTGGCTATGAAGAAAACGCGAGTGTAGTGAGAAAACAAAAAGCCCCGAAGCCCTCGTAATGACAAGGCTTTCAGGACTCTTTACAGTAGCGAGAGGGGGATTTGAACCCTCGACACCGCGGGTATGAACCGCGTGCTCTAGCCAACTGAGCTATCTCGCCATAAAATATGGGACCTATAGGGCTCGAACCTATGACCCTCTGTTTGTAAGACAGATGCTCTCCCAGCTGAGCTAAGATCCCATATAAGAAATCAGCCAAATGCTTGACTGCATTGCCTAGTATACAGTCTAAGGGAGGGATTTGTCAAGCGTTTTGTGGAAAAATTTGCAGGAACGCGGAATTTCGAAATATTCCAATTCTAAGTATTTACTTTTTTAGAAAAAAATATTATAATAAGTTCGTTTCATGAATATCGACGGCGCGCAGATATAGTTCATTGGTAGAACACCAGCTTCCCAAGCTGGGGAGGCGGGTTCGATTCCCGTTATCTGCTTTGAGAAAATAAGGATGGAAGAGTAACAGGCTCGACTATCCTTATTTTACGTTTCCGCGTCATAAGAGAAAGTAAGCCAAAATTCGAGGTACGGTCATGGAAAAAAGCAAGGAATACCAACATGTCACGCATGAATTCGGACCGATTTATGACGCGCGATCCGAGGTGGTCATCTTAGGCTCGTTTCCGTCGGTAAAGTCCAGAGAACAACAGTTTTATTACGGGCACCCGCAGAATCGGTTCTGGAAAGTGATCGCCGCGCTGACCGCGCAGGCGCTCCCGCAGACGATCGGGGAGAAAAAAGAACTTCTTCTTTCCCATCACATTGCGCTTTGGGACGTGATCGCTTCCTGCGATATTGTCGGTTCCAGCGACAGCTCCATCCGGAACGTGATGGTCAACGATATTCGGGTGATCACGGATCATGCGCCCGTTCATACGATTTTTCTAAACGGGAATAAAGCATATCAGTTATTTGCAAAATATATGAGGGAGCAGACGGCGCTTCCGGCGGTGCGCCTGCCGTCGAGCAGTCCGGCGAACGCAGCGTGCAGCTTGGAGCGGTTGACGGCGGAGTGGGACAGAGCGCTTGGACGAAGCCTTTCGTAAGGCGCGGATGCGGGCAGGGAAACACTGCGCAGGGAAAATGCGGGAGCACACAAAAAGAGCGCGCATGGCAGGAAAGACAGGGACGGACAGGGAAACACTGCGCAGGGAAAACGCGGGGGCGCACAAAAAGAGCGCGCATGGCAGGAAAGACAGGGATGGACAGGGAAACAGGAGGTAACTATGAGAATCGGAATGGGATATGATGTGCATCGTTTAGTGGAGGGACGGAGGCTCATCCTCGGCGGGGTGGAGATTCCTTATGAAAAGGGATTGCTCGGACATTCGGATGCGGACGTGCTTCTGCACGCCATTATGGATGCGTTACTCGGCGCGGCGGCGCTCGGAGACATTGGGAAACTGTTTCCTGACACGGACGACGCCTATAAGGATATTTCCAGCCTAGTCCTGTTAAAAAAGGTCGGGCAGGAGTTGGAGGACCGTTTCTTTCTGATCGAGAATATTGATGCGACCATCATTGCGCAGGCGCCGAAGATGCGGCCGTATATTGATGAGATGCGTGTGCGCATTGCCGGGGCGCTCGGAATTGAGACGGAGCAGGTAAACGTCAAGGCGACCACGGAGGAAGGTCTCGGATTCACGGGAAGCGGCGAAGGAATTTCAGCGCAGGCAGTCTGTATGCTGACCTCGCCCATCAATGTGACGGGGGAAGATGTGACCGCATCGAAATGCAGCGGCTGTTCGGGCTGTCCGAAAGCGGACGCATAGAGAGAAGAACGGGAAGCCCGGACATCCGGGTACAGACGCGATGACGGGCAGATCGTACCCATGGTACACGCGAACCCGTATGACGTGATGATGCACGGTATACGCAGAAAGGCATATTATATCATGAATCTTCGATTCATGATCGACATTCGCCGCTCGCCGAATGCACAAGTTTTTTGATGCCCGCGGATAGTGCTGTTACGCCTGTGAGGGTGAGGAATTTTTGCAGGGTTCCGCGCTTTCTACTTGACAAACCTGCCGTATTTGTTATTCTATATAGAAGAAAAAGAGAAAGACTGGGAACGGATAGAGTAAGCATTGTCACGGTATCAGAGAGGGAATGTCATCGGCTGCAAGCATTCCTTACACGGGCAGAGCCGAAGTGCATCCGGGAGTCGATGAGGTGAAAACGCATCTGTGCGGGATAGCTTCATACGGGTTACGTCGTTATGCGTATCAAGGGAAGGGCAGAGTGAAACATGCCCTTACATAGAGTGGAACCGCGGAGTACTTCGTCTCTAATTCAGACATCAAAAGCCGGAATATGTGCTTTTGATCGTTGTAGGGACGGGGTTTTTTTGTTGGCAGGATTTTTATCGCCTTTGCCGCGCGCAGATGGGGGAAATGATGGGATTTATCAGTAAGATCAAAACAGAGATTCGGGTAATCCGGGAGCGGGACCCGGCGATTCATTCCAATATGGAAGTATTTCTTTATCCGAGTTTTAAGGCGATGATGCATTATCGGCTTGCGCATAAACTATATCAAAAAGGACATTATTTTTGGGCGCGCTATTTGAGCCAGCGGGGAGCGCGCAAGACCGGGATTGAAATTCATCCGGGCGCAGTGATCGGTGAAGGCTTTTTTATCGACCATGGCAACGGCGTTATCATTGGGGAGACGACGAAGATCGGGAACAATGTGACGCTGTATCAGGGCGTGACGCTCGGCGGAACGGGAAAAGAGCAGGGAAAACGTCATCCGACCGTCGGCGATAACGTTATGATCAGCGCGGGCGCGAAGGTGCTCGGCTCCTTTACGATCGGAGATAATAGCAAGATCGGTGCGGGAAGCGTAGTCCTAAAGGAAGTGCCGCCGAATTCCACGGTCGTCGGCGTTCCGGGGCGTGTTGTCCGCCGCGACAACAAGGCGCTGCCGCGGGAGGACATGGACCAGGTGCATCTGCCCGATCCGATGCTGGAGGACATTCTTCTTTTGAAAAAAGAAAACGGCGAGCTCGCGGAGCGGATCGCAAAGCTGGAAAAGGCACAGCAGGACGCCGCCGCTGAGACGGAGAACGGACAACGGACTGCCGTGCAGAAAAGCGAAGAATAGACAGACAACGGACCGCCGCGCAGGAAAACGAAGAATAGACAGAGAACAGACCGCCGTGCAGGGAAACGAAAAATAGACAGAGAACGGACCACCGTGCAGGGAAACGGAAAGCAGCAGGCGGCAGAACGTGCAGTCAGCAAAACAGGCAAACAGGAAAGCAGGAAAGGGCGAAACACAATGAAAATCTACAACACACTTTCAAGACGGAAAGAAGAATTTGTTCCTTTGGAGCCGGGCAAGGTCAAAATGTATGTCTGCGGACCGACGGTGTATAACCTGATCCACATCGGCAACGCGCGCCCGATGATCGTGTTCGATACGGTCAGAAGATATTTTGAGTACAAGGGCTATGAGGTCAACTTTGTCTCGAATTTCACGGATGTGGACGATAAGATCATCAAAAGGGCGAACGAGGAGGGCGTGGAGGCAGGCATCATTTCGGAGCGCTATATCGCGGAATGCAAAAAAGACATGCAGGGCATGAACGTAAAGCCCGCCACAACGCACCCGCAGGCGACCAACGAGATCGACGGCATGATCGCGATGATCCGCACGCTGATCGAGAAGGGACACGCGTACGCGGCGGCGGACGGAACGGTCTATTTCCGCACGAGGAGCTTCCGCGAATACGGAAAGCTTTCTCACAAAAATCTGGACGACTTACAGAGCGGTATGCGCGCCCTGCTCGTTTCGGGTGAGGAACAGAAAGAAGATCCGCTTGATTTTGTGCTCTGGAAGCCGAAAAAGGAGAACGAACCGTACTGGACGTCGCCATGGTGCGACGGCAGACCAGGCTGGCATATTGAATGCTCCGTGATGAGCAAGCACTATCTCGGCGACGAGATCGACATTCACGCGGGCGGCGAAGATCTAATCTTTCCGCATCATGAAAATGAGATCGCGCAGAGCGAGGCGGCAAACGGGAAGCCGTTTGCGCGGTACTGGATGCATAACGCGTTTTTGAACATTGACAATAAGAAAATGAGCAAGTCGGAGGGAAACTTCTTCACCGTGCGCGACATTTCCGAAAAATATGATCTCCAGGTGCTGCGCTACTTCATGCTTTCCGCGCAGTACCGCACGCCCTTAAATTTCAGCGCGGAGTTGATGGAGGCGGCGAAAAACGGCTTGGAGCGCATCGTGACCTGCGCGCAGAATCTGGTTTACCTTGCAGAACATGCGGCGGATGCATCGCCATCCGGCGGGCAAAGCGGCGCGGCGGAACCGGCAGGCGCGGCCCCTGCCCTTTCCATGCGGGCGGACGAGCAGGAACGCCTTGCGGAGGCGCAGCAATATGCCGCGCGTTTTGAGGAGGCGATGGACGACGATTTCAACACGGCGGACGCAATCTCCGTTGTGTTCGAACTTGTCAAGTACATCAATTCCCATGTGAGCGGCGAAAACACCAAGAGCTATTTGCAGGCGCTTTATGACCTGCTCTATCGGCTGACGGACGTGCTGGGGCTGATCGTGGAGAAAAAAGAAGAAATTCTGGATGAAGAGATCGAGCGGCTGATTGAAGAACGCCAGCGCGCGCGCAAAGAGAAAAACTTTGCGCGTGCGGATGAGATCCGGGCGGAGCTGTTGGAAAAGGGGATCGTGTTAGAGGATACCCGCGAGGGCGTAAAATGGAAGAGAGCATAGCACTGTATTCCTATATTAAAGAACAATTTGCCGAAAAAGAAGTGGATCTGCGCACCTATTCGCCGCTGACGCTTGCCTTCATCGGAGACGGCGTGTTCGATCTGGTTGTGCGCGCCTATGTGGTCGGACGCGGCAACCGCCCGGCGCATCTGCTTCATAAAGAAAAAAGCGCGATCGTGAAAGCGGAGGCGCAGGCGCGCATGGCGGATGCGCTCTATGATTCTTTGACACCAAAAGAGCAGGAGATATACCGCCGCGGCAAAAATGCAAAACCGGCCAATACCGCCAAGAACGCCACGCTGATTGATTACCACAAGGCGACGGGCTTAGAGGCGCTCTGCGGTTATCTTTTCATGGCAGACGAGACGGCACGCCTGATCGAACTCATCCGGCGCGGCGTGGAGAGCTTATCTGTTTAGCAGCATTATTTGCGTGAACAGAGAATGAAAGGGACATTTGGGAAATTTGTGCGCACAGAAAGAACGCATACGCATAGCGGCGTTGTGTGCATGAAACCCGCAGGAGGAGTAAGTGGAGGATTACCATGACGGATTCAGAATTTACGATCGAGGGGAGAAATGCCGTGCTGGAGGCGTTTCGCGCAGGAAAAACCATTGACAGGCTGTATGTGTTGGATGGCTGTCAGGACGGACCGATCCTTTCCATCAAGCGCGAGGCAAAAAAGCAGGACACCCTGTTAAAATATGTGACGAAGGAGCGCTTGGACCAGCTTTCGGAGACGGGAAAGCATCAGGGTGTGATCGCGGTCGCGGCGGCGTATAAATACGCGGAGGTGGAGGATATTCTGGCAAAGGCAAAAGAAAAAGGCGAGCCGCCGTTTATTTTTTTGCTGGATAATATCGAAGATCCGCACAATCTCGGCGCGATCATCCGCACGGCGAACCTTGCGGGCGCACACGGCGTCATCATACCGAAAAACCGCGCGGTTGGCTTGACGGCGACGGTCGCGCGCACATCGGCGGGCGCACTCAATTATACGCCCGTCGCGCGTGTGACCAATCTTGCAAAGACGATCGAGGAACTCAAAAAAGAAGGACTCTGGTTTGTCTGCGCCGATATGGGCGGCGAGCTGATGTACCGGCAGGATCTGACCGGACCGATCGGACTGGTGATCGGGAATGAGGGAGAGGGCGTCGGGAGACTCGTAAAAGAAAAATGCGATTTTCTGACCGCGATCCCTATGAAGGGCGACATCGATTCCCTGAACGCATCGGTCGCGGCGGGCGTACTCGCCTATGAGATTGTCAGACAGCGCATGTCGAAGTCATAACCGCACGGAAGCCGCGGACATGCCGAAGCCAAAGCCGCGGACATGCCGAAGTCAAAGCCGCGGACATGCCGAAGTCAAAGCCGCGGACATGCCGAAGTCAAAGCCGCGGACATGGCGAAGTCAAAGCCGCAGGACATGCCGAAGCCATTGCATTTTCAACATACCGTGGCGCAGGACAGACATATCGCGGGAAACGACTGCCAAACCGATGGATAGCGTGGTGGAGGCGGCAAGACGGACGGGCGGACGTATCGCGGGAAACGGCGGTCCGATCGACACGAAAGGAGTATCCGGATGAGAGCGGATTATGCGGGTTATACGGACGAGGAGTTGATTGACCGCCTGCGGGACGGGGAGACGGACATCACGGACTACCTGATGGAAAAATATAAGAATCTTGTGCGCAGTAAGGCAAAGACCATGTTCATTCTCGGCGCGGATAACGATGATCTGATCCAGGAGGGCATGATCGGTCTGTTTAAGGCGGTGCGCGATTATGACAGCGGGCGCGACGCGGGCTTTCACACGTTTGCGCAGCTCTGCATCACGAGGCAGATGTATACGGCAGTGCAGGCGTCCGGCAGAAAAAAGCATTCGCCGCTCAATTACTATACGTCTCTGTACGCCGATGCATACGAAAACGGCGGGGAGGAAGCGGTAAACAGGCTTTCGGAGCAGCTTGCGTCGGAGAGCTATGAGGGCAGGAACCCAGAAGAAATGATGATCGAGAGCGAGGACGTGAAGCGGCTGGAGCAGGAGATCGAGACGTCCTTGTCCGCATTTGAAAAACAGGTCATGGAGCTGTGCCTGACCGGCATGGGGTATGCCGAGATCGCGCGGATTCTCGGAAGGACGGAGAAGGCGACGGACAACGCGCTCCAGCGCATCCGTACAAAACTGCGGAAACTGCCCCACATCAATAAGATGCAATGATGGAGCGACAGCCGAGGCAGAAACGGAAGCGTGACGCAGAAGCCGGACAGCCGCGGCAGGAACGGAAGCGTGACGCGGAAGACGAATAGCCGAGGCAGGAACGGAAGCGTGACGCAGAAGCCGGACAGCCGCGGCAGGAACGGAAGCGTGACGCGGAAGACGGACAGCCGCGGCAGAAGCAGAAGCGTGATGCGGAAGACGAACCGCCGCGGCAGACACAGAGGCATGCAGTGGGAGCAGTACCACTACGGGCGGAAAAAAAGAACGGGACACAAAAAGGAGAGCGGACGATGGAAGCGCAGGCAGGAAAAAAGCACCGGGCATGGCTTTATGACAAGTCGCAGATCGACTGGCAGAATCTGTTGTACGGGCGGCGTGCGCTGTTTGCGCTGCTGATCCCGGTCATCATCGAACAGCTCTTAAACTCCCTGATGGGCATGGTGGACACCATGATGGTGAGCAATGTCGGCAGCGAGGCGATCTCGGCAGTTTCCCTTGTGGATTCCGTCAACAATCTTGTCATTCAGGTATTCGCGGCGCTGGCGGCGGGCGCGACCATCATCTGCGCGCAGTATTTAGGAAAAAAAGACAAAGAGGGCTGCAACCGCGCGGCGGGGCAGGTGTTTTTGACGGTTACGGCGATCTCCGTATTCCTGACCGTGCTTTGCATTTCGTTCCGAAAACCGCTGTTATCTCTTGTATTTGGTAAGGTGGACGAGGAAGTCATGTCGGACTGCCTGATTTATTTTTTGCTGACGGCGTTATCCTATCCGTTTATGGCGCTGTTCAGCACCGGATCGTCTTTATACCGTGCGGCGGGCAATTCCCGCTTTCCGATGGCGGTATCGGTCCTGTCCAATATCGGGAACGTCGCGGGAAATGCGATTTTTATTTTTGGGCTCCATATGGGCGTCGCGGGGGCGGCGCTCTCGACGCTGCTCTCCCGTGTGGCATGTACGGTCGTCGTGCTGATCGCGCTCAGAAAGCCGGGACAGGACATCGTGCTCCGGAACTATCTGCGCATCCGCCCGGATTTCCGCATGATCGCGACGATTCTGGCGGTCGGCATCCCGTCGGGAATCGAAAACGGCATGTTTCAGTTCGGGAAGCTGGCGATCCAGTCCACGGTCTCCACGATGGGAACCGCGGCGATCGCGGCGCAGGCGATGACGATCATTTTAGAAATGCTCAACGGGATCGGGGCGATCGGCATCGGCATCGGTCTCATGACCGTGGTCGGGCAGTGTATCGGCGCGGGAAGAGTTGAAGAAGCAAAATATTACATCGTGAAGCTGACCGTCTATGCCGAGATCATTCTGGCAGCGAGCTGTGTGCTGACGCTGCTGCTGACAAAGCCTGTGATCCGGCTCGGCGGCATGGAGGCGGAGAGCGGCAGGCTGTGTATGGAAATGATGATCGCGATCACGATCGTGAAACCTATTGTGTGGGTGGTGTCTTTTATTCCGGGCTACGGTATGCGTGCGGCTGGGGACGTGCAGTTTTCCATGCTGACGTCCAGCGCGACGATGTGGCTTTGCCGCGTCGCGCTCTGCATCTATCTCGTGCGGGCGTGGGGCTTCGGACCGATGGCGGTCTGGATCGGCATGTTCGCGGACTGGACGATCAGGAGCTTTTTATTCGGCTGGCGCTTTTTAAGCGGGAGGTGGCTGCGGCACAGCGTATTAAAATAGGCATGAAAGATAACATATTTTTTTCAAAAAGGCGATAATATGGGAGATATAGAAAAGACTCCGACACATAGTCTTGGAAAATTAGATTGGTCAATTTACAACTGCATTACGGAAGAACATATTGCGGATGAGGTAATTGTAACAGATGAACAATTGAAACATATCTATCGGAAACATCCTGAGGTATATGAGGATGCGATACGTTTTATAAAGGATGTTTTATCCTGCCCGGACTACATCATCAGAGACAAAAGACCAAACACAGGTCTTGTCATCAAGAGACTTGCATATGAGGATAATAGCATTTTATTAGTGCTTCGGATCTGTACGGGGAATGATAAAAGGGGATATAAAAATTCAGTGATCACAAGTTGGAAAATAACGGAAAAAAGATTGCGCAATTATTTGAAAAATAAGGAAGTTATTTACAAAAAAGAATAAATACATTATACTCTAAGTAAGATAAGAGAGGGGTTATTTGAGGTGGTAAATTTCGTTGCAACCACGCACCCTTTGGGTTAAAAGAGATGCAGGAGCCGCGACGCCTGCCAAATAACCTCTTGATTGTCTTTCGCATTTCTTCGAAAGAGTTTCGCACCGGCGGAACTTTTTTAACTTATGGAAAATTTCGTAAAATATTTTTTCCACACATTTTAAGGAGCACCTATGACAAAACAAGATCATCCGCACGATATGGAGATAAGCGGGATGCAGGAATCCGATGGCGTTTGGACGCCTGCCGTCTGCAGCTTCTATCCGCCCGGCGAAGAATGCGCGCAGTGCGGTGGGCGCTGCTGTAAGGAGCACGGCTGTGTCCTTGCGCCGGAGGACCTGCTGCGCGCGCTTGCGCGGCGGGTAAAGCAGGGAAAAACGCAGGCAACGGCGCGGCATGGGGACGCGCAAGCAACGGCGCAGGATGGGAACGCGCAAGCGGCGGCGCAGCAGGGAAACGCGCAGGCAATGGCGCAGCAGGGAAACGTGCAGGCAGATGAACAGGCGGCGGTGCAGGTGGATGAGGCGTCGGTAACGGCGCTTCTTACGGACGAGAAGACCGGCATGTATGCGATCGAGTATGTTTCCACGCCGCAGGGAGCCTGCTTCTATCTTCGGATGCGCCATAAATGCTACACGTTCATCGGCGTGGACGCGATGGGAGAGTGCGCCGCGCTGGGTGATCACGGCTGCCTGCTGTCGGTGGAAGAGCGTCCTAAGGGCGGCAGAATGTTAAAAAGCAGCCCTGACAGGCACTGCGTCCAGCACTATACGGTCGGGCAGATGTGCGCGGACTGGCAGCCCTACCAGGAGCTGCTTTTGTCGATTTATCGGAAATGGCACGCGCGCATGACGGATGACGGAACATTTGACCGCTGCGACGAGGCATATTTTGCATGGCTGGCAGAGAAGGGCAGAGCGGCAGAATTGTAAGGACCGCCTTCTGGCTCATTGCCCGCAGCAGCGTCACCCTTAACGTACATTCATGAAAGAAAAAGATGCAGGCTCTGTAAATATATACAAAAAATGAATAAACTAAGGTCGAAAACAGGAAAAAATAAATAAAAATGAATAAAATTTCAAAAAAATTTGTAAAATTTGCCTGCCCGCAAAGATTGACAACCACGCATAAATGCGCTAAAATTGATACCGTTGATTCGTGTTGTAGCAACTGCATAATCACAATTCAGGCATAAAGGGGTGCACGCGGGAGACGTCATCCCTTTTTTGGAAATTCCGAAATTGTTCTGAACCGGTGACGGGTGGCGGCGCTGCGGCACGGAAATAGGTAAAGGAGGAGAATTTATGAAGAAAAGATTGATCTCGCTTCTTCTTGCATCCGCAATGGTCGTATCACTGGCAGCCTGCGGCGGCAAGGGAGACGAACCCGCAACAAACGATCAGGCGAACGACGGCACGACGCCGGCAGCGAGCGACGATAATGCCCAGCCGGCTGACAACGAAGAGGGGGGGGGCGCCCGCGGACGAGAACGTATCCTACACGTACAACATGTCCACGACGGCGTTCCCGACGAACTGGAGCCCGGCACTGCAGCAGACGAACGAGGATGGCACCTTGCTGCAGTATCTGACGGCTGCGCTGTATACGTTTGATTACAATGACACGATGGACGGCTATCAGCTCGTACCGCTTGCTGCAGCCGGCGAGCCGACGGATGTGACGGCGGATTATGTCGGACAGTGGGGCATCGAGGAGGGCGATACCTCCCTTGTATGGAGCTTCCCGTTACGCGAGGATGTAAAGTGGGAGGATGGCACGCCGATCACGGCGAACGATTATGTGAGAAGCGCGCAGCTGCTTCTTGATCCGGTCGCAAAGAACCACCGCGCGGATATGTTCTATGCAAGCTCCTTAAAGGTTGCCAATGCAAAGAATTATCTTTACAGCGGACAACATGCGTACCTGAATCCGATGATCGTGAATATGACGGACGACGAATATATTCCGCTTGACAGCTTTGAGGTCAATGAGGACGGCGTGCTTACCGTGGACGGTAAGGATATTGCGCTTGACTTAAATACCGGTTCGAGCTGGGGCGGTGCTCTTGGCGATTATTATGAGGAAGGCGCGTATGTCAACGCGGACGGCGTGGACGTATATGCGGAGATCCTTGTGCCGAATGCGGATGCGGACGGTTTCGTTCCGGCAACGCAGGAAGTTTATGACGCGGTCTGCCTCTGCATCGCGCAGATTCACGGCTATGATGATGCGGACGCTTATGCGGCGGACGCAGGCGATTATGCTTATTTAGAGGCGCAGGAGATGATGAATTACGGCGAGACCTACGAGGAGATCGACTTCTCCGAGGTCGGCATCCAGGCTCCTTCCGATTACGAGCTTGTGGTTGCGCTGGAGGTTCCGCTTGAGGGCTTCTATCTCCGTTATGCATTTACGGACGGATGGCTGATCAAAGAGGATCTGTATTTAAGCTGTGAGAAGATAGAGAACGGCGTATACACGAACACCTACGGTACGTCCGCTGACACGACGGCTTCCTACGGACCTTATAAGTTAGTATCCTTCCAGCAGGATAAGGAGTATGTCCTTGAGAAAAACGAGAACTACTTTGATCTGGACGGCA
Organism: Clostridium sp.; assembly: GCA_023663615.1. Taxonomy (GTDB): domain Bacteria; phylum Bacillota; class Clostridia; order Lachnospirales; family Lachnospiraceae; genus DLAJ01. The sequence goes on along the minus strand of JAMPHA010000001.1, from coordinate 64,103 downwards.
AATGGCAGACGACCCGGATCGTCATGAATTATGTTGTAGAGGCTGCGACGAGACTGCAGATGTTCTTAAACGGAGAGCTGGATGTTTACGGTCTGTCCGCCGAGGATATGGAGAATTACGCGACGAGCGATTACACCTATTATGCGACCGAGGCGAGCACGTTCTTTGTAGCGATGAATCCGGATCTGGATGCACTTGCGGCAAGGCAGGCGGCATTGGGTGATAATTTCAATAAGACGATCCTTACGGTAGAAGAGTTCCGTCAGGCGCTCTCTTACTCGCTTGACCGTGCGTCCTTCGCACTGGCAACGGCTCCGACGAACTCGCCGGCATTCGGCGTATACTCCGGTCTGATCATTTATGATCCGGAGGTTGGTGCCACCTACAGAAGCACGGATGAGGCAAAGCAGGTGCTCGTAAACTTCTGGGGACTTGCGGACGAAATCGGCGACGGCAAGCTCTATGCGGACGTGGATGATGCGATCGATTCCATCACGGGCTACAATCTGGAGATGGCAAGAGAGAAGTTTGCCGAGGCTTATGATATTGCAAAAGAGCAGGGACTGATCGATGACGACGACGTCGTCCGGATCATGATCGGTATCCCCAGCAGCTCCAACTTCTATGCAAAGGGTAACGAGTTCCTTGTAAACTGCTGGACGGAGGCGGTTGTCGGAACGCCGTTTGAGGGCAGACTGACATTCGATCTGAATGATACGCTCGGCAACGGTTTCGGACCCGCACTGAGAAATAACGAAGTCGATCTGCTGTTCGGTGTCGGCTTTGTGGGAAGCGCGCTTGATCCGTACAACCTGATCCAGTGCTATACGACGGATGATAACCTGCGTTACAATACGTGCTGGGATACCGCAAACGATATGCTGACGGTCAACTTAAGCGGTAAGGACTGGACGGCTTCCGTTGCGGACTGGACCTATACGATCAACGGTGAGAAGATCACGATCACGGATGCGGACGGCAACACGGAGGAGTTTTCCGCGGGTGTGACGGACGGCAATTCTCAGGAGCGTTTTGAGATTCTGGCAGCGCTGGAAGGTGCCGTATTGGAGAGATACGAACTGCTTCCGTTAATTGATGATTCTTCCGCTCAGTTAAAGAGTATGAAGATCAACTACGCGACCGAGGAATATATCTTCGGTATGGCGTTCGGCGGCGTTCAGTACTACACCTACAACTACACGGATGACGAGTGGGCTGCATTCGTGGCAGAGCAGGGCGGTACTCTGACCTACAACTAAAAAATCGTGCTTCGCACGCTTTCGAAGAATTTGCATCCGCAAATTCTTCCGGGGTTGTGAATAATGCGAACGCAAAGAAAAGCACTTCCAAAGGTGTATGATGTACGGAAGGGCGGCATGCCGCCCTTCCGCCCTTTGGTTATGCATGGGAAGAACGGTTGCGTTTGGACAACATTGCTGAAAGATCGGGAAATGCGCGCCGGATTTTGATGGCGGTTTGGCGGCGGGGACTGACCGCGGCGGCTTTTTTCAGCAGCGTTGTCTGAATACAAACAAAGGAGTGGAGGAAAGCGATGTTTAAGAAAAACAGTATTTTATGGTACATACTCAAGCGTATCGCACTAATGTTCTTTGTTCTTTTTGCAATTCTCACCATGTGTTTTGTACTGATCAAGCTGCTGCCGGTCATCGATGCGGAAGCGTTTGGCAAGGACATGAATCTGATCCGTCAGAGGCGGGAAGCGCTCGGTTACAATAAGCCGATTCTCGTGCAGTTCTGGATCTTTATCAAGCGAAGCATTTTCGGCGGCGACTGGGGTATCAGCGAGACGCTCTACCGCAATCAGGAGGTATGGACAGTGTTTGTCTCCAAGCTTCCCGCGACACTGCTCGTCAATATTTATTCCGTACTTTTCAGCGTGCCGCTCGGTCTGGCGCTCGGTATCTATGCCGCTTTGAAAAAGAACAAGTGGCAGGATTATGTGATCTCCACGCTGGTCATGGTATTCATTTCCGTACCGTCATTTGTTTATGCGTTTTTGGTACAGTACCTTTTCTGTTTTAAGCTCCAGTGGTTCCCGTTACAGATGAAATCCGGGACGGACTGGTTTTCATGGGCGATGTTCGTCTCGATCGTACCGGCGTCGTTAAGCTTAAGCTTTGGCTCGATCGCCTCGCTTGCCCGCTATTCGAGGGCGGAGCTTTCTGAGGTGCTGACAAGCGATTTTATGCTGCTTGCCCGCACGAAGGGCTTGAAACGCTCGCAGGCGACGCTGCGCCATGCGCTGCGCAATTCCATGGTTCCGGTATTCCCGATGATCCTTGGCGAGTTTGTCGGTATTTTGGCAGGATCGCTGATCATCGAGCAGATCTTCGGCGTTCCGGGAGTCGGACAATTGTTCCTAAACTCCATTACGGCGCTCGACTATAACTTCTTTATGCTGCTGACCGCATTCTACACCCTGATCGGACTGATGGTGGGGATCGTGGTTGACATCAGCTACGGTCTGATCGATCCGCGTATCAAGATGGGACAGCGTTAAAAGCGAACAGGTTCGCGCAAGCAAATCGGAAAGGCATGGGCATGGAATATGAAAAAAGAAATGGATTATGCGAACATACCAAAAGAAAAATTTGAATTTTATCAGCGCGAGGGCGATATTCACGATAAAAAGCTTGATACGAAGCCGGTCGGCTACTTCAAGGATGCCATGATCCGCTTTACGCGCAATAAGAGCTCGGTCATCGCGGCGGTCATCATCTTCTTTTTAGTGCTGTATGCGCTGCTTGTCCCGGTGTTCGGCGAGAATGATTATACGCGTGCGCTGACGGATACGACCTATCTGCAATATGCAAGGCTTCTGCCGAAGTGGGATCTGTTTGCATGGGCAGGCTGGGACGGATGCAGCGATGAGACGTTGAGCGAGGCGGATTATCTCGCGCGCAACGCGATCGGCGCGGAGACAGGCATGAATCCGATCGTGGAGGTCTACCGCGCGGGCTATGAGAAAGAGGGAGCGACAAGCAATTCGCTCTATTATGACGTCCGTCTGGACTCCTATGTCAAAAACGGAATGATCTATCTGACGCTGACCCCCACCGAGTACGAGGCGATTCAGGAATGGCAGTTAGAGCATGACGTTCAGGTCATTTATCCGGCGGTCGATACGAAGAAATTCAAAATAGAATCACAGCGCTCGGACGCAAACCTCTGGTACCAGTGTACGGCGAAGAGCGTGCCGATCCTTGATAAGAACGGCGATTATCAGCCGCTTTATAAGACGACCGGAAACGACGGCGACTATCACAGCCGCCGGATCGAGGGCGACGACGGTTCCTACCGCTACGCGACGGTAGCGGGGACGTCTACGGCGACGTCCTACCGCGTCCGTGTGTTTACCTACACGTATTTCCAGTTCCGCTACGGGTTTGAACCGAGTTTTGTGTTCGGGACGAATGCCTACGGACAGGATATTTTCACGAGGCTGGCGTCGGGTGCAAGATTCTCCATTGTCTTTGCGTTATGCATTTCGGCGATCAACATGATCATCGGTGCCTTCTACGGCGCGATCGAGGGTTATTACGGCGGTGCGGTCGATATTACGATGGAGCGGATCAGCGATATACTGAACGAAGTACCGTTTGTCGTGGTCGTTACGCTGTTCAAGCTGCACTTAGCCAATAAGGTGGGCGCGCTTCCGTCCCTGCTCTTTGCCTTTGTCCTGACGGGATGGATCGGCATGGCGTCCAGTACGCGTATGCAGTTTTACCGTTACAAGAATCAGGAGTACATTCTCTCGGCGAGAACGCTGGGAGCGGGAGATTTCAGACTGATGTTCCGGCATATTTTCCCGAATGCGCTCGGTACGCTGATCACGAGTGCGGTAATGATGATACCGGGCGTGATCGGTTCGGAGTCCAATATGACGTATTTGGGAATCATCAATCTGGACTCCTCGACAAGAACCTCCATCGGAAGCATGTTGTCGGCAGGTCGTTCCATGATTTCGACCTTCCCGCATGTCATCCTGTTTCCGGCACTGTTCATTTCCTTGCTGATGATCTCGTTTAACCTGTTCGGCAACGGATTAAGAGACGCATTCAACCCGTCCTTACGGGGAACGGAGGACTGATCATGGAGAAAAAATTATCTGTCAATCATTTGGTGATTTCGTTCCGTACGCCTGCAGGAAGGGTACAGGCGGTCAGAAATATCAGCTTTGATCTCTATAAAGGAGAGACGCTTGCCATCGTGGGCGAGTCCGGATCCGGGAAATCCGTTACCAGCAAGGCGATCTTAGGCATTCTGGCAGGAAACTCCATCATAGAGGGCGGTTCCATCGTCTATGACGGCATGGACTTATTAAAGATCAAAGAGGACGATTTTTACAAGATCCGCGGCGATAAGATCGCCATGATCTTTCAGGATCCGTTATCCAGCTTAAACCCGATCATGCGGATCGGAAAACAGCTGACGGAGGCAATGCTCTTAAAGGGAAAGGCGCGGCAGCGGGCAAGCCGCGAGGCGTTTAATTCGACGCTTTCCCTGCTTTCCGATACGATGGTAAAAGCGTGCGCGGCGGGCGATCCCGCCAAGGCGGAAAAGTTAAAGAAAATGTGCAGGGACTTTGATAAATTTGAGTTTAAGCACATTGAGTTAGAGCAGAGCTACAAGCGGGCGCGCGATGCGGCGACCGAGGCGCAGGACGCGATTGCGGACGTGCTGTTCCATATTGAGAAAAACGCGTTTGAGGATCAAAAATATACGCTCAAAGAGATCATCCGCCTTGTAAAGCAGACAAATAACGAATATGTGGCGGATGAAGAATGCTATGCGAAGCTCACTGCGCTGACCGACGAGCTGAAAAGGGAGTCGGGCGCAGAGATCAGAAGCAGGAAATATCCGAACACGACAAAAACGCTCGGTTCCATGAAAGAGCTTTTGGCGGAAGTGCTCAAAAAGCAGGAGCCGGATTTCTTCTGCATGGGTTATTATCAGGTGTTCGGCACGCAGCCGATGCCGGATACGGACATCCCGAAGCTGAACGCGTTTCTGCATCAATATGTGGATGAGCATTTCATGCGGGAGTTTATGGATTATGCCAAGGAAGCCCTCAAATACAGCGCGGACCGCAGCGATGAGGATAAGAGGAAAGTGCTCGATCTGATCGCGGAAAAGAAGAAGGTCTTTGAAGCAGAGAGTCTCGATAAAGCGGCGTGTCATGCGGCGGCGACCGAGCTGGTAAAGAGCGTGGAAGCGTCCATTGACAGACTGAGCATCGTCAAAGACAGTGTCGCATATACATTCGGCTCCAGCATCAAGGCGGCGATGCGCATTTATTTCACGGGTATCGGCAAAAATAAGAAAGCCGCAAAGGTCTATGCGAGACAGAAAAAGAAATATGACCGCATCGCGGCAAAAGGAAAAGAACCCGCGTGGAAGCTGCCGCCGGAGGAAGCGGTCGATCTGGAACTTGCAAAGGAGGATATTGTAAAGCTGATCGAGCGTTTAGAGAAGCATGCCCGTGAAATCCTTGAGGGCGAAAATAAGCGGGATTTTGAAGCGGAGGCGGATCGTCTGATCGTGTTCTTTAAGGAGAACGCGTCGGGCGTGGTCAATAAGGTGACAAAGGCGATGGCGAAGTACCGCGCGTTAAAGCTGATGGAGGAGGTCGGTATCTCCGAGCCGAGGAAGCGTTACCTTCAGTATCCGTTTGAGTTTTCCGGCGGTATGAGACAGCGTATCGTCATTGCGATCGCGCTTGCGGCGGATCCTGACATTCTGATCTGCGACGAGCCGACGACGGCGCTGGATGTGACGATCCAGGCACAGATCTTAGAGTTGATCAACAAGATCAAGAAGGACAGAAATCTTTCCATCATCTTTATTACGCATGATCTGGGCGTTGTGGCAAATATGGCGGATCGGATCGCCGTCATGTATGCCGGTAAGATCGTGGAAATGGGAACGAGCCGCGACGTATTCTATTCTCCGGCGCATCCCTACACATGGGCGCTTCTTTCGGCGATGCCGGATGTGGAGACAAACGAGCGCTTAGAGGCGATTCCGGGTACTCCGCCGAACATGATTTATCCGCCGGTCGGGGACGCGTTTGCCGACAGAAATAAATATGCATTGAAGATTGATTTTGAGATGCAGCCGCCGATGTTTGAGATCAGTGAGACGCATCAGGCAGCGACGTGGCTGCTCCACCCGGATGCACCGAAGGTGGATGTGCCGAAGATGATTACGGACAGAATTGCGAGGATGAGAGCGAAGGGAGGTGCCGGCAATGCCGAATGAAGCCATGAAGCAGAACGGACAGGATGAGACATTGCTGCGTGTCGAGCACCTTTGCCAGTATTTCGGTTCCAACAAGGCGGTCGATGACGTCAGCTTTGACGTAAAGCGCGGCGAGGTATTCGGGCTTGTAGGTGAGTCCGGCTGCGGCAAGACGACGACCGGACGTTCCATCATCCGTCTGTATGACATTACATCGGGCAACATCTATTTTAAGGGAAAACGGATCGCCGCAGGCACGAAGTCCTACCGGGATAACATCAAGGAAGCGAAGAAGCGTTATCAGAAGGAAGTCGAAGCGTCAAAGAAGCAGGGCGCCGCAGCATCGTCCGCTTTAGAAGAGAAAAAGAAACAGCTCGACGAATATGTAGCGGAGCAGAGAGCGCTGATGAAATCCGCGCGCTACGATCATAAAAACTGCAATAAGATGTATGCGGGCGAGGCGCTGCACGAGGTAGAAGAAAAATACGGAAAGCTGATCGCGCAGGCACAGGGCGCAGAAAAGACGCGTCTGGAAAAAGAGTTTGCCTACGAGAGGAAGATCGCCAAAAAGCAGAAGTTCATCACGAAGATCCAGATGATCTTTCAGGACCCGATCGCATCCCTTGATCCGCGTATGACGGTCGGTCAGATCATTGCGGAGGGACTGGTCATCCGCGGTGAGACGGATAAGAAAAAGATCGATCAGAAAGTATATGAGGTTCTGGAGCTTGTCGGTCTTGTCAGAGAACACGCGGGGCGTTATCCGCATGAGTTTTCCGGCGGACAACGGCAGCGTATCGGCGTTGCGCGGGCGGTCATCATGAATCCGGAGATGATCATTGCCGACGAGCCGGTCAGCGCGCTCGACGTATCAATTCAGGCACAGGTCATTAACCTCTTGGACGATTTGCGCCATCAGATGGGGCTGACGGTATTGTTTATCGCGCACGATCTGTCCGTCGTGAAATATTTTTCCGACCGGATCGGCGTTATGTATTACGGAAAAATGGTGGAGCTTGCAACCTCGGAGGAGCTGTTTGCACATCCGTTCCATCCCTATACGCGTTCGCTGCTTTCGGCGATTCCGATGCCGGATCCCGACTATGAGAAGCAGAGAAAGCGTATTACTTACGAGCCGTTAAAAGAGCATGACTATACGGTGGATAAGCCTTCTTTCCGCGAAGTGTCGCCGGGGCATTTTGTTTACTGCAACGAGGAGGAATTTAAGCGGTATCAGGAGCAATTGTGAAGAAAGGCAGAGCCGGTCGATGGTCATTCTTCGTGGACTGTTTATGTAGCAAAATGAGGAATGAAACGGATATGATCCGTATTCGGTCTGGCGGTCATTCTTCATGGACTGTTTGTGCAGTTGCATGAGAGAACATGCGGGAATAAGGGATGAAGCAGAGAAAATATAAGAGTTATGTGATACAGGCTGTCGCGGGACTCACCCTTTCCGTGTTTGTGATGTATGGACAGGGTGTGTTTACACGTGAGAATACGGCGGATGTGATACGGGGGGTCTGCGACGGTTTTTCGGTGACGGCGCTGCTTTATGTGGCGGTGGGTATGCTTTTATGGGTATCCACGACGGGATTTTTTGACATATTCGGCTTTGCGGTCCGCAAGGGTCTGCATCATTTGATCCCTGTTTTTACACGGGACGATCCGGGCGGCTTCTATGAATACAAACAGGACAGGGAGGAAAGGCGCGGCGCGAAGCCGCAGCGCTCCACGCTGCTCGTCGGACTGGTCTTTCTCGCAGTCAGTATCGCGCTGACGATTGTGTGGTACGGCGTCGCCGGGGAGTAAGAGGCAAGAAAGGATTTGTCTGCGGAAAAGTAGGACGGTGCAAGAGGGAGATTGTCTTAGAGAAGTAAGACGGTGAAAGAAAGAATTAGCGCCTGCGGAGTAAGACAGGGAAAGAGCGGATTAGCGCCGGAAGAGTAGAACGGTGCAAGAGGAATCTGTCCCGGAGAGGTAAGAGAGAATTAGGAATTGACAACGCCGCCTGTTCTATGGTAAGATAGCACTCGGTGGCAATATCAGTCGCACTAAGCTGCTGTGGCTCAGTCGGTAGAGCGTCACATTGGTAATGTGGAGGTCACGGGTCCGATTCCCGTCAGCAGCTTTTGAAAACCTTGAATTTATGCGGGGTTGAGAGAACATGTAATCAAAAGGTAATCAGACATATGTTCGATTGCCCCGATAAAAACGCAAGAAAGGAGAGTTTCTTGCATGTATGATTTTTTTGAATGAAATATTATACTGATAAACAGATGGTATTATTTATTATGAGTTCGACTCCCATTATCAGAATCACAGAAAATACATAATAATAAATCGTAAAAAATAAGGATAGAAGAGCAATAGACTCAACTATCCTTTTTATATTAGATTTCAGTTATCTTGATCCGTACGCGTATGTCTTTTTCCTGTTCTTCGAAAGTCAGCACCAATTGTCCTGCTACGCTGTCATCAACGGTTTTGGGGCTGACTCCGTATACATTTGTGTATAGGTCGATGATGCAATCTTCTGTAATGGCATCGTTTATAAAGGTAATAGAGGTGTTTCCTGCCGTGAGCGTGTCAGTAAGATAAATGCTTTGCAGCTTAGATATTTTTGCCTCTATAGTATTTCCGTCCGTACATTCCACATCATCTGCACTTGTCCAAAAGCTGACCCGATCCCAGCTGTCATTTTCCTCATCAACAAGAATCCTGTATTTCTTTTCGGTCACTATATTTTTGTATAAAAAAATGATATAATTATGGAGGATATAGAAAATGAGTAATGATGGGCATTTTAGTGATTTCAAAGAGGGAATTGAATACAGATTTATCTTTAGAAATGACAATGAAGTTGTTTTGATTGATGGAAGTAAAATGGGATATATTTGTGACAGGAAAGAGTTTAGTGAAGATTTTGAAATTAGTCAAATGTGACTTGAAATGATTGATTTAAGATGATTAGGAGGTTAATTTTATGGTATATCCGTATGCAACATTAAGTGATACGACGGAGGTTGTTCATTCTGAAATGAATCCAAATGGCAGGGTTAAAGTTTACATTGAAAAAGCGGTGTATGATGGCTTCCACAATGCTACATGCTATTTGCCAGATTATACATGGGAGAATATAGTTGGATTTTCAGAAGATGAAATGAAATATTATAAGGAGTTTGTTGAGAATAATGCTCATTTAATTATGGAATTTGCAAAAGAAGGGGGATTTGATAATGCCTCAAATTTTTAAATTTGGTGGTTATATAATTTTCTTTTGGTCAAATGAAAATAAACCGACTGAGCCTATTCACGTTCATATTACAAAACATGATCCAAGATCCAATTCAACAAAAGTATGGATAACGAAAAAGGGGAAAACATTGGTTTGCAATAATAATTCGCAGATACCGTCAAAAGATTTAAGAAAATTATTGACATTTATCGAAGCAAACAGCAATGAGATTATTCAAAAGTGGTATGAATATTTTGGAGAAATCAGTTATTATTGTTGAACAAATGAAATCTAAGTTTTAAGAGGAGAATATTATGCAAAGAGATATGGATCTGATACGAAAAATATTATTTAAATATAGAAGATACTGTTGATAGTGTTGGTAAAAGTAACCTTCAAATAGAAGGATATACTTTGGAACAAGTTGCGTATCATTGTTCAATACTACACGAAGGCGGATATATTCATGCTTGTAATGTCCAATATAGTGGTAATAAAGTGTATTTATTTAGTGTTGGAAGACTTACTTGGGAAGGACATGAGTTTTTAGATAAAATTCGTGAAGATACTATTTGGAAAAAGACAAAGGAAACTATTTCTAAGAAAGGGTTACCATTTGTTTTTGATATAGTTAAATCTGTTTCTATTGAAATAATTACTGGAGTGGTAAAAGGTTTTGTCGGTCTGTAAATGGAATTAGATATTTATGTAAAGTGAGTGATGACGAAATGGATTTTTTGTATAAAACACCAAATACAAAAACAAGGGAAGCAAAACAAGATAAAAAAAGTGTTTCACACAGAAACAATAATATGCCGGAATTTAAACAACATCTTTATGCAAAGCCTGAAACTTTTTGTAGATGGGAGCAAGGACATAGAATAGAAGTGAGAGCCGCGTTAAAAGTTGCTTTAAAACAGCTTGAAAATGCATTAATGGATAAAAATGTTGAAAATAGTACAGTCTTAAAAGATGCAATTGAAAAAATAATAAAGGTATTGTTAAGCCCAAAATTAGAAATATATCCTTTAAATAAAAAATGGCTTGGACAAGCACAGGAAGGGTATAATCAAATATCAATTAACATGGCTCTTTTACATAAATGTGATGTGCAACAAAATGACTTATTATTTTCAATTGCCAAAACATTAATTCATGAAGCATTTCATATTATAGGTGGGTGTGTAAAAGGGGAGTCTAATGATGATGTTTGTGAAGGTGATATGAGCAAGGAAGTTGCATTAAAAAAAATAGAAGATAAAGCTATAAGTAGTATAGATGCAGATTTTTTTGCTCAATTTGTCATGATGTGTTGATTTTGTAATATTTATATAAATGACTATAATCTTAATATTGTGAGATGAGAAGCATTTGGAGAATATAGATCCAAATGCTTTTTTATATTACATTCTGTATATATGATGGAATGTGTTATACAAAATAGAAAATAATATGGACTGTATGAATTATTGGAAAGAGCAGAGAAAGAAAAGGATGCTGAAACAATATCGGCATTGAGGCGGGCAATATTTACCTTGGAAAATAAATGAGAAGGAGTATTAGCATATGGGAAACAAAACAAAGCAGACAGGGAACAGAAGTATATCCGTTTTGGTATATGGAAGATATTAAGAATATGATGGATTATTTTAAGATGAAAGAGATGTTGCACTGGTATCTGGCATTCAATTTTGGATTACTTTTAGGTAGACGTGTAGGTGATACATTATCTTTTAAGTGGTCAGATTTCTTTTATGAGAATGGGAGAATGAAAGATGAAATAGAAATTAAGGAACAGAAAACGGGGAAAATCACACGTCCTTATGTGTGTAGAGCTTATAAAGATGCATTACAGTTATATATTGATAAAACCGGCATTGATCCGATGGAAAACTATAATGATTTCATCATAACCACACATCAAAAGTCACAGTTATTAAAAGATAAAAATAAATACACTGATAAAGAGTGGAATGAGTTATTTTGGAAAGCAACTCAGTCTCAGGCATCAGCTTATCGGAAACAGTTTAAAATTGCTGCGGATGCCTGCAATATTCAATATCCAGTAAGTACACATAGCACGAGAAAAACTTTTGGTTACTGGTCAATTAAATTACATCCTTATGATGTGACAACAGTAGATAAATTGCAATTGGTTTTTGAACATTCGGATAGAAATACAACTTTAAAGTATAGTGGTATCGCAAGGGAAAATATGATTAAGCTGTATAATGATATGGGTGATTTTGTAACTGATATTACTAATGGAAAGAAACCGATTATTAAAAATAGTCCTGTATTGGCAATAAAATCTGAAGATGTAAGAGAATTGTTCAGTAAGTGCTGGGATATGGCGCAAGCTGGTGAAGAAAAATTTGAAGGGCATACAATATCATAATTGAATAAAGGCTTTACATTTTAGATGCAAGTTTGCTATAATAAAAATAACAGTTATCATGTAATAGTTATTTAAGAAAGAGGTGATTAAAAGCATTGTTACAAGTTTCCGGCGTTAATATGACAGATATTGACAAGATAAAAGAATAGCAATCATAAAAGGTGTAAGGTCTTTATTGAATCATCAAGGCTTTACACCTTTTTAGTAAAGGTAGGTAAATATGACAATCAAAACAAATAAAGAACTTTCTCAGGCTTGTAAATGCAGCTATAAAAGAATCAGGCTATAATTATGCCAATGATGGGGAGATTCAAGTGTTATGTATTATGAATGTTGACACAAGGGGAGATATTTATAAATAGAAAGGAAGTGTTTTTTGTGAGTGCGGCAACAAAAGAAGCTATAAATCTTATGGAAATTCTACCGGAAAGCGATCAGAATTTTGCACTTGAATTTATAAAGAAACTTGTTCTTGCATGGGACTCGGATTATACAAAAGTTACACCAGCAGAAAGGAGAGCGTTAGAAGAAGCGGAAAAGGATATTGTAGAAAATGGAACGGTTTCACATGACGCTATAAATTGGGAATAGGGGCGATAAAGATTACGATACACCCAAATAAAAAGAATACGATTTATAAGTAATGAAAAGGCATTAGCGGAAAATATCTGTTAGTGCCTTTTATAATAGCTATCCTGTTTCTGATAGATATTTCCGCGCATCACGGATTACAACGCTTGCATGGCACATACCCCATGGCGATGACCTCCTCGCGGGTTCCGGAATAGGGCAGTTTATTGCGCTCGGACATTTCCTGCACGCTGTCGCAGTAGGGATAATGGAATTTATGTGTGTTTGTATTGAGGATATAGTCGGCGCCTGAGGCCGGCTCCGGTGTCGGCGTCGGCGTATCCGCTGTGGGCTGTGCGGTCGGAGCAGTATCGCTGCCCGCAGGATTGTCGGATTCCGCATAGCTGTTGCCGGTTGCATAGTCGATGACAATGCCCGGCTGAACGTTATACACGAAAACATTAAAGCAGACGCCTGCACCGCTGTCTTCCACGGACCACGCCTCCATCAATACGCCGTCCGCGACCAGATTGTTTCCACGGAACATCGGCGTTACGCGATAGAGAACATGATGTCCGGTCTCACGGACATAATCGCCGACCATTTCTTCAAAGGGAAGCATACCGACGGCATTAAACGATCGGGTTCCGGTGATCAGATTACACACATTTGCATTTTCGCCTGCAAGCTGATAAGCGATCAGATGGCTGCGGTTGTATAGATAATTGCCGTCGATGCCGTCGTATTTGACCGTGTGCCATCCGCTCGGTCTGACCTGTCCAATCTCTCCGCGCGGCTCGGTCGGCATGATGTCCTGTCCGACATTGGCGCAGGCAGTGCCGCAGCGTCCAAGGGAATCAAGCTCGGCATAGCGTTCGAACGATTCCGCTGCATCGCTTCTTCTTGGGAAAAAAGGAAGATTATTGTTGATAACGGTATAAAGTTCGCCGGAATAAGCAGGGACGTCGTTTAGGGTGAAAGACTGCGACCAGCCTGCCGCAAATTCTTCCGGGGAAAGAGCGGAAGACTGTCCCTGCTGCGTGCCGTCCGCACCACCGGTACCGTCCGCGCCGTCCGAACCATTCGAGCCGTTCGCGCCGCCTGCGCCATCCGCACCACTCAAACCATCCGCGTCGTTTGCGCTGTCCGTACCATTCGAACCGCCTGCGCCATCCGCACCATTCGAACCGTTCGCGCCGCCTGTGCCACCTGCGCCGTCCGAACCATTCGAGCCGTTCGCGCCGTCTGCGCCGTCCGCGTCATCTGTACCGTCTGCGTGATCTGCTGCGTTCGTATCCACATCCCCGCCTGCGCCGCCGTTCGTACTATGCGAATCAGAATCCGTGAGAGCGCCGCTATCCGCGGTCATATCAGTTCCGACCGTCTGCTCCGCATCGCCGATCGGCGCTTCTACCAAATGCGTTAAAAATATTGGCACAGCGATCACGACCGCTACGATCGGAAGTAAAATAAGCAGTGAAATGCGGTTTGACTGATTGCGGGATGATTTTTTCATAAAACCCTCTTTTCTATCTATGGAAATTCCGTAGCCTGAAAGAGTTTTGCGCAAGCGAAACTCTTTTTATAATTATATCAACTACCCTAACCGGATTGCAACTACATTTCAGTTGCGGTTTGAGCAAGCACTGCGGGCGGAAATCCGGGAACCGCGAGCCAAGAGAACCGGGACAGGAAACTGGTAGCGCTTGTAAAAAGGAAATGGTATAATTAAAAAAAGCCCAAAGCGGGGGAGGAATTTACAAATGCAGGAACGGATCATCAAGCTGGTTCTTTTGGCAATTCTTATCATCATTTTATTGTTGTTGTCGGCGACACCGGTCTTTCGGGGAAGCAAGGAGCAGCGGCGTTATCGAAAACAGGGAATGCGCATCCTTGCCGTGCCGCGGATGAGGATACTGATTCTGCCTGCTTTGGGCATTTTTGTGATGGGATTTCTGGCGATATTTGCGTATCTTGCGATCGCGGACGGCGCATGGGAGGAAGCGGGCAGCATGATCCTGCTGGCTTTGGGTATCGGGCTGGTGATCCTGATCGGCGGCTTTTTCGCGGGCTATTGTATGCAGAAAAGACATATTTTATATGATGAGGAGCAGCTCTTGGTTGGGTCGCCGTTTCATCCGTATCAGAGATGGGAATGGCGCGCGCTTTCCCGCATGGAGATCAAAAATCAGGACGTCTTTTCCCTGTATGACAGGGACGGGGTAAGGCGGGTTTCCGCGACGGCGGATCTGACGGGGTATCATGATTTTTATGAGACCGCCATGCGGCACCTGCGGCCGGAAAATGAGGTAAAGAGCGGGGACGCCGGCGCGTATCAGCGCGCATACAGCGCGAATGCGGGCGAGGGCATGCTGCGTTACCGCACGGGAGAATACGCGGCGATGCTTGTGATCAGCCTGTTGGCGGCGATCATGGTCGTTGTGATGGGCGCGCTTTCGGGCGAAGATATGGGAGCATGGATTGTTTCAAAACAAGGATGGGAGACCAAGCTTCTGGTAGTCGGGCTTGTGACGGTCAGCGTGGTCTGTCTGATCTATACGAGTCTGCAAAAAATTACATACGACCGGATGCAGATCACGTTTGCACGGTTTCCGAAAGGCAGCGTGACGGTGGGATGGACTGAGGTGCAGCGCGTGAACCTTTTCGTGTCGGAGGGCAGCAGGATCATCATGCTCTATACGCCAAAAAAGAATTATGAGATCAAAGAAAAACAGTTCCGCAGAGGATTTTCGGAGTTTGTGCTGGAATTGCAGAGACGTTACGGCGCACCGCAGCAGGGGGGCGCGCAGAGGTAAAAACGAAAGGACGGAAAGCGGCATGGAGGATTGCCTGACAGTATTTGCGCCAAAGACGGCGGCATGGTTTCGGGAGACGCTTGGAGCGCCGACGCCCGTGCAGGAATTATCGTGGGGCGCGATCGCGGCGGGCGGTCATGTGCTTGTGTCCGCGCCGACGGGAACGGGAAAAACACTTTCTGCGTTCCTTGTTTTTTTGGACAGATTCAAAAAACAGGCAATCGAGGGCAGCTTAAAACAGGAATTGCAGTTGATTTATATTTCCCCGCTCAAGTCGCTTGCCGCCGATATTCGGGAGAACTTAAAAAGACCGCTTGCGGGGATCGACGGGGAGGAGCTTGTCACGGTCGGCGTCCGCACCGGGGATACGGAGCAGAGCGAGCGGCGGCGCATGGTAAGGAAGCCGCCGCATATTCTGATTACCACGCCGGAGTCGCTCTATCTCATGCTCACGGGAAAGAGCGGACGAAACATGCTCTGCACGGCGCGGGCGGTCATTGTGGACGAGCTGCACGCGCTGATCGACACGAAGCGCGGCGCGCACCTGATGCTGTCGCTGGCAAGGCTGGACGCGCTTTGTGAAAAAAAGTTACAGCGCATCGGGCTTTCCGCGACAATCGCGCCGCTTGAGACGGCGGCTGAGTATCTTGCGCCGGAGCCGGTGTTTGTGGCGGCGCCTGTCATGCAGAAGGATGTCCGTCTTGAGGTCTTGGGACCTTATATGGACGCGGACAAAAAAAGAACGGATTCCGTCTGGAAGGAACTGTCCGAGCTGGTCTATCAGTACTGTCAGGGACAGCGCAGTGTGCTCGCCTTTGTGGAGGGCAGGCGTTATGCGGAGAAATTGGCGTATTATGTAAACTTAATAGGCGGCGGGGATTTCGCGTGCGTGCATCACGGGAGTCTGTCAAAGGAACAGCGTGCCGAGACGGAACAGGCGCTGCGGGACGGGAAACTGCGTTTGTTGTGCGCAACGTCCTCGATGGAGCTTGGCATTGATGTCGGGGAGATCGACCGTGTGTTACAGGTGGGATGTCCGCGGACGGTTTCGGGCGCGATGCAGAGATTGGGGCGGGCGGGGCACCGTCCGGACCGGACAAGCGTGATGTATCTGTTTCCGCGGACGGCGGCGGAATGCGTGCTATGCGGCATGACGGCAAAGCTGGCAAACGAGCGCAGCGTGGAGCGGATGAATCCGCCGGAAGGCTGTCTGGATGTGCTGGCGCAGCATCTGGTATCTATGGCGGCGGCAGGAAGTTATACGGTGGAGGAGGTCATGGCGCTTCTTCCGCGCGCATGGTCTTTTCGCAATGTGACAAAAGAGGAAGTATGCGGCGTGCTTGCCATGCTGGCGGGGGATTATGAGCACAAACGGGACATTCCCGTGCGCCCGCGGCTGTTATACGACAGGATTCATGAGACGGTGGAAGGGGATGCGTACAGCAGGATGCTCGCTGTCTCGGCGGGCGGCACGATCCCCGACAAAGGGCTTTATACGGTCCGGACGGAGGACGGCGTCAAGATTGGCGAGGCGGACGAGGAGTTTGTCTATGAGACGCAGCTTGGCGACCGCTTTTTACTCGGTTCGTTTGCATGGCGCGTCGTTTCCGTCAGCAGGGACACCGTGACGGTACGGCAGGCGCCGGCGGAAGGGGCGCGCGTTCCTTTTTGGCATGGGGAGATCAAGGGGCGCGATAAGGAGACCGGGATCGCATTTGGGAAGATCCTTCATGACTTGCAGGAGGCGGAGGAGGACCATCGGCTGCGCGAAGCGCTCCTTTCGCTTGGCTTGGACGAGTCTGCCGCCGCGTTTTCCGAGGGATATTTACAGCGGCAGATCGCGGCAACGGGCTGTCTGCCGAGCGATAAGACCGTGATCGTGGAGCGTTTTTATGACCGTTCGGGGAAGGCGCAGCTCATGGTGCATTCCGTGTTCGGGCGGCGGGTGAACGCGCCGCTTGCCCTGCTTGCCGCGAAAGAAGCGGAGCGGGAGATCAATGAAAGTGTGGGCAATGTGGAGGATGAGGATGGTTTTTTACTGTATTCGTACGGGGAAAAGCCGCTGCCGGACGGGCTGCTCTACCGCATTTTGCCCGAACAGGTAAAGGAGATGCTTTCCGCGCTCCTTTTGTCTACGTCCGTGTTCAACATGGCGTTCCGCTATAACTGCGGCAGGGCGCTGATGATGGGCGTGCGCGGGAAATCGAGGCAGCCGCTCTGGATGCAGCGGCTTCGGAGCGCGGAGCTGTTTCAGGCGGTCGTGCGGGAACAGCAGCATCCGCTGATCGTGGAGACGAGACGGGAATGCATGGAACAGCTTTGGGATGTGGAGGGCGTGATCGGACTGCTCCATCAGATCCGGTCCGGAGAAATCCTCGTGCGGGAGATTGAGACAAAGAGCGCGTCTCCGATGTCCCTGCCCCTGCAGTGGGCGGAGGAGGCGAATGTCATGTACGACTATGCGCCGACGCCGCGCAGTATCCATGAGGCGGTCAAAGAGGAATTGCAGGAAGTGTTAAAGCGGCAGGAGGAGCTGCTTCGTCCGGACGGGGAGGAGCTTGCCGCCGTACAGGAGAAGGGAAAGCTGCCGCAGGATAAAAAACAATTGCATAGTCTTTTAATGACGGAGGGCGATCTGACTGCGGGGGAATTGGACGTGTCCGTCGCATGGTTTGAAGAGCTGGAACAGGAGGGATGCGTCTGCTACTTAGAGCAGGGGCTTTGGATCGCGGCGGAGCAGGCGGAGACATACCGCGAGGCGTTTGCGGAAGCGGCGGATGCCGGACAGGCGCGGGAATCCGCCTTTCAGATCGTGCGCCGGATGCTCCGCTACCGCGGCGCATCAAGCGCCGGGCAGGTGGCGGCGCGCTATGGGTTAAGCGGAGCGGAGGCGGAAACAATCCTGAGCGGGCTGTGTGACCGCGGCGAAGTTGTTTTACATGACGGGTGTTATTATCATGCCGTACTCTATCAGCGCGCGAGAACAAAAACGATCCGGAACCGGCGTGAGGAGATCGCGACCGTGGAACCTGCCGCATACGCCGCGCTTCTGACATCACGAATGCGGAGGCAGGCGCCGCCGGAGGAATGCGTGCGTGCGGCGGTTTCTTTGTTTGCGGGAACGGCGCTTCCGGCTGCCATGTGGGAGGAACTGATTCTGCCCGCGCGGGTAAAAGGTTATCGGGAAGCGTATCTGGATGCGCTGCTTGCCGAGGGCGCGTACGTTTGGCGCATGGAAGATAACGGGAGAATCCTCTTTGAACAGAGTGAACGGATTGTATGGGACGGGGAGACGGACATCCCGTGGGAGACTCTTACAGAGCAGGAGAGGATGCTGGCGGAAGCGCTTGATAAGCGGGGCGCAAGTTTTGCGCAGACGCTTTCGGGCGTGTTGGGGGGAGAGCCGGTCTATGATGTGCTTCTTTCTTTGGTAGAAAAGGGGATCGTCTGCGCGGACAGCTTTGTTCCGGTGCGCCATGCCTTAAACCGTGTGCATATGCAGAAAGCGAATGCGAGAAGGCGCGTCGGCGCGCATGGGAAACTGATGCAGGCGGGGCGGTTCGATCTGGTGAGAGAGACGAAGCCGCTCACCGTAAAAGAGCAGATCGAGCGCTGCTTTGACCGCTATCTGATCCTGTGCCGGGAGACTGCGGCGGCATTCGGGTTTTCTTTTTCGGAAGCGCTTTGCGTTCTGCGCGTGTCGGAGTATACGGGAGAAGTGCGCCGCGGCTATTTTGTGCGCGGGCTTTCCGGCGCGCAGTTTATCCGCGCAAAGGATTTTGCCGGTGTGACGGCGCTGCTTTCTCATCCGGCGGCGGAGACGGTCTGGGTGAACGCCGCCGATCCCATGCAGCCGTGGGGAAAGCTGCTGCCGCACGAGGAGGGCAGGGCGTTTTTGAATGTGAGCGGATGCGCCGCCGCACTGCGGGGCGGCAGACCTGCCGCAGTATTCGAAAAACAGGGAAAGCTGCTTCGCGTATTTGACGCGGAGGGGCTGGAAGAGGTGTTGTTTTTGTTTGTGGAAGCGTTTCGTCGGGGACGCCTGTTTGCGGGGCGCAGCCGGATCGTGATAAAAGAGTATCCGGCGGAAGCGGCGCCTGCGCTGGAGCGGTGCGGATTTTTGCGGGAGATGCAGGATTATGTGCTGTACCGGTGAATGCGCCCGCTTTTTTCGGGGGGCTTCCGGGCTTTGCTTTATAACCCGATATTCTCTGCTTCCATAAAATCGGCAACACTCATGCAACGCGGGAATTCTATATCAAGACTGAGAAAATCTTTATCGCCAGTTAGGATCATATCAACATTGGAAATGATCGCTGCATTTAATATGGGCAGGTCTTTTGTATCTCTGATCAGTTTTTCCGCGTGATAGGCAGCCGGAATCAATTCGTAAGACATTTCAGCCAACAGGACTTCGGCATCAGGTAATTTATCAGGTCGTTTCCGCCGCAATACTTCCCGCAGTTCTGTAATATTTTGGTCACACAAAACCATGCTGTGATTTTCCGTAATATGCAGAAGGGCTTTTGCAACTCTTGATTTTGGAAAAAGAATCGCGGAAATCAAGATATTGGTATCTACAAGTATTCTCATTGGTTACCCTTTCCGTATCGGACTTCATTTACAAGGGACTGCACATCATCATCGTTATAGATACCCATTTCTTCTGCGACACCATCAAAGGCGTTTTGGGCTTTGTAGATTGCCTGTGCGGAAGCATTGTTGATTACCACTTCACCGTTTGGCTTTTGAAAAAACAAAATCTTATCACCGGATTTTAAGCCTAATAACTTGCGGATTTCAATAGGAACCGTAATCTGTCCATTGGCTGAAATTTTTGCTAAATTCATAGGATCACCCTTTCTTTATAAGGAACAAAGAATTTTGAGTATTCTTGAAAACTCAAGTTTTCTGTATATATTGTATTCCATATTTCTAAAGAAATCCACAGGAATTTTTTTTTCTTTGACACTTATGCCGGATATTTCCTTCAGGTATTGCCAATCGCGATTGGCGTAACTGTCGGCTGGTATGGCGTGCAGTACGGAAAAGACAAAGAGACAGCACGCTCGCAAAAAATATGGAGCTGCATTTTTGTCTGCTATTTGGCAGGTCTTGTCTGCCTTACTCTTTTTCTTGATGTGGCGGGCATTGTCTGGTATCGACTGCTTTACCATATGGACAGCGGCAGAAGGATCCGTTTTTTCGGAGGCGGGTTCCGCCTGATTCCCGATTTTTACAGACATATCAATCGTGAGGTAATTGGAAATGTCTTGATGTTTCTTCCGTTCGGCATTCTATATCCTATGTCTCATCGCGGTGTGACATGGAGAAAAGCAATTCATGACGGTCTTGTCTGCGTAGTGGTCATAGAGATGTTACAGCCCGTATTTGGCAGGGCGTTTGACATAAACGACATCCTTTTGAACTCGTTGGGAATCGCATGTTCAACGGGAATCTTTTTTCTTGTAAAAAAAGCTTATAGATTTTTTAGAAATCGTTTACAAAAACATTAGCACTCACCTCTTGACAGCGCTAACAATCGGTGGTAAAACATAGGTATCTTCAGAAGCGGAATGCGCTTCACAGGTATCATGTCCGCCGGATATGGTAATGATAAAAGAAAAAGCATCGTAGAATGGAGGAATGACTTATGTTGATGCCAAGTGTATTTGGAACAAATGGATTAGACCGCGTTTTTGGAAGCTCGTTAGGGGGCGGACGCGAAATGATGAGTACGGATGTCAGAGAAACGGAGCATGGCTACGAGGTGGTTATGAATCTGCCGGGATTTGCCAAAGAGGATGTCAAGGGAGAAGTGAAGGACGGTTATCTTACCGTTACCGCGACGACGAATACAAGCAGCGACGAGAAGGACGCGGAAGGAAAATATATCCGCAGGGAGCGTTTCAGCGGCACATGCAGCAGGAGCTTTTATGTCGGTGAGGATGTGACGCAGGATGACATCAAGGCAAAGTTTGAGGATGGAACCTTAAAGCTGACGATCCCGAAAAAGGAGCCGCAGGTAAAAGAAGAACAGAAGCGTTATATTGAGATAGAAGGATAAAGGGGGAAAAAACGATGTGGATGCCGTCATTATTTGGTGAGAATCTGATTGATGATTTCTTTGATGATTTTTTTGATGACTTTAATGACCGTGCGTTTTATGCGAATGTGAAGCCGGAAAATAAGAACCCGAAGCCTGCGCGCGGCGCGCAGGCGGATCAACTGATGCGGACCGACATTAAGGAGATGGAGGAGCAGTATATTCTGACTGTCGATCTGCCGGGCTTCAAGAAAGAGGAGATTCAGGCAGTGGTGGAAAACGACTGTCTGACGATTACCGCGCATAAGGCGGCGGAGGAAGAAAACGTCCGCTATCTGCGCAGAGAGCGGTATACGGATTCCATGCGCAGGTCGTTTTACGTCGGTGAGGGCGTGGAGCAGGACGGCATGAAGGCGCAGTTCCAGAACGGCGTACTGCGGCTTGTGCTCCCGAAGCAGAAACCGCAGCAGGTGGTAGAGGAAAATAAGTATATTGCGATTGAGTAAGGAAGTACACGGTGCAAAGGAAGGAACGCAGATGCAGTTTGGTATGCCGACGCTGATCGAGATCAGACAATTAGAGGACACGATGCGATTGTGCCGGGAGCTTGGCTTAGACTTCGTGGAACTCAATATGAACCTGCCGGATTATCAGGCGGACAGGATGGAAGACACCGAAAAATTTCTGACATTCAAGGAGCGGTATCAGGTCGGATATACGATTCATCTCGATGAAAACCTGAATGTCTGCGATTTTAACCGGGAGGTTGCGGAGGCTTACCTGCATACGGTGGAACGGACGATCGCGGCGGCGAAGGCGATCGGCGCGCCAATCGTGAACATGCATATGAATCACGGCGTCCATTTCACCCTGCCGGACCGAAAGGTAGAATTGTTTTCCGTTTATCGGCAGGAATATGAGGATGCGTGGAAGCGGTTCCGCGAATTATGTGAGGCAAAGATCGGAGATGCGGACGTCCGTGTCTGCATCGAGAATACCGACGGATTTCGGGAATACGAAAAGCAGGCGCTCTGCTGGCTGCTGGAGAGCCCGGTGTTCGGGCTGACATGGGACGTCGGGCATTCTCACAGCGCACGGGACGCGGACGAAGCCATTTTAATGGAGCATGCGGAGAAATTGCTCCATTTTCATATCCATGACGCGGCGGGGGAAAAGAATCATTTGGCGCTCGGCGCGGGAGAGATCGACCTGCCGCAAAGGCTGCGGATCGCAGAGAGCCGTCATTGCCGGTGCGTGCTGGAGACCAAAACGGTGGAGGCGCTTCGGGAGTCGGTGGAATGGCTGAAAAAACAGGCGGCTTGGACAGAGTAGAATCATCGGCGGAGCGCGAACGGCGGTGTCTGGAATGGCGTAGCAAGAAGGCACAGGCGGCTTGGACAGAGTAGAATCATCGGCGGAGCGCAAGCGGCGGATTTGTACGGCGCGCCGGTAAAAGGATGCAACATTTGTCGTTTTTTCGCATATCATATCGTAAAAACAAACATGGAGACTGTTTATGTCCCAGAGGAACCGACTGAATCCGGATACCGAAGCGTATTTGCGAAACTACCGGCGCATTTTGGAACGAATGATCGAGGGAATGACGCAGGCAAGACTTGGAGACAGCATTTCCGCGAACTTTATTGTACAGATGATCCCGCATCACCGCGCGGCGATCGAAATGTCCGAAAATCTTCTGGCAAACTCATGCTTTACGCCGCTTGTGCAGATCGCACAGAACATTATCTGCACGCAGGAGCAGAGCATCGCGCAGATGGAGCGCATTTTACGCGGCTGCAGCAGAAAAACGAACTGTTCTGACGCGGTATGCCGTTATCAGGACCAGATGGACTGCATTTTGCAGACGATGTTTGACGAGATGAAAAATGCAAGGGCAGGGAACAACATCAATATGGATTTTATGCGTGAGATGATTCCGCATCATGAGGGCGCGGTCAGGATGGCGCAGACAACCTTAAAATACGATATTTGCGAGGCGCTCGTACCGATCCTGCAGGCGATCATCAAGGAGCAGGAGGAAGGGATCCGGAAGATGGAGCGGCTTTTGCGCGAATGTGAGCGCTAGGCGGAAAAACGCAAGATCATAAAAAAGAACAATACAAACACGGGCAATCATGCTATAATGACTTTGGCTTTATGGCAGGGCGCTCGTGTTTTTTTGTGTGAGATTCGTGTGTCAAAAGCCCTGCAATCAAATTGGTGTTAGCAGATTGCACAAAAGAACTCTGTGTGCACTCCATTGCGCAAAAAGCAGACGGATGACCGCAAAGCGGCAGGATACACAGGCTTAGAACCGCTTCGCGGCAGGATGAAGGCAGGATGAAGACGAGGGTAACAGGCATGAATGAGCGGCAGGCAATGGCATATATAGAAGAATTGGCGCGCCATAAGGGGATCGTGCCGGGATTGGAGAGTATCAGGGAATTGTGCGGACGGCTGGGCGATCCGCAGGAGCGCGTTCCGGTCATCCATATTGCGGGGACGAACGGGAAAGGCTCGACGCTCGCCTATCTTTCCTCGGTGCTTGCGGCGGCAGGCTATCGCGTGGGAAGCTATTCGTCGCCTGCGGTGATGGATTACCGCGAGCGGTTTCGGGTCAATCAAAAAATGATTTCCAAGGCGGATTTGGCAAAGCTGCTTACGCGCGTCGCAGAGGCGGCGGAGCAGATGGCGGCGCAGGGACATGCGCATCCGACCGCGTTTGAGGTGGAGACGGCGCTTGCTTTTTGTTTTTTTGCAGAAAAGAAATGCGACGTGGCGGTTGTGGAGTGCGGTATGGGCGGAGCGCTTGACGCGACGAACCTGATCGAAAAGCCGCTTGTCAGCGTGATTACGTCGATCAGCATGGATCATATGCAGTTTTTGGGCGGTACGCTTGCCGGGATCGCGGCGCAGAAGGCGGGGATCATCAAAGAGGGCTGCCCGGTCGTCAGCGTGGCGCAGAGAGAAGAAGCGGCGCAGGTGATCGCACAGGAGGCGGCAAAAAAACACGCGCCGCTGTCCATAGCGGACGAGAAAAAGGCGACCGGCGTGCGTTACGGTCTGAATACGCAGAGCTTTCACTATGGCGGGTATCGGAACTTAAAGATCGCGCTCGGCGGCACATGGCAGATCGAAAATGCGGTTCTCGCGGTGGAAACGGTGCGGGTGTTAAACGAACAGGGAATTGCGGTCAGTGGGGACGCGCTCAGGAAGGGACTGCTCTCGGCGCAGTGGCGGGGCAGGCTGACCGTTCTGCGAAAAAAGCCCTATGTGATCGCGGACGGCGCACACAATGCGGACGCCGCCGGAAAACTGGCAGAGTCCTTGTCTTTTTATTTTACAAATAGACCGAAAGTATTTATAATGGGTGTGTTGGGCGATAAGGATTATGAAAAAATGATCGCGTGCATGGCGCCGATGGCGAAGCAGCTCATTGCGGTAACGCCGCCGGACAACCCGCGTGCGCTGCCCGCCTATGAGCTTGCGCAGGCGGTCCGAAAGGTGAATGAGAATGTGACGGCGGCGGACAGTCTGGAGGAAGCGGTGGAAATGGCGTATCTGCTCACGCCGCCGGACGGTGTGATCGTTGCGTTTGGTTCGCTTTCCTATCTTGGAAGGCTGGAAAAGGTGCTTCGGGAACGGGAAAAGCAAAATCGTGCAAAAAAAGCATAGGACGCGGGTGCGATCGCTGGTTGCAGGCGCCGCCGCGCGGGCAGGAACAGACTTGGGAGAGATGACGGTATGGATCAGGATAAAATCAAAAAAGCAGTCGTCATGCTGCTGGAAGGGATTGGCGAAGATCCCGCGCGGGAAGGCTTACGGGAGACGCCCGACCGGATCGCGCGGATGTATGAAGAAATTTTAAGCGGCGGGGGAGAGAGCGCCGAGCTTCCGCTGTCGAAGACGTTTCATACGGACAGCGCCGAGATCGTCTTGGAAAAGGATATTGTTTTTTATTCCATGTGCGAGCATCACATGATGCCGTTTTTCGGAAAGGCGCATGTGGCATATATCCCGGACGGCGAGGTTGTCGGGCTCAGCAAGCTGGCGCGCACGGTCGAGGTGTATGCGCACCGCCTGCAATTACAGGAGCGGCTGACCGCGCAGATCGCCGATGCGCTGATGGCGTATGTGAAATGCAAGGGCGCGATGGTGATGCTGGAAGCGGAGCATATGTGCATGACGATGCGGGGCGTCAAAAAGACCGGCTCGAAGACCGTTACGATCGCCAAGCGCGGCGCGTTTCAAGAGCAGGCGGAGCTGGAATGCACATTTTTTGCAATGCTCGGCAGGTCGTAAAAGGGAAGCGGCGGTTTTTTTGGAAGCGCCGGGCAGAGCGTAAAAGGGAAGCGGCGGTTTTTTTGGAAGCGTCGGGCGGAGCGTAAAAGGGAAGAGGCGGCTTTCTTGGAAGCGCCGGGCGGAGTGTGCAGGAAAACGCGTATGGGGAAAAGGATCGCGATGGAGAGAGTCAACCGTATTTTGTCGCATCCCGTCTATCGGGAGGCAATCCGAAAAAATGAGGAAGCGGAGAGAGAAAGGCGCTATTGTCACCATGACATGGCGCATTTTCTTGATGTGGCGCGGATCGCGATGCTGATCGCGCTCAAAGAGGAAATTTTGGTGCCGGAGGAGCTTGTCTATGCCGCCGCGCTTGTCCATGATATGGGAAGATACCGGGAGTATGAAGACGGGACCCCGCATGAACAGGCGAGCGCAAAATTGGCGGAAACGCTGCTTTCGGAGTGCGGATTTAATGATAAAGAAACACATGTTATCATTGACGCGGTGCGCAGCCACAGAGACGGGTCTGTTGCAAAAGAAGCAAACCTGCGGGGACTTTTATACCGTGCGGATAAGTTAAGCCGCGCCTGTTTTTCGTGTCCTATGCAGGAACAGTGCGATTGGAGCGCGAAGAAAAAGAATCTGCGGCTTACAGTATAAACAGGGCTTTTGACACCTGAATCATCATATACAGCGAATATGCGGGAAAAAAGAGGAAATACAAACATGAAGATCGGAAACCGGGAATTTGATACGGCGGCGCATACTTATGTGATGGGGATTTTGAACATGACGCCGGATTCTTTTTCAGACGGCGGAAAATGGAATCGGACGGATGCGGCGCTGCGGCATGTGGAACAGATGATCGCCGAGGGGGCGGCGGTTATTGATGTGGGCGGCGAATCGACAAGACCCGGATATGAAGCGGTCAGCGAAGAAGAAGAAATCGCCCGTATTGCGCCGATTATTGCAGAAATTAAATCTGAATTTAATATACCGGTATCGCTGGACACCTACAAGAGCGCGGTCGCGGCGGCAGGCATCCAGGCGGGAGCGGATATGATCAACGACATCTGGGGGCTTAGGCAGGATGCGGATATGGCTTCGATCATTGCGGAAAACGGCGCCGCGTGCTGTCTGATGCATAACCGCCGGGAAACGATGGAAGGCGGCGTGATGGAGACGCTGCTTTCCGAGTTGGGAGAAAGCGTGCGTATCGCGGAGGCGGCGGGAATCGCGCGGGAGCGGATCCTGCTCGATCCGGGGATCGGCTTTGGAAAAACGTATGAACAAAACCTGCGCGTGCTCCACGACATGGGAAAATTACATGCGTTTGGTTATCCGCTGCTGCTTGGCGCGTCGAGAAAATCCGTCGTTGGTCTGACGCTCGATCTGCCCGTGGAAGAGCGGCTGGAGGGCACGCTTGTGACAACGGTATTTGCGGTCATGAAGCACTACGCTTTTGTCCGTGTGCATGACGTCAAAGAGCATGTGCGCGCGATCCGCATGGCGGAAGCGATCCGGGAAAGTGTGTGACAAGAGGCGGTCGAAGACGGCACATGGCGGAAGCAACGCAGGGACAGCATGCGGCGGGGCAATCGGAAGCAGCGTGTGGCGGGGGCAATCCAAAACAGTGTGTGACACAGGAGAAAAGGGACATGGATGAGATTCGCATAGAGGGGTTGGAGGTATACGCCTACCATGGCGTATTTCCGGAAGAAAATAAGAACGGACAGCATTTTTACTTAAACGCCGTGCTTTATACGGACACGAGAAAGGCGGGGAGGACGGACGAACTTGCCGATTCCACGCATTATGGTCTGGTCTGCGAGGAAATGGCGCGCGCCATGAAAGAGCAATGCTTTCATCTGCTGGAGCGGGCGGCGGAATATGTGGCGGAGCGGGTGCTTACCGTGTTTCCGCTCATCAAAGAGATTGAACTTGAGATCTGCAAGCCGGAGGCGCCGATCGCGCTGCCGTTTTCGAATGTCTCCGTGAAGATCCGCCGCGGCTGGCACACGGTATCTCTCGGACTCGGTTCGAATTTGGGGGATTCCGAACGGTATCTGCGGGATGCCCTGCAAAAATTATCGTCCGCAAAAGAAATACGAAATGTGAAAAGTTCTTCTCTGATCCGGACGAAGCCCTACGGCGTACTGGATCAGCCGGATTTCTTAAACGGCGCGGCTGTTCTGGAGACGCTGCTCACACCGCTTGAACTGCTCGATTTTCTGCATAAATTGGAGGCGGAGGCGGGGCGCGTGAGAAAAGAGCATTGGGGTGCGCGCACGCTGGATCTGGATATTCTTTTTTATGACGATTGGATCATAGACAGCGAGCGGCTGACCGTGCCGCATGCGGATATGGCGAATCGGGAGTTCGTGCTTGCGCCGCTTGCGGAGTTAAATCCGTATTTCCGGCATCCGCTGACGGGAAAGACCGTGCGCGAAATGCTTGCGCAGCTGCGGCAGGAGTCCGCACAGAACCGCACATAAATTTTGTGTGTTCCTGCGCCCTCACAGGAGCAGTCCCGTGTGCCGCGCCTCACCCGGATGCGGGCATATCGGGCGGGACGGACAGCTCCGTTACAGGAGCGGTCCTGTGCGCCGCACCTTACTCGGATGTCACCGCATCACGCGCGGCGGTAAATTCCTGCGGGTAATCGGAGCCGAGCGCGCAGCGGTACATGGTCGTGTCATCGCCGTACGCGTTAAAATATAAGGCCTGGCTTGTCAGACAGAGGTTGCGGTAGACGCCCTCTGCGAGCGTGACCATGCCGGAGCCGTCCTTATTGATCCGTTTCAGGGCAGGCGTCTCACTGTCCACGGTCTGATAAAATACATAATCCGCAGAGACGTTAAAAAACTCGACGCGGTCCGTCGTCAGCGTTTCGGTGGCGCCCGATGAGAGATTGAGGCGCGAAAGCGCGTAGTGTTTTGACAGATCCATATAGTAGATCCAGCCGTCCGAATAGGCGGGATTCCAAAGACTGCCGTCCCAAATGCGGGCGATGTCGTTTGTCAGCGTATCGAGACGGTAGAGATTGTGGTCGTCCTGCGTGCCGTGGAAATAAATGCTCGTGCCGTTCCCACAGGCAGGATTGGCGATATAATCCGTGATAACCTGATCGTCCTGCCCGGAAGTGCCGATCCGATGCATCGTAAAGTTTTTGGTGTCCTCATAATATAAAAAATAAATAGAATTGCCGATAAGCAGCAGCGTGTCTAACGTACCGCGTTTTAAGCAGGTCATGTTCTTTCCGTTTGTGGTGGAGCGGTAGAGTCCGGTCGATTTTAAGAGACTGCCGAGATCGGAACCGTTGCGGTTATCCGCCAGAAAATAATACAGATGGCTGCCGGCGGCGTTGAGAAAACGGATGCTTTGGTTGTTGAGCTTTTCGATGCCGGTCTCGTCCGGGTTCATACGGTAAAGCGTGCCGTTATCATAGAAATTGGCGAAGTAGACCACGCCGTCTGATTCGCAAAAATAACCACCGTTATTCAAATTTCCCGCCGTATTGCCGATCGTGTCGTCGGGATAAGTCTCTATGCGCTCTTTCAAAAGATATTTCGGAGCAATCAGAATGCCGAGAATGAGCACAATGATAAGAATGACAAGAACAGGACGTAATTTTTTCATGACTAAAGCCACACCTTTCTCTACTTACAATAGAAAATTTCAAATTTCATAACCCGAAAGAGTTTCGCGTCAGCGGAACTCTTTTCTAAATTTATAGGAATTTCCGTAGTCCGGAAGAATCCGCATAGCGGAACTCTTTTCTAATTATAACGGACTTGACGCGGATAGAAAAGAGGAAAATGCCGCACATTGAAAAAACGAAAGGAAAACGACCAGAAAAATAACGGCGGATGGAAAATGCTTCTTGTTCAACCCGGTGTTTAGGTATAAAATAAAGGCAGAGAGGAACGAAAGGATTCAGACGGCTGACGGTATACAGGGAAATCTTTTTTTATCGCTTGTAAAATACCTGCTTGAGCGTGACGGGGGCGGATATATGCAGAAGGACTTAGGAGAATTACGGAATCGGATCGACGAGATCGACGAACAGATCGTGGCGCTGTACGAGGAGCGCATGGAGGTCTGCAGGGGAGTTGCGGAGTATAAGATCGCAAACGGAAAAAAAGTATTTGACCGGGCGAGAGAGGATGAAAAGCTGCAAAAGGTCGCGGCGCTGGCGCGCAGTGAGTTTAACCGCCACGGCGTACAGGAACTATTCGAGCAGATCATGTCCATGAGCCGCAAGCTGCAATATCAGATGCTTGCCGATGCGGGGAGCACGGGGCGGCTGCCGTTTATCAATGTGGAACAGCTTGACACGGCGCATGCGCGCGTTGTTTTCCAGGGGGCGGAAGGCTCCTATTCGCAGGCGGCGACGCAGCGCTTTTTCGGAGAGGACGTCAACAGCTATTGTGTGGAGACGTTCCGCGACGCGATGGCGGCGATCGAGGAGGGAAGCGCGGACTACGCCGTTCTGCCGATCGAAAACTCGACAGCGGGTATTGTCAGCGAGATTTACGATCTTTTGGTGGAATTTGAAAACTATATCGTCGGGGAGCAGATCATTCCGATCGAACACTGTCTGATGGCGCTGCCCGGCGCGGCGCTTTCCGACATCCGCACTGTCTATTCGCATCCGCAGTCCCTCATGCAGAGCGCGCGCTATTTGCAGGAGCATCCGAACTGGAATCAGATCAGCCTAAAAAATAATGCGTTCGCGGCAAAAAAAGTAGCGGACGGCGGCGATCTCTCGCAGGCGGCGCTGGCAAGCGCTTATGCGGCGAAGGTCTACGGGCTTACCATATTAGAGCAGGGGGTCAACGACAGTAAGAATAATTCGACGCGCTTTATCGTTGTGACAAACCAGAAAGTATTCCGGAAGGATGCGGATAAGATCAGTATTTGCTTAGAGGTTCCGCATAAGAGCGGCTCGCTCTACCATATTCTCTCGCATTTTATTTATAATAATCTGAATATGACGAAGATCGAGAGCCGTCCGATCGAGGAGCGGAGCTGGGAATACCGGTTTTTTATTGATTTTGAGGGGAATCTTTCGCAGAGCGCCGTCAAAAACGCGCTGCGCGGACTGCGTGAGGAAGCGCGCAGCATGAAAATATTAGGAAATTATTGAAGAAGGACCGGGGGTCATTCTTTACGGACAGCGGCAGGATGGGACTGTCGTTTGTCGATTTATGAAGGAAAGGCGTGTGATCATTATGAAAGAACAGCAGTTATTGATTTATCGGGGGATGTTGAACGATACGCTTTTTACGTCCATGGCGCATCTGGTTCACAGGTATGAGGATCGGGATAATGAAGAACTTTCCGCCATTGCTTCGGGCTGTGTGAGCGGGCTTTTGACCTGTGCCGCGGAGCGCGGTTTTTATGGGAATGTCTGGCATTGCTACCTTGCCGATCTGCTCGTAAATGATGAGAATCCGTACAGCATGTCGTGTGAGATCGTGGGCGGCATTACGGGAACGCTGGACGATGCGGCGGCGCATGATCTGGAAATCATCGGGGAGTTTTTCTCCTACGATTTCGGAACGATGATGCGGCGGCTTTCCGTTCCCGCTTTTTCCATGGTGGAGCATTATGAGCGGTGCGAGACGGCAGGGCATGTGTACAATACACGGATCAGGGACCGGATCTGCACGCTTGCGCAGTGGCTTGGGGAATGTGCGACAGCGCAGGAAATCAAAAACGTGTTGACGCAGTTTTATCAGGAATACGGCGTCGGCCGATTCGGTCTTCATAAGGCGTTCCGCGTGGAATCGCAGGATTTAGGTACATTTATTAAACCTATATTAAACATCCAACATGTTCATTTGGATGATCTGATCGGATATGAACTTGCCAAGAAGAAGCTGACGGACAATACGGAGGCGTTTGTATCGGGCAGGAATGCGAATAACTGTCTGCTGTTCGGGGACGCGGGAACCGGAAAATCCTCCTGTATCAAGGGAATCCTGAATCAATACTATGACAGGGGACTGCGCATCATTGAGCTGTATAAGCACCAGTTTCAGTGCCTAAACGACGTGATTTCGCAGATTAAGAACCGGAACTATAAATTCATTATTTATATGGACGATCTCAGCTTTGAGGAATTTGAGACGGAATATAAATATCTGAAAGCCGTCATTGAGGGCGGTTTGGAAAAGCGTCCTAAGAATGTATTGATCTATGCGACGTCGAACAGGCGGCATCTGATCCGGGAGAGCTTTCGGGATAAGGCGGAGCGGGACGAGGAGCTTCATACGAATGACACGGTGCAGGAGAAGCTGTCGCTCGTATCGCGGTTCGGTGTGACGATCTATTTCGGCGCGCCCGATAAGCAGGAGTTTGAACAGATCGTGCTGGCGCTTGCCGAGCGGAACGGCGTCACCATGCCGAAGGAGGAACTGCTTCTGCGGGCGAACCAGTGGGAACTGGCGCATGGAGGCAGATCGGGGCGTCTGGCACAGCAGTTTATCGACCACTTGCTGGGCGTGGGGCAGTGACGGCGCAGGGCGCTTGCCGGACGTGAGACAGTGACGGCGCAGGGAAAGGAGCATGATCGGTATGGCAGTCAAGACCTTTGCAGCGATCGACGTCGGCTCGTATGAGCTGTCGATGAAAATTTTTGAAATATCCAAAAAGAACAAATTACGGGAGATCGACCATATCAGACATCGGCTGGATCTGGGGACGGACAGCTATGCATCCGGAAAGATCAGCTATGACAATATGGATGAGCTTTGCAGGGTGCTGCGGGAATTTACCGATATGATGAAGACCTATCAGGTCGGCGCTTACAAGGCGTACGGGACGAGCGCCGTGCGCGAGACGCGCAACGTGCTCATTGTCTTAGATCAGATCAAGCAGAGAACGGGAGTGGAGATCAGTCTCTTAAGCAATTCGGAACAGCGTTTCCTCGACTATAAGGCGATCGCGTCAAAAGGCGAGGATTTTAACCGGATCATCGAGGAGGGCGCGCTGATCGCCGACATCGGCGGCGGTTCGATCCAGCTTTCTCTTTTTGAAAAAGATACGCTCGTGACAACCCAGAATATGCGTCTCGGCGTGCTGCGCCTAAACGATAATCTGCAAAGGCTCAATCCCAAGCGCAGCCAGGTTCATGAGCTGCTCAGGGAAATGATCGACAACCAGCTTGCCGTGTTTAAGAAACTCTATCTGAAGGACGGCGCGATCAAGCATATCATCGTGGTGGACGATTATATTTCCATGATGCTGCAAAAACGTGTTCTGGGCGGTCCGGCTCCGGGGTATGTCGATAAGGAGACTTACGCACAGTTTATAGAGCGGATGGATCATTCCACCAACGGCCAGATTGCAGAGCATCTTGGCATTTCGGAGGAAAACAGCAATCTTTTATACATTTCGGCGGTCATCACGGCGCAGGTTTTGGAGACATGCGGCGCGAACATGATCTGGGCGCCCGGCGTGACGCTCTGCGACGGGATCGCCTATGAGTACGCGGAACGCACGAAACTGATCTCGTTCACGCATGATTTTGAACAGGATATTATCGCCTGCGCCAAAAATATCAGCAAACGCTATATGGGAAGCCGGAAAAGGAGCGATACGCTGGAATCCATCGCGCTTACGATTTACGACAGCATGAAGAAGATTCATGGTCTTGGAAAAAGAGAACGGCTGTTATTGCAAATCGCGACGCGTCTGCATGACTGCGGAAAATACATCAGCCTGACGAATGTGAGCGAGTGCTCCTATAGCATCATTCTTTCTACGGAGATCATCGGATTGTCCCATACGGAGCGGGTGATCGTGGCGAATGTGGTAAAATACAACCATTTGGAATTCTCGACCTATGGGGAATTTTCGGAAAACGAAAATATTGATAAAAGCGTCTATCTGGTGATCGCAAAGCTGACGGCAATCCTGCGCGTGGCGAACGGGCTTGACCGCAGCCACAAGCAGAAATTCAAGAATATCAAGGCGCAGTTAAAGGAACAGGAGCTGCTGCTCTATGTGGATTCTGCGACGGATATTACCTTAGAAAAAGGACTGTTCCGCAACAGGGCGGATTTCTTCGAAGAAGTATACAGCGTCAGACCGGTCATTCATCGGAAGTCCGAGAAGAAAATCTGAGGAAATGTGAGAATGGGGAAAGGCAGGGCAGTGCTATGGCAGAGGCGGTTGATTTTGGGAATCCGGCATATTATACGAACAGAGAGTTAAGCTGGCTGCTATTTAATAAGCGTGTGCTTTCGGAGGCGAAGGACAAACAGAATCCGTTGTTCGAGAGATTAAAATTTTTGAGCATCACTGCCTCGAATCTGGATGAGTTTTTTATGATCCGCGTCGCGTCCTTGAAAGATATGGTGAATGCGGGCTATAAGAAGACGGATATTGCGGGCTATACGCCGAAACAGCAGCTTTCCTTATTAGAAAAAGAGACGCATGCGCTCGTCAAAGAACAATATGCCGTCTATAAACGTTCGCTCGTTCCCCAGCTAAAGATGAACGGGCTGCGCGTGATCGAGCATCACGAGGAGCTGACCAAAAAAGAGGGCGAATATTTGGACCGCTATTTTGAGGATAATATTTATCCCGTACTCACGCCGATGGCGGTGGATTCGTCCCGCCCGTTTCCGCTGATCCGCAACAAATCATTGAATATCGGCGCGCTTCTGATCAAAAAGGGAAAAGAGGAAGAAGCGGAGTTTGCCACCGTGCAGGTGCCGAGCGTTCTGCCGCGCATCATTCCGCTGCCGGCGGGGGAAAACGGAATCAGCGTGATTCTGTTAGAGGAAGTCATTGAACGGAATATAAGGAAACTTTTCTTAAATTACGATATAATTTGTGCACATCCGTTCCGGATTATGCGGAATGCCGACCTGACGATCGAGGAGGACGAGGCGGAAGATCTGCTGAAAGAGATTGAAAAGCAGTTAAAAAAGCGCCAGTGGGGGCAGGCGATCCGCTTGGAAGTCGAGGCGGGAATGGATGAACGGCTTTTGGAAGTGATCAGGCAGGAACTGGCGATCAGCGCCGAGGAAATTTATGAGATCAACGGACCGCTTGATCTTACTTTTTTAATGAAAATGTATGGGCTGGAGGGCTTTGAACATTTGAAGCGGGAGGAATACTGCCCGCAGAATCACCCGAAGCTGCCGCCTGATGCGGATATTTTTGAACAGATCAAAAAAGGAGATATTCTGCTGTACCATCCGTATCAGTCGTTTCTGCCGGTGGTCGATTTTATTAAAACAGCGGCAAAAGATCCCGATGTGCTCGCCATCAAGCAGACCTTGTACCGCGTCAGCGGCAATTCGCCGATCATTGCGGCATTAGCGCAGGCGGCGGACAACGGAAAGCAGGTTTCCGTGCTTGTGGAGCTGAAAGCGCGCTTTGATGAGGAACATAATATTGTATGGGCAAAAAAGCTGGAAAAGGCGGGCTGTCATGTAATCTACGGTCTGGTCGGCTTAAAGACGCACAGTAAAATAACACTTGTTGTTAGACGGGAGGAAGACGGGATCCGCCGGTATGTACATCTTGGAACGGGCAATTACAACGACGCGACCGCGAAAATTTACACGGATACGGGACTGCTCACCTGTAATGAAGAAATCGGGGAGGATGCGACGGCGGTGTTCAATATGCTTTCCGGCTATTCGGAACCGCTTTCGTGGAATAAGCTGTCGCTTGCACCGCTTTGGCTAAAGCAGCGGTTTCTGTATCTGATTCACAGGGAGACGGAGCAGGCAAGAAATGGAAATCAGGGGCGTATCATTGCAAAGGTCAATTCTCTCTGCGACCGCGATGTGATCGAGGCGCTGTACGAGGCGTCCTGTGCGGGCGTTACGGTGGAGCTGATCGTGCGCGGCATCTGCTGTCTGAAAGTGGGGATTCCCGGTGTGAGTGAGAACATTCATGTGCGTTCCATTGTCGGTAACTTTTTGGAACATGCGCGGATTTTTTACTTTGAAAATGACGGGAAACCGGAGATTTACATGGGAAGCGCGGACTGGATGCCGAGAAATTTGGAGCGGCGCGTGGAAATTCTTTTTCCGATCGAGGATGAGGAATTGAAGGCGCAGGCGTATCACATCTTAGAGGTACAGCTAAAAGATAATGTCAAGGCGCATATTTGTCAGAGCGACGGAAGCTATGTCAAGGCGGAGCGCCGCGGCAGGGAAGCGCTCTGCTGTCAGGATATTTTCTGCAAAGAGGCGAAGGAGGCCGCGAAGCAGAAGGATACGGCAGTCAACGAGCGGGTATTCATTCCGGAGACGCATGTGTCTGAAGCGTAGGATGGAAGTGTCGTGTTCAGCAGAGGCTTCCGCGATGTTAGAGTCTCATCTCCATTGTGCAAAAGTCGTTTGCCCTGATTTCTTTTGTACAATCTGCTGAAAAAAGTTTATGAGCAGGTCTTTGACATTCGAATCACCGTAGGGGAGAAAGAGCGGGAAAAGGCGTGAAAATCGAGGAAATCAACGGAAAATACGAAATCATATTAGCGTCGGCGTCGCCGCGGCGAAAGGAGCTTTTGACGCAGATCGGCATTGCCTTCCGGGTGCTTGCGGGCGGCGGCGAGGAGATGACGGCGGAGACTGCGCCGGAGCGGATCGTCATGGAGCTTGCGAAAACGAAGGCGGATGCGGCGCTTGCTCGGTATCTGGCGGAGCGCAAAGCGGAGGGTTCCGCATTTCTTGAAGAGCGCAGTACGACGGAAACGGACGGAAAAGCATGGCGCGGGGCGGAACATTGTGCGGCGGAAGGTCATGCGGACATACAGCGGCGTGAATGCGGCGAAAAACCATATCTCATTCTTGCGGCGGATACGATCGTCGCCGTTGACGGTACGGTCTTGGGGAAGCCGAAGGATGAGCAGGACGCCGTGCGGATGCTCATGCGTCTGCAGGGACGGATGCATCAGGTCTATACCGGAGTAACCTTGCTGTCTCCATGCGGACAAAGGAGCTTTTATGAATGTACGGAAGTGACGTTCGTGCCGATGACGCAGGAGCAGATCGAGGAATATGTGCGCACGGGAGAGCCGCTTGACAAGGCGGGCGCCTATGGCATTCAGGGCGCTTTTGCGGCGTATGTGAGCCGGATCGCGGGGGACTATTGTAACGTGGTCGGTCTGCCGCTCGCACGTCTGGTGCAGGAGATCGGCAGGCTGGACAGGCAGGACGCAGGCGAGCGTGACTGTCTTGCTGCGGCGGATGTTAACGGCAGGCGCATCCGTCTTGTCGCCACGGATATTGACGGCACGCTGGTGAAGGATTCGTCACCGGAAGTTTACCCGGAAATCGTTCAGATGCTCCGGCGGCTGACGGAGCGGGGAATTTTGTGCTGTGTGGCGAGCG
Source organism: Clostridium sp. (assembly GCA_023663615.1). Classification (GTDB taxonomy): domain Bacteria; phylum Bacillota; class Clostridia; order Lachnospirales; family Lachnospiraceae; genus DLAJ01. The sequence continues at coordinate 27,127 of JAMPHA010000001.1, read as the reverse complement.
GGCGGCAGTATCACAGCATCCACAGGATGTTTGCCGACGCCGGGGAACATCTGATCTATATCGCGGAAAACGGCGCGCATATCGTCTATCAGGGGAAGACGCTTTCCGTGACGGATATGCGAAAAGAGCAGGCGCATGAGATCATCCGCCAGATGCGCGCCTGCGGAGAAGGGTATGAGTTTGTGGTATCGACGCCGCAGGGAAGCCTCTTAGAGAGCCGGGACGAGCAGTTTATCGCGCTCATCCGGGACAGCTATCATAATAAGATGGAGGTCGTACCGGATGTGTTAAAAAACGATCCGCAGATCATCAAATGCGCGATGCACCATAACGGCAGTGTCCGCCGGATAGCGGAGCAGGAAATGATCCCGCGCTGGAAGGAGCATGTCAAGGTCTGCATGGCAGGGGAAGAGTGGATTGATTTCATGGATGCGGCGGTGGATAAGGGAAACGCCATCCGCTTTGTGCAGGCATATTTTGGCGTCAGTCACGAGGAGACGATGGCATTCGGGGACAACGAGAACGACATCGGCATGATGAAAGCGGCGGGCATGAGCTATGCGGTGGAGAATGCCTGCGACGCAGTCAAACAGGCGGCAAACTATCGGTGTCCCGATTATACGCAAAAGGGTGTGTACCAGGTGCTGCGGGATACGTTTTGCGAAAGTTGAGAGGAAAACGAAATATTGATTTCCTTAAATTTCTGTTGCACTTTCAATAATTTTGGCATATACTAAGGATGACGAAATCGTTGATTTCTTTGGGCTGGTCGCAAGACCCAGGTCCATCAAGGGCGGGGAAGTTCCCCGCCTTTTTCAAATATTGCAGAGGTGGTGGATATTGAAAGAACTTAGCATTTTCATAGATGAATCAGGTGATTTTGGGGAGTATGACTACCATTCGCCTTATTATATTATTACAATGGTTTTCCATGATCAGCAGGAAGATATTCGCCCCGCTGTTTCAAAACTAAACCGGGAACTTTCCTATTTGAACCTTGATGACCTCTGCATACATACGGGTCCCATTATTCGTAAGGAGGAAATCTACACACATATGTCTGTTGATGAACGACGTCGAATCTTCAATAAAATGGTCGCGTTCATACGTCAGATTGATATTCGCTATAAATGTTTTTACATTGAAAAGAAGCACATTCCGGACGTTGTTGAAGCTACCGGCAGGCTGTCAAAACAGATAGCTCAGTTCATCCGTGGACACTATGAAGACTTCCTCTCATTTGATGATGTGAAAATTTACTATGACAATGGTCAGGTAGAGGTCAGCAAGATACTTTCTTCCGTTTTTAACGCGTTACTTCCGAATCCTATTTTTCGTAAGGTTATGCCTGCGGAGTACAAGTTGTTTCAGGCCGCAGACTTACTATGTACGCTGGAACTGGTCAGGCTCAAACTGGTAAATAATATGTTCTCCAAATCTGAAAAAACTTTCTTTGGAAACATTCGCGATCTAAAGAAAAATTATATAAAACCTTTGGGCAAAAAAAGAATGGACATGAAATACCTAAGTGGCAGAGATAAAAGCAGAAAGGAGCACAGAGATGCAGATTTATGACAATGCCGTATTGGACGCGTTTTTGGAAAAGCAGGGACAGCTTTTTCCTGAACGTGTTGCGGAAACAAGAAAGGAAGCGGAGGAATTTTTGGAGGACTGTATGGCGGTCGTCGTGGATTCCGCAAAAGAAGTATGGGAATATTTTGATGAGGAAGGGATTGATGTGGATGGCGCTAAGGAGCAGGAAATCCTAAGCGCTTCCGAGGTATTTGCAATCGGTGACGGGCGATATTTAATTGTGGAGGGCTGACTCTGCGAAGAAAATTTCCGGCAGAAAAAAGAAAGCGGCAATCATATTCGGCATCCTCCTTGCAGTGATTCTTCTCATTCCTGTTCCGCTCCGTTACAAGGACGGCGGAACGGTCGAGTACCGCGCGGTTTTGTATAGCGTCAAATCGGTGCATGCGATGGCGCCGGCTGAATCCGGACTGGAATATATAAAACTAGCAGTCAACACCAAAAAAATACGCCAGCAGTTCGCAGATGCCGTCATGATTATTGTCGTTCTTCGTGATAAGATCGGCGTGTTCCCGGACGGCAGGCTTTGCGTTGGCGACCGCACAGCCCAAGCCGGCGGCGTCGATCATGGAAATGTCGTTGGATTCGTCGCCGATTGCCGCGGAGTCGGAGAGCGGGATGTGAAGCGTATCGCAGAGACTCCTGACCGCATTTCCCTTGCCGGAGTCGATCGGGTAAAACTCCAGATAATGTTCGTTGGAAAAGACGGCGGTGATCCGTGCCGAGAGCTTTGCGAGCACCCGCGCCTTTAATTCTTCCAAAAGCGCATGATCCTCCAAATGAATGGCAATGAGCTTATACGGCTCCCTGCCAAGCGCCGACGCAATATCGGGAACCATGCGCGCGGGCAGATGAATGTGCGTGCGGTAGTAGGAAAGTTCCGTGCGGTCGCGCTCAAAAAGAATCGTATCGTTTTCGTATGTATGACAGTGGACGTCGAGCGCGTGCGTTTCCGCGAGAATGCTGCGCACGTCGTCCATGCAGATCGTATGTTCAATAACGGGCGTATTGGAATCGCAGTGCCAGATCAGACTGCCGTTATAGGCGATCATATAGGAATCGGGAAAGCACAGACCGAGCGCCGCGCGGGTCTCCAATACGCTTCCCAGAGGGCGTCCCGTCGTAAAAACGAGAATATGCCCCTGCTCATTCAGCGCATAGAGCGCTTTTTTTGTGCGCTCTGAGATTTGCTTTTTGTCGTCTAAGAGCGTGCCGTCCAGATCCGTGAACAGGATTTTTCGCTGCATGTGTTTCTGCTCCTAAAATTTTTATCTATTTCCGGTCATGCCTTTCAGGCGGTGCGGTGAATCAGTGAGAAGAATGCAGTGCATTCATTTAGAGGCGTTTCTTATACCGTACCAGTTCATCCAGTATCGTCTCCGGCACGAAAAGATGACCGTATCCCGTGCCCATTTCTAATTTCGGCTTCGCCTTGCCGTGAAAATCCGAGCCGCCGCTGTATAAAAGATTATGGCGGTCCGCAAGCCGTTTCATTTCACGCTCCTCGGCGGGGGTAAACGTACTGTAGACGCATTCCATGCCGACAAGCCCGGCTTCCTTTAAGAGCACAACCAACTCCTCAAGATGCGCGTCGCTCATGTGATAGAGCGTCGGATGCGCGAGAATGGGAATGCCGTCCGCACGCAGGATGAGCTCGACTGCCTGCACCGGCGTGATTTTTTCCCGCGGAACAAAATAACGGGTGTGATCTCCCACATAGCGGTCAAACGCTTCCGGAAGCGACTGCACATAGCCGTGCGAGAGCAGGTAGCGGGCGTAGTGGGCGCGCGTGATGACGCTGCCCGCGTACTCCGCCTGCAATTTTTCAAACGTAATGTCAATGCCTGCCTCCCGCAGGTTATTGCACATTTTTTCATTCCGCGTTACGCGCGAATGCTGGAAAACATGGAGCTGCGCAAGAAAATCCTCATTGTGATAGTCGAGGTATAAGCCGACCACATGAATGTCCTTTCCGTGATATTCCGAGGAAAGTTCGATGCCGGGAATGACCTCCAGATCAGGATAGGAGGCGGCGGCGGAGATTGCTTCGTCAAGACCGTCGATCGTGTCGTGATCCGTTAAAGCGAATGCGCGCAGTTCTTTTTGCACGGCAAGCTCCACGAGCCCTGACGGGGACACGGAGCCGTCCGACTTATTGGAATGAACATGGAGATCCACAGCTTTCACAGAAAATTCCTCCTTTCCGCGGGTTATATCATACATATAGGAGCAGGGCTTTTGACACCGAATGGAATCAGTTCTCATCGTCCTCTTTCGACGCGTCGGCATTATATACCGTCCGTTTCCGCGCCATTTCGTCGCTCTCCAAGTACTCATCATAAGTCGTGATCTTGTCGATGAGCGTGCCGTCCGGCAGGAATTCCATAATCCGGTTTGCAGTCGTCTGCACAAACTGATGATCGTGGCAGGAAAACAGCACCACGCCGCCAAACTTGATGAGTCCGTTGTTGAGCGCCGTGATCGACTCCATATCCAGATGGTTCGTCGGTTCGTCAAGAATGAGACAGTTTGCGCCGGAGATCATCATTTTACTTAAGAGACAGCGTACTTTTTCGCCGCCGGAGAGGACGCGGACGCGCTTGACGCCGTCGTCCCCTGCAAAAAGCATTCTGCCGAGGAAACCGCGCACATAAGTAACGTCCTTCACGGGAGAATAACCCGTCAGCCAATCTGTAATTGTTAAATCGTTATTAAATTCTTGCGTATTATCCTTAGGGAAATATGCCTGAGACGTCGTGACGCCCCATTTATAGCTGCCCTCATCCGGTTCCAGTTCGCCGGAAAGAATGCGGAACAGTGTGGTGATGGCAAGTTCGTTGCTGCCGACAAAGGCAACCTTATCGTCGTGGTTTAAGATAAAAGAAACATGGTCGAGCACCTTCACCCCGTCGATGGTCTTGGAAAGATTGTCCACCGTGAGCACCTCGTTGCCGATCTCGCGTTCGGGACGGAAATCAATATATGGATATTTGCGGCTGGACGGACGGATCGTTTCTAACTCGATCTTCTCCAGAGCGCGCTTTCTGGAAGTCGCCTGCTTGGACTTGCTCGCGTTTGCGGAAAAGCGGGAGATAAACTCCTGCAATTCCTTGATTTTTTCTTCTTTTTTCTTATTTGCCTCTTTCATCTGACGGATGAGAAGCTGGCTGGACTCGTACCAGAAATCATAGTTGCCGGAATAGAGCTGGATTTTGCCGTAGTCAATGTCCGCGATGTGCGTGCACACTTTATTAAGGAAATAACGGTCGTGCGAGACGACGATGACGGTGTTTTCGAAATTGATCAAAAATTCCTCAAGCCACGCGATCGCATCCAGATCGAGGTGGTTCGTCGGCTCGTCGAGCAGGAGCACGTCGGGATTACCGAACAGCGCCTTCGCGAGCAGAATCTTGACCTTTTCGCTGCCGTTTAAGTCGCTCATCTGCGCGGTGTGCAGCTCCGGCTCGATGCCGAGACCGTTTAAGAGCATGGAAGCGTTCGATTCCGCTTCCCAGCCGTCCATTTCGGCGAATTCCGCCTCCAGTTCACTGGCGCGGATACCGTCCTCATCGGAGAAATCCTCCTTTGCGTAAATGGCGTCTTTCTCTTTCATGACTTCATACAGGCGCGCGTTTCCCATAATCACGGTGTCCGTGACGGAATAGGAGTCATATTTGAAGTGATCCTGTTCCAAAAAAGAAAGACGCTGCCCCGGCGTGATGGAAATGTCGCCGTTCGTGGTCTCCAACTGCCCGGAAAGTATTTTTAAGAACGTGGATTTGCCCGCTCCGTTCGCACCGATCAGACCGTAACAGCAGCCTTCGGTGAATTTGATATTGACGTCTTCAAAAAGCGCTTTTTTGCCAACGCGGTACGTTACATTGTTTGCACTGATCATTTTGAAATCCTCTGTTTCTTTCTTGCTTGATTTTTTACACCGACGTTTTCATTATACATAAAAGAGGAAAAATTTCAATGAAAAAAGGATGACGACAGAAAACTCTTTTACGGCAATTGCGAAAACGTTTGAAAAAGATTGAAAAAATATACAAAAAATCTTCTATATTGCGAAGAAATGTGTTATAATTAACAAAATATTGTATACATGCGAAAAAATCAGACAACTAAACGGAGGACAACTTGAATGGAGGCAAACGCAACAGGCAGTAAGGTTCATTTTTTTCGGTCATTAAAATTTAAGATTATGGTACTTGCGGAGATTTTCGTCATCATTGCGGTTACCGGATGTATTTTAATCGCATTGCCGAGAAGTCAGAAGCTGATTAAGGAACAGGCGCGTAACAGTATGATGTCGTTGACGATAGCCTATGCGGGAACATTGGAATATGAAATTTCTCTTGCGGGAAGAGAAATGCCGGTGGAGATGCTGGATGGGGTCCTGTCGGACGCAACGCTGGACGGAGTGGATTCTTCCTATTCTTATCTGGTGGCGCGTGACAGCACGATGTTGTACCATCCGACGCCGGACAAGATTGGTCAGCCGGTCGAGAATGCGGCGGTCAAGCAGATTCTTGCCGAACTGGATCGGGGCGTTGTGCCGGAGCCGGACGTAATTACATATGAATTTAAGGGCGTCATGAAATATGCCGCGTTCAGGGTTTTGGAGAATCAGAGCATTCTTGTTATGACGGCGGATGAGGACGATATTCTTCACGGCGTTTCGGATATGCAGCTTTATCTGGCCGTGGGGGGTGTGCTTCTGGTAGTTATTGGCATGGTGCTCAGTCTTTTTGCAGTCGGCTATATGCTGCGCGAACTTGGCGTGATCACGGAAATCATTCATGATACGAGTGAGTTTAACTTTACAAGGAATCCTGCGAGCGCCAAGATCGTCAAGAAAAAGGATGAGATCGGTATGATGGGGCGTGCGATCCGTGATATGCGCGCGAATCTGCGCACCATGGTCGGCAATATCGAAGATGTCAGCACGCAGATCACGGGCAATGTGAACGAGGTAAAAGCGATCTCCGCGGAGATCAACAGTAAGTGCACGGACAACTCCGCGACAACGCAGCAGATTGCGGCAGGCATGGAGGAGACGGCGGCGACGACGGAGACCATCAATGGCAATATCGGTCAGATGGAAGAAGGAGCTGAGCAGATCAAAACGCTTGCGGCAGAAGGTGAGCGGCTTGCCAGCGAGGTCAAGAAGCGTGCCGAGGGACTGAAGGCGACAACGCTTGAGGCGACGGACCGTACAACAAAGATGTATCAGAGTATCAGTGAGAAGACGGAGCAGGCGATCGAAGAGTCCAAGGCGGTTGAGAAGATCAATGAGTTGACGGGCGCGATCATGGCGATTTCTTCGCAGACGAGTCTGCTTGCGCTGAACGCGTCTATTGAGGCGGCGAGAGCAGGAGAAGCGGGCAAGGGTTTTGCCGTTGTCGCAACAGAGATCGGTTCCCTTGCCAATCAGACGTCCGAGACCGTGGGAAGCATCAATATGATTGTGGCGGACGTCAACCATGCGGTATCCTCCTTAGCGGAATCGCTGCGGGATACGGTTGAGTTTCTTGAAAAAGTGGTTCTAAAAGATTACCAGCAGTTCTCGGAGGTAGGTGAACGCTATTATACGGATTCGGAAGGCTACTCTTCCGGTATGTCCACGATCGAGGAATCCGTATCAAAACTGGCGGATACAATCTCAGCGATCGCGGGTGCGCTTGCCGGTATCAGCTCGACGGTCAATGAATCGACGATCGGCGTAACGGATATTGCAGATAAAACAACGCGTGTTGTTGAACAGACGGTCCAGAACAATGAGCTTGTGGAAAACTGTATTGAGACGGTTGATAAACTCAATCAGATTGTGGCAATGTTTCGGATCGATTAAGAGAAAAAACGGGAAATTCAGGGGCGGGTTATAAGAATTTCCGGAATGGAGCTTGTGATGGGGACAACGATCAAGAATATGCTGCGGTCATTTCGCAGAAAAATGAATGGTGACGAGGTCATCGAGACAAAGACGAAAATGCGTGTGCTGGTAATCATTGTGATGGCGGTGCATCTTTTGTATATGCAGCTGTTTACCATGTGCTCCGTATTTCCGCTTGTCATGTATAATTTAGTCATACTTTCGCTTTATATCCTGCTTCTGCTGGCAGTGAAGTCAGAGCAGGTGGTGCTGGTGTATTCGCTGACGTTTGTGGAATTGGTGTTTAATGCGGTTTTAAGCACGGTCATGATTGGCTGGAACAGTGGGTTTTTCTTATGCATCATCTGCGTAGTGCCGATCAGCTTTTACCTGGCGTTTTCCGCACTAAAGTCCAAGCTGAGGATCTTGCTGCCGCTCTTTTTGACGGTGTTTGCATATGTCCTGTATGTTCTTTTATACCAGCACATGAAAAGGAATGCGCCGCTCATTCTGATTGATGAAGCGGATTTTCCGGTTTTGTTCATGGCGAATACGTTTGTTGTCTTTTTCCTGATGGCGGTCGTTTCGTTCAATTTTATCATTGAAATGCAGGATTCCACGAATGCGCTCATGACGCAAAACGAGGATCTCGGACATGAGGCGAATGTGGATCCGCTGACAGGTTTATTGAACCGCAGAGGAATGGAAGTTCATCTGCAGGAGACGATGAACCGCGCGAAGGTAAAGGGAACGCTGTTCAGCGTTATCATTGGAGATATTGACAATTTTAAGCGGATCAATGACACATACAGCCATGAGTGCGGCGACCGTGCGCTGATCCATGTCGCGGACATTATGAAGAACGCGATCCGGCAGGGGGATGCCGTCTGCCGCTGGGGTGGAGAAGAGTTTCTGATCCTTGTGCAGGGAAACGGCGAGATCGCGCGTATGATCGGCGAACGGATCCGTCAGACGATCGAGAATCATTCTTTTATGTACAAAGAAGACGAGATCAAATTTACGATGACGTTCGGCGCGTCGGCATATGTGCCGGGCTTTGCGATGGCGACGATCATCAAACAGGCGGATGATAAGCTTTACGAAGGAAAGACGAGCGGCAAGAACAAAGTCGTATTATGAGAATGCGGAGGTGTTGTGCGGGGTATGGATTATCATAATCTTTCATTTGATGAGAGGATCAGCGAAAATATCAAGAATTACAGCTTGCAGAAATTATATGATATGGAGCGGATGACGGCATATCTTGCGCAGTTGTCCTCACTTTGCGGCGCAGAGTATCTGCTCACGGACAGACACGGCGAGCGGATGGCGCGCTCCGGCGGCTATACGGGGGAGATTCCGGATGTTGCCGCCTGTCCGGGCATGAAGATTCGTGTGGCGGACCGGACGGTGGCACATTTGTATGTGCAGGCACAGGGATCGGACGAAAAGGCAAAGGAGCGGACGGAGCGGTTGTTTGCGGACACGGCGGCGCTTTTTTCGGCATACGGGCAGGAAAGTTATCTGCATAAGGAGCTGGACGAGTACAGCAATGAATTGGAGCGTCGTCTTGAAAAAGAGAAATACCGCATGACACATGGGGACGAGGAGGATCTTCTGACCGGAACGCTCAACAAGTCTTATTTTGAGAAGCGCAGGCAGACGATCGACCGTTCCGAGGTTGTACCGGTAGCAGAGATCTGCCTGAATATCAATGACTGGAAATATGCGTATGATCATTTTGGCAATGAGGAGAGCGACCGGCTGATCCGTGTGATCGCGGAAATGGTCAAGCGCAACGCCAAGGAGGATTATGTGATCGGCAGAACGGACGGGGATGTGTTTACGGTACTCATTCCGATGGCGGAGCCGGACGAAGCGAAGGATTACTGTGAGCGCATTGCCAGAGAGTGCATGGAGTTCGAGGATGCCAAGCTCTCACCGTCAGTCGCATACGGGATCGTGATGAAGGACAATGTCGAGCAGAATCTTGACGAGCTTTATTCCGACGCTGAATATGAGATGTTTGACTTAAAATATCAGATCAAAAATGCGCCCGGCTATCAGGAGCGTTTGCAGCGCGCATGCAAATAGAGACGTCTGCATGCAGATGAAGCGTATGCATGTAAATGAAAGCCTTTCCGTGAAAACGAAGCGCTCAGGCACAGGTTTCGAAAGAGTTCCGCGCAGGCGGGGCTCTTTTTTTGCGCGATAAGCAGAGAAGCGAAGTGTTTCCGGGGGCGTTGCCGTGCTGGCACGAGCAACGGCGCAGGAAATGCTTTGCGGCGAGCAACGCGAGCGTGGAATGCGAAGCATTTCACGTCTGCTTTCATATATTTCTAAAGAAAGTATGAAATATACTTTTTATGGTAAAAATGAGAAAACAGAAGAAAATAAAAGAAATAAAGAGAAAATAAGAGAATACAGTGTGCTATTTGATTTTTTAACGGTTGCAAAGACCATGTAAAAAACATAATATATGCATTAGCAATTAGCACTCGAACGAAAAGAGTGCTAACAAACAAAAATCAATCGACATAAGGAGGCTTTATCATGAAATTGGTACCGTTGGGCGACAGAGTCGTACTGAAACAGTTGGTTGCAGAAGAGACAACAAAATCCGGTATTGTGCTGCCGGGACAGAATAAGGAGAAGCCGCAGCAGGCGGAGGTTCTTGCAGTCGGACCGGGCGGCATGATCGACGGAAAAGAAGTGAAGATGGAAGTCAAGGTCGGCGATCAGGTCATCTATTCCAAGTATTCAGGAACAGAGGTCAAGATCGAGGAAGACGAGTATATCATTGTAAAGCAGAGCGATATTCTTGCAGTGATCGAGTAGGGTGTGCTGTGATCGGGCGGCATGGAGCGGCGCAGCATTGCAGCCGGAAGCGGTTTCACGAGACGGAACATTCGCGGATAGAGCATTCGTGAACGGAACATTTGCGGACGGCGGCGGTGAGAGGCGGGCAGAGCAGTCTTCCCGGAATGGCGGCAACAATGAAATCGTAATAATCAGGAGGAGAGAACAATCATGGCAAAAGAGATCAAATATGGCGCAGAGGCGCGTAAAGCATTAGAGAACGGTGTCAATCAGCTTGCGGATACCGTGAGAGTGACATTAGGACCGAAAGGAAGAAACGTTGTACTTGACAAGTCTTACGGCGCGCCGCTTATTACAAACGACGGTGTGACGATCGCAAAGGAGATCGAGTTGGAGGACGCGTTTGAGAATATGGGCGCGCAGCTTGTCAAAGAAGTAGCGACAAAGACAAACGATGTTGCAGGTGACGGCACGACAACGGCAACCGTACTTGCGCAGGCGATGGTGAATGCCGGAATTAAGAATTTGGCGGCGGGCGCAAACCCGATCATTTTAAGAAAAGGAATGAAGAAAGCGACGGACTGCGCAGTAGAGGCGATCGCAAGAATGAGCTCGAAAGTCAACGGCAAGGATCATATCGCACGCGTGGCAGCGATCTCCGCAGGCGATGAGAATGTCGGCAATATGGTCGCAGACGCGATGGAGAAGGTATCCAACGACGGCGTGATCACGATCGAGGAGAGCAAGACAATGAAGACCGAACTCGACCTTGTAGAAGGCATGCAGTTCGACCGCGGTTATATTTCCGCTTATATGGCGACCGATATGGATAAAATGGAAGCGGTTCTTGACAATCCGTATATTCTGATTACCGACAAGAAGATTTCCAACATTCAGGAGATCCTTCCGCTCTTAGAGCAGATCGTACAGTCCGGCGCAAAGCTTTTAATCATTGCGGAGGACGTTGAGGGCGAAGCGCTGACGACCCTGATCGTCAACAAGCTGCGCGGCACGTTCAATGTCGTAGCGGTTAAGGCGCCGGGTTACGGCGACAGAAGAAAGGCAATGCTTGAGGATATTGCCATCCTGACAGGCGGTACGGTCATCAGCTCCGATTTAGGTCTGGAGTTAAAAGATACGACGATGGATCAGCTCGGTCATGCAAAGTCCGTCAAGGTACAGAAAGAAAATACCATTATCGTGGACGGCGAAGGCGACAAGGCGGCGATCCAGTCCCGTATTGCGCAGATCAAGAACCAGATCGACGAGACGACTTCTGATTTCGACAGAGAGAAGTTACAGGAGAGACTTGCGAAGATGGCAGGCGGCGTAGCAGTTATCCGCGTCGGCGCGGCAACCGAGACGGAAATGAAAGAAGCAAAACTCCGCATGGAGGATGCGCTTGCAGCGACGAGAGCAGCGGTAGAGGAAGGCATCATCTGCGGCGGCGGTTCCGCTTATATCCATGCGGCGAAGGATGTTGCGAAGATGGCGAAGGAGCTTTCCGGTGACGAGAAGACGGGCGCTGAGATCATCTTGAAGGCGTTGGAAGCACCGATGTATCACATCGCGGCAAACGCAGGTCTTGAGGGCAGCGTCATCATCAATAAGGTCAGCGAGTCCGAGGTTGGCGTCGGCTTTGATGTGTTAAAAGAGGAATACGTGGACATGGTTGCGGACGGCATTCTCGATCCGGCAAAGGTAACGAGAAGCGCATTGCAGAATGCATGCTCCGTTGCAAGCACACTCCTTACGACCGAGTCCGTTGTGGCGAATATCAAAGAGGATACGCCGGCAATGCCCGCAGGTGCAGGCGGCATGGGCGGCATGATGTAAGAAAAAGCGCCTGACATGAACTTCCGCAAAGCAAAATCATGGCGGTTCGCGTTAGAAAATGGGTTCAAGAGGAAGCGGTATGGCACCTGGGCGACAGGCGATGCCGCTTCCTTTTTTCATGACAATAGAATTTTCGCGAAGCGTAAATTCTATTGTTTGCGCGATAAGCAGAAAAGCAAAGTGTTTCCGGGGGCGTTGCCGTGCTGGCACGAGCAACGGCGCAGGAAATGCTTTGCGGCGAGCAACGCGAGCGGGGAATGCGAAGCATTTCCCGTCTGCTTGCACGATAAGCATCGCATTTTCCGTCCGCTTTGTCCAATATAGACAAAATATGAAAAATCTTTTTGGTGATTATAGAAATTGAAGTGTGCGCAGAAGTGTGCTATCATTTGCTTAACTGGTTAAGCAAATACGCGGAACTATATTTTTTTACCTCGTTGCTTAACTGGTTAAGCACAGCGGCGGCGGGCGAAAGAAAGGGTACGAAAAGAGCCGCGGAAAAAGTGCAAAAGGAGTGCAAAAAGAAGCACCGGAAGATTCAAAAAATTACTCAAAAAACGGAAGTGTCAAGAGCAGGAAAAGGAATGGAGGACGACAATGAAAAAACGAAACGGAAAGTGGAACGTGTTTGCGCTGTTACTGTGTCTGTTTATTTTGGCAGGATGCGGGAAAGGCGCGGGAAATGCAGATGATGCACAGAATGGAACGCAGGATCAGAGCGGCGTGCAGGATGAGACACAGGGAGACGTGCCGAATGAGACGGAGGGCACAGATGCGGCTGCCGACGCAGAACCCGCCGTCTATACGGTAACGTTTTACGATAACGATGGCACGACCGTGTTATCGACACAGGAGGTAGCGGACGGAGCGCTCGCGGAAGAGTATACGCCGAAGAAGGACGGTCTGATCTTTATGGGATGGTTTGGAACGCCTTCCCATACGCATACCTTTGATTTTTCCGCGCCGATCACGGCGGATGTCGGTGTGTATGCCGGATTTATGGAATATGTGGAGGATACCAGAACATTTGCCATTGTGGGGAGCGGCACAAGTCCGCTGCTTTCCGCGTCGAGCTGGGGCAAGGTCATCAATGAAGAGCATTATCTGACGAAGAGCGCGGATGAGAACTTGTATACGATCACGCTTGACCTGTGCGCAGGCGACGAGTTCCAGTTTGCGATTGATTCCTCCTGGGCGAACCAGAGGGGCGGCGGTTACATGACGACGACCGAGGCGGACGGCACGGAATATTTTACCGTATCGGGCGGTCTTTCCGACAGCACGCTGAAAGCAAACATCAAATGCGCGGTATCGGGAAACTATACGCTGATGTTGCATACCTATCCGGGGGCGGATGTGTATGACACGGGCGCGAGCACCTATTCGGAGGAGACAAGAGAGATTTATAATTCCAATCCGTATGACCGGATTGAGTGGACGTACAACGGAGAAATGGCGGGCGGCGAGCAGGAAGCGGTAACGACGTATTATATCAAAGGCGCGGTCATTACGAACTGGGAGGACCGCTATGATGAGATGTACGGGTTCAAAGAGGAAAACGGCATCCACACGCTGACGATCGACCTGGAGGAAGGCGATGAATTCCTGCTTACAACGCTGGTGACCGTGGGTGAAAATTCCGGCGTGGGAAATGAGTATGTGCGCTATACGAACATCACGGATGAAGCGTCGCTCGCGCTTGTAGACGGGACGGAGAACGCCAATATCATCGTAAAGCAGACGGGAACCTATACGTTGACCTATGATCCTGCAAGCGGCGAACTGACGGTTGCACTGGAACAATAGCATTCACGATTCTTCCGGGCTGTGGAATTCCTATAAGTTAAAAAGACTTCCGCTTACGCGAAAGTCTCTTAGGGTCGGGAAAGTTCCTACACAAACACGACATGGTCGCAGTCGGGTACGCGGTTTAGGGCAAGTTCCATGCAGGCGTAAAGCCGCTCCATCTTGCGATGCAGGTCGAGGGGCAGGTAAAGGGCTGTGCTTCCTAAAAGGGGGCACAGACTGGTCTGACTGTAACAGAGATTTCCATCCGGAACAACCGGTCCAGATTCAACAAAATGAACCTGCGCAAATGTCCTGAGAATGAGCTCGCGAACCGCATGGTTATTGGGTTCCAGACAGAAATAGGCGTAACGATCCGTGCCGAAATGCGCGTCAGCGGCATCTTTTAACGCCTGATAATCCGTACAGACCTGAAAGAAGATCTGTAAGGGCGTATCGGTCAGAAGATCTAATCCGATCAGGGGAATGAAGTTTTTATCGCCGATCTCGCTAAAAAAGGAAGCGGTATCGTCATAGCAGATAATGGCGTCGGCATAGTCGATCTTATCGCGGTCCTCGCGGTCTAAGACCAAAAGATGATAGCCGTGCTCTTTTAACACGAGAGAGAGCGCTTCGATCACGGAGAGCTGCTCACAGCGTTTATAGAGAGACTCCTCGCGGGAAAGGTACAGCGCGACATGGGAAGTCTTGCTGGTCGCGAGCGATTTCGCTGAGGAGTTCGGACTGTATCCGAGCAGATTCACGATCTGGAGGACCTTTTTCTTCGTTTCCGCGCTGATGCGCTGATCCTCACGGTTATTGATCACATAGGATACGGTCGCCGCCGACACGCCTGCCATTTTTGCAATGTCTCGAATGGTATATTTTGTATGCATAGTTTCATTATGGACTGCGGGAGAATTTTTGTCAATTGCGGCGGGGAAAAAAGACAGAGACGGAAAAGGAAGCGGAACGAAAGTGCCGCAATGAGATGAAACAGGGAGTAAACAAAGATGAACGAACAGGCAATCTATCATATGCCGGATTCCGCGTATTGCTATGCGCAGAGCGGAAGCAGGCTTGTATTGCGGCTGCGCATGGACAGACGGGATGAAGTGGACCGGGTAGAGATTTTATTGGAATGTAAATACCGTTTTCAGGAGCAGCAGGACTGTTTTCCCATGGAAAGAAAGTACGAGGACAGGCTGTTTGCCTATTATGAGAGCGAAATCGAATTATCCGATGTCAGAACGGCGTACGTGTTCCGAATCTGGCAGGGGGAGGACGCATGGTATTTTTCCGAGGACGGTCTGACAAAAGAGTATGATTTTTCCTTCGGATATTTCAATTTTTTCCAGCTGCCCTATCTCAATGAAGCCGATCTGCACCGGGAAGTGCCATGGATGCGGCAGGCGGTTTTTTATCAGATTTTTGTGGATCGCTTTTACCGCGGCATCAAAGAGAAGGACGAGCGCTATATCAATCTGCCGTGGGGCGGGAAGCCGCTGCCGAAGAGCTTTGCCGGGGGCGACATTCCGGGCGTCACCCAAAAACTGGATTACATCAAAGAATTGGGGGTAAATACCCTGTATCTGACGCCGGTGTTTCAGTCCATATCCAATCATAAATATGATATTTCCGATTATTATACGATCGACGAACAGTTTGGAAAAAATGAGGACTTGAAGGAGCTTGTGGAGCAGGCGCACAGGCGGGGCATGCGGATCGTTCTGGATGCGGTGTTCAACCATTGCAGCGACCGCATGAGGCAGTTCCAGGACGTTCTGAAAAAAGGAAGAGCGTCCGCTTATCATGACTGGTTCCTCATACGGGGAGACAAACCGGATCAGGATACGGTCAATTATGAAGTGTTTTCTTTTTGCAATTATATGCCGAAACTCAATACATCAAATCTGGAGGTACAGAAATTTTTAACGGATATTGCGGTGTATTGGATCAAAGAATATGAGATAGACGGATGGCGGCTGGACGTCTCCGACGAGGTTTCCCATGATTTCTGGCGGCTGTTCCGCAAGCGGGTGAAAGAAGCAAAAGAGGACTGCGTGATTATCGGAGAAAACTGGCATGACGCCAATTCGTTTTTGCGGGGGGACCAGTATGACAGCATCATGAATTACGCGTTTACCAAGGCGTGTCTGGATTATTATGCGTTTGACGCGTTTGATGCGCAGCAGTTCGCGTGGAGGCTGAACGGACTGCTCATGCGCAACACCGGCACGGTCAACCGGATGATGCTGAACCTGCTGGATACCCATGACACGGACCGTTTTTATACGAGTGTCGGAAAAAACAAGAACCGGCTTTTATCCGCGCTGGCGGTCACCTGCATGTTTGAGGGGGCGCCCTGCGTTTACTACGGAACGGAAATTCCGACCGAGGGCGGCTATGATCCCGATAACCGCAGATGTTTTGACTGGGACGAAAATCATTGGGACAGGGATGTACGGGCGCAGTTAAAGGAGCTGCTGTCGCTGCGCAGACAGCCGGTTATTCAGGGCGGAGAGATCAGAATCACTTCCGAGAACGGGCTGTTCTGCCTGCGGCGGTTTCTCGCGGAAGCCCCATATCGCGGGAGCGGGGGCGCGGAGAGCGCCGGAGCGGGACACGCGGCAGAGCGTACAGAGACAGCAGGAGTCACGGCTGGAGCGGCGCTTGCCGCGGAGGAGTGGACATTGTGGACGAATCAGACGGGCGCGGCGCTTCCCGTCAGGGCGGACGGCGTGATCTTTACGCAGAACCGTTACCGGGACGGCGTACTGGAAACCGACGGATATGTCATCATAAAAAAAGATGACCGAGAGGAAGCAAAAAACAGGAAAGGTGTGTGAATCGGTATGAGACGAAAAGGATACAGACTGCTTGCAAAATACTTGAGCATCGGACTGCTGTGCATGGGGATCGGATTGCTGTCCGGCTGCGGGGGCAGCGACGGCGGGAATGCCGGCGGAAACAGCGGCGGAAACGGCAGCGGCGGCACAGGGACGTCGAATGAGGGCAGCGGGACGCAGAGCGCGGACCGCAGCGGGGAAGCCGTACCGGATTTAAGCAATATTTATACGGGCGAGCTGGAGCAGAATGTGACGATCCGTGTGCTGGAAAATGATACGGCGATCGAGCAGGGCTATTTTCAGGAGCTGATCGACGCGTTTAACGAGGCATATGCCGAATACGGCATCGTGGCGGTGGACGCCAACATGGACCAGTACAGCAATCTGGCGGACGACGGACCTTACGGATACGGACCGGATGTGTTGTATCAGGCAAACGATGTGCTGATGAAATATGTGGACGGAAAGCATATTTATCCGATTCCGGTGCAGGAGCTGGAGTGCTATGCGCAGATTCCCGAACGCGCATGGGAAGCGTACCGCAGGGAAATCGACGGCGTGACCTACTATATGGCGGTGCCGGTCAACGTGCAGACGTCCATGCTGTATTATCGGAAAGATCTGCTGCCGGATGATTGGGAGACAGCGTGGGACGACGACGCGGACGGGATTCCGGACATGATCGAGAACTGGAATGATATGTACCGCTTCTCCGAGCAGCGGATGGCGGAGAATGAGGGGCAGTTCGGATACATGCGTTCTCTGTATGACGTTTATTTCTCGTCAAGCTTTCTTTTTTCCTATGGAGGCTATGTATTTGGAAACAATAACACCGATCCGTCCGATGTCGGTTTCTCGGCGGGGGATTCGTGGATGGGCGCATCCGTCCTGCTGCAGCAGGCGTCTTTGATGAACGAGGGCTGCATTGACGATACGATCACGGTGAACGCTTACAGCAAACTGGCGGACGGCACCTATTTTGCAACGATGACGACGCCTGACGTGTATACGCTGTTCTTAAAAGAGCTGATTCTTGCGTATCAGGAGCAGGGGATGAGCGAGGAGGAGGCGCGCGCGCTTGCCGAAGAAAATCTTGTCATGACGCAGGTGCCGATGCTTCCCGCGAGCGCGGACTTAACCGAGGAGAACCCGGAACTCATTCCGCTGCGTACCATGGGCGGCGTAAACGGCTACGGGATCAGCGCGTACACGAAAGCGCCGAACGCCTGCCTTGCGTTTGTCGAATTTGCCACAAGCTATGATATGGTTATGAGAAGATGTGAACTGCTGGGGATCGCGCCCGCCAGAAACGACGTGGCAATGCAGCGGGGCGGCATATCGGAAATGATTTATCAGAGTCTGGAGGAGGGGAATGTCGTGCTCATGCCTTCCGTTACGGAGGTCGATCAGATCTGGACGCCGGCGCAGTCGTTTTTCTCCGACCTTGCCAAGGACGCGTTCCGCTTACCGGGCGAGAAAAAATACGACGATCCGGAGAAGCTGAAAGCCGGGCTTGCGCAGGTGGACACGCAGATTCATGACGCGATCTTTACGCTTTCCGGCAACTAGTGCGAGCGGAATTGCACGGAACTTCAAAGGAGGGATCAGGTTTGCAGAAGAAAAAGAAAAAGCTGCGGGCGGGCGGTGCGCGCGACCTGTTGAAAAACGGCGGAAAGAATGTGAAGGCGAGCATGTGTCTGATGGGGCTCGGACAGCTCCTGTACGGACAGATCGGCAAAGGGCTTCTTTATCTTTTGGTTCTTGCGCTGGCGGCGTTTTATTTTATCAAAAGAGGATTTGCGGATATTGTGGGACTTATCACGCTCGGAACGAAGGAGGCGGATACCTGGCTCGGCATCGAGGGGGACAATTCCGTCGTCATGCTGCTTATGGGAATCCTTTCCGCGATCGCCGCGCTCTGCCTGCTCTTATGTTATCTGTCCAATATCCGGGACGCTTACGAGACGCAGAAGATCTGCGAAAGGGGCGGGAAGCCCGCGACGTTCCGCGAGGATCTGCGGCAGTTCTTAGACAGGAAATTTTATAAGACGGTGTTGTTTCTGCCGATTCTGGGCGTCTGCATTTTTAATATTCTCCCGATCGTTTTTATGATCGCGATCGCCTTTACAAACTATGGCGGGACGATCGTGCCGCCGAAGCTGGTGGACTGGATCGGGCTGGATAATTTTGTGAAGCTGGCAACGCTTTCGCAGTTCTCGCCGACGTTCCTGAAAATATTGAGCTGGAATATCATCTGGGCGGTGCTCTCAACGGCGCTCAATTATTTTGCGGGGCTGGGACTTGCTCTTTTATTAAATAAGGACTGCGTAAAAGGAAAGGCGCTCTGGCGCGCGTTTCCGGTGCTTGCCTATGCGGTTCCGGGCTTTATTACGCTGCTCGGTTTCAAATTCATGTTTTCCTACGGCGGACCGGTCAATCAGATCATCACGGGAATGGGGCATAAAGCGGTCGGATTTCTCGATATTGACGCAAAGTGGATCGCAAGGCTGATCGGGCTTTTCGTCAACGCGTGGATCAGCGTGCCGTCGATCATGCTTTTGGCAACGGGGCTTTTGTCTAACCGGGATGCGAGTCAGATGGAGTCGGCGAAGATCGACGGGGCGAATGCGTTTCAGCAGTTCCGGCATATCACGCTGCCCTTCGTGCTTTTTTCCACCACGCCGGTTCTGATCTCGCAGTTTATCGGTAACTTTAATAATTTCGGCATTTTCTTCTTTTTGCGGGGCGGATTATACATAGACGGTTATTTCCTTGCCAGCGATACCGATTTGCTCATCAACTGGCTGTATAATCTTTCCATCAACAATAACTATTACAGCATCGGCGCAACGATCAGCTTAGTCATTTTTGTCATCACGTCGCTGATCTCCCTGTCGATCTATACGGGCAGCGCGTCATACAGAGAGGAGGATACGTTCCGATGAAAAGTAGAAGAACCTTACGGATCATGGATACGCTCGTGACGCATATCGTTTTGATCGCAGTCTGCTTTGTGTTTCTTTTTCCGTGCCTTTGGCTGATCCTGGCTTCTTTCAGCAAGTCGGGATCCATCTATTCGTTTGACGGCTTTTTTCCGAGCGAGTACAGCCTGAACACGTTTCGGATGCTGTTTACGGACACGGAAATGTATAACTATCCGAGATGGTTCCGCAATACGCTCTTTATCGCGACGATGAGCTGCCTGATCGGTACGTTTTTAGTCATACTGACGGCGTACACGATGTCCCGTTTTCAGTTCCGCGGCAGAAAAGCGATCATGAAGACGACGCTCGTGCTCGGCATGTTCCCCTCTTTTATGGGCATGATCGCGGTCTACATCATCATGACGCAGTTCGGACTCATCAATAAAATGTGGGGACTCATCCTGATCTACAGCTCCGGCGCGCCGATGGGCTACCTGACGCAGAAAGGATTTTTCGACACGATACCGGGTTCCATCGACGAGGCGGCGCGGATCGACGGCGCCACGAATTTTCAGGTGTTCCTAAAGATCAACCTGCCGATCTCCATGCCGATCATTGTTTACACGGCGCTCACGAGCTTTGTGTTCCCGTGGAGCGATTTTATCCTGCCGAAGCTCCTGTTAAAAGAAAAAGATTTATATACGGTGGCGGTCGGCTTGATGAGCCTCGGCGAGACGGAATTTGCCCGGTTCGCGGCGGGCTCCGTGTTCATTGCGGTTCCTATCGTCATCCTGTATTTCTGCCTGATGCGCTTTTTGGTGGACGGCATGACGGCGGGAGCGGTGAAGGGATAAAAAAGACTTCCGCTTGCGCGAAAGTCTTTCGAAGAATCGCTTTGCGATTCTTCACAGGTCACGAGAATGCCTATAGATAAAAAATCGCGCTTCGCGCGCTTTCAAAGAACTGCCATTGGCAGTTCTTTTGGGTTGCGGAATTTTTTTCCCTGGTACTTGATTCTGCATGGTCATTTATACTATAATAATGATAATTGTTTGAAAACAGGATTCGTACGACCGGATGATAAGTCTGACCGTTTTATTCTGACAGGGAGGGATTGGTATGAAAAAACTGGAAGAGTATGTAGTGAGTATTCCTGATTTCCCGGAGGAGGGAATCATCTTCCGCGATGTCACGAGCGTGCTGCAGGATGCGGAGGGATTACAGCTTGCGATTGACACCATGCAGGGGCTGGTGAAGGATTTGGAGTATGACGTGGTAGTCGGCGCGGAGTCGCGCGGCTTTATTTTTGGAACTCCGATCGCTTATAATCAAAAGAAGCCGTTTATTTTGATCCGTAAAAAGGGAAAACTACCGAGAGAGACCGTTTCCATGAGCTATGAGCTGGAATATGGGACCGCAACGATCGAGATGCATAAGGATTCGATCAAGAAAGGACAGAAAGTGCTGATCGTGGACGATCTGATCGCGACGGGCGGCACGACGGAGGCGATGATCAAGCTTGTGGAACAGCTTGGCGGCGAGGTCGTCGGCGTGGTTGTCCTGATGGAGCTTGCCGGATTAAAGGGCAGGGAGCGGATCAGCGGGTATCGGCTGGATTCTGCGATCCGGTATGAGGGCAAATAAGTTTTGCCGTGCAAAACTTATTCAAAGAATCCGCGGATTTACGCCGAGCGTGTTGACGGCGTGAGCGGGATCGCGGATAGCGGGTGTGAGAATGACGGAAGAAAACAAGCAGGCAGTACAGCAAAAAGAAGATTTGGTGCGTGTCGGGACGGTATCTTTAGAAGGGTACGCCGACATGGAGAAAAAGCCGGAACTGGTGATCGACGACGGGCGCATTGAGGCGATGCAGGAGTTTCAAAGCCCGGAGACGCTATATCAGAGCCTTCTTGAGCGCATCTTAAAATACCATCCGACGACGGACTGTTCCATGATCGAACACGCTTACAAGGTGGCGTACGAGGCGCATAAAGATCAGGTAAGAAAGTCGGGCGAGCCGTATATCATTCATCCGCTCTGCGTCGCGATTATTCTTGCGGATTTAGAGATGGATAAGGAGACGATCGCGGCGGGGCTCTTACACGACGTGATCGAGGATACGGATTATACTTACGAGGATATAGAGCGGCTGTTCGGAGGGGACGTCGCGCTGCTCGTGGACGGCGTGACGAAACTCGATAAGCTCAAGTACAAAGAAGGCAGCGGGGATAAGATTGACCTGCAGGTGGAAAATCTGCGCAAGATGTTTCTGGCGATGGCGAAGGACATCCGCGTCATCATCATCAAGCTTGCCGACCGCCTTCACAATATGCGTACATTAGAGTACCAAAAGCCGGACAGGCAGCAGGCGATCGCGCGGGAGACGCTGGATATTTACGCGCCGATCGCGCAGCGTCTCGGCATTTCCAAAGTGAAAGTCGAGTTAGACGACCTTTCCCTAAAATATCTGGAGCCGGATGTCTATTACGATCTGGTGGACAAGATCGCCATTCGCAAGAATGTGCGGGAAAAATATATTCAGACCATCGTTGACGAGGTCAGCGAGCATATCCGCAACGCCGGCATCAAAGCGCAGATCGACGGGCGTGTCAAGCATTTTTTCAGTATCTACAAAAAAATGAAAAATCAAAATAAGACGATCGATCAGATTTACGACCTGTTTGCGGTCCGGATCATTGTCGATTCCGTAAAGGACTGTTACGCGGCGCTCGGTGTCATCCATGAGATGTATAAGCCGATACCGGGGCGTTTCAAGGATTATATTGCGGTGCCGAAAGGAAATATGTACCAGTCACTCCATACGACGCTGATCGGGAAGAGCGGAACGCCGTTCGAGATCCAGATCCGTACGTTTGAGATGCATAAGGCGGCGGAGTACGGCATCGCGGCGCACTGGAAGTATAAGGTTGCCTCCGACGGCAAGCAGATCGACGATTCCGAGCAGGAAAAACTCACCTGGCTGAGGCAGATTTTGGAATGGCAGCGCGATATGTCCGACAACAAAGAATTTATCAAGCTGTTAAAGAGCGATCTTGATCTTTTTTCGGATAATGTGTACTGCTTTACGCCGACGGGGGACGTGAAAAGCCTGCCGGCAGGTTCCACGCCGATCGACTTTGCCTACAGTGTTCACAGCGCGGTCGGCAACCGGATGATCGGCGCGCGTGTCAACGAGCAGCTGGTCACGATCGACTACGAGTTAAAAAACGGCGATCGCGTGGAAATCTTAACGTCGCAGAATTCCAAGGGACCGAGCCGGGACTGGCTGAACATTGTCAAGAGCACGCAGGCGAAGACGAAGATCAATCAGTGGTTTAAGAGTCAGTTAAAAGACGACAATATCATCAAAGGCAAGGAACTGATTACGAATTACTGCAAGGCGCGCGCCTTAAATACGAGCAATCTGATGAGACCGGAATATATGGAGCGCATCATGCGCAAATACGGATTCCAGGATTGGGATTCCGTGCTTGCGGCGATCGGACACGGCGGCTTAAAGGAAGGCCATATCGCCAACCGGATGCAGGAAATGTATGAGGCGGATCACGAAAAGGCGCAGAGCGATGAGGAAATCTTAAACGAGATCCGCGCGAACAATGAGCAGAGCGCGGCGAGAGCGCAGATACAGAGCAAAGGAAAGAGCGCGATCGTCGTGAAAGGCATTCATGACGTCGCCGTTCGTTTTTCCAAATGCTGCTCTCCGGTGCCGGGCGACGAGATCGTCGGGTTTGTTACGAGGGGACGCGGAGTGTCCATCCACCGGACGGACTGCGTGAATGTGCTCAATCTTCCGGAGATCGAGCGGCAGAGGCTGATCGACGCGGAGTGGCAGGGCACGGAGGAACATGGCGGCTCTTATCTGGTGGAGATCGTGATCTATGCGACAAACCGGAGCGGATTTCTGGCGGATGTTTCGCGCGCGCTGACGGAGCGCAATATTGACATCCGTTCGCTCAATACGCGGACAAGCAAGACGGACAAGGTGACAATGGAAATCTCGTTTGACGTTTCCAGCCGTGAGGAGTTGAACCGGATTACGGACAAACTGCGGACGATTCCGAGCGTGATTGATGTAGAAAGGACAAGATCATGACAATCAAAATCGGCAGGATGGTGATCGGCGCCGTCCAGACAAATTGTTATTTCGTATATGATGAGGAGCAGGAAGGTGCGCAGAAGGACGCGATCGTTTTTGACGCGGCGGATCAGGGAGCAGCGATATACGAGCGCCTGAAAGAAAAAGGCTTCCGCGTGGCGGGCATTCTGCTGACGCATGCGCATTTCGATCATATCTGGGGCGTGCAGGAGCTGCGCGCGAGGTCGGGCGCGAAGGTGTATGCCTATGAGGGGGAGCGTCCCTTGTGCGAGAGCGCGGACTTAAACGTATCTGCGGACGCAGGCAGGGCATGTACGGTAAAACCGAATCAATATGTAAAGGACGGCGAGGAGATCACGATCGCGGGCATGACCTGCCGGGTGATTGCGACGCCGGGTCATACGGTGGGAAGCTGCTGCTATTATTTCGTGGAGGCGGGCATCCTTGTAAGCGGCGACACGCTGTTTGCGGAATCTGTCGGCAGGAGCGATCTGCCGACCGGAAGCGCGGGCGAGCTTGTGCGCTCCGTAAAAGAAAAACTGTTCGTGCTGCCGGATGAGACAAAGGTGTATCCGGGACACGGGGACGTGACGACGATCGGACATGAGAAGCAGTATAATCCGTTTTGCGTGTAAGGCAGGGAGTTGCGTTTTGCAATCGCCCGTGTTAAGGAGAGGGAAGATTCGTATGAAAAAATCGGTCAGGACGGTCGTGGCGGTATTATCGGCGGCTGCGGTTCTTGTGCTGTCGGCAGCAGGCTTATCCGCCTGCGGAAGCGCTGAAAAAAATACAGAAACCAAATCTTTATATGAACAGGGACTGGAAATCGTCGAACTGATGTCCGAAATGACGCGATCCGAAGAATATGTGCAGCTTTATACCGGAAGCAGCGAGATTCAGGAGATTGTTCAAAATATCAACGTCGGCGGTGATGCGGCGCCGAAAGCGGTGTATGCGATTTCCGTTGACGAAGACGGAATTACCGCAATGTTGGAAATGGGCGGGCTGAATCATGTTTCCGAGGGATTGCGTTCTCTTCTTGTGCAGAAACCCCTTACTTCCCTGATGACGCAGATTAACGCCATGAGCGGCGTCGAGGAGCTGGCGGCAGCCAGTACCTGTATGGTCACGAAGACGTTTGTGAATGAAGAGGTGAAGGAAAACGTCATTTATCTTTATACTTATGAAGACGCCGTTCCGGCAGCCGTCACATTCCTTGTCGGGGAAGATCATGCGGTTTTCGCAAGCGGTTTGTTTGTGTTAAACGACGGGTTTTCCTGCGGATCGGCGGAGGAGATTCAGGCGTTCTTCAGCTATATCGGTGTTGAAGTGACGGAGGTTTTTCCGGAATAAGGAGTCAATAAGAGGCGTTTGCGAAACGCAAATGTCCAGAAATCAATAGAAGTAGAAAGGAGCCGGCGTTCATGCGGCGGGTATTAGCGGTTTCCTGCAACAGGGAAAATTATGAATATGATCTTCATGCGCTGGCGCAGTCGTTTTATCCGACAACGCAGGTGAAGGTGCTGCTACCCGAAAAATGGGAGGAGCAGGGCGTTTCGGCGGACATTGTCGTCAGGGTTTCAGACGGTGAAGCGCGGATTGTGTTTCAGCCGTGGAGCGGAGAAAATGCGGCGATGGATGAGATGCGGGGCGGAGCGGATGCGCCGTCAGCAGGAATGCGTTGTGTGGAGGATACCGCTTCGATCGTGGGACAGGTTGTCAATCATGCCCCGCACGAATATACGACCCTCCTGCCGCCGGAAAAAGAGAAGGCGAAAGCCGTTTTCAAGCGTTTTCTTTATGAGACGCTCTGCGCGGAGACGAAAACCACACTGCCGTGGGGCAATTTGACGGGCATTCGTCCGACCAAGCTTGCAATGGAACTGATCGAGCAGGGGGCATCCGGGGAGGATGTCATTCTTTTTTTACAAAAAGAACATTTCGTGAGCAGGGAGAAGGCGGCGCTCTGCTTAGACATTGCCGTCCGCGAAAAAAGCATTTTGGAGCAGCTTGATCAAAAGGACGGCTACAGCCTGTATATCGGGATTCCGTTTTGCCCGACGACCTGCCTGTATTGCTCGTTTACCTCCTATCCGGTCAGCGTCTGGGAAAAGAGGATGGACGACTATCTGGACTGCCTGTTTCGGGAAATTGATTATGTGCGTGAGGCGTTTTCCGGCAGAGCGCCGGAGACGATCTATATTGGCGGCGGTACGCCGACCAGCCTGTCCCCGGAGCGGCTGGAACGTCTGTTACAAAAACTTGCGGAATCGTTTCCGTTAGAAAAAGTAAAAGAGTTTACCGTGGAGGCGGGGCGCGCCGACAGCATCACGAGGGAAAAGCTGCGCGTGATCAGACGTTATCCCGTGACGAGGATTTCCGTCAATCCGCAGACGATGAAGGAGGAGACGCTGCGCATTATCGGCAGAAGACATACGCCTAAGCAGGTGCGCGAGGCGTTTTTGGCGGCGCGGGAAGAAGGATTCGACAATATCAATATGGATCTGATCCTCGGTCTGCCGGGAGAAACAGCGGAGGACGTGAGGCGGACGATCGAGGCGGTAAAAGAATTGGCGCCGGACAGTCTGACAGTGCATTCGCTTGCGTTAAAACGGGCGTCGCGGCTCGGAAAATGGATTGAGGAAAACGGGATCGAGACGCTGTGCAACACGGACGAGACCATGGCGATCGCGGCAGCGGGCGCAAAAGAAATGGGAATGCAGCCCTATTATCTGTACCGCCAGAAAAATATGTCCGGCAATTTTGAAAATACCGGGTATGCGCTGCCCGGCAAAAACGGAATCTATAATATTTTGATCATGGAGGAGAAACAGACCATCGTGGCATTAGGCGCAGGCTCCATCACGAAACGGGTGTACCCCGACGGGCGGATCGAGCGGTGCGAGAATGTCAAGGATGTGGCGCTCTACATAGAGAAGATTGACGAAATGATTGAGCGGAAGCGGAAGCTGCTTGCGGATTTTTGAGAGCGTTCCTGTTTATCAAAAGTACAAGAAATGGTGTAGAGTACATCAAAAGTACATCAAAATTTTACTTGATAGTACGGAATAGTATGCAATAAGTGTGGATGCCTGAATATTGTGCCTGAAGGACAATCCATTTTGATGCATGAGATTGTCCTTCCTGTTATAGTCAAAAAATTTAAGAGAGGAGGTATATGACGATTTTGAGCCGTACAGTTTCTTCTTCCGGGAAGAGCGCATAAGCGGGACCGGGATCTGCGGAGGCATCATCCTGCATGGGTGGGAGGACCTGCGGAAGGCATACTATGGGATGCATACATGATAAAATCTGATTGCTTCCGGGG
>JAMPHA010000019.1:0-47409 GCA_023663615.1 Clostridium sp. | reverse complement strand
ACCGCAACAGTGATATACTAGCACGCGCTCTTTTTCTTGTCAACATCTTTTTTGAAAAAATTTTGACCTCGAATAATATAGAATAAAAAGCATTCCACGGAATTTCTTCCCGTAAAAAAATGGTGCTAGGATCAGTGTTTGTCTTCCCCGTTTTAAGGGGGAAATGAAGCGCCCCGCTAAGGGCGCTGTCCCACAATCATAACCGACGGTGGATTTTTATCATACCATCTTCTACACCGATTTGTCAATGCATTTTGCGATTTTTTCTTTGCTCTTTTTTACGATTTTCCAGAAATTTTGCTACAAGTTTCTTGATGGTAAGTAATAAAGCAATCATACAAAAACGAGACACAAAAAAGAAGTATCTCCCGATACTTCTTTCACCCGGAATCCCTGCTGCCCGGCAGCTCATACAAAATACTTGAAACGGAGAAAGAGGGATTTGAACCCTCGCGCCGGTTGCCCGACCTACACCCTTAGCAGGGGCGCCTCTTCAGCCTCTTGAGTATTTCTCCACAGTCTGAATTCCATCCGCTACCAATATGCAGAAAATGCTTCTTTTCAAACAGATTCCGTTGTTTCCCAACGCAACAGTAATTATACTAATGTCTGCTTTATTTGTCAACTTCTATTTTTCGCGCATGACTGCATCTCACCCGAAACTCCTCACCCAAACTCCCGTTCATGCTCCTTGAAAAAATCATAATATGCCCGGACGTTCTTCAATTCCGTCCACCGTTTCACGTCCACGGGCTCCTCGTCCAGATCGTAAATTTTCGCGCCCCGCATGGAAAGTACAAACGGCGAGTGCGTGGCGATCACAAACTGGCACCCGTAAAAACGCGCCGCATCCCCTACAAACTGCACAAGCTCGCGCTGTCGGTCGGGTGAAAGCGAATTTTCCGGCTCATCGAGCAAAAATAATCCGTTCTCCGTGATCTTTTCCGTAAAATAAGTAAACGCGCTCTCGCCGTTCGAATGCTCCCGCACATTATCCATGTGATTTTCCCTGATATATTTGGACTGCGTTCTGCTCCGCGCGTTGTTTACTTTTTTTAACTGTTCATAATCTTCCAGCGAACGCATCCGGAAATGCGAGTACTTCAATTCCATGTATTCGTCAAACATTTCCTCCCGCCTGCTATCGGCGCCCTCGTTGATCGTGCGCAGATCCAGCATGAAATCAAACACATCATCACTCGTAATGATCCGGCCCTTCTTCACCTTTTTCCCCGACTCCAGCCGATAAGTGCACCGTCTGGTATAGTCCTCGAAAAAATTACTTCTATTATAAAGCGTATCCCGTGACAGCGCGAGCTTCTCCGCCATCACGTTCAGCGCCGTCGATTTTCCCGAACCGTTTCCCCCATAAAGAATCGTGACCGTCTCAAAGTCGAGCTGCCGCAGACGATGTCTGGAAAGTACCTGAAACGGATAAAACGTATCGTAGCAGGTGCGCCTGATCCCCATTAAAAAATCATATTCTTCCTCCGCATCGGGAAAAGTAAACTGTGAGAGATAGATCATGACGCACCCCTCCTATTGCGCGTAATGCGGCGGTCCTCCTGCTTCGCCCCCGCCTTCCGTCTGCCCGGCGATGGACGCTTCGATGCGCGCACGCACCATCTCGGCGATCTCGTTCGTTTTCATGCCCTGATATTCTTCGTAGGGGATCGGCTTCAAATAGGTGACATGCACGGTGACGGGTTTGATCGATTTTTCATCAAACGGGCGGAACGCGTCTATGAGCGCGACCGGCACGATGCTGCATTTCGCTTTTACCGCGCTCTTAAAACTGCCGCCCTTCATCTCGTTCATCTGATTGCCGCGCCTGCTGCGCGTTCCTTCCGCAAAAATAAGAAAATTCCTGCCCGCGCGCACCTGCTCCGTGACTTCGTTTATCACCTGCATGGACTGGCGCAGATCCTCACGGTCGATGGACAGGGAGCCCGTCGCCTCCACAATCTGTTTTAAGAGAATCACGCCGCTCGCTTCCTTCTTAATTACAAACGCGAACGGGCGCTCGCACGAATCAATGATCGCCAACACGTCATAAAGTCCCTGATGATTTGGGAAAAACAGAAAACCGTCTTCCGCCGGCAGATTCTCTAACCCGTGCGCCTCGATCCGTACGCGCCCCGCATGATTCGCCTTTTTGCACACATGACGGATGACGCGGTAACTATATGCATAATCAATCGGTTTTTTTCTGCCGCATAACCAGATACGGAACAAGAAGTATGGCGCTTTCAAAAATAACCTCAGCACCATTGCCACAATTCGTCTCATGACCTTCTCCTATATCACTCCATCGTTTACAGGCTTTCCCCAGAACGTTTTCCCGCCAGCCCGCCCTGTGGGAATCGCGGGGCGCTATGGCAAACGCCCCTATTTAGAAACAGCTCTTTCCGCACACACCTTTCTCACGCCTCTTTCCGGTATGCCTCAGCCGCCGTCTCATACAGGTCGTTTCCCTCGCTGTCGATCACGACAATCACCGGAAAGTCTTTTACCTCCAGCTTGCGGACCGCCTCCGTGCCAAGATCGTCATAAGCGACTACCTCCGACGCCGTGATGGACTTTGACAGCAGTGCGCCCGCCCCGCCGACCGCCGCAAAATAGACCGCGCCGTTTCGTTTGATCGCGTCATGCACCTGATCAGAGCGCTTTCCCTTGCCGATCATACCGATCATGCCTAAATCTAAAAGCTCCGGCGTATATTTATCCATGCGGCTTGCCGTCGTGGGACCCGCGGAGCCGATCGGCCTGCCTTCGCGCGCAGGGGACGGCCCCATATAGTAGATCAGATTATTCTTGATGTCAAACGGAAGCCCCTCCCCCTTAGAAAGCGCTTCCTGCATCCGCTGATGCGCGGCGTCGCGCGCCGTGTAGACCGTTCCCGTCAGATATACATAATCGCCTGCGCGGAGCTGTTTTGCCGTCTCCCCCGCAAAGGGCGCAGTGATCCGATATTCTTTCATATTTCATCCTCCCTGCCGCACTTTCCCTCGACAGACTGCCGCGTTACAACACTCTCACCGCATGGCGGTTCACATGACAGCAGATATTTACGCCCACCGGCAGTCCCGCAATATGCGTCGGATACGTTAAGATATTGACGGCAAGCGCCGTCGTACTGCCGCCAAGCCCCGCCGGTCCGATCCCCAGATTGTTGATCTTTTCCAGCAACTCCTGTTCCATATCGTGCACATAGGGAATATTCGAATGGGAACCCGCCGGACGCGTTAATGCTTTTTTGGCAAGAAACGCGCATTTCTCAAACGTGCCGCCGATACCGACGCCGACCACCATCGGCGGGCAGGCATTCGGCCCCGCGTCCCGCACTGCCGTGAGCACCGCGTTCTTGACTCCCTCTAAGCCGTCCGCCGGCTTTAACATAAAGACGCGGCTCATGTTTTCGCTTCCGAAGCCTTTCGGCGCGACCGTGATCGTCACCTGATCGCCGTCCACGATCTGATAATGGATCACGCCCGGCGTATTGTCCTTTGTATTTTCGCGGATGAGCGGATCGCGCACAACGGATTTGCGCAGATAGCCCCCGGTATATCCCTGCCGGATGCCCTCATTGACGGCTTCCTCCAGACTTCCGCCCTCAAAATGCACATCCTGCCCGATTTCCATAAAAACGACCGTCATTCCCGTATCCTGGCAGATCGGTATTTGTTCCTCGCCCGCAAGCTTCAAGTTTTCTTTCAGTTGTCCCAAAATCTGTCTGCCAAGATCGGACGCTTCCTCGTTTGCCGCCCGCGTAAGCGCCTCTTTCATATCGGGCGTTAAAAAATGATTCGCCTCGATACACATGTCCCTCACCGCGGCGGTCACGTCCGCCGTCTGAATATTTCTCATGCTCCGGTATCCCCCTGCGCCTGCGATTTCTTATCAAGATTCGAGCGCCAAACATCCTGTCTGTCAACCTTATTCTGCATCATGGATCAAATGAAACCTCACCGTTTCTTTTCCAAAAGCGGCAGCTCCCGCACCTCATCCTCCAACAGATAACACATCTCTTCATGCGTATCCACCGCCTCGCTGACGATCTGCTCCGGGCTCAGCTTGATATACACCGCCTCGCCGTTTACGAGCAGCCTGCCTTCCCGGTCATAGATCCCGGCGTCGATCGTTACGAATTTCGGCGACTCTTTTACCACAATTCCTCGTGCAAGCAGCTCCTCGTCATAGGGAACGGGTTTACGGTATTTTACCGACAGCGACATCGTCACGCCAAAGGATTCCTCCGACTGATCTTTCGCCCACATTGCCCGCAGTCCAAGCTCGTCGATCATGGTTGCCGCCAGCCCGCCGTGCACTCTCTCCGGAAAGCTCTGATGCTCCCTGCGGAACACAAAGGGCGTCATGACGCTCCCGTCCTCCATATTATAGAACTGTGCTCTCAATCCGATCGGATTATCCATCCCGCAGATAAAGCACATCCTGCTGTTTCTCTGTTTTCCGATGACTTTCATGATCTCCCCGCCTTTTATGTATGATGTGCGCTCCGTCTCGTTTATTTTTTTCCGGACTTCTTCGCCCGATCGCGCTCCTGTCTGCGCCGCTGCGCACGCGTCTGCGGCTTTGCCTCTTCCGTCCAAACACCCGCTTTCTTCAAAATGACTCTGACGATCGCATGAATCGCATAAAGAAGCGGGATCACGAAATAGAGCAGGGAATACGCCGCATTGCCCAGCCCCGCGCTCTCAAACGTATAGGTATCAAAAAAATTCTCCCCGCAGCTAAAACAGAGGAAGATCAGCGCGATAAGCAGCACCGTCACAAGCACATAAAGAATCCACTCCGCCACACGCTTTAACTTCGCATGATCGTCGCGCGCCTGCCGCTGAATATGGTAAAAACGGACGTCATATAGATTCTTTAACGCAAATAAAAGAAAAATGCCGAGCAACGCCAGCGCCGGCCGCACAAAAAACGTCTGCTCTGAAATCCATGCGGGACCGTCCGCCGATATAAACTGCGCGCTTTTCGCACCCGCCTTATAGAGGATGGAAAAAAGAAAAACCCCCGCATAAAGAACGACGGTATTGACCGCCAGCGCCGAAAATCCGAGCGTAAATTCTTTTTTGATATTCGGTTCTCTTTTATCCATGTCAGGCATCCTCTTTTTTCTTTCTGAATACAATAAATTTACTGAGCACATAGTTGGTGACGGTTACGACCACCGCGGCAATAAATGTTGCGATCCAGTCGTTCACACCGAACTTGGACGGCAGCGTCTGCATGATGATCGTCTCTAAAAACAGTGTGACCAAACGCGAGGAGACAAAAGAAAGCACTTCTTTGAGCCGGTTTGTTTCTTTGCTCTGGAACACATAGGCACGATTCGTAAAATAGGCGAATATCACCCCCGCCGTCCAGCGGATCACTACCGCCGCCTGCATCTGGATCGGATCTTCTATATTCAGAAAAAGCTTGGAGACCGCATATGCCGCCCAGCTCACGATCGTCGTCATCACTCCGACGATCAGATAGAGAATGATTTCCCGGTACTGTCTGCACAGGGCAAGGATCTTTTTCACAAGCATGTCCTCCGTTCCATTACAATAGGTTTATTGTATCATACCGCCCTACGTTCTGAAAAGTAAATAAATCACCGTAAACAAAAATCCCGCGCAGAACAGCAGCAGGCCGAACGATAAGCTGCGCGCGATCAACACATTATTTTCGCGGAATTCCTCACGCTTTACCGCAATGACATGACGATAGCTGCTCTTAAGCGTTTTCGGATGCCTTCTGCGGAACGTCCGGTTGAACAGGCGGTGGAAAAAGTCGCACACGGAGCCCGCCATATCGGTAAGGATCGTTCCTTCCTCCCGCTCATGCGGGATCGGACTTTCACGAAATACCGTCTTCCTGAGCACGATCACGATGCCGTCCGCCAGCGTATCGCAGACACGGCAGACAAAGCCGAGCGCGGCGGGTATCACCGTTAAAAGCAGCGGGCGGTACACTCCGTTCTCCAGATCAAGCCATGCCGGAAGCCGGTTGACATAGACCTGCGCGCCGCCCTCTTCATCTTTCATCAAAAACGTCCGCACCACGCCGAAATACACAAAAATGCCGATGGCAAGCGAGATCAGCCCGCCCTTTAAGCTCACCATCGCAAAATAAGAAATCTTTTCATGTGCTTCGACCACATGCAGAATGCTCTCGCCGAACACGCCGACATTATCCGTGATCAGATACGGGAACATACCCATGACCGGCAGCAGCACGGCGCTTCCCACGATCGCAAACGCGCTCTTTTTATTCATATAATTTCTCATGCCGTCAAAGCGCGCCTGCTCCGCCATATCCTTATTTTTCTCCCAAAACAGGCAAATATACAGCTTGAGCATATATGCCGCCGTCAGTCCGCCGCTTATAAGAAACAGCCATTCCACGACTTCCAGCATGTGCGGACTCGTCAGAAAACGCGTAAATGCATTCACCTGAAAACCAAACGGGAACGCGGCTCCCACCCAGTCTCCGAGCGGCGCATACCGCGCGCGCTCCGTCGCCATCACGATACTCTCGTGCAGCAGCGTTTTACTGATATAACCGTTAAACAGCGGCACCCCCGCGATCCCAAGCGCACCGGATAAAAAAGCAAGATGCAGCAGCGGTTTCTTTCGTCCGAATCCGCGAATATCGTTCAGATTCAGCTTGTGCACATTCATAAATACGACGCCCGCCGCCATAAAGAGCACCAGCTTGATCAGCGAATGGTTCACCATATGAAGCAGCGTCCCGCGCGCCGCGACCTCCGCGTCCATAACGCCGTTGCCCCCGCCGTTTAAGATGCAGAGCATCCCGACGCCCACAAGGATAAAGCCGATCTGCGACATGGACGAGCAGGCAAGCGTCCTTTTTAAGTCCACGGAAAGCAGAGCAAGCACTGCTCCCAGCACCATTGTGACCAGTCCCAGCGTCAGAATGAGCGCGCCCCAGTCCGCATTCCGGGAAAACACATTGCAGCTTACGATCAAAATGCCGAAGATACCCGATTTTGTCAGGATGCCGGACAACAGCGCCGACGCGGGCGCAGGCGCGACCGGATGCGCTTTCGGCAGCCAGATGTGCAGCGGGAACGCGCCCGCCTTCGCGCCGAAACCAAACAGCAGACAAATGCCCGCCGCATACAGCATACGCTTATCCCCGCACGCGGCGCACGCCTCATAGAGGGACGCCATATCCAGCGTGCCGACCGTCCGATACAGCAGAAACAGCCCCATAAGCATGACAAGCCCGCCGATGACCGCCACCGACAGATACGTCGCCGCAGCGCGCAAAGACTCCGGCTTCTCATCATGCGCGACCCATACATAGGACGTGAACGACATCAGTTCAAAAAACAGGAACGTCGTATACAGATCCGACGAGAGGAATACGCCCACGGTCGCTCCCAGTGTCAATAAATAAAAGAAATAATAACGGTTCCGATTGCGGTAATGTGCAAAATACTCTCCGGAAAACAATGCCGTCATCATCCACATCAGCGCCGCGATCAGACCGTAAAGCACGCGGAACCCATCCAGCGTCAAATGAATCCCCAGACCGGCAAATCCGTTCCACGCAAACGATAACCCGTTCGTTTCCTGAAAGAGCGCCGCCACGATCACAAATGCAATCAGTTCCGTCGCCGCCACAAGCTGTACGACATGGTCCCGGATTTTTTTATTTTCACGCCCGATCACATACACGGCAAACGCCGTCAGGATCGGATAAAAAACAAGTATCGCAGGAGTCGGATTTCCCGTCATCACCATCACATCCCTTTCCCTGTCCGAATTGTTTCTCTCACGCCAGCGACATCAAAAAATCAACAAACGGCGTGGAATACACCCCAAAAACCACGATCATGATACAGAATACCAAAAGCGGCACCAGCATATACCAGCCCGGATCATGAATCCCCTCCATTGCCGCATAGGAAATATCCCTTTGCGGGAAAAACGCGCGCACCACAACGGTCAGCATATAAACCGCCGTGAGCAGCGCGGATAACAGCAGCACGCCCACGCCGATATAAGCGATCGGATTCCCGCTTTCTAACGCCGCCGAAGCCAGATTCCACTTGCTCACAAACCCGCACAATCCCGGCACGCCCATCAGCGCCAGCGACGCCAGTGTAAACATTCCGAACACACGCGGCATTTTTCTGCCAAGACCGTCAAGCTGATGCACATAGGTCCTGCCGCTCTGACAGATGACTGCTCCCGCGCAGAAAAAAGAACAGATCTTCATAATACCGTGAAAAACCATATGAGAGAGCGCACCCACAAATCCGGCGGGCGACATCAATGTCGCGCCGAACAAAATATAAGACAGGTTCGAAATCGTTGAATACGCAAGCCGCCGTTTCAAATGCGTCTCCTTCACCGCGCGCGTGCTGCCGTACAGGATCGTGACGATCGCCGCCGTCATCACGACATTCTGCGCCCACGTGCCGCGCAGAAACGCCGCACCGAAGCAGTAATAGGTCAGCCGCAGGACCGCAAACGCGCCCGATTTGACAACGGCAACCGCATGTAAAAGCGCCGTGACCGGCGTCGGCGCAACGCTCGCCGCTGGAAGCCATGCGTTAAACGGGCAGACGGCCGCTTTCACGCCAAATCCGAAAAACGCAAACACGTAGATCAAAAGCAGCACATTTCTTCTCGTATCGATCAGCTCCTGATCAAGACTTCCGCCATAGCGGAACGAAACGCTTCCGTACACAATGATAAAGATCAGCGCAATGAACCCGAACGCCGCGCCGCCGAGCGAATAATACAGATATTTCCGGCTCGCCAGAATCGCCTCCCGCGTCATCGTATACATGACGAGCGGCAGCGTGATGAGCGTCAGCATCTCATAAAAGCAGTACATCGTCAGCAGATTCTCCGCAAGCGCAATGCCGAGCGTAATTCCGAACGTCATCGTATAAAACGCGAAAAAATGCCGCTCATGCCGTTCTCCTAAATGGTTTTCCTCATGCCGCATGTATTCAAACGCGTAAAGCGTCGCAAACGGCCACAAGCCGGAGATCAGTCCGCCAAACACCATGGACATGCCGTCCAGCTGGAACGAGATCGACAAACGGTTGACAAAGCTGATCAAAGTAAACGCGTCCGCCGGTTTCTTCGTGAGCAGCAAAAAAAACAATACCGATGCTATGAGCACGACTGTTTCCGTATAAAGTTCAAACTGCCCCCGCTTCTGAAAGGGAAGAACAAACAAAAGCATACCGCCGATAAGCGGAATCAGGATCACTATCAATAAGGCTATCGGATTCATCGTCTCCCTCCTTCTACCGTATGATATTTGCGGCAATTTCCCCGATATAGGAGATCAGCCCGCCCGGAAACATTCCGAGCAGCAGCGTCAGCGCCGCCAACAGGATGAGCGGCACCGTCATGAGCTTTGACGGCTCTTTCTTTTTTAGCGCGCCGTAGTCATAATCCTCTCCCACAAAAAAGCCCCTGATCGTGACCGGCAGCAGATAACCCGCCGTTAAAAGCGCGCTGACCAACAGCACGATCACGCCGATATAAGCAAATGCGCGCGCGCCGAAATCCAGCGAGCCAAGCGCCAGATACCACTTGCTGATAAAACCGCTTGCAGGCGGAATACCGATCAATCCGAGCGACGCGATCGTATAACACCACATCACAATAGGCATTTCCTTCCCGATGCCGGAAAACTCGGAAACATTCTTTTTTCCGGTCTGATAGATCATCGCGCCTGCCGCGAGGAACAGCGCCGCTTTCATGAACGCATGAAATACGGTGTGCAGGATGGCGCCCGTAAACGCCGTCGGCTGCATCAGCGCAAGCCCGAACAGAATATAGGACACCTGACTGATCGTTGAATACGCAAGCCGCTTTTTTAGACCTTTTTCCCAATATGCCATCATCGAGCCCATCACGATCGTGACAAGCGTCAGGATCAGCCATGTATACTGCACCCACGTTCCCGCGAGAAACTGCGTGCCGAACAGATAATACACAACACGGATGATACCGAGCACGCCCGCTTTCACGACAATGCCGGAGAGCACGGCGGATACCGGCGCAGGCGCGGCAGGATGCGCCTTTGTCAGCCACGCATGGAGCGGGAACATGCCCGCTTTTACGCCGAAGCCGAGGATCATCAGAAACGCCGTCACCAAAAGCAGCGTCTCGTGCCCCTCCGTAAGCGTCTTATCCAGAATGCCGCCCGCACCGAATGTCAGGGTATTCGAAAGGCAGTAGCGGCTTAAACAAAACAGACCGAACAATACCATGTATGCGCCGCAGAAGGAATAAAACAGATATTTTAAGCCCGCAAAAATCGCTTCCTTTGTCTGCGAATGCAGCACGAGCGGCACGCTCGTGATCGTCATCAGCTCATAAAACAGATAAAACGTCATCAGATTGTCTGCAAAGCACAGACCGTTCAACATGCCGTATACGATCAGATAAAATCCGTAATACCGTTTTTCCCTCTGCTCATGCTTCATATAGACAAAAGAAAAGAATCCGGCGAGCAGCATGACGATAGAGATCATGACCGCGAACACACGTCCGAGCGCGTCAAAGCCGAACTGGATCGGCAGCTTTCTCGTCAAAAAGAACGCGATCTGCGGCATGTCTCTCGGCGTTGTCGTAAGAAGCGCATTCAGGACGAGCAGCGCCGTCACGACAAACAATCCGCCGGTTATGATACAAAGTCCTTTTCGTTCCCATATCGGACGTCCAAACGCGAACACCTTTCCCGGCGTCACAAGGATCAGAATGCCTGCCGCGATCGGAAAAAGAACCGGTAATAACAATGTGCTCATTCTCTCCCCCTCCTCATGCAAACATCTCAAGCCCCGTCTGGATCAGATCGACGATCCAGTCGGAACAAAGCCCTAAAAATACATTGATCGCGATGAAGCACGCCATCGCCGCCGCAAACAGTCTGTGTTTCTTAAACGGGATGGTCTTTCCCCTCATATCCACCGGCGTATAGATCCGGATCACCGTTTTCATGAAATAGATCGCGTTTAAGATCGTGCTGACCGCAAGCGCGATCATCGCCGGCAGCATTTTCCCGCTGTTGCGCACCGCCGCTTCCGCAAATAAGAGCTTACTGATAAAGCCCGAAAACAGCGGGATCCCGACCATGGAGAGCGCGCCGGCGCCAAACGCGATGCCGGCGATCTTATTTCGGTATGCCGAGCCTGTCAGATCAATAAAATGCCTGCTGCCGCCCGACGCGTCCGCAAGCCCCGCCGCCGATAAAAACAGCAGCGCTTTCGTGACGGCATGGGAAAGAATATGGAAAATACTCGCCACCATCGCCGCCTGTGTGCCAAGTCCGAAACCCATATAAATATAACCGATCTGCGCCACGGACGAAAACGCGACCATACGGTAAATATCATTTTCTTTTATGGCGGAAAGCGAGCCTATGATCATACCCGCCACGCCAAACACAAACAGAATATCCGTCACTCTGCTCGCATAGATCACATCGAACCCGATCACGCGGTAGATCAGTTTGATCAGCAGAAAAATGTACCCTTTCGATACCAGACTCGAAAGAATGGCGGCGCTGGACACCGTCGAATAACCGTACGCATCCGGCAGCCATGTATGAAACGGAAACAGCGCGCTCTTAATGGCAATGCCGACGCACATCATGCCGATCGTGATCATAAGCGGCACGTGAAAATGCCCCGCCGTCACGCTCGCCCGCAAAGTCTGATGAATATTTTCCATTAACAGATGCCCCGTCATATCATAGAGCATACAGATACCGAGTAGCAGCATACCGGAGCCGAGCAGACTCATGATCATGTAGCGCGTCGCCGCCTCGATCGTCCGTCCCGTCTGCCGGATCATGATGAGCCCGCACGCGGAGATCGTATTGATCTCCACAAACACATACGCCGTAAACAAGTCGTTCGTATACACGAGCGAGAGCAGAGAACTCAGCAGCAGATCGCACAGAATATAATAAAGATTGAGCTTCTGCGGCTCCACTTCCTCCCGCAGTTTATCCTGTCCGCCAAACAGACAGAGCGACATGATGATACAAAAGAACAACGCCATCCCGCCCTCAAGCACACCTGCGCGCAGCTCATTACCCCACGGCGCCGGAAAACGCCCCATCACGTAAGTAAAGCTCTCCCCCGTGTCGATCGTGTAACCGAACACAAACGCCGACATCACCGTCACCGCCATCAGGATCACGGCGTTCAGGTATTTCGCCGCCCTGCCCTTTAACGCAGAACTGACGATTCCTCCCAATATGCACAATACAATTGATAAACAGGGAAAATTACAAATCAGATCCATGATCATCCCTCACTCATCCCACATTTTGCAGCAACGATTTACACAGTCCTTATTTTCCTTCTTTCCGCAAAAGAATGGAAATCTCATCCAGATCGACCGTATGATAACGCTGATATAACCGGATCGTCAAAGAAAGCATCAGCGCAGTCACGGACACGGACACCACAATACCCGTCAGAACCAGCCCGCTCGGCACGGGATTGATATAGCGCTCCGCGTTCATATCCCCGTCTATGATGATGGGATCGATCCGCCCCACGATATACCCCTTTAACGCCAAAAAAAGATAGATCGCGGAATCCATGATATTTAAGCCGATGATCTTTTTGATCAGGTTTTTCTGTAAAAGCAGATTGGCAAATCCGATGCCGAACAACAGCATCGCGACCACTTCGCCATAATTTGCAAACAAATTTTCTCCCATAAAGACACTCCATTCTTTCCGCGCCCGCGCCTTAAAACCCGCCGCGCCGGAACAGCGCATAAAACGCATACATCGTACATGCCACCTGTAAGCCGACGACCAGGTCGATCGGCAGAATGAGCCCCGCGCTCAGGATTGCGCCCGGCGTTCCCAGCGGGATGTGATTCTCCAGCCCATTCGCGCCCATGACATAATAGTAGGTGATCATCACGCCGTAGAGCACAAGCGCCGTGACCTTTACCGCCGTATAGACGCGCTCGCTGAAAAACCGGCGCGTCTTATCAAAACCGAACGCGCAGGCATATAAGATCATGCCCGCCCCCATCATGGCGCCGCCGGAAAACCCGCCGCCCGGCGATAAATGCCCGTTCAGCATCACATAGATCGAAAAAATGAAAACGACCGGTACAAGGATGCGCGCGACCTGCTGCAGGATCACATCATTTTTGGGCTCATAAAAGCGGTCGTTCGCCATCGCGGAATCTTTTTGCAGCTTATGATCCAAAAGAAGCAGGATCATCACGCAGCAGCCCGCGATAAAAAGCACGTTTGTCTCCCCGAACGTATCGAACGCACGGTAAGATAGGATCATGCCCGTCACGGTATTGACCGCCCCCGTGTCCATAACGCCATGCTCGACATAAACTTGTGAAACCTCGTTATTGGCAGGATTATCCGCGCTTCCCGTCGGCGGCAGATAGGACACCGCAATGAGCAGCACGCAGACCATCAGCACGCACAGCACGATGCCCATGACCTCAAAGCATTTCCGAAACAGCCACATCTCACGGTTATGCTCCACCTGAAAGACGCGCTCCCGCATCTGCTCATAATCTTCCTCATATTTTCTCAGCTTCTTTATATCCGGGCGGTATTCTTCCTGCCTGTGCATCGGCATCGCCTCGTCAAATACCTGCGTATCCCCGTAAAACCATGCGCGGAACCGTTCCCGGAACGGGGACTTTTTCTTTTCCGTATTCATTTGGACTCGTCCTCCCTTCCCGCGGCATTTTCCGCCGTCATGCTTTCGTTTGCTTCCGGCATCCCTGCCTCTATTCCCCGCGCCGCGGAAATTTCTTTATCCTTGCCCGCGCGCACGCTGTAAAGTTTCTTTAACGTGACCAGAAACAATACCGTCGTCACGCCCGCGCCGACCGCCGCCTCTGTGATCGCTAAATCCGGCGATTCCAGCATCATCCAGATCAGCGCCATGACCAGGCTGAACGACATATAGACCAGAATGGAATTTAACAGGTTCTTTGTAAAACTTACGGCGATCGCACACACCAACAGAAATAAAAGCAAAAGATTCATAAAAATCGTCATTTTGATTCTTCCTTTCCGTCCTGGTCAAGCTCCACAAACGCCTCCAGGCGGTCGTCCCCGCCTGCCTCCGTGCTCTTTTCCTCCGCGAGATCTTCCGGCAGCGCACAATGCGCCGCAAGATTCGGATTTGTCATGACTTCCAGCCGGGCGAGCATATGGGACGATACGGGCGAAGAAAACCATAACAGCATGATGATCAAAAAAAATTTCAGCGTCGTGAAATTCCATCCGCTCATGATCATCAGTCCGATCAGTGAAAACCCGATGCCAAGCGTATCGCCCGTCGCTGCGATCTGCATTCTGTTTAGGACATAATGAAAACGGAATACTCCTAACAGTTCCAGCGCAAAAGTTAAAAGACCGCCGATCAGAAACGCCGCGCCCACAAAGAAACGCACCCACTCAAGCGTCGCCATTGCTTTTCCCTCCCGTACTCTTTTCTTTATGCTCCCGGTAAATACCCATAAATACCTTTGTCATGACAATGACCGCCAGAAAACTTAAGACCGCATAAATCATGCCAATGTCCGCAAGGTATCCTGCTTCCAGCTTTAATGCGAGCACCGCGATCGTTACGATGACGAGCGTCCCCATCATATTGACCGCCACAACGCGGTCGCATACGCGCGGTCCGAGGATTGCCCGGATCAGGCATAAAAAGATCATGACTGCCAGCACGATCAATACCGCCGTAAATAATGTCTGATATGCCGCTTCCAGCCCGCTGATCCCACTACTCATCTTTATCCAGCCCCTTTCTCATCCCGCAGTCAGCTTTTTTGATTTCTTTTTGACATAAAACGCTCATAATCCCGCTCCATATCCGTGATCAGCCTCACAAAGATGGAGGAATCCAGCCCCTCGCCGAACTTTTTATCCAGACAATGTACGATATAGTGATTATCGCTTAACGATACCGTGATCGTTCCCGGCGTGAGCGTAATGGAATTGGCAAGAAGCGCCCTGCCAAGCTCCGTCTTTAACTCCACGTCAAACGCCACGATCGCGGGGGACGCCTCTTTTCCGAATCGCAGCACCTTCCCGATCGTCAGCACATTCGCCTTTAAGATTTCCCATATCAATACGAACAGATACCGGATCAGCTTCAAACATTCCCGCGCAAGAAACAGATCGCTGCTTACATGATAATCCATAAATTTACAGATAAACGCATATACGAGCGCCGCGACCGGCAGTCCGATCAGCGCGATCTCAACGGTCATCTGCCCGTTCAAAATGATCCATAATACATAAAGCAAAAGAAACATATATTTCCCTCCCGTGCACGAACCCGTAAGCCCGCTTACACGCCGCTCTCCTCGAAAAACGTTTCATCCGGCATCACGCTTGCGCGTAAGCACATATTTGCAGATCGGATTCCCTGCGGCAGAAAACTTTTCTTCGTACTCCGTCATGACATTTCCCTGCATCAGCTTCTCATCCGCGTGGAGATCATAGGTGATCACATCCGCCTTCCACGCCGACTGCGCAAGCTGCTCTACCGCAAAGTCGAACAACTCCCTGTTATCCGTCTTAAATTCAATCTGCGCGGACGAATCCGTAATCTCATCATAGCGCGCAAGAAATTCCGCGGACGGGAGCCGCCGTTTCGCATGCCTGTCCTTGGGCCACGGATCGGAAAAATTTAAGTAAACGCCTGCGACCTCGCTCTTCGCAAACACGGTCAAAAGCAGCTCCGCATCCATCCGCAGAAACCTTAAGTTGGGCAGCTCCTCCGCCTCCATTTTCTGGATCGCGCGCAGCAGCACCGAGGAATATTTCTCGATACCGACATAATTGCGTTCCGGATTCTGTGCGGCAAGCGTATATAGGAACTGTCCCTTTCCCATCCCGACCTCAATGTAGATCGGATTCCGGTTCCCGAACAGCTCTATCCATCTGCCCCGGTACTGCTGCGGCTCATGCACAACATAGGGGCTCTCGGCGATCACGTCACGCGAACCGGTGATATTGCGAAGTCTCATCGCACCAACACCCTTTCTCCAACCTTCTTTGCATTTCTCCGAAAAGACGTTTCCGTCTCTCTCTGCGAGATTCGTTTGTATTCTACACCCTTTTTTTATAAATAAAAAGTATAAATATAGGATGACGCGAAAAAATTTGCAATTTTTGGACAATTTTTCTTTGGTTTTAGGGTAAAATAGTGTATCATATTTTTAGTTACGTTTTTCGGTT
This sequence comes from Clostridium sp., assembly GCA_023663615.1. Classification (GTDB taxonomy): domain Bacteria; phylum Bacillota; class Clostridia; order Lachnospirales; family Lachnospiraceae; genus DLAJ01. Next base: position 31,143 of record JAMPHA010000019.1, on the reverse strand, counting down.
ACATGATTTTCACCCGACGGAGCATTTCTTATGCGTAGTTTTTTCAATATCGGCGCCGTAAAAAGCGGCGTTCCTTTTTATAAAAAAGTATTCAGCGGCATTTTATGTGTGCTTTTCCTCTTCGCTGCGCCGCTTTCGGCGTCAGCCGACGAGCCGGTCGATTACGAGGCGGAAGCGGAGGCGCGCAAACTGCTCCCCGTACAGACAAACGAGATCGACGGCTGGCCGAAGGGACCGGAGATCGGCGCGTATGCCGCCATTTTAATGGACGCTGAGACCGGCACGATCCTTTATGCAAAAAACATTTATGATTCCGGCTACCCCGCAAGCACGACCAAGCTTCTGACCGCATTGATCGCCGCAGAGCAAAGCGCCATGAATGAGATGGTTGTCATGTCCCATGACGCTGTTTTCTCCGTTCCTGGCGACGGCTCGAATATCGCTATGGACGAGCGGGAAGCGATTCCGATGGAACAGGCGCTCTATGCAGTTCTTGTCGCCAGCGCCAACGAGGTCGCAAACGCGGTCGGCGAGCATGTCGCCGGTTCGATGGATGCTTTTGCGGATATGATGAACGCCCGCGCCGCCGAGCTCGGCTGTGTCAATTCTCATTTTGTCAATACGAACGGTCTGCCCGACGATATGCATTACACCTGCGCTTATGATCTCGCCTTGATCGCACGCGCGTTTTTTTCGTCCGAGCTTTTAAGCAAAATGGCTTGTACGCCCTACTATACGATTTATCCGTCCGACATGCAGCCGGACGAGATTCCCATGTCAAGCCATAACCGCCTGATCGCAGGCAACCGCTATGGCAGCCGTTATGTATATGAAGATCTTGTCGGTTCCAAGACCGGCTACACAGACAGCGCCAGACAGACACTGGTATCCTGTGCCGAACGCAACGGCATACGCCTCATCTGTGTTATCCTGAAAGAGGAGTCTCCTTATCAGTTTGAGGATACGATCGCACTGTTTGAATATGGTTTCAGTAACTTTCAATCCGTCAACGTCGCCCAGAACGAGACGGACTATTCCATTGACAGCACTGACTTCTTTGAGACCAGTATTGACATTTTTGGCTCATCCGAAGCCATTTTATCGCTAAATCAGCAGGATCAGGTCGTCATTCCCAATTCGGTCGAGTTTGCGGATCTTGACTGCGCCTTATCCTACGATACCGACCGTGAGAACACGATCGCCGTGCTCCTCTATTCCTACCACGGACAGCCGGTCGGCTCGGCGACGATCGATATTGCCCTCGATCGGACCGCGCCGTTCCAATTTGAGGAGACGCCGTTCAGTTTCAGGGATATGCCTACGATGGAGGAAGAAGTCATTACTGCGCCATCCCCGATACCAACGCCCACTCCGGAACCTGAGGCGGAGGCGGAACCCGAAAAACAGCGTGTCATTTTTGTCAATATCAAGCGGGTACTGGCGGCTCTCGTCATCGGTGCGGTCGTGACCGCCGTGCTTCTTTACCTGATCGCTTATGTCAGGCGCTATTATTTTTCGTCCCGCCGCAAGGAACGCAAACGTAAACGCGGGCGAAGCAAAGCCTATCGGCGGATCAATGTGGATAAACCGGTCCGCAGGGATACGATCCGCCTGAACTTCAGACAGACACACCGGAAGAGCAGTTCCTCCCAGTGGGAACGCAAAACGCCGCCGTCTTCCGAGTGGAAACCAAGACGACGACGCAGCGGCCGTAGACATAAATGAGAGGATGCATCCAGGAGAGTCCCTATGATACCGTTCTTTTCAAACAATCAAATTCCCGCGCGGCACGTCCCCGGTCATGATCCTAAGCGCAGGGCGCGCACAAAGCCGTCAGGGCTGACAAAGCTGACCGCGCTGTTTTCCTGCGCCGTGCTGTCAATACAGACGCTTAACGGCTGCGGCAATGCACAGGCGGAGCCGGATGCGTGTCCCTACGAAGAGTTTATCACGGTGGACGTTTTTGACAGTCTTGCGAATTTTCAGGGAATCCAGTCTGGGTGGTTTGCCAGGATCGTACGCGACCGCTTCAACATGGAGTTAAATATTATCGCTCCCAACGTTGCGGGCGGCGGCGATACGCTTTACGAAATGCGCTGCGCCGCCGGCAGTCTGGGCGATCTGATCATTACGACCGGAGAGAAGGGGCATCTGCAGGAGCTTGTCGAAGCCGATCTCATTTTGGATATGTCGGACTATTTACGGGATACGCAGATTATGCGCTATGACGCCGCGATCCGGTCCCTAAACAATAAGCTTCCCGGCGACGGAATTTATGCGATCCCCTCCGAGATCTCCTCGTTTCCCGCAGATACGCCGAGCGATGTGCTCGATCCGACGTTCGGACCGTATGTGCGGTGGGATCTTTATGCCGCGCTCGGTTATCCCGCCATACATACGCTGGAGGACCTGCTGCCCGTTCTGGCGGACATGCAGGCTCTTTATCCCGAAACGGAAAACGGTACGCCGACTTACGCCTTTTCTTTTTTTAAGGATTGGGACAGCAACATGATGAACGCCGTCAAACAGCCCTGCTGCTATTATGGTTACGATGAATTCGGCTTTGTCCTTGCAAAGGCGGACGGTTCAGACTTTCAGGATCTGACCGACCCGGATTCGATCTATACCCGCGTGTTGAAATTTTATTTTGACGCCAATCAGCTCGGTCTCGTCGATCCGGATTCCCCCACGCAGAATTATGGGGATGTCTTTGACAAATACGCGAATGGTTCTATCCTGTATTCCTGTTGGCCGTGGCAGTGCCAGCGCGCCTATAATACCGCTGCCAACATGGAAGAAGGGCGGGGCTTTATGCTTGCACCGATCGACGATCTGACGATATTCAGCAACTGCTGCCTTCCTTACGGCAATCAGAAAACCGTGATCTGTATCGGCAGCGGCACCAAGGATCCGGAGCGGCTTGCCGCTTTTATCGACTGGCTGTACTCTCCGGAGGGCATCATGATCAACGGCGCCCAGGTCAGCAACGCCGCCGCCGGACCGCAGGGGCTCACATGGGAACTGGATGATAACGGAAATCCTGTTTTAACGGAATTCGGAAGGCAGGCGTTTAACCGACAGGATACGCCCGTTCCGGAGGAGTGGGGCGGCGGCACATGGGCAGGCGGGATTTCCGAACTCAATTACAAGGCAGTCTCTCCGGCAGAGTTTTCGCCGGACGGTTATTCTTATTACTATCAGCTTTGGCCGTCCTTTCAGGAACCGAACGCCACGCCGCTTACTTTAGACTGGCAGACGTATACCGGCAGCACCGATGCGTTATCCTACCTTTCGGCGCACGATATGCTCCTTCCCGCTCCGGGTGTGGATTATGTTGCCGAGGAAGAATCCAATGAGCTCTTTATCATCCGCTGTCAATGCCGCTCCGTGATCACGGATTATTCATGGCGCATGGTCTTTGCTGAAGATGAAGATGCTTTTTATCAATATCACGAGGAAATGCGCATGCGCCTGCAGGCGCTTGACTATGATAAAATTTACGCGTACGATCTGGCGGGCGCCATGGCGCAGGATGAAGCGCGCAGGGAGGTACTGTCCCAGACCGCACCGTAGGCTTTGACCGGAGAAAACATACAGCAAAAATGGAGGAGGATTATGACACACGAAGCTTATTTGAAGCAGATTGAACAGGTTATTGCACAGGGGCCGTTCAAGGATGACTGGGGCTCCCTGTCCCGGTTCCGGATGCCGGAGTGGTTCGAAAATGCCAAATTCGGTATCTTTATTCACTGGGGGCTTTACAGCGTCCCCGCGTTTAACAATGAATGGTATTCCCGCAACATGTATATTCAGGGAAGCGAGGAGTTTGAGCATCATGTAAAGACCTACGGACCGCACAAGGATTTCGGCTACAAGGATTTCATTCCCTTATTCACCGCGCCGAATTACGATCCGGACGCATGGGCGGCGCTTTTTGCGGAAGCGGGCGCAAAGTATGTCGTGCCGGTCGCCGAGCATCATGACGGCTTTCAAATGTACGACAGCGAGCTTTCCGAATATACTTCGGTCAAAATGGGTCCGAAGCGGGACTGCATCGGCGAGTTGAAAGCGGCGCTTAGCCGTCGCGGCATCACATTCGCCGCTTCTTCCCACCGCGCGGAACATCTTTGGTTTATGGGAAACGGAAAGGATTTTGATTCAGACATCAAGGAACCGCTCAAACGCGGTGATTTTTACTGGCCCTCCATTCAAAAACAACCCGATCAATCGAGCCTGACCGACACCCCGATCCCGACGCAGGAATACTTAGAAGACTGGCTCGTGCGCACGGCGGAACTCATTGACAAATACCAGCCTGCCATTTTATATTTTGACTGGTGGGTACAGCATATCTCATGGAAGCCCTACCTGAAAAAGCTTGCCGCCTATTACTATAACCGCGGCGCACAGTGGGGCACTCCGGTCGGCATCTGCTACAAGCATGACGCAATGATGTTCGGCAGCGGCATTGTCGATGTGGAGCGGGGTAAATTCGCGGACGCCAAGCCCTATCACTGGCAGACGGATACGGCGATCGCACATAATTCCTGGTGCCACACGACCAACTTACATTATAAGACAACGCAGGACATCATCTGTTATCTGGTTGATGTCGTAAGCAAAAACGGAAATCTTCTTCTGAATGTCGGTCCGAAAGCGGACGGCTCGATTCCGGAGCAGGACACGGCGATCTTAAAGGAGATCGGCGCATGGCTTGCCACAAACGGGGAAGCCGTTTACAATACGCATGTATGGCGCTTTTCAGAGGAGGGATCGACAGCGGAGACATCCGGTCAGTTCTGCGACTCCGCGGGAGACCGCTATACAAGCGAAGATTTCCGTTTTACGGTCGGAAACGGGTATCTTTATGCGGTCTGCATGAAATATCCACAGGACGGTCACATCACCATCCGCTCCCTCGCGGACAGCAGTGACCAGAATAAACCGCTTTTCCACGGTTTGATCGAGGATGTGTCCATCCTCGGTTTTGATGAAAGGATCAACTGGACAAAGGACCGGGACGGTCTGCACTTTACCACGACGAGCGTAAAGAGCGAGCTTCCCGTTGTCATCCGGATTCAAATGTTATGAGGTAGATCATGCATACTTTTTTCATTGCGGACGATGAGCTTGCGATTCGAAACGGCTTAAAATGTATTATTGATTGGAATGCGATGGGCTTTACCTGCGTAGGCGAAGCCGGAAACGGAGAGGATGCGCTCAGGGGAATCCTTGGCTTAAAGCCCGATCTCGTTCTTCTTGACATTAAAATGCCCAAGATGAGCGGTCTTGATGTCGTCCATGCGCTGCGGACGCAGGATTTCAAGGGAAAGATCATTATTTTGAGCGGGTTTTCCGATTTCAAATATGCGCAGGACGCAATCCAAAACGGCGTCAATTTTTATCTGACAAAGCCGATCGACGAGGACGAGCTTGCTTCCGCTCTCGAAAAGATCAAGGAACAGCTTGTGTCGGATGCGGACAAGACGGATGCTTTGGAACGCCTGAAAACGCAGGCGCGCAATACTCTCCTGCACGATCTTGTGACCGGCTGCGCGGCACCGGACGACCTTCGCATGGAAGAATTTTCGCTGAATGCCGACATCTATCAGATCGTAACCTATGAGAACTTCAGCGTTGATCGCAGGGACATGACTTACAATTTTGCCGAGCTTCTAAAAGTCACCAATCAGGGTTCCCACTTTTTTGAGCATTTTGAAGTGGAGCATAAAGATGTGATCCTCTTAAAGGGAAGCTTCGCCCTGGAGCGTTTTCAAGGCTTTTTGGATCATTATGAAAACACCCCCCCTCAGAAGGATTCGCCGCTAGATTCCCTGTTTATCGCCTACGGACGCCCCGTGCATGATCTCACGGACATCAACGAGTCTTACCTTGACGCTGTTACCCTGCTCGGCAGGCGCTTCTTTTGCAATCAGGGCCAGCACACGCTGGGATTCGAAGAGCTCCCTCATGTGGAAGCCATCGATCAGGAACTTTGCAATGAGAAACTAAATGAATTTTGCGGACTGCTGATCGACTTCCTGCAAACCTTTAACCGAAAAAAGGTAGCGGAAACGCTCTACCAGCTTGAAATGTATCTGTATCAGGTGCGCAATGACATTGACGAGATCAGACTGTTCCTCTCCGATCTTTATTTACAGATCAAAGAAAAGATGAATCATATTTACAATACGATGGCGATCCCGTTTCCGACAAACTCAACGGCGCTCGATTTTATCAATAAGAAGTATTATCTCTACGAAATTCTTCTGTTCTTTTCGGAGCAGTTTGAGATGATCATGAACGCGATCGGAAATTCCTCACGGGACAGCGTGCTGGACGATATTATTTATTATATTGACCATAATTACAGAACAAATATCAAACTGGAGACGATCGCGCCGCTGTTCGGCTACAACAGCGCTTATCTCGGAAAGATTTTCAATAAAACCGTCGGCGAGAGCTTCAACTCCTATGTGGATCATATGCGTATTGAGCGCTCCAAGGAGCTTCTGCTCGAAAACCGCCTAAAGGTTTATGAAATTGCCGAACAGGTCGGCTATAAAAACGTGGACTACTTTCATAAGAAATTCAAAAAATATGTCGGTATCAGTCCCGCGGAGTTTCGCAAGCAGGAAACGGGGGACGCTTCGTAGCCCGGAAGAATCTGCGAAGCAGATTCTTCGAAAGGACGTAAAGCGCCAAAAGGGCGCTTTACGTCTTTTTGGCGCTTTTGCGTCCTTTTTTATTCTTCCTTATGAAGCTCCTCTTCCTTCTCCGTCTGCTTATAGGTCACGGCTCCTTCCTCTTTCTCGATCTCGCGAAAAAACGGAACGGCATAGCCCGAAATCGTAAGGCAGATGCAGCCCGGACCAATCAACGCGCCGACAAACAGCGTCGTCCAGTTAAAGAAGATCAATAAAATCTCTACAAACAGAAGAAAGAATAAACTGAGCGTCCGCAGAAAATAACGCGTCGCAATGTCTGCGGAGTTTTTGATCGTCCGAAACAGCGTATTCTCATAGCGGGCGGAAAGCGGAAACGCATACACAAACCCCATCATAAATACAAACAGCGCAATGATACCGAAGATCAGCGGCATCATCGGGTTTCCTTCCCCTTTTTGGAACATCTGAAAGTCAAAGTTGACGACCTCCATACATACAATAAATAAAGCCCCCAGCGGTATGCCGTTTCTTAAATTCGCTTTGAACGCTTTCACAAATTGATGCGCGACATATCCCTCCGACTCATCGATCATCTTCATCGTAACGGAAAACACCGCAACCGTCGCGGCTCCGGTCGTGACGATCGGAAGACTGAATACCAGCCACAGCACGCTCAGCTTCACGATGTCCCAGAAACGGGTGATAAAACGGTACAGCGCGCCTTCCGGACTAAAGAAACTCATGTATAATCCTCCACTCTTATTGAAATCCGCCCTCGTAAGATAAGGAAAGGCTGTCCGGTCAGAACAGCCTCCCCTTTTTTTCTTCTCACAGACTCATTTCAGGCAAAACACACGGTATACCCTGCGCTTCCGCCGTTATCCGATCATTTCAATTCCTGCTCACATGCATATCTGATCGCAGACTGCTCATTGGACAGATCCAGGCACTCCTGATAACCGTAATCATTTGCCAGCTGGATCATTTCTGCTACGATCTGATCGTACTCCGCATCGTCCTTTGCGTAGATTGCGCGCCAGGAGTATGTTACAATCACATCCGTAACCGCCTCCCACTTCGTCTTCATCTCGCCTTCCAGCTTATTCTGCTGATACGTGGAGATCGGTGCGATCGAGTAAACGCCTCTTCCTACCATGTATTCCTGCTTATTCGTCGCTCCGGTGTAATCTCTCCAATCCTGCTCGATCTCGGTTTTTGCCGGAATTTGATAGGAAGGCCATGTCTGATAATCATACTTATCGCCATTCGAATCCAGATTATCCGCGCTCAGCGTCCACGTCGTATTATTGAATGCGAATGCGCCGTCGTTAAACGTACCGGTTCCCTCATAGTCACCGATCATCATGGTCTCACGGTCTAAGTACGCCTGCTCGCCGAACTCGGTGAAGCAGGGATGTCCGTCTTCATCATAGTCCCAGCAGAGACCCTGCGGTCCATAGTTATAAGTCATTGTTCCTTCCGGAGTAAAGAGCCAGTTAATGATCTCCATACACAGCTCCGGATACTCCGTATTCGCGCCGATCGCCCATACTCTGTTGCTGCCGAGCGTGCTCAGACCGGATACGATCGGGCTTGCATCAAGCGGTGCGCACGGGAACATCTGTCTGTTATCTTCCAAATGGTTCTCATTGTAGATCATGCTGCCGCTGTAATCAAAGATGGACATGAAGTATCCGCTCGCAAGCAGCTTCTGCTTCATTTCCTCGTAGGTGTTCGTCATGGAGTTCGGATCAATCAGACCTCTCTGATTCAAGTTATTAAAGAACTTCAGGCAGGTCATGTACGGACCGCCTTCTTCCAGCGCGCCGTAGAACTCACCATTCTCATAATTGTAAAGACCTAACTGGAAGTCGCCCTCATAACCGTAGAACGCGCTTGCCATGGACTTTACATACATAACCATCGTTCCGTCCCAATCCGGCCAAAGACCAATCGCATAAGTCTCCTTGCCGTTATCGTCTAACGGTGCAAGTTCTTTCATATCTGCAAGGACCTCTACCAGATCATCCAGCGTATGGAATTCCGGATAGCCGAGCTCTTTATACAGATCCCAGCGCAAATCCCATGTGTAAATGAACTTATCAATATCCTCTGTGGACGTTGCAAGGTTATTACCGATCGCATAAATTGTTCCGCCGTTCATATTGCGGTTGTTCTCCAATGCGTTCGGGCAGTGCTCCTCAATGTAGGGACCGTACTCATGAAGCAGATTATCCGCCTCCCAGTCATAGAGCAGTCCGGCATTGACCGCATTCTGATAGTCGTCGCCGACCGATCCAAATACGACAATATCGCCTAAGTTACCGCCCTCCATACGCGTCTCAAACACGCCGTCCTGATCGGGTACGATATTGACAATGACATTGAACTTATCCTTCAATATCTTTGCCGACCATCCGGTCTGCTCACCGGAAAAGTTTGCAAGCTGGGAATAGATCGTGATCGTGATCGGCTTATCCTTTCCGCTCCCGCCGCAGCCTGCGACAGTGGACATCAGCATAACGCACGCCAATGCCAGCACTGTGACCTTCTTGAACATCTTTTTCATCTTTCATCCTCCTTCTTTGTGTTACTGCTGTTCTATTACCATGACGACGATCAACCCTTGACCGCACCGAGCATGATACCCTTTTCAAAATAACGCTGCATGAACGGATATACGAGCAGGATCGGGATAATAGAGGTCATCGCCACCGTATACTTGATAACCTTATTATTCAACATTTCCGCCGCTGCCGCCATCGCTGCCGAATCGCCCGAATTCATCGCCGCTCCGATATTTGTCGCCTGATTTAAGTAGTTATACAGTAAGTGCTGTAAGGTATAGAGCTTCGGCGTATTCTGCATCAGGATCAGAGAATCCGTGAAAGAGTTCCAATGCCCTACCGCGCCGAAGATCGCGATCGTCGCTAAGATCGGTCGGCTGAGCGGCCAGACAATCTTCCAGAACACCGTCAGATACCCCGCCCCGTCCATAAACGCGCTTTCCTCCAGCTCACCCGGAATGGATTCGATATACGTCTTTACCAATATAATGTTATAGGGCGCTACAATGCCGGGAATGATATACGCAATGAAGTGATCGGTCAGACCGAGCATGTTCATATTCATATACCATGGAATGATACCCGCATTGAAATACATCGTAATGATCAGGAAACGGTACCACAGTTTTCTATGCCACATTTCCTCTTTTGTTACCAGATAGCCGATAAATCCGGTCGCCAATACCATCAGCACCGTACCGATAAACGTTCTCGCAACGGATACGCCGAACGCCTGGAATACATCGTCTACTTTCAGAATATCCAGGTAGTTCTTCAGCGTCACGCCGATCGGATAAAAGAGCACGTCTCCTCTGGCAACCGCGCTCCGGCTGGAAATCGTGTTGATAAAAATATAATAGAACGGGAAAATACAGCTTAACGTAAAAATTCCAAAAAAGCCATAATTCAAAATATTGAAAACAACGTCCCCTGCGGTCAGCCGATATTTTCTTTTATGCTTTTTCTCGTACGCTTTTTCTGCTTTTGCATCGAGTTTTTCCTGCTTTGTCATCGCCATAGTCCGTCACCTCCTAAACAATATTTTCGCCGCGGACGGACTTCGCTACCTTGTTCGCAACAAAGAGCAGAATGACCGCGATGATCGATTTCATCATACCGACAACGGTGGAAAGCGGAATATCTCCGTTTCCGATACCCAGATTGTATACATAAAGATCAAGAACCTCTATGGAATACTTATTCTGTGCATTTGTAAATACCAGATACTGATCCATACCGTTGCTCAGGATACCCGCGATGGACATGATCAGCATAACCGTATAGGTAGGAAGCAGACCGGGCAGCGTAATGTGCCACATTCTCTGGAAGCGTCCTGCGCCGTCCACGGTCGCCGCTTCATAGAGCTGTTGGTCGATCCCGGCAATTCCGGATATGTAGATGATCGCGCTCCAGCCGACGCCCTTCCAAGTTCCCCATGCCAGCATCTTTAGCCACATATGGGAATTTCCGCCCAAGTAATTGCCCGTAGCGTTGATGCCGAAAGCCTGGAGCAGGGCGTTAATGAAACCGTCCGTATTAAACATGGCAAACGCGATCGCATAGATCAATACCCAGCTGATAAAGTTCGGGATCGTCGTAAACGTCTGCACGAACCGACGGCATTTCATGCTTTTCATTTCTGCAAGGAAGATCGCGAACGCCATCGGAAGCCAGCTTGTCAACAGACCGAGTCCGCTCATGGCAAGCGTATTCTTCATAACGGTCATCAGACGCCTTGTATACGCCTCATTTTGGAACAGCACCTTGAACCATTTGAATCCGACAAAGTTATCCCAGCTGATCTCGCCGCCCGCCGTATAATCAAAGAATGCATAACGCCACGAAAACAGCGGCAGATAGGAAAACGCAAAGCAGAGAACCAAAAACGGCATGATCATCAGGAACAGCTTATATTTCGATTCGATTTCAAAGCGCTCGTCCTTGCCCGCTTTCGGCACTAAGATCGTGACCGCAATGGACAATAACAAAACAACCGCGCCCATCACGATATAGATCCATACCGCCGACGGGAACTGCATGGTGATCTTGCTCATATCCGCGGAATCGCGCATCAGAAAATAGAATATCAGGATCATGACCGCACCGACAATCTGCGATACGCCGCCGGCAACGGCAATGATATTTCCCAAATTCTTTAGTTTGCGGTTACCTGCCGACATACAGCCTGCGGCTGCCGCTGCCGCAATTCCAAGCACCAGCAGGATACATGCCACATACAACATCACAAAAAGTCCCTGACTGACCCAGCCCACACGGAACGCACGGTTTAAGCCGTTCGTCAGGCTGCCATAGGATACGGCACAGGTAAACAGCGACGCTGTCCCGCTTACCTTCGCCTGCCCTGCGCTTGTGATCATCAACGCAGGATTGATCGCCGGAAAGAACAGCAAAACCGCAGATAATACCATCAAAATCCGAAGCGGAATATACAGTTTATTTGCGGTCTGCTCTCTTGGGGATAATTCTTCTTTCATCTTTTACCTCCCTCATGATCTTCTTTCAAAGATTACACTGCGGCTGAACGCACGCAGAATCATCTTTCGGAGCGCTTTGCAGTCTCTCACAAACTACTCCATATATACCATTTATTATAAAGAAAAAAAATTTGTTAAGATACGGTCAATACTTGATAAAAAATACATTACTTTTTTGAAACCAAGGAAAGAGGCAGAGCCGCTGCGGACTCTGCCTCTTTTGTTTTCTCTGAATGCTCAGTGCATTATTTCTTTTTCTTCTTTGCTACTACAACGCCTGCGACAGCCGCTGCAACAACAACTACGACAACGATCACAACGATGACAACGACGTTGGAACCGCTCTTCTCTGTATCAGTGGAAGTCGTCTCCTCCGCAGGTGCCGGAGTCGTATCGTCTATCGGCGTCGCATCGCTGGTATCGCCTGAAGGCTCCTCTGCCGGTGCTTCCGCGTCATAGTTAAAGCCGCTTACCGTGAAGGTAATGCTCATGCTTGTAGGCGGTACTGCATAATAGCCGACCTCCTTGACATCGTCATTCCAGATGTTCTGAAGCAGCATGTTGATTACGCTCTCGGAATCCGGGCTGAGCAGCGCGCCGTTCGGCAGATCTACGCTGGATCCGTTTACGGACAGCTTCACATCAGAGATCGTAATCTCTCCGGTGTTCGGAATATCCGTGGATAAGAAGATCAGATTCATGTACTCCTGATCTGCAAACTCACCGTCCGGGAAGCTTAAACCGTCAACAGATACGGTATAGGTGCCGTTACCTGCGATCACCGCATCGGTAAACGTACCGGGAAGCGTTACTGCATCATTGCCGTCCCAGCCTGTTACCTGATGGAAGTAATCCACATCTGCCTCTACGTCTCTGCCGTAGCTTCCGTCATCACATGCGTTGCGGAAAGAGAACTTCGGCGTCTGGAAACCAAGGTATGCATTGTAGGTTCCGTCAAGATCGACCGGTCCTGCTGTAGGCGCCTCTTCTTCCGGCTCTTCCTCTGCCGGTGCTGCACCGCCTGCCATTACACTGTTTAATGTGATCGTATACTCGATTGTGGTAAATACCGGAGACTCCATATAGTGGGTTCCCCACTCATTGTAACCGCCTGCAAGACGGATGGACTGTGTCTCGTCATACTCGCCGGTACCTTCATACCACCATGCATCGCCTGCAGAAAAGTCCACATCACCCGTTACGTCATTGCCGTCAATGGATACCTGCACGTCAGCGCTTAAATCCGTTACACCCTCTGCCACAATGACAGGTGCGATCCACCATGTATAAACTGCCTCGCTCGGAAGCGTTAAGGAGACCGTCTTTGTCTCGCCAACGGAAATGCTCTCCGTTACTGCCGTGATGTCGCCCGCATTATTGTCTGCGTTCGGGCTGTTGAACTGGAAGCCCCAGTCGCCGCTCTCCGCAGCGTCGCCGCCGAAGCCGACATACAGATCAAACGGACCTGTCAACTCAACCGGTTCGCCTGCTGCCGCATCATCACCGCCGCCTACCGTTAAACTGTTCAATGTGATCGTGTACTCGATCGTGGTAAATACCGGAGACTCCATATAGTGGGTTCCCCACTCATTGTAACCGCCTGCAAGACGAATCGCCTGCGTCTCGTCATATGCGCCGGTTCCCTCATACCACCATGCGTCGCCCGCGGAAAAATCCACATCGCCCGTCACATCGTTCCCATCGATGGATACCTGTACGTCAGCGCTTAAATCCGTTACGCCCTCCGCTACGATGACCGGTGCGATCCACCATGTATAGATGACCTCGCTCGGAACCGTCAGGGAAACCGTCTTCGTCTCGCCGACCTTGATTGTCTCCGTTACTGCCGTGATGTCGCCTTTGTTATCATCTGCGTTTGGGCTGTTGAACTGATAGCCCCAGTCGCCGCTCTCCGCAGCGTCGCCGCCGAAGCCGACATACAGCTCATACTCTTCTCCCTCAGCCGCAGCGGTGATCGTCAGGGACGAGAACACCATTACAGCAGAAAGAAGCGTTACGAGCCACTTCTTCAATGTCCTTTTCATAACTCTACCTCCTATATAGTTGCCTCGTGCATAATTACACGAATTTACTTTATGAGTTTATAATAACTATTACAAGAAAAATACGGTTTTTTTTTTACATCTATTACTTGTCTTTTTTTACATGGCAGAATCTGTCATTGCCGGAATGACAAGCGAGATCATCGTCCCTTTTCCCGGCACGCTGCTGATGCTCATGCCGTATCTGCTTCCGTAGCAGAGCTTGATCCGCTGGTTGATATTATAGAGCCCGATGCTCGCTTTGATCTCCGGATTGCGCACAGATATGCTGTTGCGCAGCTTTCTTACCTGCTCTAACTCCATGCCGCAGCCGTTGTCGGATATATCAATATGGAGATTCTGATCCAGATAAATATGCACGGTGACCAGACCGCCGTTTTCCTTTTCTTCCAGCCCGTGCAGGATGGCGTTTTCCACGATCGGCTGGAGCAGCAGCGGAAGGATCTGGTAATCTTTTAAGCAAATATCATCATCTACAATAAGCTGATAATCAATCCTGCTGCCAAAGCGGAACTTTTGGATCTTGATATAATTTTCAATATAATCCATTTCTTTCTGCAGCGTTGTGGACGCTGTTCCGGTATTTTCCAATACATAGCGCAGGGATTTTCCGAGCAGCTTGATGGCGTTCGCCACCTCGCGGTCGCCTGCGGCGAACGCGTTCATACGGATCGTTTCTAATGTATTATAAAGAAAATGCGGATTGATCTGGCTCGCGAGCATCTTAAATTCCATTTCCTGCTGTTTATTCATCAGCTCTTTCTCGCCGATCTGCGACTGATACATCGCCGCCTCTTTTTCCTGTATCTTCTCTACCATCACCTGTAAGTCCGCAAACGCTTCGGACAGCTCGTCCCTGCCGCGGAAATCCGCCGTAATGTTGTAATCCCCGTGGCTTGCTTTATGCATTTCCTCCCGCAGCAGCTCCACCCTCGTCGTAAAATAGCGCGTGAACACGAAAATCATGATCCCCGGCAAAAGGATCGCCGTCAACACGATCAGAAAACAGGTCCGCGTGATCCTGTGAATATCGTCATACGCATGTCGGTTCAGCGTGCAGATATAAATCCGCGATTCGGACTGGTACATGTTCAGCGTCGAAATATTGACAATACTGCGCCCGCCGTCCAGCATCATGTCGTCCGCATAGGAAAAATGCGCGTCGTCATAGTCGATCTCCAAATGCATGGGTTCCCCGTAAAGCGTACGGTCCGACGCATAGACGATCTGCCCGTTGTCCGCGCTGATGATCGTCTCATAATCGCTGCTCTCCACACGCGTCCGCAGATAGTTGTCGCTGATCTTGATGACGAGCACTGCATGGTATCCGTCGTTTCGCTGCGGTATCCTGCGCACAAGACACAGATTCCAATAAATATTTCCATATTTATCCGTCCGCTTAAGCGGCATCCACAACACGCTGGAACGTTCCGCCGCCTGCAAAAACCATTCCGGCGTCTCCCCTGCGTCCCCCGCCCGCCGGAAAATACGATGATCCGAGACGGACGGATTATCGGTATAGATCGTCAGCTCCTCCACCTCGGCATAATTGTAGATATAACCGTTCCCGTTAATAAACGCATCCGCATCCGCCATAAAGACGCGCTCCGACGAATACTCCGCGCCGAGCATCCGTGCAAGATGCTCATCATTACAGATATTTTCGGACATATTATACATCTGTGTCGTGATCTCAAAAAAGATAGCTTTTAAGCGCAGATTGTCGGACGCCACCATGTCGGAATAGTAATTTTTTAACAGATTGGCCGTATTCATGATCAAAAAAATACCGAGCATCGTGACCGGTACGAACAGCGCGAGCAGATAGATAAAATAGAGCTGCCGTTTAATCCCGTATCTGCCGAACAGATGATGGATCAGCGTTAAGTCCGGGCTTGTATGTTTTCTTTTTCTTTTTTCTTCTCTATGCTTCCTACTCGTTTCCAAGGACGCCTCCCTATCCTCCCATACGGCGGGGATAGCCTTTTCCTATATCCTGTCAGCTAAGCATGTGCCGGATGTCAGAGATCCGTTTTGCGCCTTCGATGATCTCTTTTCTCTGCGCCTTCATATAATCCTCAAGCTCTTCGATCTCTTCCTCCGTAAAACCCCTGCTCTTTGTGATCACACAATCCGGCACCGTCCCTTCGGCTATATCTTTTCCACGTTCAAACATCACGGAAACAAAGGGTTTTCCGTTTTTGGACAATACGGTTGAATGGGTACAAGTAAGCTCACTCTGCCTTTCCATACAGGCTCCTTTCCGCATTCTGCTCATGCTCCCTGTGCTCGTGCTTCGCTTTGCGGTGCTGGCGCCGGATCTCGCGCGCATGCTCCTGTTTATCCTGCACGGTCTTTGCCTGCTCCTCGTCGATCAGCTTCATGGTCTTCACCACATAGACTTTATCGCCCTCTGTTTTTTTCATACGGATCTTGCCTTTCAGATAACCATGCCGATTGCAGAATGCGAGCGCGTAATAATGTCTGCCGTTCGGCGTGAACCAGCGCAGCTTCTTCCGGCAGTTTTTATGGCAGATATAACATTTTGTGCTCGTTACCTCCCGATCTTCCATCGCCGCCTGCTTATCTTCAAATTCACGCGAGATATATTTTGCGTAAGTGTCAAAAACAATATGGACTTCCTGCTTTCTCGTCTTCGGGATCCGGTATACGTCATAGGATACCCTCTTTAGAAGCTGTCCCGCCGACGGTTCGGCGCTGATACGCTGCAGCACTTTCGCCGTGTAATAGGCGTCGGCAAACGCCCGGTGAAACGGAATGTCCTGCGTGATGCCGAGCTGTTCCACCGCGCTTTTTAACGAGCGGCGCTTTTTATCATCCTCCGGCTCATAGACGAGCGCATAGAGCTTCTGCACATCCAGATAGGTGAGCGGTCCGTCCGAAAGCGGCGGAAAGTGATAATAGTCCATGTTCTGCTGCAGCTCGGTCAGATCCAGCGAGCCCCATGTGCCGTATACGCGTTCCTCCCCGCACCATTTCAAAAAATAACGCATGACCGGCGTAAAGGTCTGCTCTCTTTTCAGCTCGCTCATACTGATATGAATAATATCCTGCGTGACGGCGTGCATCGTATGGTACACGCTTGGGCGGATCAGTCTGGAAAACTCTCCGATTTTCTCAAAATTCTCGTTTAACTTGATCGCACCGATCTCGATGATCTCAAATGGCAGCTTGGGATTTTCATTCTGCTTCTTATCCGCCTGATTCCACTCCAGATCAAAAATAATATAATTCATCCGATACCCTTTCACGCAGAGCTTTTTTCTCCGCCGCTGCCCCGCTGTGCTTTCTATTAAAACTCATTGTACCATACTTATTTCTTTTTTTATAGAGTGTGCTATAATAAACTCGAAATTTCGAAAACCGGACTGCAACCGCGGCGTTTTACGCCTGCGCTACAGGGAGGAGCTTAATGGAAGCATTTTCCAGAACGGAATTATTGATAGGAAAAGAGGCATTGCTGCGCCTTTCCCGTTCCCGCGTTGCCGTATTCGGCATCGGCGGCGTCGGGGGGTATGTTGTGGAAGCGCTGATCCGGAGCGGCATCGGGGCGCTCGATCTGATCGATAACGATACGGTTGCCGTATCCAACTTAAACCGCCAGATCATCGCCACGACCGACACGATCGGACAATATAAAGTGGACGCGGCGCGGGCGCGCTGTCTTTCCATCAACCCGCAGGCGCAGATTCGGACATACCGCACGTTCTATCTGCCCGAAACCGCGGCGCAGTTTGATTTTCATGAGTATGATTATGTCGTGGACGCCATCGATACCGTGAGCGGAAAGCTCATGCTTATCGAACAGGCAATCCATGCGGGAACGCCGGTTATCAGCAGTATGGGCGCCGGAAATAAAATGAACCCCGCCGCCTTTGAAGCCGCGGATCTTTCCGAGACTTCCGTATGCCCGCTCGCACGCGTCATGCGCCGGGAACTGCGCAAGCGCGGGATCGAACATGTCAAGGTCGTCTACTCCAAAGAACCCGCTATGACGCCGCTCGCCGATTGCGGCGAACTGCCCGCGGCGCAGCCGTCTCCGGACACAACGGCAGATCATCCTGTCGAATCCGCAGCGGAAAATGCCGCAGCAGCTCCTTGCGCCGCGCAGCCACGTAAGCGCCAAATCCCCGGCAGCAATGCGTTTGTGCCTGCTGCCGCCGGACTGCTCATCGCCTCTGAGGTCGTCAAGGATTTAACGCACTTCTTTTGATACCCGCCGAAACGCCCGTCTTCTCCGGCAATGCCGGATCAGCTCTTCCCAACGCGCATCCGTTTCCGATACGTTCTCTCCCGCAAAAAACAATTCATAGAGCGCCGCGCTCTGTTCTTTCGTAAGTCCGCGGCGGCAATGCGCATTCATCCAGTCCGCCTGCTCCCTGATCGTGCGCAGCACGGCAAATTCCTGATTTTTATGCGAAAGATACGCGGTAAGCCGCTGATACTCCAGCCTTGCCCGCTCCCCTGCAGGCAGCCGTCTTTCTTTTGCCCTGCGATATACATATTTTCCCGTGATGAACAACAATAGGATCAGCGCCGCCACAGAGACGGCGGATACCAGACCGCCGAGCGCCGTCTCAATATATGTGCCGACATTGCCGTCCCCGAATGCCGCTCCTGCACCGTCTTCCCCCTGGTTCAGAAAGTCTTCCCAGAACGAGCCGTTTTCCTCATCCGTACTTGACGCCGGCGTGGGATCGACCACGATCCAGCCCTCTCCCTCGATATAGATTTCCACCCATGCATGTGCGGCGGCGTCCGTGATCTCCAATTCCACGAGCGCCGTCTCTCCGATCGGCGAATAGCCGTCGTAATAATCCGCGTAATCCGTATCCTCCACCAGCGTACCGTCCAGAATCATATCGCTGTAGGTAAACGCATACCCTTCCGCATATCTCGCCGGAACTCCCATATTTCGAAACAGCATGACCGCTGATGAAGCAAAATGCGCGCAATAACCCCGCTTGCTCTCCAACAGAAAATGCGTGATGTAATCGGAGCTTCCGTAGTAAAATCCCGGCCGCAATGTATACGAATATTCCTCGTCAAAATAGGAAATCACCTGCGCCGCGATCTCCTTCGGCGTACCTGTAAACCCGGCTTCCCTGCAGATCCGCTCCACTGCCCGGCGGCAGCTCTCCGGCACCGTCAGGTAATCCGCATTTACTTCTTCCGTCACATTTCGCAGCATTACGACAGGAGGGTAATAAACATATTCCGCATCCATACCGCCGCGCCGTGCATAGTCCGTATAATAAGGACGATAATCATACGCCGCAGATGCGCCGGCATTTTTCACTTCCATCACGGCGCAGCTCTGCCCCGATGCGCCGTCCGCTGTGCCGCTTGAACCGTCCTGTGCACCGCCGCTTTCCTCTGTCACGCCGTCTCCTGCTGACGTTTTAGCGTTACCGTCCGGCACGTCCGGGAGGACATACCCCATCAGCCTGCCCTCCGGCTCGTCATGCATATAGCGCGCAGCCCTCGCCGCAACGCTTTGTTCCATCCATGCGTCGGCGTCATCCGCTCTCGTCCAGCGGTCGCCTAAGTACTCCTTTCCCGTAAACGCTTTCAGATACACCGGCTCATAGCTGTACGGCGTATAGCGCACGATCAGATCCGTCTCATAATCCGGCATGACCGCATAACTTTTATTCAACATACCGCCGCTCACGCCGGCTCCGCTCTGTCCGCCGCTGAATAACGAAAACAGACCATATTGCATCACATTTGCAATCTGTCTTTCCGAAGCCCTTTTTGCGGCGCTCACACGGACAAGCCCCTCATATCCCGCGCGCGGCAGCAGGAGCGTAACGATCTGCACAAACAAAACGACCGCAGCGATGACCGGCAGCATCACATCATGCGCGATCTGCGCCGTCCGCTCCGGGACATTCCCGCCCTGAAGCACCGCAACCGTCACATATCCGATAAACAGGAGCATCATATACCCGGCGCCGGGCATTTTCTCAAAATAAAACGGGATCACATAGAGCGGCAGCGTCAAAAAGATCACCGTCCACAGACTCGCTTTGTGATGCAGGCGGATATGCAGAAGGATCGTCCCCACCATGCCGAGAAACAGGGCGAAACCCGTCACCGCCGCACGCTCATTTTCCACGACGAGCGCATATTCCGTCCTGCCCACAATGTTAAGATAGCTTTCGGCTTCCTCCATCACGCGGTTGACAACGGCATAATAGCCGCTGTTGATGATCCAAAAGCTTTGAAACGCAACATAAACATAAAGAAGAAACACCAGAATGTTGACAAGATTGACCGCCCATTTCCGCCGCGTCTCATAAACCGCGCTGAGCAGGAACGACAGCCAAAAGATACAGAGGATGCATTGCTCTTTTTGATATTCCATTTCATAAGCGGATAAAAACCCGCCGATCGAACCGTATACAAGCACAAAAACCAGCAGCGCCTTCGCGGCCGCCGCCTTCCAATCATAGCGCGGTTTCTCTTTTGCCTCAAGAAGCCGCACATCCGATATGTCCGTTTGGTTCTTTTTCCTAATGCCGGTTATATGCACCCTGATATGCTCCTGTCTGAATCAAAACATAGCTCTCGCCGGGATAGAGGATTCTCATTTGCTGCGTTACCGCCTCCGGCTGTTTGAAACCGCTCGCGCTCAAAATCTCGGCAACCGCGCCTTCCAATTCCCCCTGTTCCAAAAAGAAGCCTGTCCGCAGTTCTTCCCCCATGCCCATCCAAAAGATCTGCACCGGATAGCCTTTTTCCAACAGCAGACTGCACACGCTGAAAAACGCATCCATCAGGCGGTCGTTTTCCGCCTTATCGCTTCCAAGCGGCAGCAGGACGTTGATTTTTTCCCTGCCCGTGGCAAGACGCTCCCGCACCATCAGGCGCTCCCGCTTTGCCGTCAGTTTCCAGTGAATGCTCTTTAGCTCGTCGCCCGCAATGTACTCCCGCACCTCATAATCGGGATTGTAATCCGTACCCCGCTTTTTTGTCTCCTCATCCTCAGGAAATCCCTCAATGACCGCAGGCAGCGCATCCTCTTCGCCCATGTGCCGCTCCGGATAGACGAGCGTCCCCGCGCCGCTTTTACGGCAGCCCGAAAAGGTCAGAATATGAAGCGCATCATACACGACAAAACGCTCAATCTCCACTTCGATCCGGCCTGCATAAACACTTTCCATCCGCCGTTTTACGCATGCGCCGTTCCGCGGCGCGATCCACAAGCGCTCCTGTTTTGTCTGATAGCTTTGTGTGAACACATTGCCCCACCGATAGGTGAGCTGCGCGCCAAATCCTGCAAAACGGCTTTCATTTTTGACCTGAATCTCAAAAGGGAACGCCCTGCCGCGTCCCACCCTGTCCGCCGGCATCGATACCTCCGCACACAGACCATCCTTATTTTTCCAAAAAAGAAGCACGGACGCCGCCGCGCTCCCCACCATCAGAAGCATTGCCACAAACAGGAAATAGCTGCGGAAAAACCACCACAGCCATACCGTGGCAGACAACAGCAGGAGAAAACGAAGCGTGCCCCGGATGCTCAGTCTCATTTTTTCTTTCATCAAACGGCGTGTATCCTTTCCGTGATCTCAAAGATCACCTGCGCCACATCCATGCCCTCCGCTTTTGCCTTGGCATTCAAGTGAATACGGTGTCCCCACACATCCCCGATCACAACAAGCACATCCTCCGGGACCACATAATCCCCGCCGCGCATCAGTGCCGTCGCTTTCGCCATCTTTAAGAGCGCAATGCTGCCGCGCGGACTGACGCCCAATGCGATACGCGCATCCCGCCTTGTCTCTTCCGTCAGATTGAGGATGTATTCATACATCCGGTCTTCCACATGAAGCGTGTCCGCAAGCGCTCTTAACTCCATCAGACGCGGAACGGAAAGGACGCTCTGCACGTGATCAAGGCTTCTGCCGACACTGCCTTTTAAGACTTCCATCGCCGCCTCATGCGAAGGATACCCCATATTTAGGCAGATCAAAAACCGGTCGAGCTGTGACTCCGGAAGCCGCTGCGTACCGGACGCGCCAAACGGATTCTCTGTCGCGATGACCGTAAACGGCGTCGGCAGCGCATGCGCGACGCCGTCCACCGTCGCGCGCGCCTCCTCCATCACCTCCAAGAGCGCCGACTGTGTTTTGGAGGAAGTACGGTTCAACTCATCCGCCAGAAACAGGTTGCAGAATACGGCGCCTTCTTTATATTCAAAAGCGCCTGTCCCGCTGTTATACATGGTAAACCCGACAATATCACTCGGAAGGACGTCCGGGGTAAACTGCATCCGTCTGTAATCCAATTCCATCGCCCTGCCGAGCGCCATCGCGAGCGTTGTCTTTCCGACGCCCGGAATATCCTCTAAGAGCACATGCCCTCCCGCAAGGATCGCGCTTAACACTTTACGGATGACGGGATCTTTCCCTTTTACCACTTTGCCGACCTGTGTCACAACCTGTTCTAATTCCGTATTCATGCACGTTTCCCTTTCCTATGCGTCCGGTGTCGCATATTTCTTTTTCTATATCATGCCGAGCATCCCGCTGAACTCTTTCATCATTTCGGAAATCTTGATCTGCTGCGGGCAGACCTGCTCACAGCCCCTGCATCCGATGCAGCTCGCGGGACGCTTCTCCTGCGGCATACTGCCCACCGCCATCGGCGCGATAAAACCGCCGCCGGTGATCTTATGCTCATTGTACAGCGCGATCAGCTCCGGGATCGGCAGTTTCTGCGGGCAATGACTGGTGCAGTAATGACAGGCGGTGCAGGGAAGCCCGCCCTTTTTGGTCTGCTCATCCGCACATGTTATCAGCGTGTCAAATTCTTCCTGACTTAGCGGTTCTTCCGTCCCGTATGTAGCAATATTGGCTTTTAACTGTTCCAGATTGGACATGCCGGACAACACCATCGTCACGCCGGGAATGCTCTGCAAAAAGCGGAACGCCCATCCGGGAACCGTCTCGTTCGGACGCATGGACTGCATTGCCGCCGCCAGTTCTCCGGAGGCTTTCGCAAGCTTTCCGCCCCGCAGCGGCTCCATCACCCAGACAGGAATGCCTGCCTTCTGCAAAATAGCGACTTTTTCCTGCGCCTTTTGGAAATGCCAGTCCATATAATTAAGCTGAAGCTGGCAGAACTCCATATGCTGACCGTAAGCCGTAAGAAAACGCTGAATTACTTCCGCGCTGCCGTGCGCCGAAAATCCAAGATGCCGGATGCGTCCGTTTTCTTTCTGCTTTAACAAATATTCCAGAATCCCGTACTGCGGATCAAGGTAAGCGTCAATATTTCCTTCATAGACATTGTGAAATAAGTAAAAATCAAAATATTCCGTTTGGCATTTTTGAAGCTGCTTCTCAAAGATTTCTTCTACCTTGTCCATGTTGGAAAGATCATATCCCGGAAATTTCGTGGCAAGATAGTAACTTTCCCGCGGGTATCTCGATAGATATTTGCCCGCTGTCCGTTCGGAATTACCGTCATGGTATCCCCA
Source organism: Clostridium sp. (assembly GCA_023663615.1). Taxonomy (GTDB): domain Bacteria; phylum Bacillota; class Clostridia; order Lachnospirales; family Lachnospiraceae; genus DLAJ01. Next base: position 7,839 of record JAMPHA010000019.1, on the reverse strand, counting down.
TGCCGTGTCAAAATAATTGATGCCGTTCTTGTAGGCATAGTCGATCAGCTCCGCCGCCGCTGCCTCATCCACGGTCCCGTCGTCGCCGTTCTGCACGGGCAGGCGCATCATGCCAAGCCCCAGACCGGATAACTGCATGTCCTGAAATGTTCCGTAGATCATCTGCCTTCCCTCCTTTTTATTCAAGAGATAACGTCACCGTAACATCGCCGGTTCCCAACGCCGCTCTTAACGCTTCCGCATCCACATCGTCGATTTTTCCGATGGGCGTCAGACTCCATGAATTGGTATCATAATAGATCACGAAGGTCCGACCCTGATACAAAATAATATCCCCTGCCTGCGTATTCATCTGTTCATTGTTCTGCGGCAGCGTAACCCCCAGATCCGCGCCTTTTTCCATGTTGGCATAATCGCTCATATGCAGGGTGAGCGGTCCATCCGCCATCAGTTCCTTTAACGCGTCCACGGAAGAGTTCTCCGCCAGTGTTGCCGTGAAAGTGGTATCTCCAATCTGCAATCTCATTTTCGTCTCTGCCTCCTCCCCTTCTGCGTCGTCGTCGGCATCCGATTCCGTCAGCGGAATCTCTGCGTCTGCCTGCGCTTCTTCTCCTGCTGTCTGCTCTCCCTCTGTTGTTTCTTCTTTTCCTGCTGTCGGCTTTTCGTCTGCTGTTTCCGGTTTCTGCACTTCCGTCTCCTCTTCATCAGACAAAGTAAGTTCATCCGTGCTGATTCCTGTTGTCTCGCCAGACGCAATTTGCTCCCCGCTATTTCCGCAAGCCGTTATTACTAATAATACCACAAACAGCAGTGCTATACTAATTGTTTTTTTCGTAGGCATTGCCCGCTTTCACCTCCCGGTTATTTGATCCCTGCCCTGTTACGGTCAATCTGATAAACAAGATAATCCAGGCAGTCGATCTGTTTTTCTTCTTCGTGTACCCGCTCCAGAATCCTTTTTCTGTGTTCCGCCATCAGCCGCATTTGTGCTGGAACAACTGGATAAAGGATTGATCGACTTCGGAATGGTTTTCGGTGATGTAGATCATATGAGGTATAACGCTATCCCTTTGCCTTATAAAGATACCTGGGGCGTATTGATGCGGAAAGATTCTCCTTTGGCCGCAAAGGATACCATTGTCCCGGAAGATTTGTGGGACAAGCCGCTGATCATTTCAAGTCAGGGAGATCAAAGCGGAAATACCATAAATTGGATAAAAAAGAAACCTGCCGAATGAAAGATCATCGCCACTTATAATTTACTTTTTAATGCCTCCCTGTTGGTGGAGGAGGGTTTAGGTTATGCCATCGGACTTGAGATCAAAAAGCTTCCCATATCACAATAGACGCCGGTTCACCCGCACTGCGCCTCCCAGAATGCCGCCGCATCCTTGATCCAGCCCTCTGCAGCCGTGCCGGTTCGAGACTATTTACCAGATCGTATATCCGTTTACACAAGACTTGAAATGCTCTTTGGAATTGTACTTATCACATACTCGTTCCAGTTTTGCAAAATCAAGGCATCTTGATTTCCCTTTATACCCAGACTCACTCTGACACAAATTATATAAGCAGTTAGCCTTATTTACAATTGTTTCCTGCTTCTTTCTGCACCATGCTAATTCATCTATACACAATTGTTTATAATGATACTCACTTGCAGAGTCTTTTGGATCAGGTTTTAAATCAACTTTGTATATTTGTGCATCCTCAACCGGAATCATAAGATTATAGTTAAGAACAGCAATCAATTTTCCTTTTTTATCAAAAATCTTATCAAAGTCAGCCCGTGGCTTCATTTTCGTATGCTTGGCAACCGCATGAGAAAGCGGAATGAGGTATTTCCTGTTATTACACAAAATAATAATTCCTACATAGATACGATGCTGTTTGCCTACCTGTGGCGACACCGAAGATACTTTATCGTCTGCATTATGCAGATTTCGTACGTATTTCATATCAATCAGGTATAGATTTAATCTTTCCTGCTTCATTTGTACCTCATCAGCTTTTGAATTTTAAAAATGATATAAATATGGCTATGTCATATGACATAGCCATATTGTGGAACCACCGTCAGCGATTCCATCGCTTTTACAACTTCCACTTAAAGGTAGGACTCACCTAAAAAATACGATAACACATATTTCCCAAAAGTCAATAGACATTTTTCGGCTCACCCGCACTGCGCCTCCCAGAATGCCGCCGCATCCTTGATCCATCCCCCCACCGTAGAGGAAGGCAGATAAGTATTCTCCCCCCGCTCGGTTCCATGATGGTTTCCTCCGTTTTCGTATTTCCACAGGCGGAAGCTGCAAATGCAAGACAGCATAGCAGCCAGATCGTATAGAACGTGTTTCGTCTTTTTATATATTTCATCTTTTTCCCTGTCTACCAATTCTTCTTTTCCTTGCTGCTGTCGTGCTTCGTCTTCCTCTCCTCGACCATCTTCACGAACCACTCTACCATGTTCGGATCATAGTGAGAGAAAAACGCGCTTGTCTTTGTATCGAGCGCCGCGACCGCGCTCATATCTTCCTCGGTCAAATTGAAATCAAAGATGTCTATATTTTGGAGCATTCTTTCCTTATGGGTAGACTTTGGAAGTACGATCACGCCCCGCTGAATATTCCAGCGCAGCATGACCTGTGCCGTGGTCTTTCCATATTTTTCGCCGATGCTCTTTAGCACTTCATTCTCAAACAGTCCTCCGCGCCCTTCACCGAAGGGCGCCCATGCCTCGTGCGCCACTTTATACTTTTTCATCCAAGTGTTGTCTTCTGTGCGCTGGTTCAAAACATGGGTTTCAATCTGATTCACCATGGGCGGTATCTTGGTAAAAGATGCGAGGTCTACCAGTCTGTCCGGATAAAAATTGGAAACGCCGATCGCTTTCAGTAATCCTTCCCCGTACATGTCCTCCAACGCGCGATATGCGCCGTAATAATCGTTGAACGGTTGATGGAGCAGCATCAGATCCAGATAATCCGTCTGTAACTTGCGCAGCGATTCCTCCACAGATTTTCTAGTCTCCTCGTAACCGTAATGCTCCACCCACACCTTGGAAGTCAGAAAAATATCCCCTCTGGAAACGCCGCTTTTTTTGATCGCGCTTCCTACTTCTTCCTCGTTAAAATAGGACTGTGCCGTGTCGATGCTCCGATAGCCTGCATCCAGCGCATCCAAAACACAGCGCTCGCACAATCCGGCTGTCATCTTTTATTCTAACTCCGCTCCATCTGAAAAGGCATTTCCGACCTTCTCCCCCAGCTTCACATATGCATTGTGTACCGGATCAAAGGAAATCGGCTGTAATTTTGCCAAGTCGATCGTGCCGTCGCTGCCAAGAAGCTTCTCATCGGCATTCACATTAACGATCTCGCCAATGATATTCCCGTCCTCATTGACCTTGATCAACTTACATTCTAATGTCATGGGAAGTTCTTCGATCAGCGGCGCATCCACAAATTCGCTCTTTACGGTATGGAATCCCGCTTTTTCCATCTTGTCTGCGGCTTTCTTCGCAGAAACCAGTCCCACATAATCCGCCTCTTTCACATGCGCTGCATCCGCAAAGCTGATGGTAAATGCGCCTCTTTCTTTGATATTCTGTGTCGTCTGGTGACCTGCGCTAAGACACAGCTCTACCTTATCGCTGTCATAGATGCCGCCCCATGCCGCATTCATCGCGTCCGCTCTGCCCTCCTTGTCATAGCTTCCGATGATCAGCACCGGGAGCGGATAAAACCATGTTTTCTTTCCAAAATTTTTTCTCATTGTCAATTCCTCCGATTTTTTATTTATAACTGCTTTGCGCAGTTATATGCAGTTATATTTAGAAGCATTCCCGTCTCCGGCGCTTACTTCTGCTCGTCCACCGGCGGAACCATCTTCACATAGGACTCCAGCAGCTCCGGCGTGCTGTGATAATACCGCACATCCTTATTCAGAGCGGCAACTTTCTCCATTTCCTCATTTGTCAGGGCAAAGTCAAAAAGATCAAAGTTCGCGCGGATATGGTCGGGATTCTTGGAGCCGGGGATAACAATGTTGCCCGCCTGCGTGTGCCAGCGCAGGATAATCTGGGCATTGGATTTGCCGTACTTCGCGGCAAGCTCCGAAAATACGGCCTCCTGCTGGAGCGCCTTATCGCCATGTCCCAGTGGGTACCACGCCTGAATCAGGATTCCTTCTTTATCAAGAAATGCCTTCAGTTCCTTCTCCTGCGAATAAGGGTGCACCTCTGTCTGTAAGATCGAAGGCTTTACCTCGCAGACGGTAAGAATCTCCTCGATTTGTTCCTTTGTAAAATTAGAAAGACCGATCGCTTTCACTTTCCCTGCCTTGTATGCCTTCTCCATCAACTTATATCCGGCAATATAATTTCCGGCAGGCTGATGAATCAAAAGCAGGTCGATATGGTCCGTGTCCAGACGTTCCAGCGTCTTTTCGACCGCATCCTCCTGCTCATAGAAAGACGGCCACAGCTTTGTCTCAAGAAAGATTTCCTCCCTCGGCACACCGGATTTTTTCATGGCACGGCCCACCGCTTTCTCGTTCATGTAGGCATTGGCCGTGTCGATCAGACGATAACCGTCTTTCAAGGCGCTGATACAGGAGTTTTCCGCCTCATCCGGGGAAAGCAGAAAGGTCCCGATCCCTACCAGCGGCATCTGTACGCCGTTATTCAATGTTACATACGCTTGATTGCTCATTTTTTGTCCTCCCTTTTTCCCTGCGTTGAAAATTTCGCGTTTTGCAAATTTTTCATAGACTGCCGTTTTTCTTCCTACATTATAAAAAAATCGAGACTTCATGAGAAGTCTCGATTCGTGTAGCAGTATATACTTTAAGTTATCACTGGCGGAACCCTTTTTGTATGTTCCGGCGCTTCGACATAATATGACAAACCTGTCAACTTACGGATACCACCTGCCGGACCGCGTTCAAAAACCTTTTCAGCATGTTGTTCGGCTGCGGCGGATACAGGATCCCAAAAGGAATTGCATATTCCCAATCCACGGGAATCACTTTCATCATTGGATGGACGCACGACCATTTTTCTATCACAAGCATAACGTTTTTGTGCCGCTCGCACTGGTTAAAAACATCCACGTCATAAAAATCAAAATCCAAAAGATGAACAGGCAGATGCTTCCTCGAAAGCTCATCCCGCACCTCGTCCATAAAACGACTCCAGCCTCGATGAATCATCATGAGATTCTCTCCATACAGATCCTCCACGGTCAGCTTGTCCTTTTTCGCGAGCGGATGATAGAGGGAAACGGCACAGCAGATCGGCTCTTTTGAAATCTCAAATCCCGCACATTCGCGCAGGTCAAGCAATGTTTCATCAAAAATTCCGGTCACAATGTCAATATGCTCTCCGAGGTTTTTCAAAATCTCTCTGGCGTTTTCCGGCGTATTCTCAAACGGCACAAGCTGAAAGCTAATATCGGAGCAATATTGATGAATCTGGGGCCACAAATCCGTCAAAAGCTGTGCCGGCGTCATGGGCGACGTGCCGATGCGGACAACGCTGGTCTCCTCCTGCATTGCGGCTTTCGCACGCGCTTTTGCCTTACGGCCATACTCGATCATATATTTTGCATCTTTGTAAAAAGATTCGCCGGCGCGGGTTAGAATCAGTCCGCGGTGTGTCCGCGTAAACAACGCCGCATCCAGCTCCGACTCAAGGGAATTGATCTGCTTTATCACCGCAGTCGGCGTTATGTGGGATTGTTCCGCGGCTTTATGAAAGCTCCCTGCATCCGCTGCCCGGATAAAGGTTTCCAACTGGGGGTTATACATATGCGCTCCCTTCTGTCCGTTTTATCAAATTATACGCCATTTACCATTCCATCGCAAGAACATGGTCCTCCGCTGATTCTTTTTTTCGTCTTTCGCCGGATGTTTTTTTAAGTATCCGCTCTGATTTCCAACAATCCAGCCTCCCGTAACGGCAAGACCAAAAACAATAAGTGTGGTCTCGTACGGCGCAGCCTCACATCTTCATCTGCATGATCCAATTCATAAACGTGTCGAAGGTCAGCTTTACATTTCCGCAGTTGCAGTGGTTGCAGGCGTCCTCTTTGTCCGTGAACAATCGGAATGTCAGGGAATGTACATTTTTCAGGGCGTTGATTTCTTCCCCGATCATCGTGTACGGGATAAAATGGTCTTTATTTGCCCCGACGATCAGAATATCCTGCGTGATCCTGTCCGCAATGTCCATCATCTGGAATTGATTCATCTTCTGAGCGTACCCGTAGGCATCTTTTGCCTCATAGGCATACTTTCCATGCTCCAATCCCCAGCGGATCATTTCATCCTTTTTCGCCAGCTTGTTAAATACCATGTTGATGATTCCTTTGCAATGGTGATCCAGCAGCCATTTCGCCAGCTTCATACGCCGTTCCTCGTTCGGACTGGATGCGGACAAAATCACATCCCTGAAATTCGGGAAAACGCTCCACGCGATCACCCGCCTGATCCGCTTTTCAAACGCCGCCGCACGGGGCGCCAGCATCCCGCCGAGGGATGCGCCGATGATCGTCACATCATCCAGATGAAAATAATCAAGAACTGCTTTCACCGGTCGTTCCCACTCATGAGTAAAATGCTTTCCCTGCACCCGCATCACGCCGCCCTGACCCGGCCCTTCAAACAGATAGGTCGTAAAACCGTTCTCCGCCAGATACCGCATAGGGATAAAAAATTCTTCAAAATAACTGTCATTCCCGCCATGCAGTAAAATGACGTCCTTTTCCTCCCCTTTTGCCTTTGCCGCCATGACCGGCAGGACCACATCTTCATAGGGCACCTCGTACCGCTCCACCTCGCCGCTGTCAAACACAGACTTGTAATAGTCGTAAAACATTTCCGTTGCCTTCACATAGTAGGCTTTTTTATCCGGATCGCCGTCATACATGAAGAACTCGCTCATCCGGTAATAGGCGATCGCATTTTCCGTCCGACCTTCCGACACCGCCTGATCTCCGAGGGCGATCAGCTCCCGCTTCCAGTCCTCGCTGGTCCTGATCTTCGGTCCGACCTTTTTGATCTCCTCCAAGTCGCCGCCGTCCCACATGACGACACGGTTTAACTGAAAATTAAAATTGCTCTGATCGTTTAAGTGATAAACTCCTTTTTTGAAATGGAATTCCATTTACGCCTCTCTCTCCCATCTGTAAACAGCCAGCCTGTTATTAAAATCTTTCGCTAACAGACTGCCAAGCTTTCCCGCAAATGTATATTTCTTCATTTCTTCCCAAAAGCTCTGTTCTTTTATCAGTTTCAACGCCGGATCAAGCTCAGACAATTCTTTTCCCGTTTTCGTTCCCCAGCCAAATTTTGCGTTCGTATGCTTTACCGTGTCATGCACCTTCTCCTTCATCATCTTAGGGTGCATCAGCTCCGCAAGCAGGAATCCCCGCTCAAAAGAACCGGTGATGTTGTGCAGAATCGTACGCACCTGTTCCTTTGAAAAATACATGAGCAGTCCCTCTGCGATCACGATCGTAACACGCTCTTTCGGAATATCTCTCATCCAATCCGGTTCCAGGATACTCCCTGCCAGCATATGTTCGCGCTCTATCTCCGCAAAAACCTTTTTTCTGACTTCTATGGAATCCGGAAGATCCACATTGAACCATTCGATTTTTCCGTTGTCCACCCGCAAAAAACGGTCATCCAAACCGCACCCGATATTGACGCAGACCGCATCCGGATAGCTTGCCAGCAGTTCTTTCAGCTCCTTGTCAAACATGATAGTCCTTGCCACCATGTAACGCGGCGAAATAAAGTACCCACCTACTGCAGTTTTACCGCAGATTAAAT
>JAMPHA010000018.1:0-48457 GCA_023663615.1 Clostridium sp. | reverse complement strand
TAATAGAGCCTGTAAAAGTTTTCTTATCTATACGCATAGCGGAAAAATTATGCTCTTGTATCGCTGGCTTATACGCATTTTCATATATATAATCAATCCCATCGGAAAACATCATCGCAACAAATATCTGATTCCTCTTTGTTATAGGTGGCAACATAATCGCATCGTACTTTCTTTTATATATCTGTTTTAACAATGATACTAAATGCTCGCACCTTGAAAAAGATTCGCCCTGCATTTTTATTCCATCAATTAACTTTTTGGATTCTGCTGTTTCATCTTTTGTATCTTGTAAAAATGCCTCAACTTCATAAACCCACTCACTAATATTAGGCTTCTTGGGATTATCAATCAGTTTTTTTATCCGTTCTTTATCTGTCATGCTTCCACCTCGATTTCCGCAATGATCTTGTCAATCTCTATTCGGAGTTTTTCTTCCCTTGCTACAATTTCCTTGATTTCTGCATTCAGTTTTACAATATCAATTTTCTCTCTTGTATCTTCCTTCTCAACATAAGTGCTGACGGATAAATTGTAATCCTGCTCTGCCACTTCACTATTTGGCACTAAGCGTGAAAAATACTGCTTATCTTCACGAGAAACAAAAACATCTACAATCTTACTGATATTCTCTTCTGTCAGTTTATTGTTATTAGTGATTTTAATAAATTCTTTTGAGGCATCTATAAAAAGGGTACTGTTTTCGCTCTTACTCTTCTTCAATACCATGATGCAGGTTGCTATACTTGTACCAAAGAAAAGGTTGTCCGGCAGCTGAATGATACAATCAACAAAGTTATTATCAATCAGATACTGACGGATTTTCTTTTCTGCCCCGCCTCGATACATAATACCCGGAAAGCATACGATGGCAGCCGTTCCATTCGTGGCAAGCCATGACAGGGAATGCATTATAAAAGCAAGGTCAGCCTTCGACTTTGGTGCAAGCACACCCGCCGGAGCGAAACGCGCATCATTAATCAGCACCGGATTGTCATCGCCCTCCCATTTAATCGAATACGGAGGATTCGACACAATCGCCTCAAACGGCTCATCATCCCAATGTTTCGGAGAAACCAATGTATCTTCATGTGCAATATCAAACTTATCATAGTCAATGTCGTGCAGGAACATATTAATTCGGCACAAATTATAAGTCGTTATATTGATTTCCTGTCCGTAGAATCCCTGCCGCACATTGTCTTTCCCTAAAATTTTTGCAGCCTTCAATAACAGAGAGCCTGAGCCGCACGCCGGATCATATACTTTATTGACCTCGGTTTTTCCAACAACAGCAATCCTTGTAAGAAGTTCGGATACCTCTTGCGGCGTAAAAAATTCCCCGCCGCTTTTTCCTGCATTGGATGCATACATACTCATCAAAAATTCATACGCATCGCCAAAGGCATCTATCGTATTATCCTTATAATCTCCAAGATGCATTTCCCCAATGCCGTCCAAGAGTTTTACCAATTTCGCATTGCGCTTTGCTACCGTGCCGCCCAGCTTATTGCTGTTTACATCAATATCGTCGAACAACCCGGCAAAGTCATCCTCGCTTCCGCTTCCCTTTGCAGAATCCTCAATGTGCCTGAAAACTGATTCCAAAGTCATATTGAGGTTTTCATCGTCCTTCGCCCTCTTCCGCACATTCTGGAACAATTCAGACGGCAGTATAAAAAACCCCTTTGTGTTTACCATATCCTGACGGGCCTGTTCCGCATCCTCGTCTGATAACTGCGTATAATCAAAGTCTGTGTTCCCGGCTTCGATTTCATCCTCGTTTATTTTATTTGTCAGATTCTCCGATATGTAACGGTAAAACATAATACCCAAAACATAGGATTTAAAATCCCATCCATCCACGCTGCCCCGCAAGTCATCTGCAATTGACCATATTGCCCTATGGAGTTCTTCCCGTTCCTGTTCTTTTTTATTGTCAGCCATTTTGCCATCCTCCGTTATTTCTTGGTTTACTCATTATACCACGCCTACTGTCCAATATTTTGTACTCTTCGAGGGTCTTTTGGTTTTTCTGCATCTGCTGGTATCATCCACATACGCCCTTTAAGGACTGCGCCTTTGATTCTGCCCTCCTTGCAGTAAATCGCAACCCGTCTTTGAGATATATTCCACTTTTCTGCAAATTCTGCCGATGTCATATATTCCATAATTTTCCCTCCATCTCAGAAGCTACTGTTTATTATATTCGAGAAAGCGAACACTTACAAGTGTTTTTTATTCTTTTTCCGACTATAATTTACATATAAAAACACAATAAAAAATAGTGCCGTTCCCCTGAACTGCACTATTCTTCCTTTAATAACTCGTCATATGTTGTTCCCAACGCATCCCTGATTACCTTAAGCTGTGATGCCTTTATATGCTGTATCCCTCTCTCAATCTTTACGAGTGTTTCTCTGGTCATCGGCTCTCCGAGTAGGTGGAGCTTCTTTACCAATTCCGTCTGTCCTATTTTCCGCTGTTTTCTAATTTTACGGATGTTTTCTCCAATATGGATAACTTCATCCTGCTTAATCTTCTGCTCCATATGCGTACCTCTTTCTGAACTCAAATTAGTCCTTTGTATAGTAAGTGTAATCACTTATCATAATTTAATGGGACTAATACCAGTCCACTTCATAAAAAAAGTGTGCCGCCAGCCCCTTCAAAACATACCCGGAAGGAGGTGCGAAATAGTGGTAAATTATGAACTTATAGGCAGAAGAATAAGGGAACTCCGCTTGCAGCAGAAAATCACACAGGAAAATCTTGCAGAACTGATTGATATGTCCGTTCCGTATGTCAGCTACATAGAAACGGCAAAAAAGAAACCGAGCCTTGAAACCTTAATCCGCGTTTCAAATGCACTCGGCGTGACAATGGACGAACTCCTGACCGGCAATCAGCTTCACAATCCTACCGATTACCAGACAGACATTGACCTGCTGTTGGCAGAATGTTCACAGAATGAAAAAAGGCTCATTTTTGAACTTATCCGTTCCGTGCGTGATATCCTGCACGCTAACCGTTGGAGCCTTTGAAAAAATGAATAGCCACAAATTAAAACATATTTTTTCTCCTTCAAGAATAAACCACAGGTTAAATGCTTAATCTGCGGTTTATTTTCTTTTGTAATGAAAAAAATATAATAAAGGGCATATTGCTTTTGAAAGGATATCGCCATGAAGGAAATCGAAGAAAACATTATTGATGCAGATGAGCGGAAACGCAGAATCCGTGAGCGCTACAAGGGCATTGATCCAAACGAGCTGGACTTTATCCCTGCCCGTGAAAAAGAAAACATACATAAATCCGATGTCCAGCTCCGTGTGGCAGTGTATGCGAGGGTATCCACGGATGATCCAAACCAGACATCTTCTTATGAGCTGCAGAAAAACCATTACAATGATTTTGTAAACAACCATCCAAATTGGACTCTTGTGAAAATCTATGCGGATGAAGGTATTTCCGGGACATCCCTGCAGCACAGGGACAGTTTCATTGAAATGGTAAAGGACTGCGAGCAGGGAAAAATCGACATGATTGTAACCAAGAGCGTATCCCGCTTTGCAAGAAATATTGTTGACTGCATTAAGATAGAACGGGACCTGAAGAAGCTCGCACCGCCTGTCGGAGTGTTTTTTGAAACTGAACACATATACACTCTGGACGAGGACAGCGAAGTAATGCTCTCCATTATGGCAATGATGGCACAGGAGGAAAGCCATACCAAAAGCGAAATCATGAATGCTTCTATTGAAATGCGATTCCGAAGGGGGATTTTTCTCACTCCCACCCTTCTCGGATATGATCAGGACGAGGACGGCAACCTCGTCATAAACGAAGATGAAGCCAAGATAGTCCGCCTCATTTTTTATATGTATCTGTACGGATATACCTGTCAGCAAATTGCCGATACGCTGACTGCTTTCGGCCAAAGTACCAAAAAGGGCAACACTGAATGGTCAGCAAGTTCCATATTGCAGATACTCCAAAACGAACGGCACTGCGGGGATGTGCTGGCAAGAAAAACTTGGACTCCGAGTTTTCTCGACCACAAATCCAAGAAAAATAATCAGGACAGAAACCAGTACCGGCATAAGGACCACCATGAAGCCATCATCAGCCGTGACGATTTTATTGCTGTCCAACGGCTCATCAGCAATGCGAAATATGGAAATAAAGGATTTCTCCCTGAACTCCGTGTCATCCCGGATGGTGTCCTGAAAGGATATGTCCCTGTGAATCCTCGATGGGCCGGATTTAAAGCTGATGACTATTATGCCGCAAGCAGCAGCGTGGATTCGCCGTCCCCCACACCGCCAAGCCCTGACGAAGTCACTGCACAGACAGGCGATTTTGATTTAAGGGGATATGAAGTGGCAAGGGCACAGTTTTTTGATACCGCTGACAAAATCAGTGTGACCTTTTCCGCTTCCGACATCAAATTTAACACGATAGCCGTGCGGAGATTTGACAAAAGCATATATGTTGAAATGCTTATCCACCCAATGAAACGCTCTATTGCTGTGCGGAGCTGCACGAAGGACAACCGTAACCATATGCAGTGGTCACGGCTGCATGATGCTTCACTCCTTCCCCGCCCGATAAGTGGAAACGCATTTCTTCCAACCATCTATAAAGTATTCGGTTGGAACATCAACTGTAAATACCGCATCTTAGGACAGCTTCGTGAGAAAGACGGGGAATCCGTGCTGCTGTTTGATGTCAGCGATACTGAGGTTTTCATTCCCACGGAAGCCTTGGGAACAGAAAATGATGATACCATGACACCATTCATGGGAAGCAGGAAAAGTGTCCTTGCCTATCCCGAAACATGGGCTGACACTTTTGGAAACAACTATTATAAACAGGCACAGGCAGAGGAGTTTTCCCGATTCCCTGACAATGTCAAATGGCATACCGACATGGCAGGAAAACCCTATAAAGAGCCTGAACTTAAACCCACGGGGATTGATGAACTCCGCCAGCACATAAACAGCATAATGGATAATATGAAACAGGAGACACAGCATGAATAAAGAGCCTTCAAAGAAGGATATGGAGGTTATAGAGGACAGTTCCTTCAGCTATGACGGATATCAGGTCGTGCGTGGAGAGTTTTTCGCACACATTTACGAGCCTTCCTTTACCTTCAGCAAAAACAAAATATCAGTCAATACCGCCTGTGTAAAGAAACTCCCTGACACGGATTATGTACAGATACTCGTCAACCGTGAGGAGAAAAAGCTGGCTGTACGCCCATGCTCAGAATCTGACAAAGATTCTTTCCGTTGGAGTGCTGCAAGCACCAAAAAACGCTCTCCCAAGCAGATAACCTGTAAAGTGTTTTACGCAAAAATTCTCTCCCTCATGGGATGGAGTCCTGATTACAGGTATAAGCTGCTTGGAAAGCTGATAAAGTCCGGCGATGAGCTGCTGTTCATATTTGACCTGAACACTCCTGAAATCTTCAAATGCACCACCGACACGGATGGAAGGACTCAGTCCTCACGAACGGCTATGTACCCGGAGGAATGGAAAAACCAATTCGGACTGCCTGTGGAAGAACACCGCAAATCCCTTCAAATAAATATATTTGACGGATATGCTGTATTCGGCATACAGGACACCAAAAAAGAAAGCGAGGAAACCGCCCTTGAGCAAGCAATCATTACAACCACCGATTCTGTGCATTGACCTGAAAAAGAACCGCATACGGATACATCGCTGCACACTTCAGCTGCTTGGGAATCCTGAATATATCCAGCTTCTGATAAATCCAACGGATAAGAAAATCGCCGTAAAAAGAAGCACACGGAATGACCGTCCTTCCTACAGGATGTATATAAATTCCCCCGACTGCTGCGAACTATACAGTACCTATTTTATGGAAAAGCTGATGTCTGTCGGTACGCACCTTGAAACCAACCAATCATACCGCTTATACGGCAAAATCAGCACCAAAGATGGTATTGCTTTCTTTTCCCTGAGTGAAAGCATACTTATTGAAGAAAATTGAGGAAGCGCACTATGAATGAACTGACAACGGACATTGAATTTAAAACACTGATATATCCTGTTTCGGATGAAGAGTATTCCGCTTTGGAACAAGACATTCTCTCAAACGGCTGCCGCCACAAAATCGGAATATGGAACAATATTATTATAGACGGACATAAAAGATATGAAATCTGCAAGAAGCAGGAACTTCCGCTTTATACATTTGATATGGTATTCAGCAACCGTGCCGAAATCGTCAGCTGGATATGCAAAAAACAGCTATCCCGCACCGACCTGCCGGAAGAGATGAGAAAATACCTCATCGGAAAATACTATGAAGCAGAAAAAGAACTATACACTGCACGGCTGGAAGTGCCGGGTATCAGCCCCAAGCACCGTGGATACCAATATAGGATTGCCGGGATAATCGGCAGAGAGTGTAATCTCGTAGCCGGCACGATATATAAATACGGCATCTATGCAAAGGCACTCGATAATGTGCTTGCAAAGAATCAGGCTATTGTCAATAAAATACTGTCCGGCAGACTTCGCATATCCCATGATAATATCATCGAACTCTCCCGGCTTCCACGGGATGAGGTATGTGCTTTGGACACCAGCCTGTCGGAAAATAATATTGAGCGTATCGGCTATTCGGAAATGAGGCACGAACTGCAATGGCAGCGCATACCCTCTATCCCCATAGCAAAGAAAAAGGAAACGCCCTCAATGCCGATTAAGGAAATCCCTGAATATGATCCTGATGCGGAATTATCCAGTCTCACACTCACAATTCCCTCATGGATCAGTTCCATTGAGCGCGCCAAAAACACTGCGGAACTTCCAAACACCAGTGAGTCAGCCCGCCATAAGCTATCAGAGCAACTGACTTTATTAAAAAATGCAGCCACGCAGATGCAGGAATTTTTAAAGGAGAACGAAAAAAATGGATGAACAGTTATCACAGTATGTTCCTAATGTACACTTTGAGCAGATACCGATTAAAAATCTTGTATCCAATCAGGAGTACCAACGCAACCTCTCAATCAAGCACGTCCAAAAGGCAGCCGCCCACTTTGACCTGTGCCAGATTAATCCTGTCAAAGTGAGCCGCCGTGACGGAATCAATTATGTATTTAACGGGCAGCACACCATTGAAATCATCGCAATGGTGTCCGGCTCCCGTGAAACGCCTGTATGGTGCATGATATATGATGAGCTTGAATATGAGCATGAAGCAGATATTTTTGCCAATCAGATGAAGTATGTGAAGCCTCTGCTTCCGTATGAAGTATTTATGGCAAATATTGAAGCAGACAGCGACAAGCACATCATTATCAAGGAATTAGTGGAATCCTATAACCTTGCCATCACGCCATCCGCAACGCCAAATGGAATATGTGCAGTCGCCACGCTTGAAAAAATCTATGACCGCTATGGGCTACAATCCCTTGACCGTGTTCTCCGCCTCTGCATTGGGACATGGGAAGGCGCACCACAATCCTTCAGTTCCAATATGCTGAACGGAGTTGCCCGTATGATTAATGCCTATGGAGATGACCTGAATGACAATATTTTTAAAGAGAAGGTCGGTCAGTGTTCCGTCAAGGAAATTTCAAGAACTGCCAGAGAGCGCCGCCCCGGCTCTGCCGGCTATGCTGAAGCACTTCTTATGGCATACAACAAAAGCGGACGGAGCAACAAACTTCCCTTCGACCAGCTATTCACACATAAAGTCAATAAAAAGGAAGCTGACAATAATCAGCAGCTTGACCTGTTTACGGAAGAAGACGAGTAGCCAATCGGCTGCTCGTCCATGCCGCTGTTATTTCCTTCCATTCATCTGAAATCTATCATGCTCCATAATATGCCACAAAGCAGTTTGCAGATTAGGCTCGTCCCTATGGGCATGAAACTCATCTGACCGCTTATGCTTATGATACACTTTGTAATGCCGGAAACGAGGATATTCTTCGATAACCAAATGCCAGTAGTGTTTTGTATTATTGGATTGAATGCTTATAGCAAATCCACCCGCTTGCAGTACCGTAAAATATTGTTTGTTTATTAATTTTAGTTCTTTATTGGTTATCACGCTTTATTCGCTCCATATTTCATTCTCCTTCGTAATGATCAGTCGTCCGTCTTCACATTTAACATCTACCCGGTCTCCCATTTCAAACCCAAGTTCTTCAAGCCACCTTCCTTGGATTCTTATTGCAGGTGTACGGCTGTGTCTATACCCTGACTGCTCTGAAACCGTTAATTTTCTATATTCTTTATATGCCATACGCTTATTCTCCTTTTGCCGAACAGTATAACTTTTGCGGAATTTTATTTGCTTTTGCAGAATTGTAGATACTTTTGCAAGATTGTACTTCTAACCTTTATCCCCCTCTGCCCCAACTAGGACAATGCGAAGATATTTGCCCCAAAATGCCCTGAAAAATAATGTAACTTTCAGCGATATGTAACCCCACAAACGCCCAATTTACGGGCTTTTTCAAAGGGTAGGGGGATACCAAAGATAACATCTTGACACCGGAAATGGCAAGCACATGTGCAATTCCGCTCTGACTGTAAAGGCTGCGCACTTCATCGTCCAGTGACGTCTTATCACCGAGCAGCATCGCGCAGAGCACTCCCGCCTCCCGTTCCGGCAGATAGGTAAAAAGCAGCGCACGCGCAGATTGCTGTATGCGAAAGAGTGCCGCCCGAAACGGCATACGGCTTTTAGATACGGACAGCAGTTTCGCGTTTTTGACACGAAATGCCGCTCCCTGCGTCCAATAATAGAACGCCGAATCAAATTCTCCGGGATTCCGCGCGCAGGAAAACACATCAGGCGTGCCCTCCGCCAGAATCACGCTGCCAATCTGCGGCACCGTGCTTTTTTCACAATAACAGATACACATTTCTTTTGAGGATCCTCCGGACCGAACAGTCCCGGATTCTTCGCCTGAGACGGCGATTTTTTGAAGCCAGAGAACAATTTGATCTTCATAAATACGGCATTGATACACCTGCCCGGATACGCGCACGCGCTCCCCGCGCATGACCGTGTCCCGCAGCGCCTCCGGCACATATTGCAACGCCGCATTCTCTGTTGCACTGTCTGCGCTCCCCGCAGCGCCGTCCGGTGTTCCCTGCCCTGCTGCCGAAGTCCCCGGCACTTCTCCGGTTCCCTCCGCGGCTGCCGAAGTTCCCGGCACCGCTTCCTCGAACTCCCGCGCGGCTGCCGGAGCTTCCGACATTTCCGAACGTCCCTCCGCAGCCGAAGTCCCCGGCACCGTCAGGAATACGCGCACCGCGATCGCTGCCGCGATCAGCAGACATACTGTACATAATGGTCTTTTCATAAGCAGATCGTTATTTTTCGATCAGCTCCAAATTTCTCTCAAACAGGGTGTTCAGACTGATCTTTTCGCGATACATCAGATCCGACTCCCCCTCCACTAAAATCTGCACCTGATTGATGCCCCCAAGCTCAACCAGCGAGTTGACGATAGAATAGATCGTGACCTCGGACGTCACATTATACACCTGCGTCAAAAAATCCTGATCTAAGTTTACATAACATATTCCATCCTTGATGGAAACCGAAATGATCCCCGTCTCCGGATTCACGGTCGGATAGGCGTCTCTTTTTTGCGGTCCCGCCAGAACCTGATCCACGACGATCCGCTCCAGCGCAATATTACTGTTGTATTCAATCTCGCGCTTCTCGGAAAGAAGCATATCGCCCGCCTCATTGGTATAATACAGCGTCAGCGTTGTCGTTTCATAGGCATTGATCTCCGTACCCGCGTTGTCCACGAACATATCCGCAGTCAGAATGCCGAGCGGATTCCCGAAAGAATCCGTGAGCGGCTGTCCGTTGATCTGAAAGCTGACGCAGGTCACGCCCTCCACCTGCGTTAAGGTGCGCACAATGGCGGCCCGGATGAGCACCGCCGTTGTCGATTTGAGTTCCAGATAATGCTCGTCAAAATTGACGATGACCTGCTCGCCGTTCAGCGTAACGGAATTGACGCCAAACGCATAGTCGAGCGGCGCGTGCATGGAGACATCCTCCGGTTTTCTCTGCATGGTCTCGATCAGCGCCGACAGCTCCGTCTTAATATCGCTGTGAGACACGTTCGTCTCTACTGCCAGCACCTTTGTCTCTTCGCTATTCAAAAAATAAACGCCATACTCCACCGTATTTTCGTCAATTTCGGCATCACGCCCGCCGCAGCCGCCCGCAAGCATCAGCACGAGGACAAGCGCTGCCGCCGCAAGCTTCTTTCCTATTCCTGTCATCTTTTCATTCCTCCATGCCGCCCGCCGCAGCCGCTTGTCACAGCCGCCTTTGCCGCAGCCGCTTTCGCTGCTGCCGCTTTGGCTGCTGACGCCTCACTTCACATAAATGAGCGGAATCTTCACGACAAACGTCGTCCCCTCACCCGGCGCGCTTGCCGCCTTGATCGTCCCCCGGTGCATCAGAACCGCGCTTCTTGTGATGGCAAGTCCTAATCCCGTTCCGCCGATCTCGCGCGAATGCGACTTATCCACACGATAAAAACGTTCATAGATGTGATCCATCGCCTCCTCCGGGATACCGATGCCGGAATCCGACACCTCCACGGTAAAATACTGATGATCCGCATCTAAGAGCACCTTTACCCATCCATGCTCATTATTGTATTTGACCGCATTTTCGACCAGATTCGAGATCGCCAGCGTCAGCTTCACCTCGTCCACCTCGGCCACGACCGGGCGGATGCACTCCAGCGTCATATCCACATCCCGCTTGATCGCGATCGGACGCAGTCTTTTTAAGATCAGCTCCAAAAGCGCGTTGATGTCCGTCTGTGAAATATTTAAGTCCGCCTTTGTTTTGTCCATCTTGACAAGAGAGAGCAGGTCGTTGATGATCTTATTTTCCCGGTCGATCTCGTCCGCAATATCCACCATAAATTCGCGGTACAGTTCCGCCGGTACATCCTCCTGCATCAAAAGAGAATCCGCAAGCACTTTCATGGACGCCATCGGCGTCTTCAATTCATGGGAGACATTGGACACAAACTCGTCCCGCGACTCATCCAACACGCGGATTCTTGCGTATAATTCGTTAAACGCATCGGAAATACGCTCCGTCTCCAAATACTCCGGCACGGAAATCTTCTCGTTGAAATGTCCCGCCTGCAGCTTTTGGATCTCGCTCGTCACATGATGGAACGGGCGCGTGACCAGGTATGCGATCCCGCCTGCCACCCCGACGATCAGGATAAAAAGAGCAAGCTCAACCAGGATCGCGTTCCGATTAAGTAATTGCAGCGTCGTATGCGTACTCTCCGTCGATACGCTGATCAGGATCACACCCTGAACGATCTGCTGCGTGCCCGGCAGTTCCGGATTTGTCTGCTCGACCGACACCGTGATCGGAATCGTCATTTCGATATATTGATTTTTTTCATCATAATTGGTCGTGTTCTCGCCGTTAAAACACTTGATGATCTCCTCGGAGATCATGATCTTTCCGACACTGAGACCGTAAGTATCCTTGATCACCTTAAAATTCTGATCGACGATCAATACTCTTCCGTTATAAACTTCCGCTAACTGGGATAATTCCGCGTTGATGACCTCGGACGTGGAATCCTGGAGATAATTATAGGTCACAAGATGATTGGCGAGAATCCTTCCCTGCGTCTGCACATCGGAAATGCGCAGGGAGACCGCCCGCTCCGTATAAGTCGCCAATATCCCGTAACGCAGAAAAAGACCGGGCAGACTGCCCACCAAAACAATGATCACGAATATGCGCGCCAAAAAGCTGCGCAGAGGTTTGATTCCCGAAAGAAGCTGCTTTATTTTTTGACGCATATCCCTGCCTTATCCTTTGAAAAAATAACCGACACCCCACTTGGTATGCACATACTTCGGCTCGCTCGGGTTGGTCTCGATCTTTTCACGCAGTCTCCGGATATGAACGTCTACCGTGCGCACATCGCCCGGATAATCGGCGCCCCACACGAGCTTTAAGAGATTCTCGCGGCTGTATACTTTATTCGGATTTAGGACAAGCAGTTCGAGCACGTCAAATTCCTTTGCCGTCAGATTCATTTCTCTGCCCGCGATATAAACGCGTCTCGATTCGCAGTCTAAGTTCAGCTCCCCGTATTCTACCGTTTTTGCTTTTTTCTCTTTTGCGCCCATGCGCCGCATGATCGCCTTGATGCGCGCTTTTACTTCCAGAATGTTGAACGGTTTTGTGATGTAATCATCCGCGCCGTACTCCAGTCCCAAGATTTTATCCATATCGTCGCCCTTTGCCGTCAGCATGACGATCGGAACGTTCGAAAAATCCCTGATCTGCTGGCATACTTCAAAGCCGGTCAGCTTCGGCAGCATCACGTCAAGCAGAATCATATCATATTGTCCGCTGCGCGCCTTCTCCAGCGCTTCTTCCCCGTCAAACGCGCTGTCCACTTCCATCCCGTCCTGCTCCAGGCTGAAACGGATTCCTTTTACAATCAGTTTTTCATCATCGACGACCAACACTCTCTTTCCCATTTTCCCTACACCTTTATCATTTCTTTCAAACGGTCATAGACACCCTGTTTGATGCCGTTTACCTCCATCAATTCCTCAACCGTACGGAAACCGCCGTGCGCTTCGCGGTAAGCGATGATCGCTCCCGCCCTCGTCTCGCCGACGCCCGGAAGCGTCATAAGTTGTTCCTTTGTCGCGCTGTTTAAGTCAAGACGCGTATCTCTTGCCCCGCTCTCCTGCTGTCCCGCCTGAACATCCGCGCCGGCAGAAACATCCGCATCCACTGCCTGTCCCTGTGTCGTCTGTCCCTGCACACCCGGAATCTGCGCTCCATTCGTTGCTGCAGCGCCAAAATCCTGTATCCCGTCCGCCGCACTCGTACCGAATGTCTGCGTCCCGCCTACTGTACCCGCGCCGGGCGTCCGCGTTCCGTCCGCAAGCGCCCGCGCCTCCTCCATGGTCGGAATGTATATCTGCATCCCGTCCGTCAGGCTCTGCGCCTGATTGACAAGATAATCGCACGCATCCGCGCACAGACCGCCCGCAAGGACGATCACCTCATAGAGCCTGCTGTCCTCGGCTACCTCATAGACACCCGGATGCATCACGGCGCCGCAAATATGTATATAGATCGGGCGCGGCGTCTGCGCGTCCTGTGCATACACGCCGCTGCCGCCATCCGCCGTATTTCCCGCGCTGTCATTTCCTCCTGCCGCCGCATTTCCACCGTTCCCGGCTTCCATCCCTGCATTTCCTGTACCCGCGCCGCTTTCCGCAGTCCTGCCTGCTCCGGCTTCCGTGCCGGACAGACCGCCGACCGCATCCTGCGCCGTCTCATAAAAAACGCCGCCCTGTCTGCCGCATCCCGGAAGAACCCACGCATACATCAGCACGAGTACCACTAAACATCCGATATATTCTTTTTTTCGCATAAATTCCTGTTACATATGATAACCGTGTAACTATTGTATGATATATAATTTTGAAAAACAAGTACGATTTTGCTTTTTTCACTTTGATTTCCATTCAAAAAGGATCATTCCCCCGATCACCGCAAGGAGACCGATCAGCTTACGTATCTCAAATTCCGCCTTTTCCACGCCAAACAGACCGAATACCTCGATCAGGTACGCTGCCGTTACCTGCGTCGTCACGATGAGCATCGTCGAAAACGCGGGCCCCAACGCCGCCATGCTTTTGATGACGGTCAGCGTGATCAGCGCGCCGAGCACGCCGCCGAGCAGCATATATTTCGGCTCCACCTTGAGCAGCGCGCCAAACGAGCTGCGCTCCGTAGCACCCCATGCCGCCAGACAGACAATAAACGCGGTCAGCTGCACAAACGCGTTCGTCGTCCATGTCCCCGCCGTCTTAGACACCTGCGTATTAAAAACACCCTGCACGCTCATGAGCGCTCCGGATAACATGGCAATCAAAAATCCAATCATATCGGACTCCTTTTCACTCTGAAAGAGCATCCTGCCCTTTTTGTGAAAAGGATGTCCGCCGATTGGATTTTTATTCATGCACGTTCTGTATTTAAGGATCAGTCCGTCCCGGCTTCCATGCCCTCATCCTCGTAAATCTCTTCTTCCTCCTCGATGATTTCGATATATGCTTCCTCCACGTCTTCTCCCGTCACCTGTTTTTTGATCTGTTCGGAAAGCCTCTTTAACGTGGCGTTCGCGTCGTCGCCCATCCAGATATTCGTAAAACACATTTCCAGTTCCACCCAGAAGTTGCTCGACTCCACAACCTTCGGCATCGGCACGGAAAGCTCGTACGCCTGCCCGATCGTATCAAAAACCGGATTCTCATATGGGATATATCTGCGCGCAGACACTTTCCCTGTTCTTGCATAGAGCGAATCCGCGTAGATCACGCAGATATACCTTGCAAACAGGTTGGCCGCTTCTTTTTTGTCGCTGTAGCCGTTGACTGCAACGCAGTTCGTCACCGACACCTCTTTCGCCGCCAGCTCCTCCGTTAAATCCGGAATCAGCGCAACGCCGTAGTCATAGCCGAACAATTCCTCCGCCTTCGCCGCTTCCAGCCGCGCGACCGCGTCGGTCGTCGCCAGCGTAAAGATGATCTTCCCGTCCATGAACTCCTGCATGACGCTCGCATACGTCGTCGTGTCCGCTTCAATGGAAAAGAACTGGTTTAAGTCCTGATAAATGTTCAGACAGCGGATCGTATTCTCATTATAAATCTCGATCACATTCGGGTTATCCCCCGCCGGTCCGCCGATCTGAATGGAATCTCCCGCAAAAAAATAATTGTAAAAAATATCGGAAACGTCCCATTTGAAAATGGAATCCACATTTTCGGGCGCATCATACTCATTGGCAAAATTCAGAATCTCTTCAATGCTGTCCGGCACAAGCGCTTCGATCCGTGCCTCCACATGCCGGGCGAATTCGGGACTTTCCAGCAGTTCCTCCTCCGTGAGAAACAGACTCTCCCCCCAGCCTCCGGCGCCGGTATCTTCGTCCTCTGCACCTTCTATGCCTGCGCTTCCATCCGCCGCACTTCCACCATCCGCACTTTCTCCGTCCGCGCCGCCGGCTCCCTCAGCATTCCCACTTCCGGGTTCCGCGCCGCCGTCCGCACCTTCCCCGCCTGCGGTTCCGGCTGCCGCGTCCTCTTTTGCCTCATACCAATCTGTCAGTACCTCCGTCCGCGCAATCTGCTCCAGATACGTCCGGTTATACAAAAGATAACTGGTCTCATAATACATCGGATAAGCGACATAACGCCCGTCGTACGTCACCGCATTCAACGCCGTTTCACAAAAATGCGCATCCGTCAGCATCTGCTCCGTATCCTTAATCTCACTTGCAAGCCCTGAAAGATACGCCTTGCCAAGCGAATCGTTTCCGACAATGAACATATCGGGATACTGCGTCTCATGAATGCTGTTGCGATTGATCGTCTCCAGATATTCCAGCCCCGAAACAAGCGTAAGTTCCACATGAATATCGGTATCCTCGTAATAGTCCAGCGCAACGCTGCTTAAATAGTCCGTCAGCAGTTCATCCGTATACCAGAGCGTGATCGTATCCTTCGCCACATATGTTATATCCCCGCCGCGTTCCCGCTCCTCCGTATCGATCGCGCCTGCATAGATTTCCAGCGCCAGTGCGCCGACGATCAACAGCACGACTGCCAGTCTCATTTTCAAATTCATACCACTTTACACCTTCCCGCTTCACGCGTCCAAAGACAGGCAAGCCTTCAAAATATCGATCATTTCGTCCACCTGCTCCTCGCTGATGATGAGCGCCGGAAGAAAACGAATGATATTCGGTCCTGCATTGATCAGGATCAGACCTTTTTCCAATGCGGCGTTGATATAAGGCGCAACGGGCACATCAAACTCCAGCCCCTGCATCAGCCCGAAACCGCGCCGTTCCTTTATCCTGCCGCAGGAACGCGTAAGCGCATCAAGCCGCTGTTCCAGATAGGCACCCACACGGTTGACATTTTCCAGCACGCGGTTCTTTTCAAAAAGCTCCAATACCTTGCAGATTGCCGCGCAGGCAAACGGGTTGCCGCCGTAAGTCGTCCCGTGATCCCCCGCCGCAAGCGAATGCGCGCCGACATGCTCCGTCAGTAAAAATGCGCCGACCGGCACGCCGCATCCTAAGGCTTTCGCGCTCACCATGATGTCCGGCTTCACGCCATAGCGCTGCCATGCGTACATCGTTCCCGTCCGTCCCATGCCGCACTGAATCTCGTCCAGAATCAAAAGAATGTCTTTTTCCTCGCAGAGCGCCTTCACCCTGCGCAGAAATTCCTCGTCCGCCGGATGGATGCCACCCTCTCCCTGCACGGTCTCAAACAGGATCGCGCAGGTCTTATCCGTAACCTGACTGCGCACGCTCTCAAAATCGTTCAGCTCGGCAAAGCGGATATTGCCGATGCCCGGCTCAAACGCCTCACGATATTTCGGCGTGCCTGTCACCGAGAGCGCTCCCATCGTCCGTCCGTGGAACGAATGGTTCATGGCGATGATCTCGTGATCCGTCCTGCCGTCCTTTAAGTACGCATACTTGCGCGCCGCTTTGATGGCGCCCTCGACTGCCTCCGCACCGGAATTGGTGAAAAAAACACGATCCATGCCGGAAATCGCTTTGATTTTTTTGGCCGCCTCGATCGCCGGTACATTATAATAGTAATTGGACGTATGAATCAGCTTGTCGATCTGCGCCTTTAAGGCGTCGTCGTACTCCTGATTGTGATAACCGAGCGCAAACACCGCGATGCCGGACGCGAAATCCAAATACCGCTTTCCCTCTATATCATACAGATAAACGCCGTCGCCCCTCTCAAGTACGACCGGATAACGGTTATAGGTATGAAGCAGAACCGACTCCGCCTCGTCAATGTATTCTTTCATGTTCATGGCTCTTTCCCTTTCATGGCTGGTAATCATAATTCATCAGGTGCCGGTCTTCATCGCGCATAATCATCGTGCCGACGCCGGAATTGGTAAAGATTTCCAGCAGCAGACAATGCGCGATCCGTCCGTCCAGAATATGGACGCGGTTGACGCCTGCCCGGATGGCGTCCGTGCAGTTTTTCAGCTTCGGCAGCATGCCGCCGCCGATGTAACCGTCCGCGATTAACGCGTCCGCGTCGCTCGCCGTCAGTCTCGAAATAAAACTTGATTTGTCGTCCACATCCTTATACAAGCCCTCAATATCCGTTAAAAAAGCAAGCTTCTTTGCGCCGACTGCGCGGGCGATCGCACATGCCGCGTCATCCGCATTGATATTGTAGGTGTCAAAATTCTCATCTAAGCCGATGGGCGCCACAATCGGCAGGAAATCTTTTTCCAAGAGGTCGAACAGGATCTTCGGCTCCACACCGACAATGTTGCCGACATAACCGATGTCCCTGCCGTCCACCGTCTTTTTTTCCACCTTGAGCAGCCCGCCGTCCTTGCCCGTCACGCCGATCGCCTTGCTGCCGAGTGCCTGCACCATCGTGACAAGACGCTTGTTGACCTTATTTAAGACCATCTCGGCAATTTCCATCGTCTCTGCGTCCGTCACGCGCAGTCCGTTCACAAACTCCGCTTCCTTGCCGACCTTGCCGACCCATTTGCTGATCTCCTTGCCGCCGCCGTGTACGATGATCGGCTTAAATCCGACCAGCTTTAAGAGCGTGACGTCCTGGATCACGCTTTTTTGCAGCGCCTCGTCCACCATCGCGCTCCCGCCGTATTTGACGACAATGATGTTCCTGTTGAATTTCTGTATGTAGGGAAGCGCTTCGATCAGTACCTCCGCTTTGCTCATCACTTCTGTGATCTCTCTCTGGTTCATTTTGATAACCGATCTCCTTTTTTTCTGTCTCGCCGCTTGCCGGTTCCGTGAGCCGTGGAATGCCGGGAAGTACGCGTCCTAAGTGAAACGCTGTGACATTTGCGTCACTGATTGAATGCTATGATATTCGCGTCATTGAGCGTAAAATCATAATAATTCAAGTCCAGCCGCCTTGTCCAGCCGATCCGGTTCCAGAATGCGTTGCCGATGTCGTTTTTGGTAAACGCGATGAGCGACACCTTGCTGATCCCTTCCGCTTTCAGCGCCTCCATCGCAAACGTCACCATCCGCCTGCCGATGCCGCGCATCCGATATTCTTCGCGCACACATACATGATACAGGCAGCCGCGCCTGCCGTCGTGCCCGCATAAGATCGCGCCGACGATCTCTCCGTCCTCCTCGGCGACCACGCTGGTTGTCGGATTTCTTTTCAAAAAACGTGCAACGCCCTCCCTGGAATCGTCCACACTGCGGATGGCGAATCCCTTAATGCTCATCCAAAGCGCGTAAACGCCGGCATAATCCTCAATTTCCATTGTTCTGACTGTCATGACTGCCTCCGTTTTCGCCCTTTGCCTTCGCCGCGCGCGCCGCATGTTCCATTTTCTGCTTGAGTAATGAGCGCATCAGTTCTTCGGGAAATACGATATTTTCCCCAAACGGATTGATGACAAACCCGGAAAGTCCGCCTTTGGAACCAAACACATACTGCGCGTACACATCAAAATTCATCACCATGTTTTTGACCGGCTCCATCATGTTCGTGCGTTTTTTCCATTCGTTCATCTGAATGGTGTCCGTAAACGCCGGCAGGAATTTTTTGCCGTCCTTTGTGTGAATGACCTTAAAGCTGACATGAATCGGCGTGCGGACGCCTTTCTCCTTATTCTGCCGCACCTTCTCCTCCTCCTCGGCGGAGACAATGGCAGGCGAAATGAAATTCGTACGCATCATTTCCGAGATCATTTTGCTGCGGTTCTGCGGCGTATTCTCGTCCTGCATTTTGCGCATGGCGACGATAAACTCCAAATTCTGAATCTTCTTGTTAATATCTTCCATAGGGAAAGCGATACTCCTTTCGCATTCTTTGTCGGGCAATTTTCTGTCTTCCTATGGGAACATCGGCACCATGGAAAGTCCCTCGTCCTCCGGCAGTCCGAACAGCAGGTTCATGTTCTGCACGGCCTGTCCCGCCGCACCTTTGACAAGATTATCGAGCGCTCCCATCATCACGACTCTGCCCGTCCGCTCGTCCACGGTAAAACCGATGTCCACATAATTGCTTCCCTCCACCCATTTTGTTTCGGGGCATACGCCTTTGTCAAGCAGGCGCACAAAACGTTCTTCTTGATAATAGCGCTCATAGGCCGCCCGCAGCTCGTTTTCTGCCGGCAGGGTGCCGTCCTCTTTTCGGCGTAAAGAAGCATATGCCGTCACGAGAATGCCGCGGTTCATCGGCACTAAATGCGGCGTAAAGCTGACCGTGAGCGGTCTGCCCGCAGCATAGCCAAGCTGCTCCTCAATCTCCGGCGTGTGTCTGTGCGTCGCAACGCCGTACGCTTTCATATTTTCATTGACCTCACAGAACAGGTTCGGTAGCTTCGCGCCTCTGCCCGCGCCGCTCGTTCCCGATTTTGCATCGATGATAAGCGTATCCGGTTCGATCAGTCCTTCTTTTACAAGCGGATACGCCGTCAGAATGGAACAGGTCGTATAACAGCCCGGATTCGCGACCAGCCGCGCTCCCCTCACCTGACTGCGGTTTAATTCGCACAGTCCGTAGACTGCCTCGCCGATAAACTGCGGGCTTTTATGCGTGATGCCGTACCAATGCTCATAGACGCTCACGTCCTTGATGCGGAAATCCGCGCTTAAATCCACGATCTTGACTCTGGAGAGAATCTCCTCGTTTACCAGAGAGGCGCAAAGTCCCTGCGGCGTCGCCGTAAAGATCACATCCACCTCTTTCGAGAGCGCCTCCATGTTATCGTCCATGCAGACCGCGTCCACAATACGGAACAGATTGCGGTACACCTCGTCATATCTTTGGTCGATATAACTTCTCGATCCGTACCATTTGATCGTAACATCTTTGTGCCCCGTTAAAATGCGCACAAGCTCGCTGCCCGCATAGCCCGTCGCGCCGATGATCCCTGCTTTTATCATATGGTTCCTTTCTTTCCGCAGCGCTTTCCAAACTGTTCTTGCGCAATTCCTTTCTATTGTACTTGAAATGCCGCATAAAAACAACTACTGAATTTGTTTCACAAACTCCTCCACGCTTTCCGCTTTCGCAGCCAGCTTATTCCATGCGCGGAGCGTTGCTTCCTCCTTTTGCGCGGTGATGGTCTCCCGCAGGGAGGATGGAACGTCATCCAATTCGTAAAGCAGATCGAGTACTGCCTCCGCCAAACCGGCCGCTTTTCCCTCCGCAAGTCCCTGCTCTCGTCCTTCTTCCCGTCCCTGCTTCCATCTTCGCTGTTCGATCTCATAGCTCTTCATATAGGCAAGCCCTACCTTTCCGTCACGTTTCACCGCCGTCACCATCTCATGCAGTCTCTGCAACCGCTCCGTTCTGGCATTCTCGCTCGACGTATGCTCCATATAGTACAAAAGTTCACGCAGATTCTCCGGCGGATTTCCTTCGGTTCCCTTCGTATAAAGAAAAATTGTCCGCGCCCCGTCCTCATACGGCAGTTCCGGAACCTCGATGCAGCCGCTCTTGACCGTGTAGACCATCCGGTCCAAGCCAAACGGATCATATGTCGTGATAAAGATTACGATCACATTCCGTAACTCCGCATACTCCACACCCGTTTTCAGACAGCCCGCATCCAGCTTTGCATGGTAGAATCGCACCCGTTTCGGGAGTGCGGCAACATCCTCTTTTCCGTCGTTGTTGTCGGGTTCCAAATCGAAAAGCTCGCCGTCTTCCTCGTCAAGGTACACATCCATACGGATACCGTGCTTATCCGTATCCTCGCCCTGAACGGCGCGTTGTGGCGTGACTTTCAGCTTTCCGATCCTCCTGCCTAAAATGCATTCGAGGATGCACCTCGCCGCAGGCTCCCCGTACACTGCATGACTGGTCAGGCTGTTCGCCAGAAAGTCATCCACTAAATTCAGTTCTTCCAGTTTCCTTACATTTCTCATTCGTCTTCTCCTGTTCCCATAGTGCAGGAAAACAGGAGACTCCCTGTGTAGGAAAGCAGAAGCCTATCCGCCTCTTTTTCTTCCGTGCACTATGCTTTTTTGATCAGTTTTGGGTAAAGCATAGATCACGTTTCCTACCGGAATCCCGAATACCGCGGAACGCTTGTCAGAGCAAAAGAATGCTTCTTTCATCCGATAAGATCTCGCATGATTTCAGGAAGTAAGATTTCCCGCAGGAGTTAAGAAGCGGCAGAATGCCGTCTGACACGAATCGCTCTAAGACAGGCTGATCACATTCCACATTCGCAATACGGCACCCATACAGAATGCCGCATAAATCGAATGCGCATAAGACAGCCTCGAACAATCCGTCAAAGAATGTATGCTTTGTGCTGATTATACGAGGATTTGTATGGAACGTCAAGATGATTTTGGGAAAGTTAGACAACGACTTTTATTCCATCTTGTCTGCAACAAATATATAGAAATATCAGGTAAGTTAATAAATACTGCCCCTTCCAACAGCATTTCCACCCCGCCATTTTCTCATTTACTTTTGATTCGTCTTGATTTCTTCTTTTGTATAATTATTCATACATTTTTTCGTATTATCCAATTTTTTGTATATTTTTGCATAATATTCATCAAAATATGCATTTTATTCACAAATTCCCTATTGCATTTGGGGAACGGATGTTGTATGATACGAAAAGAGTTTCATGATTGAAGAAGAAAACGGAGGAATACATAATGAAAGAAAAAGTCATCCTTGCCTATTCGGGCGGATTGGACACCACGGCGATTATCCCGTGGCTGAAAGAGAATTTTGATTACGAGGTCATCTGCGTATGCGCGGACTGCGGACAGGGCAATGAATTAGACGGGTTGGAGGAACGCGCGAAAGCGTGCGGCGCTTCCAAGCTTTATATCGAGGACATCACGGATATTTTCTGCGACGAATATGTCGTTCCGTGTGTGCAGGCGCATGCGGTCTACGAGAATAAATATCTGCTCGGCACGTCGATGGCGCGCCCGGCGATCGCAAAGCGTCTTGTGGAGATTGCCCGCAAGGAAGGCGCGACGGCGATCTGCCACGGCGCAACCGGAAAAGGCAACGATCAGATCCGTTTTGAGCTTGGCATCAAAGCGCTCGCGCCCGACTTAAAGATCATTGCCGCATGGAGAAACGAGAAATGGACGATGAATTCCCGTGAGGAGGAGATCGCATACTGCGAGGCGCACGGCATTCATCTTCCTTTTTCCGCCGACAACTCTTACAGCCGCGACCGCAATTTATGGCATATCAGCCATGAGGGACTGGAGCTGGAGAACCCGGCAAACGAGCCGAATTATGAGCATCTTCTCGTGCTTGGCACCACGCCTCAAAAAGCGCCGGATGAGGGCGAATATGTCACGCTGACGTTTGAGCATGGCGTTCCGAAGAGCGTGAACGGCAGACAGATGAAAGTGTCCGATATTATCCGCGAGCTGAACGCCCTTGGCGGTAAGCACGGCATCGGCATCATTGATATTGTGGAAAACCGCGTCGTCGGCATGAAGTCCCGCGGCGTTTATGAAACGCCGGGCGGAACGATCCTCTATGAGGCGCACCAGCAGCTTGAGGAATTGATCCTCGACCGCGATACCTACGCGTTAAAGGCTGACCTCGGCAACAAGTTCGCACAGGTCGTTTACGAGGGCAAATGGTTCACGCCGTTACGCGAAGCGCTTCAGGCGTTCATCGAATCCACGCAGAAAAATGTCACCGGCGAAGTGAAGTTCAAGCTCTACAAGGGCAATATCATCAAGGCCGGAACGACTTCTCCGTATTCTCTTTATAATGAAAGCATCGCTTCGTTCACGACCGGCGACCTTTACGATCACCACGATGCGGAGGGCTTCATCAACCTGTTCGGTCTCGCGAGCAAAGTACGCGCGATGAAGCTTCAGGAGAGCGGCGTCGATCCGCTGACCGGCGAAAAAAAGTAACCCGGTGAAAATAAGTCCGGGGATTGATCC
Source organism: Clostridium sp. (assembly GCA_023663615.1). Taxonomy (GTDB): domain Bacteria; phylum Bacillota; class Clostridia; order Lachnospirales; family Lachnospiraceae; genus DLAJ01. Next base: position 25,409 of record JAMPHA010000018.1, on the reverse strand, counting down.
ATTACCCGGACAGAACAGAAGAAATCCTTTCAGGTTAAAAAAGGAACCCTCATGACAGTCATGCGGGTTCCTTTTTTATATCCTTTTACCGGATCATCAGCTTACGCACGGCATGAATACCGATCTTATACGGCAGGGGTCTGAGCGCGTGATCGGCTTCCTTTAATTTTTCCCGGATTGGGAGATGCTGGGGACAGTGCTGTTCACATTTGCCGCAGCCAATGCACTGTGATGCAAAACCGGGTTCCTTGCGGAGCCCCATATTCTGCGCAAACTCAAAGCGGGCGGAAGACTTTTTTTCCATATACATCAGGTTGTAATAATAGAAGTTACCGGGAATGTCCACTCCTTTGGGACACGGCATACAATACCGGCATCCCGTGCATCCTACTTTTTCCCGTTCACGGATGATCTGTTTGATCTGCTCCACAATCTTCCTGTCTTCCTCTGTAAAATGCCCCGGCTCAGCCTCCGACGCGATGCGGATGTTCTCATTTACCATATCCTCAGAATTCATGCCGGAGAGCACACAACTGACTTCCGGCTGGTCCCACAGCCAGCGCAGTCCCAGCTCGGCGGGCGTATAACCCTTGCTGTCTAAGGCGAGCACCTCTTTCGCTTTTTCCGGCAGATTCACCAGCTTTCCGCCGCGGAGCGGTTCCATAATGATGACCGGGATCCCTTTCCCTGCCGCTGCCTGGAGCCCCCTCCTTCCCGCCTGGGTATGCTCGTCTAAATAATTATACTGGATCTGGCAGAAGTCCCAATCATACGCATCCAATATTTTCAAAAACATTTCCGTATCACCGTGATAGGAAAAACCAATGTTCCGGATACGGCCCTCTGCTTTCTGCCGCTTAATCCATTCTTCGATTCTCAGCGCTTTTAAGTGCTCCCACTCCGCGTAATCCGTAAACATATGCATCAGGTAATAGTCGATATGATCCGTGCGCAGACGTGTCAATTCCTCGTGAAAGGTTTTTTCAATTGCCGCAGAGGAACGCATCATATACTGCGGAAGCTTCGTGGCAATAGAGACCTTGTCACGACACTGATTCTCATCAAGAATCCGTCCAAGACATTCCTCGCTGCCCGGATAAATGTAAGCGGTATCAAAATAATTGACCCCTTTTTCGATCGCAAGAAGGACTTCCCTCTCCGCCTTTTCGTAGTCGATCGTATTGCCCCTTTTGCTGAATCTCATACATCCATAGCCCAACTGGGAAATCTGATTGCCATATCGATCAAGTCTGTATTTCATCTTTTCCTCCTGCCTCTGCCACAACCTGTTTATGATCCATCCTAACGCACTTTCCACTTCCCAAGCAATGTCTTTCTATACCGGAGCAATTCTTCTTTTGCCTCCGGATCGTCTCCCGCCCTCTGCAGATAGAGCACCGCCTTCTGGATGTCCGCCGGCACGCCGAGTCCGCGCCCGTAGAGATAACCTAACATAAAAAATACCTTTGGGGTTTCGCCCGTTCCTTTTTCCAGCAGTTCCCTTGCCCTGCCGAAATCCTGCGGTGTTCCCCAGCCTCTGAAATAGCATTCGCCCAAATACCGTACGCCCCAGACGCTGCCCTGCGTGTACGCGTAGTTCAAAAGCCGGAACGCCTTGTCATAATCTTTCGGAAGCGCATTGTCTTTGCAATACAGAGCGCCCAGCGCGTTCGCGTTAAACACCCTTGTTCCGTCTGCACAGGACATGGATAATCCCTTATCGTAACATTTTGCCGCATAGGCAATGTCTTTCGGAACGCCGTTCCCGTATTCATAGGCAATGCCGACATAATACCATGCGTCCCCCTCCCCGCCTTCTGCCGCCAGTTTGAACCATCCTGCGGCGTCGGGGCTGTTTTTCTCATTCAGTTCTAAGGCATAGCTGTACTGGAAGATCGGATAGCCGCGTTCCGCGCCGATCCGCCAAATATCCGCCGCTTTTTCGGGGCGCGCCGGGATCAGATCACCCTCCCCTTTCGTATAGTAACGATACAGATTGGTTCCCGCAAAGTGGACACCGCCGCGGAACGCCATCCAATACCATTCCTCGCATCGGGAAATGTTCTCCGCCCGGTATGCCCTGTATTCCGCGTCCGTCGCAAAGGAAGCCCGTCCCTTATCCTGAATACGCAGAGTATCTTCCCAAAAATAAGAATTTCCAATGGTATACTGGCAGAACGCATCCCCGTCCTGCGCTTTTTGCAGAACGATGTCGAATGCTTCTTTGAGACTGGCAAACGGCATTTTCCTCTGAACGGACGGCGTCAGCAATCCGCTCCGCAGCGTGACCAGCACGCCGAGCGCGCTGCCCTGCTCCACCGATTGGTGCAGAAGCTTTTTGGCCAAGCCGTCGTCTTCCGGAAATTCATGACCGCGCCACACATACTGCCGGCCGCAATAACATCTTGCCAGAATGCAGCTCGCGTCGCCGTCCCCCTCCGCGGACGCTTTTTGCAACAGCTGTAATCCCTCCTGTCCCTGTCCGGTGCGCACATCATAATAAATGTACCGAAGCGCCTGCTCCACTGCGTCGCTAAAACATTTCCCCATGCGTTGTTTCCCCCTGTTTTCTGTTTTCTGTTTTCTGTTCTCTGTTTTCTGTTTTCTGTTTCCCGTTTTCTGTTTTCTCTTCTCTCTTCTCTGTTTTCTCGCGTTTCCTATCTTTTGTATCTGTCACAGTGCCATTATGCTATCTGCGCCGTCATTTCCTCTTTTTTCGTACTTTTTTCTCCATCCTTTTTGTATCGTCCCGCCACTGGATGCTTCCCGTGTCTAAACGTCCGTCATAAAAATCCATCAGCCACATCGCCGCCTGTCTGCCCGTACCCTCCGTCGAAAAAAATCGCAGCCTGTCCGCATCCGGTCTTGTAACACCTGCGTGAAAATGCCCGCCCGACCCGTTTTCTTCCGCAATTACCATCCAGCAATAAGGGATCGTATGGATTTCCACATTCCGATAACTTCCGTCGATCAATCCCTCCGCGGCAGCCTCCACATCCTCGCGCTCAAACTCCTCATGATATTGGCGTGCGCCGGAGGCGGCGGTCAGAACCAGACAAGGCGGCACGGACTGCTTCGCCGCACGCGCCGCCAGATCCGGCAGAATCCATGATTCACCGCCGCCCTCCGGATTGAAACCGTCGTCATCCTCCGATCCGGCAGCATCATCCGGATCAAATCCGGCATCATTCTGTAAGACTGCCGCCGTTTTGTTCTGCATTCTGTTGTTTTCGGCGCGTTCCGCTTCCAACACGCGGAACTCCCGCTCATTTTTTCTGTGGCGGAATCCCCGCAGCGCTTCTTCCCATTCGATGTCCGACCCTGCGCGATAGGAAAGATATTCCCGGTAGGAACAAAAAAGAATATCCGGCGCGCGCAGCTTCAGGCAGTCCAAAAAGGCTTTCAGTTCATCGGGATCGTGAAGCTCTGTGCTGTGTGTCTGTTTTTGATCGTCCAACAAATAACATGCAACAATTCTGGAAGACCCGCCGCCCGATCTGCGGGTCACAATCTCATCCCTGCCGCACGCGACACGAATACGCGGAATGAAAACGGCATCCTCACCCAGAACCCATTCCCGCCCGACGCCGACCCGGTCACCGGCAAACCACATCCCGTTCTCATACAGATCCCGATCCACGATTCCAAATAATTCTTCCGCATTCAAACCTGCGTTCTGAGCGGGAAGCTGGGAACGGATCGCTTTTGCCAACCGGCTTCTGCCCGGAAAAAGCCCGTCCCTGATTCCGGTAACAAGCTCATGGGATCCCAGAATCAGACCTCCCACAGCGACTACCGCAGACACGACAAGCTTTAGATATTCCGTAAACTGCCAGCCTGTTTTATCCGCCCTGACGCTGACTGCAAAGTTCACGCCGCACGCAGCGGCGATAAATAAAATGATAAACGCCGGAACAATCTGCCCCAGACGTCTTTTCGTCCGCTCGCGGCAATAACTGTCCTGCTTCTTTTCCATATGCCCTCCCTGCCCGATCCGCTCTGTCCCTGCGATATGCGGCGCAGGATCGTCTGCTTTCATGCCGTCTGAATTTTTGAGACTGAACTCCTGATCTCCTTGATCTTATTTGACAATACCATAGCTTTTTCGTCTTTACAAGGGGCAAAAGAATTGTTGCGCGATTCTCCCCTGTTTACGGAATTTCCTAATAAAGATTCAGGTGTCAAAAGCCCTGCTTATCAGCTTCGCTCAGCAGATTGCAGGACTTTTAACACCTGAATACAACAAAAAAGCCCGCATCATAAAGCAGGCTTCTTTTTTGTATAAAAATCATTTGAACAAGTAAATGACCTGACCGTAAGCGCCACCGTTCCGCATGACGGCATTTTCCGCCAGCGTTCAGGCTGCGCCCCGGTCGGACGGCTCTTTCTCCAACACCGCCCTGACGGTCTGTTCCAGCACCGACATGTCCACAGGTTTCGCCACATGTGCGTTCATGCCCGCCTCCATCGCGTCCCGCACATCCTCGGCAAATGCATTTGCCGTCATCGCGATAACGGGAATCGTCTGCGCAAGCGGATGATCAAGCGCGCGTATCGCCCTGGTCGCCTCATAGCCGTTCATCACCGGCATCTGCACATCCATCAGAATGATCTGATACTGTCCGGGCGTCGATTTTTCAAACGCCTCCACCACAAGCTGTCCGTTTTTGCAGATCTCACAGGTCGCGCCCACCATATCTAACAGCTCTCCCAAAATCTCTGCATTGATCTCATTATCCTCCGCTACCAGAATATGCATTCCCTCAAGAACGCTCTGTTCCGCCGCCTTCACCGGCATCTCCTCCGGCTCATGCTTCAACAGCACCGCGACTTTTTGGCGGAAACTCGTAAGGAAGAACGGTTTTGCGAGAAATGCGTCCACATCCGCATTTTCCTCGATCTCCGACGAATCGTAGCTCGTGAGGATCAAAATCGGCGTCCTTTCGGGAATCTCCTGACGGATCCGCCTTGCCGTCTCTAAGCCGTCCATTCCCGGCATCTTCCAATCCAGCAATATGACGTGGTAAGGCTTCCCTTCCTGCTGCGCCTGCCTGATCCGCTCGATCGCCGCTTTGCCGTCCAGCGCATAATCCACCGCGACGTCGGTTCCCTCCATCGTCGCCTGCACATTCTGACAGATCACTTCCTCGTCATCCACGGTCAGCATTCTGGTGATGCCATTCTTTTTCCAAAAATTCTGGTCGATCTCCTGCTCGCTGATGTGCAGATCCAAGTCCACGGTAAAGGTGGAACCCTTTCCTTTTTCACTTTCCACGGCGATGATGCCGCCCATCAGATCCAACAGGTTTTTGGTGATCGCCATGCCGAGACCGGTTCCCTGGATCGTGTTGGTTACGCTGTCCTCCTCCCGCGTGAACGCCTGAAACAGATTTTTCAAATACTCCTTGCTCATGCCGTAGCCGTCATCCGCCACGACAAAGCGGAAATGCGCCAATTTCCCATTCTGCTGCGGAATTTCTTGAACCGTCATCGTGATATGACCGCCCTCCGGCGTATATTTGACTGCGTTGGACAGCAGATTCAGCAAAATCTGGTTGAGCCGCACCTTATCCATCACCACATGCTCATGCCGGATGTCCTTGCTGTAGACCTCGAACATATGCCCCTTTGCCTTCATCTGCGGCCGGATGATCCCGTCGATGCCTTCGATCAGTTCCACAATGCTCTCTTCCGACATGTTTAACGTCGTCTTGCCCGCCTCGATCTTACTGATGTCCAAAATATCATTGATCAGACCTAACAGATGCTGGCTGGAGGACGTGATCTTTCTCGTATACTCACGCACCCTGTCGGGATCTTCCGCATCCCGCGCCAACAGCGTCGCAAACCCGATGATGGCGTTCATCGGCGTCCGTATATCATGACTCATATTGGATAAAAAAGAACTTTTGGCGCGGTTCGCCTCCTCCGCGATCTTAAACGCCTGCTCCGCCGTCTCCTTCGACTGCGTCAGCATCGCATTGGATTCCTCCAGCTTCGCGTTCATCTCCTCCTGACGGTGCAGATTGATCTGCTCCTGCTTATACAGGCGCTCGCTGTTTCGCTGACGGATAAAGGACGCCGCCGCCAGCGCTAACAGAAGCAGCAGCACGACCGCAAGGATCAATAGCGTACGGATCACCATACTGACCATGCTGACCGTCCCGGACGCCACAGAATCCGCCGGGATTAAAAACAGCAGCAGCGTGTCGTACTCCGCAAGCGACGTAATGCAGTAATAATATTCCACGCCCTCGTTGATAAAATTCGTGCTCAGGGTATCCGTCTCTTCCAACGCCGCGCGAATATCCACATACCGCTGCCCTTCCATTTCATCCAGTACCTTCAATACGTTGTATGCCTGAATCATTTTTTCCTGCGCGGCGTCGTCATGCATCCGGGTGCCGTTGCTCTTTAAGATATATGTTTCGCTCCGGTTGCCGTAAGCGTCGCTGTCGTAATACTGGGACAGCGCATAAACATCCTTGAGCAATACGATATGCGTGAAGCTCACGCCATCCTCCGCCGTCTCGATCGGTACCTCCAGCTTTTGCACGAACGCCCAATTGCTCCCACCCTGCACATAGCTGTCGGAAATAAACGTACAGCGGGTTTCCCCGCCGGAAACCATATCAATGTCAGACCATACCCCATGCTTTCCGTCCGCGTCATAGCAGTTGCCCTGACTGTCCAAAAGCATCAGCACAGAATCATAACGCCGCGTCTCCATCACCTGTTCCAGCTCGCCGATATAAGACGTCACTTCCTCCGTCGTGCCAAACGTCTGCGATCCTATGGTATTGACCGCCACGTTCACATAATTCCAGTGGGTATCCAGTGCGTTTTTCAGATTCATCCGTACCTGGGATGTGATCTCCACCAGCTGCGTCGTACGTTCCTCAAAAATCTGCTGTTGTAAATACTGGTTAAAAAACGATCCCCCTGTGAGCAAAAACAAAAACAGGCAGACAGTCAATACTGCCGGAAGCGCAAGCTTCCGATTTTTCGTTTTCGTTTCCATCCCCATTACACCTTCCGTCAAACCGATGTACTGCGTCTATTATTTTCCGGATCTGTGCCGCCGTTATTCGTTCAGCGTGATATAATCGCTTGGCTCCGCCAGCTGTCCGCCTCCCGCAAGGCGATCCGCCAAAATCTGCTGATAGACAGTCCCTAAATCGGTATATTCCGTGACGCCTGCCGCTAAAAGCGCATCCACCAGCATCCTGTCCCTGTTGCCGATCACCGCTATGGAATACACGGTATCCCGCTCCATCTCCTGTCCGTCTACCGTCAGCTTTTCCAAGGCATAGCCCGTATCGGTTTTTTGCACCGCCATCTCGAAACCGCTGGACACATACAGGGTGGAATCGTTGATGACAGACCCCCGCTTTCCGGGCGTCGTCAGGATATAACGCACATAGGCATCAACCTGCTCCCCCGTCATCTGACAGAGCAGGATGCTCGGCATCTCTCCCATGGTCAAAAACTGAAGCTCCGCCTCCGTATAGTCCCCCGCCGCGATATTTCCGGCAACAGCCGCCGCCGGAGCAATCAGCAGTCTGGTACCTACTTCTTCACGAACCGTATTCATCACCGCCGACGCCGCCGGACTTCCGCCGTCCGGCTGAAACGCATAAGTATACCCCGTCTCAATATGCGCCGCAACGGGCGCCGACGCTTTCTCCGCTCCCAAAGCCTCGTTAAACGCCTCTAAGGCGGCACGGGCGTCGGGATATTCCCCGCGGATCATCCCTTGGACTACCTGCTCGGAGACAGAAAACATGTCCGCCGACGCCAGACGGATATATAACCGGTTGCTGTCGATATACGGCGCGATTCCCTCCAAGGACGGGGTAAGACTGCGCGCTACGCCGTCGTTATACGGGATCACGTTCTGGCTTGTGGAAACCCGCCGCTGTCCCTCCTCGCTGAGCATCGCCGCCATAATATCCAAAATAAGCTGTTTGCGCTTCGGATCTTTCTCCGCGCGCGCACTGGCGGCGATCTGAAACGCGGGATAGGTCAGATACCAGTTCTCCGCTTCCGTCGCGCCGTAATAAGGCACCAGCACGGATTCCCGCCCGACTCCCCCGTATCGCTCCGCATCATCCGCGGTTCCCCGCGCCATCGCCGTTTCACCTGCCATATAGCCGGTAAACACATCATCCGTTCCGCTCTCGATGTCGGCAGGCACGATGCCTGCGTAATCGATCAGTTCTTCCATCCGCTCAAAGACCGGCAGCCAGACCTCCTCGTCCAGCTGATTGGTCTGTCCGGACTCATAGCGCTGCCGCCACTCCCGGCCTGACTGCGAATTCAGAACGGATGCGGACAAGCCCTGCAAAATCTCCATACAGGTATAATCCTCGGAAAAATCAGAGGCAAAGGGGCGAATCCCCAAATCCCGCAGCGCGCCGCAGGCGGAAACAAATTCCCCGTAATCCTTTGGGATCGGAATCCCGTTTTCCTCAAACAGCGTCTTATTCAACATGATGCCGTCCACCTCCGCACAGGCGGGCAGCCAGTTGACCGTACCGTCATCATAGGTATAATTGCGCAGGTAGGACTGGGGAAACGTGTTCGCCAGCTCCGTATCGCTTAGATCCATCAATGCCTCTTTCCATTCCGCCACATCCCGCAGCGCAAAACGCCGCACCGTGAGAATATCCGGCAGATCGCCCTGCTGCTCTTTGAACCGGTAAAAATCCGTGGAATTGGTGGCGACGTAGAATGTGAACTCCACGTCGGGAAACGTCTCCTGCAAATATGTTCCATACGACTCGGTCAGCTGATCGCTCCAAAATGCGATCGTGACCTGTTCTTTTTTTCCGTCCGCTTTTCCGCAGCCGGACAACACGATCAGCAGCATTGCCGCCGCCAACAACAATCCCCGGTACTTTCTCATAACCGTTCTGTTCATCGCTTTCTCCCTGCCCGCAGGCATTTCCCGTCTGCGCTCATTTTTCCGCCTTACTTCGCATGCTGACTCCGTTTTACTCCCACGGATTCCCGTCGGGCGAAACGGTCTTCTGCTCCGCGAACCATTCACGCAGGAATGTACGCAGAGAGCCTTTCTCCACCTGCACGTTATAGGTCTGTCCGACCTCCTCGGTGTAGCTGTCCTTGATAAATGCGATCCGGTAAATCTGGTCGTCCTCCAGCTCCATACCGCCTCTTGTCACCAAGGTATAAGCGTACGGTACGCCGTCCCCGACCATGTCAAATCCGGCCGCCGCCAGTTCTTTTGCCTGCGCGCCCGTCATCGTCAGCACCGCATACTCGCCGTCATGCCCCGATGCAATGGTATTCGTCACCTCTGAATTGATCCTTCCCTGATAAAGTCTGCCGGTCACGCCGTCCGCCAGCTTACGTCCGCCTTCCTTATATTCCGTCCCGAAAGGAATCATGGCAGCGTCCGCGCCGACAGCGCTTCCCAGCACCTTTCCCACCAGCTGCGCCGTCTCTTCCAACGTGAAATCCGCCGTGCTCTCACAAAAATATACCTCATCCTGACTGTTCAGGTAATTGCTCTGCAGCTCGTCCATTTTTCTGATACATTCCGTTCCATCCATGCCGTCCTGCCCCTGGAACCATTCCTTATACGCCTGCCCCATATCCGCCAGAACATTCTCCCAGCCGGCGTATGTCATCCGAAATGCACGCCCTTCCCGCATCGCCTGCTGGGCGTCATAAATCATGGAATCCTCCGAAAGCTCCACATTGTTAAGCACATTCATGACGCAAGGGGTAGCTTCGCTCGAAAACGCCGCCTGTCCCTCCTCGGAATACAACAGGGCAAGCACACGGAGCGCTTTCTCCAGCTTTTCCTCGTTCCCCGGCTCCGTCAGCCGTTTGCTGATGCCGATATAGCTTGTGGGATTATACATGTAAATATTTTTGCTTCCGTCCTCGCCGATATAGGGCATCATGCCCATCTCGTCCCCGTTCGATAAAAAAGGACTTTCCATGAGCGCCGCCATTGTAAAAAACACCGCCCTGCGCCCTGCCAGATAGTTCTCTATCACTTCCGTATTGGATATGTCGTCCGGATCAGCGCTATACATGCCGATGTCGATGTACTTCTGCACATAATCCATCGTGCCTTCCCACATGCCTTCCGCCGTCGCCTCGCCCGCCAAAAAGTCCCGCTCCCAGTTCACGCCCTCAGGTGTTGTCAGCCAATCGGTCTTTGCCAGATTGAGTACGGCAGAAAACGGATTTCCCGTGAGCTGCGTTCCCACCATGCCCGGAATCAGACCCTCCGCCCGGATTTCCTCGCACAATGCTTCCAGTTCCGCAAAGTTTTCGGGCAGTTCCCACCCGTTTTCCTCCATCAGCGTCTTATTATACAGGATGCCGTATATCGCGTTGTTGACAGGCAAAAGATAAATTCCTCCGTCAATGGACACCTGATCTAAGACAGCGGTTGAAAGATTATTGATAAAATCATAGCCGGACAGATCCACCAGCCGCTCTTTGGCAAGCTCCTCGTCCAAAATCTGCGACGTACTGAACAGATCCGGGATGTCGTCAGCGCGCATCTGCGCCCAGCTGTAGCCGGTATAATTTGCGCCGGCATATGCGACAAACTCGATCTCAATGTCCGGCTCCCGCTCCCCCAACAGCTCCCAAAAATCGTCGTAGCCGCCCCATGTCACCCAAGTCAGCGCGCCGTCGTTTTGTGCGTCCGTTCCGCTCTGCGTCTGCTTTTCCGAACCGCAGGCGGATAATAATAATGCCGAAGTTACAAAAAGCGCCAAAAGGCGCCGAACTGATTGTTTCATCATATGATTTGACTCCTTTGCGTTAATGTCACGCGCAGGAGTGCCGTATTGTGCAGATTCCCACGCGCATAAATATAGCGATAGACCTAAAATCTACAGCTACATTCTAGTAGGAACGTCAAAAAAAGTCAATAACTCTCTTTCAGTTTTCTGTGATTCGTTCTCCTTTCTCCGCCCGGCTTTCCGCCTCATGCGTCTTTACATAATGATGGAGGCGCTTTACATGCTCGGTCTGCCAGAACGGAAAAGACAACGTTTCCTGCGTGTCAAACACGAGCTTTCCGAGACGCACCTCACTCACGTGCGTCAGATTGACGATGCAGGTTTTTTCCGTGCGGTAGAAATGAGGATTTTCTTCCAATGTAATCATTAAATCCTGCACCCGTCCGAGCGTGGAATGCACTTTGCCCGACGCAGTATGGATGTGCACGGTGTGATGGTATTCGTTTGCATAGAGAATATCGCGTTCATGAAGATAGAGCGTCTCTTTTTCCCCCTGGATCGTGATCGGGCGCTCCATATGCGTATGGATTTCCAGCGCCTCGTCGATGATGGCGGAAAGCGCCTCTTTCTGAATTGGTTTTTTAATATGAAGAAGCAGGTCCGGCGACGCGGAAAACGCCGTGTAATCCGTCTCGCCGGAGCACATTACGATCGGCGCCGTCACGCCCGCCTTGCGCAACATGCGCGCAACGTCCATGCCGTCCTTATCCCCCGCATGGCAGTCGATAAAAAACAACTCATACTGCATGGGCGCGTGCAGCAGCGACTCAAAATTGCCGTGGCTGTCAATATAGAGATTGCCCGTCGTCGGGATCCTCTTGTCGGATTCGCGTCCGAGCAGGCGCTCTAACTGCTTCCTGTCCGCAATATTATCATCATAGACCGCAATATGCATACGGATACCTCCTTTTTCTCATCAACGCCTGTCCGCTCCCTCCGCATGTTCCGTCCGCACAGGATATGCCCGCTTCTCCCTCCGCGGTTCCCCGTCCGCGACAGCCGCGTGCGGCGTTCAGATCGTCCCGATCTCGATCGGCGACGCCAAAAGGACAACGACCGCGGCGATCTGCAAGAAAAGAATGACCGGCAGACCGTACACGAAATACCAATGCCTTGTTTTATGACGAAATGTATACATCCCCACGATCGAACCGATACTCCCGCCGATCAGCGCGATCAGAAACAGCGTTGCCTCCGGAATACGCCACAACCGCTTTCTCGCCTTGCGTTTATCAAGATACATACTAAAAAAGCCGACAACGTTTATCATCAGCACATATGCCGCAATCCACAGATATACACTCATTTTCAAACTCCCTACCAAAAATATAGCACAAACGAAACGATTTTTGAAGTCCTCAAAAGCCGCCCCTTATCCCCATTTTGCACCCCGGCATAAAACTAACGGCAGATGTCATAAATGAACTCCGCATTCTTGTCCATCGCCTCATACGCCGTCTTAAACGGCGACATCTGAAACACATGCCACATGCCCTTGAACACATCCAGCTTTACAGAAACATTCGCCTTGATCATATTTTTATGGAGCTGTGTCGCGTCGTTTAAGAGAATCTCATTATCCCCCACCTGAATATAGGTTGGCGGAAATCCCGCGAAATCGCCAAACAGCGGCGAGATCAACGGATTCTTCAAGACTTCCCTGTCGTCTTGAGGGACGGATGCCTGCCCGGATCCGTCCGGCGCAGACTCCCGCTCTGCAGGCGCGTTCTCCCATTCTGTCAGCGCATTCTCCCGCTCTGTCGGCGCAGTCTCCTGCTCTGTCGGTACAGACTTTCGCTCTGTCGGCGCAGTCTCCTGCTCTGTCGGCACAGACTTTCGCTCTGCTGGCGCAGACTCTTTGACGTCGCTTGGCATGTTCTGCGTCATTCCGCTGTCATGCTTTCGCTCTGCAGACGCAGACTCTTTGACATCAAGTTCTGCCAGCTTTCCGATTTTCCCCACATATGCGGCGACCGCCTTATCCAGATATTTTTTGTCAAGCACCGGGTCAAGCGACGCGCGCGTCTCATGGGAACGGCCGCTTGACGTCAAATCCGTCCACGGCGACATCAGCACAAGTCCTCTTGGCAGGAGTCTCCCCTCTTCTTTCAGTTTCAGGGTAAGCGAAAGCGCCAGATTGCCGCCCGCGGAATCGCCGGCAACAATCACGTCACGCGCGCCATAGCCCAGCAGCATCAAATAATTCCACGCACGCATCGCATCCTCCGCCGCGGCAGGATACGGATGTTCCGGCGCAAGGCGGTAATCAAAGCAAAACACATCCATGGAGGTCGAAGCGGCAAGTTTCGTCGTCAGCGTCCGCGCATACAGACTGCTTCCCGTCATGTAGCCGCCGCCGTGACAGTACAAAATGACATACTTTTTCATATGCGCCCGGTCCACGCTCACCCACTCGCCGTACATACCGTCAATATCAATCTCGCGGATCAGCGTATCTTTCCGGCTGCCGAGCACGGCGCCAAGACTGTTCTGAGAATGCCTATGCTTATCAATATCTTCCGCTTCCACCAAATTATGCACTCTGCGGATCACATTCATCAGATTCTGGTTCGCCCTGCCGCTCAAAGCCATGCTCTTTTTCCCCCGTACCGTGACTTATTTGTTTTTAATCTGATTATAATATAGGATGCCTTGAAATACAACCTCGTATCCCGATTGTCAATGCGTACCTCATATGCTACAATAAAAAAGAGTTCCGCTGACGCGAAACTCTTTCAAAGAACCGCAAGCGGTTCTTCCGGGTTCGCGAAATCATCTGCACATTATTTTCAGGTAATTGCAAAACGCATAGGAAAACGTTCATGATTGTGCAAAATCTATATCCATAAGCAGGTGCTATGAGACCACCGGTACTTACATGCGGTATTTTCGCATGTTATGTACCGCTGTGGTCGAATTGCAGCGAAAGCGTGCCTGCGTTGGATATAGATTTTGCACAACCCACAATCTATTATGATGCGTTTTGCAATTTCCTGCACACCATTTTGAAAGGAATGCGCATGCCGTTAAAACGTCCGCAGACAAGCGAAAAATCCCCCAAAAAAGACTGGTACAAGCTCGATCTGTCGGCGATCGTCTACCCGACGCTCCAGCGGCGTGATTTTTCCGCCGTATACCGATTGAGCGTTACCTTGAAAGCTCCCGTCGATCCGGCGCTTTTGCAGCGCGCAGTCGATCTTTCGATGAAGCGCTTTCCCACCTATAAGACTGCAATCCGAAAAGGTCTGTTCTGGCGTTATTTGGAGCCGAACCGGAGGCCGGGTCCGTATGTCATGCCGGACATCAAAAATCCCTGTATGCCGATGGGCTTTCAGACAAACAACCGCTATCTCGTGCGTTTTTACTATTACGAGAACCGCATTTCCATGGAAGCGCACCACTGTCTCGGCGACGGCACGGGCGGCATGAGCGTATTGCAGACCGTAACCGCCGTGTATCTGGAGCTTCAGGGGCATCCCGTGTCAAAAAAATATTTCGTGCGCGACATCGACGAGGAGCCTTCCGCGGGCGAACTGGAGGACGCCTACATGCGCTACGCGGACGCGGGCGTACACCCGCCGCGCGCTCACGAAAAAGCCTACCGCGTCCGCGGCACAAAGGAACCGTTTTATACGTTAAATATCATAAGCGGTACGCTCTCCGCCGCAGAGGCAAAGCAGGCCGCAAAACAATACGGCGTCACCGTGACGGAATATTTTAACGCCGTGCTTTTATATGCTCTTTTACAAAAACAGGAAAAAGAATGGCACCTTAGGCTGCGTCCGGTCAAAATCGCCATGCCCGTGAATCTAAGGCGCTTTTTTCCGTCCGAGACGCTGCGCAATTTTATCACGATGATTTATCCGGGCATTGATCCGCGCCTCGGCTCCTATACGTTTGAGGAAATCGTGACGCAGACGCACAATTTCATGCGCTACTACATCAACGAAAAATTCCTGCGCGGCGACATCACGACGAACGCGGCGACGCAGAGAAACCCGCTCATCCGCATTGTCCCGCTCTTTTTGAAGGATTTTATCGTCAGCCGGTTCTACGCGGCGATTCAGGATAAAAATTCCTCGGCGGGACTTACAAACATGGGACTCTGCCCGGTGCCGGAGGACATGAAGCCCTATATTGAGCGCTTTGATATTTATATGGGACAGCCGTTTTCCAGCCGCACAAACTGCGCCATCATCACCTACGAGGACACGCTCACGATCAATTTCGCGAGCAGCATCATCGAGGCGGACGTCGAGCGTCTCTTTTTCCGGAAGCTCGTGCAGGACGGCATCCATGTAAAGATTGCGAGCAACCGCGACTCGTAACACGCAATTTCCGATCATATTTCAGTATCAAAGACCCTGCTTATCAACATTACTCAGCAGATTTCTTTTGCGCAATCTGCCAGCACCGATTTGGCGCAGGGCTTTTGACGCCCGAAGCCCAACGAATATCACCCCAAGAAAGAAGGAATCCGCCATGTCTTATTGTGTCAACTGCGGCGTCGAACTGGACGCCTCCCATAAAACCTGTCCGCTCTGCAACACGCCTGTCATCAATCCGCGCGAGCTTCATGCACACTGCGCCGTCCCGCCGTTTCCGCGGGAAAAGGGGCAGGCCGAACTTGTCAAAAGGAAAGACGCCGCACTTTTGTTGAGCGTCGTCCTGCTCTCAACGGCAGTCACATGCGGGCTCTTAAACCTTTTTGTTTACAAGGCAAGCCCGTGGTCGCTCTCCATTATCGGCGCCTGCGGTGTTTTATGGGTTTTCATGATCCCGCTCGTCATTTATACCAAGCTTTCCGCCTATGCGGCGCTCCTGCTGGACGGCGCCTCCGCCTGCGTCTACCTTTTTATGCTGACATGGCTGACAAAACAAAACGGCTGGTTTTTCGGCATTGCGCTGCCGATCGTTCTTCTTGTGACAGCGCTTGCCGAGAGTATGACGTTCCTGCTTCGCCGGTTCCACTTTGCTTTTCTCGTGACGGCAACGGTCAGCATTATCGAGATCGCCGTGTTATGCGTCGGCATTGAACTCATTCTCAACCGCTATCTGCATCAAAGATTTTTCTTATCCTGGTCCGGCATCGTACTGACGATCTGCTCGATCATCACGGTCGCGCTTGTCACGATCCTGTCAAAAAAGCGCCTGCGCAACGCTGTGCGCAGACGGCTTCATTTCTGACACATAGATTTTCATAACCCAAAAGAAATGCCTCAGGCATTTCTTTGAAAGAGTTTCGCGTAAGCGGAACTCTTTTTTATCCATACCGCAGTTCCTGCTTATAGGTCTCCTCATAAATCTGCTTCCACATCTCAAAATTCTTTTCCCGCATGCTTTCGATGTTCTGCGCGCGTTTTTTATCCGGCGACGGGTAAATCGGCTCGCCGATGTGAACCGTATATTCCTGAACGAAAAAGCCGTCGCTGTCGATCACATCACTGTCCTCCATCGTGATAAAACACGGCAGCACCGGAACGTTACTCCTGACCGCAAAATTAAACGCGCCCTTTTTGAGCGGCTTCGGCTTCCGGTAATTCCACCACATGCTCTGCTCAGGGTAAATCAGCATGAAATGCCCTTCCGCAAGCACCGTGTCCATTGCATGCATAAATTTTTCCATCGTTTTGGCATTGGAGCTCAACGGAAACGTGTTGCAGTTGCGCATCAGCATACCGTAAAATCCCGGAAAGCTCGTGTAATTTCCCTCACGGATCACACGGTAAAGTTTTCGTTTTTTATGCCCTGCCGCCTCGTACACCATCTGCATGATAAAACTGTCGATCGCGCCAAAATGGTTGCAGGTAATGACCGCACCGCTCTGTAAATTCTGATAGTGTTCAAGTCCCCGGATTTCCTTTATCACTAACTGCTTTGTCTTCAACAGATTATTTAAGTAAACCCGCGCAACCCGGTAAGTCAGCCGGCTTTTGATTCTGCTGGAAAGCTTTTTCCCAAGATAATCGACCTCATCCGGTTTCAACTCCCTGCCGGGCGGATCCTCCTCCACATCCTCGTCAAACCGCCCCTCCCGTTCATACTGTTCTATTTTTTCCAGCACTTTCAAACGGTCCTTGGATTTGAGCCTGCCGCTGTTTTTTAGGTTCAGATAATTGTTTTCTTTTCCGGTCTCCTCGATCGCCGTCTGCATGAGGCGCTCGCACGAAAGCTGATCCTCGCGCCGCTGCTCGTCCGTATAGCTGCGCAGGATCTCTCTGATCTCCTCATACACGGGCGTCTTTTCGGCATAATGCCAAAAATACTCCTTACACCGGCAGTCCTCATAATGCCACGGCTTGGAAACCATAATATAGTGAATGATCTTGAAGGTCTCCTCAGGCGCGCCAAGTTCGCCGAACAGTTCCATATTCCACTGCTGCGGCAAAAATAGCACATGATCCTTGCAGATCAAATTCAGATAATCCTCGTCCTGCGTCACCACGAAATCATACATGTGGAGCAGCTCGCCGAACTGCTCTAACACCTTCTGTTTCCGAAACTGCTCACAGTTGATCAACAGTACGCCGGCGTTAAAAAACTGATTGCGGTCAATGCCCATGACTTTTTCAACATACGTGCCGTATACGTCCTCCTGCACCATCGCCTGCTCGTGCGCCGCGCCGACATAGTTGTCGCCCAGCTCATACGCGTACAGCTCGGCGACGTCGCCTAAGACCACCGTGTCGCTGTCAATGTAGATTGCTTTTTCATACTGCGGAAATTTCTCGGCGATAAAAAGCCGGTAATACGTTGTTTTCGTGTAATAATCACGGATCGGCAGCTTGTCATGGATCGTTTCTAAATACCCGGACACATTTTCAAACCGGACCTCCACATTTTCCCGCGCCATGCCCGTTACCACGCGCTGCATCTCCTCACACACATTCGTGTGCAGGATATGAACGACATACCGATTCTCCGCGCTCGTGTGCTCCATCAAAGAGCACAGGGATACCGCCGTAAACTTGACAAAATTGTCGTCACAGGCATAAAAAACAGGTATCTTACTCATGATCGTTTCCACACTCCCTTTGATATTGTCTGATATAATAGATATAATCATATAAAATATCGTCAAATTGATAATAGCCGAAAATCCGGTGAATATCGCTCACCATCCACTGTTTGATATTGGCGGTATGCGGGTAAGGCAGATAAAACAGCCGCTTGGAAAAATGACGCACCACCGTATGCTTGTGCAGGAATTTCTGATCGTTGAACCGCTGCGGCAGCATTTTTTTGCGCGTCGTGCTGCGGTAGACCGCGCTCTGATCGGCAAAGAGCAGCTTTTTTGTCTGAATGAGCTCCCTCGCCTTCTGCAAAAGCCCCGTCCGTCTGATCTCCGGCATGTTGAGCAGCAGCACGCCGGCATTCATATAGTTTGGATGAATCAGATATTTCCCGTAATGGTCCCTCGCCGCTGCATATTCATACCCGTCAAGCTCCGTCTGATAAAGAAGCATGACGTCGCGCTGAAACAAAATGTCCACGTCCAGATAGAGCAGCTTGTCCGGCATCCCCGGCACCATGTCCGCAAACAGTCGAAGCAGCGTATAGGGGGAGCAATACGTCTTTTCATTCGGACAGCCGCCAAATTCTTTCTCATACAGCGCCGTCACGTCCACCCTGCGGACACTGTTTTCTTCATTATATTCTTTCATGATGCGTTCCAAAAAAGCAATCTGCTTCTCCGAAATCGCGGTATATTCTTTTTTCACTCTTTGCAGGTTCATCGTGTAGATAAAAACCTGAAACGCCTCTTTCGTCTCCGTTCTTTTCAGAATAGAGAGCATACAGGTCAGAACGCCGTCAAATACGCGCTCATTTCCCGAAAATAGAATGTTTATCATCTCATTGACTCTCCCCGGATGCCCGGATATAGACGATCGGGCACACGGTATTCTCCTTTGCGCGCTCTTTCATGACCGCATACGCCTGATCGCGCAGTTTTTTCTGCTGCTCCCTGCGGTCAAGCGTCCCGTCCGGATAAAAAGGTCCGTCCAGATACGTCACAAGACGCGGCGTTTTTCTGTGTTTTCTTTTTTGATAGGTGTTCGTCAGGCAGTACACCGGCTTCCCGCAGGTGACCGGGTAGCGGAACGATTGATCCGTAAACGGGCGGATGTCCGTGTAATACGGCCAGATATGCGCCTCCGGATAGATCATGACGCAGCGCCTTTTGTCCATCTGATGCCGGACCGCCGCCAAAAAATGTTTCCCCGCAGCCGCGTCGTCCGGCAGCGGCAGCGCGCCCAGATAGGGTGTGATCCGACCGAGCAGAGGCATGGATACGTTGTTGGCATGAACGATCACGTAAGCGTCCTTCGGCGAAGACACCATCGTCGGTACCAGCGCGTCCGCAAGGTTGTGCGTATGGTTCCCATATAAAAAATAACCGTTCCCGCCCGCCTCTTTTCTTTTTTCTTTTCCGATAATGCGGTGCCCGAAATGCAGCTTTAGGTAACAGAATGCAAGCGGCGTCGCAATGATCCGGTACCAGAACGCATGCAGCAGGGTTCCCCAAAATCCTTCTCTCACATACCGATACTGTCCGTCTATTTTTTTCGCCTGAATATGATCTCCGGCAAATTCGTCGTTCAGTTCATCCTGATAGTAGATGACCTTTTTTCCGGTCTCCACGCGTCTTTCTCCTTTTTTCCGGCATTCACCCCTGCGCCGGCTTTCCTTCCCGCCTGTGCTCGGCTTTCCTCTGCTCCTGCTGCGCCAGCGGTTGCGTGGCCCGCTCCCGTTCTACGCCTTTTGCGTCCACAGCTGTCAGGCTCTTTCCGCCACGTTCTTTCTTCCGCGGCACACGGCTTTTGCTACACCGCGACGATCACGCCGCCGTCGTTGGCGTACATGCTGCTGACCCCCGCCGTGTCTTCAATGAGAATCTCCTTAAAACAGAAATAGCCCATCAGCAATTTCTTTAGAAGCTCCGCGCGGTCTGACGCGTTGCAGTGCGTGATGATGACGCGCTTTTTCTCCGGATCACAGACCTCCCTGCACAGCGTATCCGCCAGCTTGTGCAGCGCCTTCTTAAATCCGATGCACTGGTGAAGCTGAATAATGCTTCCCATATCCGCGCCCATGACCGGCTTGATATTCAAGGTCGATGCGATGAGCGCCTTCACATTGGAGAGGCGTCCGTTTTTGCGCAGCGTCTCTAAATTATCCAAAATAAAATAGGTCTTCAATCCGTTGCGGTACGCGGTCAGTTTTTTACAGATCGTATCATAATCCAGTCCTTTTTCTTCTAATTCCATGGCAAGAAGCGCGATCTGCGTCTCCCCGCCGGATGCGGAACGGGAATCGATAATCATAATATCCTTGTTTCCGTAAGTCTCCTCATATAACCGCCTGCCGAGCTCCGCGCTGTTATAAGAACCGGACAGTTTCGAGGACAGCGTTACCACATACACATGATCCGCCTCGCAGTGATACGCCTCCATATAGCGCTGCGGCGACGGGCAGGAAGATTTCGGGCAGGTCGGACATGCCGCCACTTTTTCCAAAAACAGCTTTTGGTCGAACGCCTCATCATCCATGATACAATAATCCCCTACCTCCAGTCCGAGCGGCACGCGCTCAAACCGTGGATCATTCTGCAATTCTTTCGGCAGTTCCCCGCAACTGTCAAGTATGATCTTATAACTCATGAAATCCTCCATTCTTACTCTGTCATCGATCGCGCTTTGCAAATCACCAAACATAGTTTTCATTACTACATAAGAATATAGCATAGCTCTAATGCATTGTAAAGAGGAAATATAAAGAGGAAAGCAGGCGGGATTTCATTGTGAAGGAGGGAGCGATATGATATAATGTCCGCAAAGGGCAGAGTCCTAACTATTTATCATCAAGATCGACCACAAAGGAGATTCCTATGCGCAGTTTTACGATCACAAATAACCGTACTTTCATGGCGGCGCTGTTTACCGGCACGCTGTTTGATGCGTTACAGACCGAATCGGTGCAGATCACGACCGCCTGCACGTTCCGGATCGACGGCAGGACCGTTCCCGCCTTTTATACCGCAGAGGAGATCGCGGAGCTTCCCGACGGGCTGCCCGCGTTTACGCCTTGGGCGAATCTGCGCGGGTTATGTTTTGACGCCATCAAGGGAAAAAAGACGCCTCTTTTTTTTCAGATCACCTTCCATGCGGACGCGGAAACCGTAAAACGGCTTACCTCTTTGGAAGAATGCACGGTGGATGCTTCTTTCGTGCAGGCGCTTGCGCTCACAATCCGTTACGAATCCGGCGTCTGCCGTCTGACGACCGGAACCGCATATACGACGTTTCTGCCCGATCAGTCGCTTGATAAGCTGTGGGACGAGGACATGCAGCGGTTTCTTTTGGAGCATGGCGTGGAGGCGGCAGTGATGTAAGGGCAGCGCATCACTGCGCTGCCCCGCTCGTATCGTATTTATGTAGCAATTCGTCGATGTCCGCATCTTCCCGTACGATGCCGCTCGCGCCCAGATCGTGTTTCTTTCCTTTTGACTCCAAAAAACGATAGGCGATCATAAAGCTGACGTCGTCAAAAGATGCATAAAATTTCTCATTGACCGCCCGGATCTTTTCTGAGAGCGGCATGCTGGAAAGCGAGTCCGCATATTGAAAGACTTCTTCAAACGCGTAGGTGCAGATGCTTTCCTGCTGGCGGATGTCCGACGTGACCTCCTGCACATGGAACACGCGCAGATAAACGCGCAGCCATTTCGTATAGCCCTGATACCATTGCGCAAGCGTCTCGTACTTTCGCGTCATCGCCTCGATCTCTTTTTTCCATATTTCAGAAAAATAAGACGCGTCCACGATACTTTTGATCTGTTCCGGCGTCAGATAAAGCTGCCACTTGTCGTTAAACGACTCCACAATCTTTTTGCGCTTCTTTGCCGCAGCCGGAAGCAGGGTGCCTTTCGATTCTTTTTTCGCCTGTTCCCGCCATTCCTGATACGCGCTGTCCTGTCTGCCGAAACTTTCATCCTCCTGATGCCGCGCGCCGCGGTTCTGCCTGTTTTCTTTTTTCCATAATTTATTTATGAGCCATATGATCACTGCGCCCGCGCCGACAAATCTCAACAGCGGAAAGAAGATGGATGTGATCGTGCCAAAAAAGCACAGGAAAAAGAATACCTTGAATATGTCGCTCGCAAGCGCATCCTTTCCTTTTCCCTTAAACATCATGATAAAAAAGATGATAAAAAATATGGAACCCATTTTTTCTCCCCCGGTATCTTATACAAAACGGTGCATTGCCGCAAACGAATCTCGCCCTTCTCCTGTATTTCTTCTTTCTGAATCTGAAACGCCCTTTGGCGTGAACAAAACACCGCGCAATGTTTCGAAGCCCGCTTAGAAGTTCTCTTTTTGTAATATCCTTTCTGCTCATGTCCTATCGGCGCCATCTGTTTTTAGATTTGAACATTGTTCAAATCTCGTTAAGTGAAGAATCAGGGCGGCTCCAGCCTAAGCTCTGTGCTTCGGACAGATGCCGATTCCGGTCGCATCCGGTCCGACATGGCAGCCGATGCTGAACGAAAGCGGATCATAGAAAATCTCGATCGACGGAAAATTCTCTTTTACCAGTTCATACCAGCGATCCGCGTCCTCTTTCCGCTTAAATGTGCCCGTCGCACCGATCCGCAGTTCCTCATCCGGCACATTGCCGAAGCGTCCTTCCCGGTCCGCTTTTACCGCCTGCAAAATGCGCTCCCAGCATTTCTTCATCCCGCGCACCTTCGCAAATGCGTCAAGTTTTTCTCCCTGGATCGTCAAAATCGGCTTGATATTGAGAATGGAGCCGATCGCCGCGCCCGCCGGCGTGACGCGCCCTCCTTTTTTCAGAAATTCCAATGTATTGACCGCAATATAGATGCTCGCGTCCAGCCCGTCCTTTTCCAGCTGCTCGCGGACTTCCTTTGCGGAAAGCCCCTGCGACGCAAGATACCGTGCGTCGAGCACCGCCTGACGCAGCGTGACGGAAATGCGGTGGTTATCCGCCACCTGCACGCGCCCGCCATATTCCTCCGCAAGCCCGATTGCAGAATGGCAGGAGTTGCTTAAACCGCTCGACATCGGGATATAGACAAGTCCGTCATAGCCCTCCGCAAGCACCTCGTCCCAAAGCGCCATCACATCGCCCGGAGACGGCTGTGAGGTCGAAACGTCGCCGCCGCCTTCCA
This sequence comes from Clostridium sp., assembly GCA_023663615.1. Classification (GTDB taxonomy): domain Bacteria; phylum Bacillota; class Clostridia; order Lachnospirales; family Lachnospiraceae; genus DLAJ01. The sequence goes on along the minus strand of JAMPHA010000018.1, from coordinate 2,426 downwards.
ATCTGTTATAAAATTCCTCCTGCGTCAGATTCACGCCCTCAAAATAAATACCGCCGTTTATGATGACCGGCATCTGCATCACCCGGATGCCGAGCTCTTTGCCCTCCTCCACGGTGATCCCGCTGTTTGTATCCGTTATGATCGCTGTTCTCATGTCTCATTCTCTCCCGACTATGCGTTTTGATATTATAATATCATTGTATCATGAGAACCCTTTACCGACAAGCCGGAACAAAAATTTTACCCTTTCATTTTCGGTTTGAACACAAGGCTGGCAAGATACGCAAAAACAAGCGCCGCCGCACAGCCCGCCGCACCGGATTTGAAACCGCCCAAAAATAATCCGATAAATCCCTGTTCATCGACCGCTTCTTTGACGCCTTTCATCAGGATATTGCCATAGCCTAACAGCGGCACGCTCGCCCCTGCTCCGGCAAATTCCTGAAACGGCTCGTAAAGCCCAAACACACTAATCACTGCTCCCGTACACACCAAAAGCACCATGATTCTGCCGGGCAGCAGCTTTGTTTTTTCCATTAAGATCTGTACGAGCACGCAGATTAAGCCGCCCACCCAAAACGCATTCAAATAATCCATACCGTGACTCCTTTCCTGCTCTTTTATCCGTTAGGATCCGGGTGTCAAAAGCCCGTTAGGCGATCGCAAAACGCATCCGACAGGCTGTGCGATCACCTGCCCTTCTCCGTGCCGCCGGCAGGTTTTAAACGCAGACGACCGGAGAAATATCTCCGGTCGTAGTATGTGTCACGTTATGGTTTTTATGCAAAATCGCTGCACGACACGCGCACCTGCTTTTTCATACGCATTTTTCATGTCCGATGCGCGTCCTCTTTCCTACGCGCGCCGCTCAAAATCCGCAGCGCCGTGTTTGCAGATCGGACATACAAAATCCGCCGGGAGCGGATCGCCCTCATAGACATAACCGCACACCTTGCAAACCCATGTCACGGAATCCGTCTTTTTGGGTGCTTCCGGCTTCGGCTTGATGTGGCTCTGATAATAGCTGTACGTCACAGTCGGAACATCGGACAGCATCGCGCCGTCCATCACCTCCGCCACAAAGATCGTATGCGTTCCCATGTCCATTACCTCACAGACACGCGCCGATACATAGGCGTTCGTTCCTTTTGTGATATACATGACGCCGTTTTGTGCGCGGGCGCAGTCCGGGTAATCCGCAAACTTATTTACTTTTTTTCCGGATTGAAATCCGAAGTGCTGAAATAAGGAAAAGGATGCATCTTCCGCAATCATGGAAATATTAAATTTCCGCGATGCCATGATCATGTCATGCGTCCTGTTCTGCTTATTGACCGCGATCAACACGCGGCAGGGCGTTGACGTTACCTGTATCGCCGTATTGATGATACAGCCGTTATCCACGCCATCCGCGTTCGCCGTCAGTACATAAAGACCGTATCCGAATTGAAACATTACTTTCTGATCCATAATCCACCTGCCTTTTCGCGTTCTTCTCCGCCTTTTATGGTATTATTTCCGCTTCCCGCAGAAGTTATCCGAGATACGCGATCACCTCTACCTCGCAGAGTACGTTCTTCGGAAGCTGTTTTACCGCGACGCAGCTTCTTGCCGGCTTTCCGGTAAAATATTTCTCATATACTGCATTGAACGTTGCAAAGTCAGCCATTTCCGCCAAAAAACAGGTCGTCTTGACGACTTTTGTGTAATCCGTTCCCGCCGCCTCCAAGATTGCGCCGACATTTTTCATAACCTGCTCCGCCTGTACCGTAATATCGCCCTGTGCGATTTCTCCGGTCGCGGGAATGATCGGGATCTGTCCCGACGCATACAGCATGTCCCCCGCTATGATTGCCTGCGAATACGGTCCGATCGCCGCAGGCGCTTTGTCTGTACTGATTGTTTTCATTGTCTTGTCCTCCTCATCTTTTTATGGTGCCGTCCGTTTACACCGGCGGCTCGTCCGGAAATTCCACCGTCACATAAAAGCCGCGCGGATTTTCTTTGACCCCGGAGACAACACCCTCGCGCGCTTTGAGCTGCTCGCGGAACGGATAATTTCCCGACATCGCAAGCGACGGATCGATCGTATAATAGTAATTACTCGGCAGCTTTCCCTCCGTAATGCTCACGCGGTCGCCCTCTTTCAGCAGTCCCGGACGCTCCATCTTAAATTCCATTGTTCTCATCGCAAACGCCTCTTTTTAGATTCTGTCGGATTTACATGCCAAAAGCGCTGCGAGCAAACCGGTATCAGCAGATTGGGAAAGATCCTGCTCCCGCCTTAGTCCGTCTTCCGGCGCCGGACACATCCGTCCATCCAAAACAATCATAAACCTCCCCACGCTTTTCGTCAATATTTTGCTTTTTCTCACAGCCTTGAAAGGTAAATTCCATTATATCCTGCCTTGTTTCTCCAAAATTAC
>JAMPHA010000017.1:0-50938 GCA_023663615.1 Clostridium sp. | reverse complement strand
TCGGCGTTGATTTGCTGTGTTACCTCAACACTGCCGCCCTCATTGTCGGGGTGGTACTTTTTTAATAATTCCCTGTACCGCTTTCTCAATTCCTCAACTGTTTTTACATCTGCAAAATACTTATTCATGTGTTCATGCTCCTTTCGTTGGCGTTTGGTTTTATGCAACAAAAAGAGAGTTTCTTTAACGACTAACTCTCGAAAAGTCGTGAAGATTGACCGCACATACAAAGACACTGGGGTTCATAACTAAGAATCACTTTTAAGAATCTATAAGCAGGTCGCCCAGAAAATATATATAAATTTGCTCTATACTGTTGCTCCCCATGTAGAGAAATAAAGAAATGCAGGCACAAAAAAAGCACTTTCAGCTTTTTATAGCCAAAAGTGCCATTTATCCCTTAAAATCAGTGCTTTTTGACATGTCTACCACTACCAGTTCTATTCCGACGCTCACGGGAATTTCCCGTTTTAACTCCTTTTCAAGCACATTTTCCGCATTTGGCGTGAAAACAAAATGGTCGAAAAACTGCGTGAAATCAAGGATTTCTAGGTATCTGCACGACATAGCAACACGGCAACCTCCACATGCACCGTCTGTGGAAACATATCCGCTGCCCGCACCCTTGTAAGCTCGTACCCCCCGTCCGCCAAAATCCGAAGATCCCGCGCCAGCGTTGCGGAATCGCAGCTCACATACACAATTCTCTCCGGCGCCATTGCAAGCATCGTTTGAAGACACGCCTCATCACAGCCCTTGCGCGGCGGATCGACCACGATCACGTCCGGGTGGCGCATGTCACAACTATTTTCGACATCCTCATCGGCACCGCCGGCGCAGCCGCCGCTCTCATAAAACCGCGGCAGCACTTCCTCCGCTTTTCCGACAAAAAACACCGCGTTTTCGATTCCGTTTCTCCGCGCATTCTCCCGCGCATCTTCGATCGCCTGCGGAACAACCTCCACGCCGTACACCCGCTTTGCGTCCCCCGCAAGAAACAGCGAAATCGTGCCGATGCCGCAATATAGATCCCACACGGTTTCTTTTCCCGTCAGCCCCGCATAGGCAAGCGCCAGACTGTACAATTTTTCCGTCTGTCTGGGATTTACCTGATAAAAAGACAGCGGCGAGATCGTAAACGTCACCTCACGCCCGTCAAACTCGCGCAGATCCTCCCGATACATGCGAATGCTGTCCATAATATAAGGCGTTCCCCACAAAAGAACAACCTCCGTTCCCATAATGACATTCGTGTTTTCCGTGTTGATGCAATACGACACGCTTGTCATATTTGGAATCTTCCTTAACCGCTCCGCCAGCCGCTCCGCCTGCGGAAGCTCCCTCCCGTTGATGACAACACACACCATGAGCTGTTGCGTCGAAACCCCCTTGCGGATCAGGACATGGCGGATCAGACCGTTTCCGCTCGTCTCATCATAAGCTTTCACATGATTTTCCTTCATGTAAGCAAGCACCGCTTCCAGAATCTCACGATTTTCCGCGGCGCCGAGCAGACAGTCCGTTCCGGGAATGATCGTATGCGTCCGCCCCGCATAAAATCCGGTCACCGAATTTCCCTCCCGCGTAATCCCAAACGGATACTGCGCCTTATTGCGGTACCGATACGGTTCGTCCATCCCGACGATCGGCTCCATCACCTTATCTAACAAGGTCCCGTCAAATCCTCCGATCCTTTGCAGGTTCCCGCGCACCTTCCGCTCCTTATACCGAAGCTGTTGTTCATAGGAAAGCGGCTGGAGCTGACACCCTCCGCACTGCCGGTAAACCGGACACGGCGGCGTAACGCGAAAAGGAGAAGATGTGATGATCTCCTCCACTCTCGCATACGCATAATTCTTTTTGGGCTTCGTGATACGCGCCCTGACGACATCCCCCATCACGGCGTCTTTTACAAAAAGCGTATAGCCGTCGCACTTTCCGATGCCCTCGCCGCCGCTTCCTATATCCGTGATCGTAACCGTAAGCAACTCATTTTTTTGATACAAGACCGTTTCCTCCCCTGCGATGTTCCTAAGAAAACGCTTTTATCCGACTTCCCGGACAGATGCTATTGCCATGCCGCCTAACCGTCCGCCCTCGTTTTTCTCACATTCGAATCCAACAGCCGGTTAAATCCGAGCCAGCCGCTCTTATCCGTGCCCTCCAAAAGTTCCGTAAACGTTTCCAGCTTCGCGTCCGTATTGTCTGCAAAGTTGAGCGCCGCCGCCTCGATCAGCGCGGGCTTTTTCGGCGAACCGAATTCATACTCCCCATGATGCGCCAAAATACAATGCTGCAACTGCGCAAGCATCGTTTTCGGGAACCCTTCGATCTGCCGCGCCTTTTGTCCGATCATTTCCGCCCCCATCACGATATGTCCCAGAAGCTGCCCCTCATCCGTATAATCATTTTCCGGGAAAAGAGAAATCTCCTTCGTCTTTCCAATATCATGCAGCATCGCCGCCGTAAGCAGCAGATCGCGGTTTAAGATCGGATACGCCGTACAATAATAATCGCAGAGCTTTGTCACACTCAGCGTATGCTCCAAAAGCCCCCCGACGAACCCATGGTGTACCGTTTTTGCCGCGGACGAGCGCCGGAATGCCCGCACAAACGCCGTATCTTCCACAAAAAAGCTGTTCAGCAGCGCTTTGAGCGGCGCACTCCCGATCCCCTCTATGAAGGCTAAAAGCTGCCGATACATTTCGTCATTATTTTTTTTGCTCACCGGAAGATAATCCTCCGGCTGATATTCCCCTTCCCCGCATCGGCGCACACGCTTTACGCTGATCTGCAGCGCGCTGTTAAAACTCGTCACGTCGCCGTACACCTCTATGTAATCGAGCGCGTCAAAATCCGCGATCCCCGCGCTGTTCGGCTCCCAGATCTTGCCCTCGACCGTCCCCGTTTTATCCTGTAAGATCACGGTTTCATACGGCTTTCCCGTCTTTGTCATTGCCGATGTCTTATGCTTGCAGAGATAAATGTCAAGCACCCTGTCCCCATCCTTATATTCCGCTAAATATTTCATGTCTAATCCGTTTCCTTTCTTATTTCTTTTCTTATATAGGCAATTGCCTATTCTTTTCTTATTTTCATTCTTTGTATTTCTCTATTTTTCTCTTGTCTCTTTTGATCATCACAAGGGACAACAGAATCAAGACGATTCCGATCAAATAGCTCCACCAATACATAAGACTATAAAAAGCCAAACAATCTCCAAATGTCAATCGCAAAAGTACTCCCACGGAATCAAACGAACTCTCGTAAAAGCAAACGCCGACAGCAATCACAAACGGGCTGATCCCAACAACCAGCAAAAAATGCCAAATTTTTTGTTGCATTTTGCTACTTTCTCCTCTTCCCTTTTCCGCGCCGCCCCTGTATGTCAGGCGCTGCCTGCGCGCCACGCACACACCTATGCGCGCTTGACAGAAGCACATTCGTCTGCGCAGCGTTGTTTCCTGCGCGCTTTCCCTGCGCCTCACTCCAGCACGCCAAGCGTAACCTCCACCTCCATCGTGCGGTATGTCTCCTGCGCTTTCCGCTGCAAAGTCACCGTGACGACGTCCCCCGGCGCGTACTGATAAAGCGCCCTTGTTAAATCACCCATACTGTTAATAACGCTCACGCCGATTCCCGTGATAATATCATTGCCCTGAATACCGCAGATCATCGCCGGAGAGCCCATTTCAAAGCTCTGCACGCAGACGCCCCGCGGCATCTGTAACGACTCGCTGAGCGCCGCTGTAATATCCACACCATGAATCCCGATGCTTGCCCGTTCCTTTTCGTTTGACATCGCTTCGATCGTCTGCTTTAACTCCGTGATGCCGATCGCGGAAATCTGATTTCGCATATCGGACGCATTATAGGTATTGTCGATGATCCCGACCACCTGACCCGAAAAATTAATCAGCACGCCCGTCGCACCGGCATTCCCGTAAATATCCGTTGTGAGCAGACGATAATTCACATCCACCAGCTTCACGCTCGACGAATTGGATGTGATCATCCCGTAACAGACAGAACCGGCGCTGCCGGTCGGCGAGCCGACCGCAATAATCGGCGAGCCCAAGAGCGTCAGGGAATTGGAAGAACCGAGCACTGCGGGTTTTGCGCTCGCGCGCGTCTCAGCCGACATATTTGCAAGCTTCACCGCCAAAATGCACAGCCCCGTGTTGGGATCCGTCTGCTTTCTCACCGCCTCCGCTACCGTTCCGTCGTGAAACGTAATCATCACCTGCTGATAATCGCGGATTTTGCTCTCCGTCGCAAGAATCAAAAGATCAATCCCGTTGTCCGCAACGATCAATCCCGAACTCTGCGCCTCATCTTCATACACATCATTAAACCAATCCGTATCCGCCGTCACGCCGCTGACGATTACCATACTCTCCTGCATCTTCTGCGCAACCGCCGCCAGCTCGGTATAGAGCTTTGCGTAATCCTGCGCCGTCAGTTCCACTTTCTCATAGACCGTGACTTTCTGCGGCGGCGCCGGTTCCGGCTCCTCCTCCGTCTCCGCCCCCGGCAGGTCATTGTCTGTCTGCGCCATATCTTCCGGCATCGTCTCCTCCTGCTCCTCCGGAAACGTGACGACCTCCGGCTCCTTCTCCGGATAAAGCCAGTTTGAAATAATCGGCTCCAGCGCGAAAAAAGTAACGCACGCGACCAGTCCGAACACCAGCGCCATGACCGCAGTGATGATCGTCCTGCGCAGCAGCTTTTTTTTATTGATCGGGCGCTCTTTGATTTTTTCTTTTACGAACTGAAACGAGTCCTCTTCTTTTCCCAATGCCTCTTCCAGTTTCTCATCCGCTCTTTGATCCTTTTCCTGCATATTCCACCCCATCCGGCATAACGCCGCGTTTCCCTATTCAAACCGTCCGCGCCGTACTCATTTTCCATCTGCACTGTGCTACGCCATATCCGCGTTCCTATCCGCACGCTTTTGTGCGCCGCGCTTTTTTATTTAAGTATATCCGATTGCCGATTTCTTGTAAAGAAGCACCGTTTATGCTATGATGGATGCATGAATGAAAAAGTATATCAAATATTAGAATTTCATAAGATCCTTCACATGCTGGAAGAAAAAGCGGACAGCGCGCCCGCGAAGGAGCTGTGCAGAAAGCTCCGTCCGGGCGCCGACCTTACGGAGATCACCAAGGCACAGGAAAACACCGCCGCCGCGCTGACAAGACTGTTCCGTCAGGACCGCATCTCGTTTGCGGGCTGTGCGGAGATCCGTCCCGTCTGCCGCGCGCTTGAAATCGGGAGTTCCCTTTCCGCCGCCGAACTGATCCGCGTTGCCGACCTGTTAGAATGTTCCCAGCGCGTTTATGCTTACGGCGATCCCGAAGCAAAGGACGCCGAGCCGGACTGCCTGACGCCGTATTTTGAACAGCTTACCCTGCTGCCCGACTTAAACAGGGAGATTCGGCGCTGCATCATTTCCGCTGAGGAGATCGCAGACGACGCTTCCGCAAGGCTTTCTTCCATCCGCAGGAGCATTCTCTCGATCAACGACAAGATTCACGACAAACTGGCGGGCTATGTCAACGCCTCGCTGCGTTCCTATTTGCAGGACGCCGTCGTCACCATGCGCGACAACCGCTACTGCATCCCGGTCAAAGCCGAATACCGGAGTCAGGTTGCCGGCATCGTCCACGACCAGTCCTCCACAGGCTCCACGCTGTTTATCGAGCCTGCCGCCATTGTCGAATACAACAACAAAATCCGTCAGCTGGAGATCGAGGAGCAGGAAGAGATCGCCGCGATTTTGAGATCGCTCTCCGAACGTGCGGCGGCGCATACCGCGGCGATCGCGCATAACGCAAAGCTCCTGACAAAGCTGGATTTTATTTTTGCCAAAGCGGCGCTTGCCATGGATATGAACGCGACCATGCCGATCTTTAACGCAGACCGCATTATTGACATCCGCAAGGGACGTCACCCGCTGCTTGACCGCAAACAGGTCGTTCCGATCGACGTGCGGCTCGGCGAGGATTTTGACCTGCTGATTGTCACGGGACCGAACACGGGCGGCAAGACCGTATCGCTTAAAACCGTCGGGCTTTTGACCTTAATGGGACAGGCGGGACTGCATATTCCCGCTGCGGACCGCTCCCGGCTCGGCATATTCAAAGAAGTATTTGCGGACATCGGCGACGAACAGAGCATTGAACAGAGTCTTTCTACTTTTTCCGCCCATATGACCAATATCGTGACGATCTTAAAACATGCGGATGCCGATTCGCTCTGCTTATTTGACGAACTCGGCGCGGGCACCGATCCGACCGAGGGCGCGGCGCTCGCCATCGCCATTCTCACCTACCTGCACGACCGCGGGATCCGTTCTATGGCGACCACACATTACAGCGAGCTGAAAATATTTGCGCTTTCGACAGACTATGTCGAAAATGCCTGCTGTGAATTTGACGTCAAATCCCTGCGCCCGACTTACCGGCTTTTGATCGGGATTCCCGGAAAGAGCAACGCGTTTGCGATCTCCAAGCGTCTCGGTCTTTCGGACGAGATCATCGAGTCCGCCAAGACGCATATCAGTAAGGACGCCGAAAGCTTTGAGGACGTCATTGCCAATCTGGAAAAACGCCGCATCGAAATGGAGCGCCAGCAACTGGAGATCGATCAATATAAGCGGGAAACACAGTCCGTCAAAGACCAGTTGAAGGCAAAGCAGGATAAGCTTGACACTTCCCGCGATAAGATCCTGCGCGAGGCAAACGAGGAAGCGCGCGAAATCCTACAGGAGGCAAAAGCGATCGCCGACGAAGCGATCCGCAAATTCCAGCGCCTTGACGCTTCCGCCGACGAAATGCGCGAATTGGAGGCGTCCCGCCAAAAACTGAACAGCAGGATCAGTGAGAAGAACGCGAAGCTTTCCATTCCCTCCGCCAAACCGGAACATCACGCCAAGGTCAAGGCGGCGGACTTAAAGCCAGGAGACAGCGTCAAGATCGTATCCATGGGCTTAACGGGCACCGTGAATACCCGTCCCGACGCATCGGGAAATCTCTTTGTCATGTGCGGGATCATGCGCACAAAGACAAACGTAAAAGACCTTGTTCTTTTGCAGGATCAAGACGACGCGACGCGCCTTGCCCCCTCGAAAAAAACAGGTACGGGAAGCAGCGTGAAGCTGAGCAAGTCCATGCACATTTCCACCGAGATCAACCTGCTTGGCAAAACCGTGGATGAGGCGATCGCCGAGCTGGACAAATATTTGGACGACGCTTATTTCTCCCATGTGCCGAGCGTGCGCATCGTACACGGCAAGGGAACCGGCGCTCTCAGAAGCGCCATTCATCAGCACCTAAAGCGCTTAAAATATATCGACTCCTACCGCCTCGGCGAATTCGGCGAGGGCGACTCCGGCGTCACAATCGCAACGTTTCATTAAAAGGAGGACTCCACATGGTAAACAAGCAGAAAATCCTGATCGTGGATGACGACAATAATATCGCGGAGCTGATCTCCCTCTACCTGACAAAAGAATGCTTTGAAACCCAGATCGTGAACGACGGCGAATCCGCCCTCACCGCCTTCGATTCCTTCAAGCCGAATCTGATCCTGCTCGACTTAATGCTCCCCGGCATCGACGGCTATCAGGTATGCCGTGAGATCCGCGCGCACGCCCAGACGCCGATCATCATGCTTTCCGCAAAGGGAGAAATTTTCGATAAAGTGCTGGGCTTAGAACTCGGCGCGGACGATTACATGGAAAAACCGTTTGACACAAAAGAACTTGTCGCGCGCGTCAAAGCGGTCCTGCGCCGTTATACCCCCGCGCCGAGCGCTGCTGTGGAAAAGGATGTGGACAAGGTGGAATACCCCGACCTCGTCATCAACCGCACGAACTATTCCGTCATCTATAACGGGCACCGCGTGGACATGCCGCCAAAGGAACTGGAACTGCTCTATTTCCTTGCCGCCTCGCCGAACCATGTCTTTACAAGGGAACAGCTTTTAGATCAGATCTGGGGCTATGAATATATCGGCGATACGCGGACCGTGGACGTCCATATCAAGCGTCTGCGCGAAAAGATCAAGGACAACGCCCACTGGCGGATTGCCACAATCTGGAGCATCGGCTACAAATTCGAAGTCCGCTGACTGCATCTTGAGGGATAATGATTCATGAAACGCACACTCTATTGGAAATTTCTGCTTGCCTATCTGATCTTTGCTTTTTTCGGTTTCTTTGTCGTCGCGAATTTCGTTTCCGGCATGACGTTGGACCACCTGAAAAAAGAACGGGCGGAGTCCCTCTATCAGGAGGCGGTTCTGATCGCAGACACCTACGCATCCGAGCTTTACGATAACCGCATTTCCTTAGAGACCGCCAAAAACCAATTGGACGCGCTTGACCTGTATCTCTTCTCCACGATCTGGATCATGAACCCGTCGGGCAGAATCCTTGTGGATTCCAAAAATCCGATCGACGTGGATAACCAGATTGTCGTGGAAGCGTTTGACCCGACTGTGACCGGAAGCACCTACTACACCACCGGCACGTTTTTCGGTATGTTTGAGGAAGACATGCTGAGCGTTTTTGCGCCGATCACTTCCGATTATAAAGTAAAAGGCTACGTCGTCATTCTTTCCCCCATGAGCTCGATCGAGCAGGAAAGCAGCAGCCTCTTAAACATTTCCTATCTGCTGTTGGTGATCCTGTTTCTGCTGTCGCTGATCATTCTTATTTTTTTCACGGAAATGGTCTATCTTCCGCTGCGCAAAATCACACGGGCGACCGAACAGTACGCGGGCGGCAATTTGAGCTACCAGCTCACGGTGGACAGCGAGGACGAGATCGGCTACCTTGCCGCTTCGCTCTCTTACATGGCGGAGGCGCTCGCGCAGGGCGGCGAAAACCAGAAAAAGCTCGTCGCCAATATCTCGCACGACTTCCGTTCCCCCCTAACCTCCATCAGCGGTTATGTGCAGGCGATGCTCGACGGCACGATCCCGCCTGAGCTGCATGAGAAATATCTGCAGATCGTATTGAATGAAACAGAGCGCCTGACCAAGCTGACGAACAATCTTCTGACATTAAATAACCTGAACACGGAAGGCATGGTCCTGGAAAAAAGCACGTTCGACATCAACCGCGTCATCAAAAATACCGTCGCGACCTTCGAGGGCACCTGCCGTGAACGCCAGCTCGTCATCGATCTCGTGCTGACCGGCGACAACATGCTCGTCACGGCGGATATGGGCAAGATCCAGCAGGTGCTCTATAACCTGCTCGATAACGCCATCAAATTTTCCCACCACGATTCCCATATTAAAATCGAGACGACGCAGAAACACAATAAAGTCTTTATTTCCGTAAAAGACAACGGGATCGGCATCCCCAAGGACAGTCTGAAATTTATCTGGGACCGCTTCTACAAGACCGACTTATCGCGCGGCAAGGATAAAAAAGGAACCGGTCTCGGACTTTCCATCACGAAAGAAATCATCCGCGCACACGGCGAAAACATCAACGTCATCAGCACCGAGGGCGCCGGAAGCGAGTTCATTTTTTCCCTTCCCTGTGTGGACACGGATGAATACGAATGACAATGACAATATATGCCCCAAAAAGTGCAAATTGTACCAATCCGCTTTTTTTCGACCGCTCTCGACAGTATAGTGGAAATGCAGTCATTTCATCACATTATCACGACAAAAAATAAAGCGAGGTGCAGAATTGTGTTAAAGACAATCAAGGGCAGGCTTACGGTCAGCGTCATCGCGATCGTCGTCGCAAGTATTCTTCTGACGACAGTGGGAATCATTATTGTTGCAGGCAACCGCATGATCGATGATCAGGCGGACGCGCTGCAATTAAACGCGGACAAGTACGCCGAAGAGATCAACACATGGATTGAAAATGAGAAGATGCTCGCGGCGGGGACCGCGGACAGCATACAGGCGATCGGAAACACGGACACCGACATGGTCCAGTCCGTCGTTGACGTTCACGCCTCCGGCAGATCGGAACTTCTAAACCTTTACTGCGGAACAGCGGACAGCCGTTTTCTCCAGTCTAACCGGGAGGCCGGTATTCCGGACGGATACGATCCGGTCGCGCGCGGCTGGTACCAGCAGGCGGCGGAAGCGGGGGACGTCATCGTGACCGATCCTTATTGGGATGTGATCACCAATCAGATGTGTACCACGATCGCCGCACCCGTTTACATTAACGGCGAGCTTGTGGGCGTCATCGGCCTAGACGTCACGCTCGGAACCGTCACAGACCTGACGGGGAGCATTAACTATGCCAACGGCGTGTACGGCTTTTTAGTAGACAGCAGCGGACACTATGTCGCGCATCAGAATAAGGCGTATGAACCGACGGAGGACACCGCCGTCGCGGTAACGGACATTCTGCCGGGACTTCAAAATCTCATCAGCGGCTCCGGCAGCAGCGTGGAAAAACTGACCGACTACGACGGCAGTTCATGCTACTTCGCCGTATCCCTGATCTCAGGGAGCGGCTGGAAGCTTGGCGTCGTCGTCCCTGCCGCTAACATCGCCGGCTCCCTCGTCACCATGATCTTAGTCGCCGCCGTGATCGCACTTGTGATCATTGCTTTCGTGACCGTCTTCATGGCGGGGCTGATCGGAAAAATGCTGGCTCCGGTGCAGATGCTCAAACAATTCGCCTCCGGCGATTTCTCCGAAAATACCGTCATCGACAAGAGCATTCCGAGCGAATATAAAAGCGAAACAGAGCAGATCCGGACTGCAACGGCGGAAGTCAAGCAGCAGATCCGGGGCATCATCCTAAATACCAAACAGGAGGCGGGAAATATCAGCACGATCGCCGAGTCCACCTCCGCGAAAATGTCTGTCTTAAACGAGGACATTTCCGGCATTTCCGAGCTGGTAAACAGCGTGACCGATCAGACGTCGCAGGCACGGGAACTGACGCAGCGGATCAGAGACAACGGTCAGGAGCTGGGGTCTGCCATCGAGGGCGTCGCCAAAAAAGCGGAGGAAGCGGCCGAGCAGTCCGGCAGGATCATGGAACGCGCCGGAAAACAGCATGAGGCCTCCAAGCATTCCGCAGACGAGGCAGTCGCGCTGTATCAGGCAACAAGGGGCGATCTGGAACGGGCGATTGCAGACAGCCAGCGCGTGCAGGAGATCGACACCCTGACAGAAGAAATCCTCTCCATCAGCTCGCAGACCAATCTTCTGGCATTAAACGCCTCCATCGAAGCGGCAAGGGCAGGCGACGCAGGAAAGGGCTTCGCGGTCGTTGCGGACGAGATCCGGCAGCTTGCGGACAATTCCAAGCAGGCGGTGGATAAAATACGAAAAGTCACGGAGGGCGTGGTAGCGAACGTCGCGTTCCTCTCCGAAAGCTCCGGCAAGCTTCTGTCGTTCATGAACGGAAAGGTCATGGAGGACTACAAAGGCATGACAGAGCTCGCGGAAGTATATCAGAAAGACGCCGCGTTCTATAACAATATTTCCTCCGAGCTGGGCGCATCCTCAAGGGAAATGAACGCCAGCATGACGGATATTAACGAATCCATTGCCGCGATCACGGAGCTCATGGGCGAGATCACAGATTTTGTTGCCCGGATGGAACAGTCCGCAGAGGATTCGGGCGAAAACTCCGAGGCAGTCGTAAAGCAAATGGAAGAATTGTTCCGGCTCAGCGAGCTTTTGAACCGGACGGTCGCTTCCTTTAAGGTTTAAGAAAGGAAAAAACTATGTTAGGAGGCTCCGTATCCATCGCATTGATCCGGTTCGTCATCAGCCTTGCAGGGGTTACGATTTTATTTTCCCTCATGAGTGAACCGCGCTGCGGCAGAAAAAAAACTGTTATCTGTTACGCCTGCTTCAGCGCGGCGCTCCTTGCCGGGGCATGCGTCTGGTATGTGCTGGATTGGCAGAGCTGCGTCAAAATGGTGGCGTTTGTCATGTATTTATGCTTTGCCGTCTTTGCCGTCTGCATGAGCAGTGATCCCATTTATCTGTCCATTTATAAATTGGCGCTCACATTTTATCTGCTCGCCGTATTCCTGATCGGCGGCATTGAGATTTCCGTTATTTTCTTTGACAGAAACGTATGGGCGGATATTGTAACGCGCATTGTGCTGATCACCCTGATCGCGCTCTTCATTAACAGAAAAGTAAAGGAATCCATCCGCGGATTTGGTCAGTTTGTGGAACATGAACTGGACCGCTTCAGTCTTTTCATCATGTTTCTCAGCATCCTGTTCGGCATCGGTTTTATTTTGAATCCGAATTACAAGGAACAGACGCCATATCGGCTGTTCCAGGTTTTTATGAACTTCTTTCTGACCGGTGCCCTGCAGCTCCTTATTTTCCGCCTTTACCTGCACACCGGAAAGGAAAAAGAGTACCAGAAAGAGAACCAGTTCTTCCAGATGAATCAACGGCTTCTGGAACGGAATATGGAGCTTTTGGAAGAATCTGCGGAATCCGGCAGAAGAATCCGCCACGACATCCGGCACCATAATGCCGTCATTGCAGAATACGCGCGCCGCGGGCAGAACGAAGAGCTGCTGCAATATCTGAACGAATATCTAAGCGAAACCGATCGGGGGGGCACCGAGACTATCTGCGCGAATATCGCGGTCAACAATCTCCTCTCATCCTATACGGAACGCGCCAAAAAAGAACAGATCGCCGTCACGCTCGACGTAAAACTCGAAAAGAATCTGGCGATCCCCAATATCGACCTGGTCACGATTCTGGCAAACGCCTATGAAAACGCGATTTACGGCTGTATGGAGGTAAAAAAGCACGCACGGGAGCGGGAATGCTCCATCCACCTGATGATACGGAAGAAACTCGGCAAGCTGGTCATCTATTGCAGTAATACCTGTATGGCGGAGATCGAACTGAAAAAAGGACAGCCAAAGCCCGAAGCGACAGGCGGGATCGGCGTATGGAGCATTATCAAGACCGCGGAAAAATACGGCGGCGAATATGATTTTAAGAATGATAACGGGATCTTTATCTTCCGTCTGATCATGAACATTCCGATAGACTCTTAAATATAGAAAAAAGAGGTTCCATCCTATCAAAAGAAAGAGGGGGTACCGCGTATGTATCAGATCGCGCTCTGCGATGATGAAGCGGCAGATTTACGCAAAACAGAACAAATGCTCGGCGCCTACAGAAACCAACACCCCGAAATCTCCTTTAAGACTGCCTGTTTTGAGACGGCGGATGAGCTGCTTCGCCAGATCCGTGAAAAAGGATATGCGCCGGATCTGATCTTTTTGGATATTTATCTGCCCCAAAAGCTGGGAACCGACGCTGCAAGAGAACTGCGCGATATGGGAAACAAAGGAAAGATCATTTTTGTGACCACATCAAAGGAGCACGCCTTGGACGCATGGGGAGTAGAGGCCGCGCACTACTTAATAAAACCGCTGACCGAGGAACTGCTGTTTCCGACATTGGACCGCTTTCTGACGGATACCGAGGAGGCTCGAAAAAAATATGTGCTCCTGCGGATCGAGGGCAAGATCCGGCGTATCGCGGTAAATGAGATCGTCTGCTGTGAAGCGCAGGGCAAAACACAATGCCTGTATTTCACGGACGGCACTTATTCCCAGCTCCGTATCACTATGGCGGAGCTCTATGAAATGCTTTCTCCCTGCCATGAATTCGCAAGGGTCGGCATCTCCTATATCGTCAATTTAGAACATATCGAGAGTTTGAGCCGTCAGGAGCTGCAAATGGATAACGGCATCAAAATCTATCCGCCCAGAGGCTCCTACCCGCTTTTAAGGGAGCGCTATTTCAGTTACTACTGTGATGAGGAAAATTGACAAAAGGTTATCCCGCGGCCGCGCCGTCAGGATAACCTTTTTTTCTTTTGATTCAGATACTGCATGACGCCAAGATGGATCTGGAACGCAACGCGGTCCTGATAGTCTTTTGTCATAAGCAGCGCCGCCTCCTCCGGATTCGAAAGAAACCCGCATTCCACAATAACGATGGGGACGGATGTTTTTTTGAGCAGATAATAACTGTCGTTCGCTTTCGCTTTGCGCCCGTTTTCGGGATCAAGGGACAGGCAGAGCTGATCCTGAATGATCTCGGCAAGCTCCTTCCCCTCCGCGCTCGTCGTATAATAAAATGTCTGCGCGCCGCGCACATACGCTTCATGGTAGCTGTTTTGATGG
This sequence comes from Clostridium sp., assembly GCA_023663615.1. Taxonomy (GTDB): domain Bacteria; phylum Bacillota; class Clostridia; order Lachnospirales; family Lachnospiraceae; genus DLAJ01. Next base: position 36,752 of record JAMPHA010000017.1, on the reverse strand, counting down.
ATGCTGACAACCAGCACGGGGGACGCCCGTTCAATGATCTCGATCCTGCGGCGTAAGTCCGCCGCCTTTTTATTGCTGTCGCTCTCGACGTAAAGACCGTCGTCCGTCTCCCGCGTCATGATGACCGTAATGCCCTCCGCCTCCAGATAGCTTTTGAGCTTATAGGCGATCGCCAGATTGATGTCCTTTTCGTATGTCACATTGTCAACGGCAATCTTTCCGCTGTCCCTGCCCCCGTGTCCGGCGTCGATCACGATCACCATATCCGATACTTCCGCTGCCGTCTCCTCCGCCTGCGCCGCTTCCGTTTCTTTTTTTTCAAGCGCCGTCACGACCGCCGCCACAGTAAGCAGGGCGATCCCCGCCGTCACGACCGCAACATCGGTCCGCATATGCCTGATCCGCCGCAGAAAGGACTGACGCAGCCGCTCTGTTTGAGACGCCCGCCCGCCGCCTGAACCCGATCCGCTTTCCCCTTTTCCCGTCATGCTTCTTACCTGTCCGGTTTTCTCTCATAACAGGATATGAAAAAAGTCGGGATCTCATAACAAATTTAGCAAAAATCTTTCTGTATACGCCTATCCTATGAATTTCCGTATGCCGCAATGACCGTCCAAATATCCGCCGTCTCATAGCCGAGCTTCCACGCCGAAACGCCCGCAACGCCGTATGTGTTCATGACGTTCAGCTTCACCTGTATGGATTCCGCGTTCTCCATCCATATCTGATAAAGCGCGCCGCCGCTCGTAAGCTCCCCGTAATACTGACAGGTGATCTCGTCCCATATCAGTCCCACGCCGTAATTATTTACCCAGTCCTTCGCCCACTGCATACCGCCCGCGCTGCTCGTCACTTCGCCGCCGTCCGTCGCCCAGACGCGCGTGAAAAACGGCACGCCGTTAATGATCTTGTCCGCCGGCACGCCCATATTGATCGTATCGCTGATGCCGCGCTCCACAAAACCGATGGACGCGACGGATCCCGCCTCGCTGCATCCGCTCCAATGCTCGTCATAGCCCATGATCACGACATAATCGACCACAATCCCCTGATCTTCCAGATGATACTGCCCCCTGCCGCCCTCCGGCACATAATTATCCACGGAAAGCACAAGGCCATACTTATGCGTCAAAATAGAAAGCTCGCGCAAAAACTGGATAAAATGCACGCCGCATTCCTTCGATATTCTTTCAAAATCGATATTGATGCCGTCCACGCCTGCATTCAGCGCCGCGCTGACAAGCTGGATCTCCAGCGCTTCCCGGACCGTACTATTTGACAGGATCCCGGATATATCGGGCGAACGCGTAAAATCATCCGCAAGCGCCCACACCTCAAATCCTTTCTCATGCGCGCGCGCCACATAATCGGCGGTCGCAAGGTTATCGACGGATACGCCGTCCGCGCCGCCGCCCACATAAAACCATGTCGGCGAGATCACATTGAGCGTGCCCGCCGCATTTGCCGTCGCCTCGTTCAGCGTGCCGTTCGCATCCGCGCTCATGACCTGATGCCACGCCATCACGATCTTGTGATCCCTTGTGATACGCGGATAGACCGGCTCCGCATAATCCCGTTCCGACGTCCGCTGCGTCTCGTGTTCCTCCCCTAAATATTTCACTTCGATATATCCGGTCACGCAGTCCTTCGTTTTTACTTCCGCCCAGGTCTCCATGCGGTTCAATACCACGACCTCGTCTCCCTTAGCGACGTCGGTGAGGATCGGGCTCTTAATGCCGCCGAGCCTTCTCACTGCCGTTGCTTTCTGCACGGCCGCGGTCGTCACCGTGTCCTCCTCCGTAAACACCTGCACGCGGTACGGTTCCTCCCCGCTGTAAAGCGTATAGCGCATACCGCAGTAGCGCTGGACATAATCCGCCAAAAGATAAAGCGTTCCCTCCTCCTCAAAGACCGCCGTATGCGCAAGCGTCTCATTTTCCATGGCGGTCTGCCCGGACAGGTCGGGCGTCGTTTTGATCACAACGTCCGTGTCAAGGAAAACGGTCTCCACGTGATCGGGAAGCGTATATTTCATCACACGCTCCGTATCATTATAATAAAAGCGGTCCTCCATATACTCCGCTACCGTGTCATAAGAAAAATAGACCGCGCCGTCGCGCACGAGCGCGCGCTCGGAAAGCAGCTCGTCATGGAGCATGATCCTCGCCTCGTCGCCCTCGCACTCAAAATATTCCGTCAGATCGACGCGCTCCTTTGAATAAGAATATCGTTCTAATATTTTCGGTACGACCGCCACGAGCACCACCACAAAAATAAGGGCGATCGCGACGAGCACCGGAATTATTTTTTTCTTCATTCCTGTTCCCTCCAACCGCCCTTATTATAACAGACTATCGCACTGCCGTCATTACCAAATTTGACATATCCGGACTTTTATTTCCCGATCCGTCCGTCTTTTCGCGCCTGCCTCCTGCCGTTTTTTGTAAAAAAAGCACGAATTATCATATGTATCTCCTTTCCTTCCATTGATTTGACCGTATGGCGGCGCACGTTTGTCCGCCTTTTACCGGCGGGCACCCGTTTCCATGCCCCATCTGCGCGCCCGCAGCCGACCAAAAGGACCCCGTGATATTGCTGCGCGGGCGCACTGACGCCGTGAAACAGTTCTGTAAAAGATGCCGGACGGTATCATGGATCAAGAAAAAACTTTCTTGCGGAATATACCCTGTTCCGCTGGAACATTTTTCTAATAAAAAAATTTGAATTATACCGTGAATTTTGTTTCTTTTTTCGTTCATTGGAAAAAATTATTTTACGAACAGACACATAAGCCTGTAAGACAATCCCATACTATATAAGAACACATAAGATTCTACGGAACAGACGTTCCATGAAATATGAAATCTCCATGCTCCAATGGGAAAAAGATAATTTTGAACGTAAACGTCACGAACGTGACTGCGAAAAAAGCTTCTGCCTCCTCTCCGATACGGATTGTCCGAGGCATCTTTATGTATGGATTATACACACGTAGTTTTACTTTGGCAAGTGCTTTTTACAAATTTTTTTATCTGCCGACGGGACTTTACTCTGTTTTACAAATTTTTTCAAAAAGCTCATGATTTACCAATATCGAAAAAACGCACATTTTTTGCGGTTTTTTCATTGTTCTGCATAAAAAAAATATAAACTGTCACGCCATGCTATTGACTTAATAAACTAATCAGTATAAGATACTTTTACTGGCAAATTGCAGTATCGCATGGTTTTCGATGGATAGATAGGATGTGATATGAATGAAAATTGAAAAAGTAAATGACTACCAGATCCGCTGCACTTTGACAAGCGACGATCTCGCCGACAGGCAGATCAAGATCAGTGAACTGGTATATGGTTCCGACAAGACCAAGAAGCTCTTCCGGGATATGATGCAGCAGGCGTCCATCCAGTTTGGCTTTGAGGCGGAGGACATCCCCCTGATGATCGAGGCGATCCCCCTTAATTCGGGCTGTCTCGTATTGGTCATCACGAAAGTGGAGGATCCCGAAGAGCTTGACACCCGCTTCTCCAACTTCGCGCCGTCCATTCACGATGACGACGACGATTATGAAGAGGAAAATATGGATGTCATCAGCAGTACGGGTTCTTTCCTGTCCGAGACCGCTCTGGACGTCTTAGATCTGTTCCGCAGGATGCAGAATGCCGTATCCGCGCTGCCTGATAAGGGAAAGGCAGAACCGCGGACCCCCGCTCAGGAAGAAGGCGATCCGGATATTTCCATCCTGTACAGCTTTTCCGCATTGGATCACCTGATCAGGGTATCCAAGATGCTCGCAGGCGGCATCACGACCGACACCGCTTTATATAAGAATACCGCGACCGGGCAGTACACATTGATCGTTTCCAAGGGAAATACTGCTCCCGCCGAGTTTAACCGTCTGTGCAACACGCTCTCGGAATATGGGAAAGGCGAACGGCTGACCAATTCGGCGTCCGCTTTCTTAGACGAACATTTTGATGCGGTCATTCCGTCACATGCCGTTGAGGCAATCGCACAGTCCTTTTAACCGTTTCAAAGAAAAAAGAGTCCTGACGGGCTCTTTTTTCTTACATGCCAGAACATTCTCCGGTTCCGGAAGCTTCCGTTTCGCCGGCTTTTTATGACAGCTCCGCAAGCTTCGCCATCAGTTCATCCACATCAATCCCATGGACCATCGCCGCTTCCTCCAGCGACTCGCCCTGCGCGGACGGACAGCCGAGGCAGTGCATTCCCGCCTCCATCAAAACCGGTGCGACCGCCGGATTGATCTGCAGCATTTCGCCGATTGTCATGTCCTTTGTGTATAATGCCATATCGATGCCTCCTTATGATAATTGGTCATTCTTTCTGCGCCAATCCTATCTTAACACATATTGCACATTTTTCACAATTTTTTCCATAAATTTTTTATGGATGTACTCGAAAAAGTACATTGCTTCTCTTGACTCTCCTATGAAATCTAACCTATAATTATGGTGTATCGAAAGCATATTTTTATGCGTAACTAACGGTTTTTTAACCGTATAAAAATTTTTTATAGGAGGCATTTCAAATGAGACCAGAATGGAACGATTTTGTAGGCGGCAAATGGGACAAAGAGATCAACGTGCGTGATTTCATCCAGAGAAACTACACGCCGTATGACGGGGACGAGTCCTTCCTTGCAGGACCTACGCAGAACACCAATGACTTATGGGCGATGGTTCGTGACCTTCAGGACAAGGAGCGCGCGGCAGGCGGCGTTCTTGACATGGATACCAAGGTTGTATCCACGATCACATCCCATGGTCCGGGCTACCTCGACAAGAACAAGGAGACTATCGTCGGCTTCCAGACCGACAAGCCGTTCAAGCGCTCCTTACAGCCTTACGGCGGTATCCGTATGGCGGAGAAGGCCTGCTCCGATAACGGATACGAGGTTGATCCTGAGATTTCCGAGTTCTTCTCCACGCACAGAAAGACACACAACGCAGGCTGCTTCGACGCGTACAATCAGGAAATGAGAGCCTGCCGTTCCGCGCACATCATCACGGGTCTTCCGGATGCTTACGGACGCGGACGTATCATCGGCGATTACAGACGTGTCGCGCTTTACGGTATTGACAGACTGATCGAGGATAAGCAGGCACAGAAAGATTCGACCGGACGTGTTATGACGGATGACGTCATCCGCCTTCGCGAAGAGATTTCCGAGCAGATGGTCGCATTAAAGATGATGAAAGAAATGGCTGCTTCCTACGGCTGCGATATTTCCAAGCCGGCTGCCAACGTGCAGGAAGCGATCCAGTGGACCTACTTCGGCTATCTGTGCTCCGTCAAAGAGCAGAACGGTGCCGCAATGTCCCTCGGACGTACGTCCACCTTCCTTGACTGCTATGCGCAGAGAGACCTTGCAAACGGTACGTTTACCGAGGAGCAGATTCAGGAGTTTGTGGATCACTTCATCATGAAGCTGCGCTGTGTCAAGTTCGCACGTACACCGGAGTACAATCAGATTTTTGCGGGCGATCCGGTATGGGTAACGGAATCCCTCGGCGGTGTCGGTGTGGACGGACGTCACATGGTAACAAAGATGAGCTTCCGCTATCTGCACACGCTTGAGAACTTAGGACCTTCCCCTGAACCGAACCTGACCGTTCTCTGGTCTACCAGACTTCCTGAGAACTGGAAAAAGTATTGTGCAAAGATGTCCATCAAGACATCCTCCATCCAGTATGAGAACGACGATCTGATGAGAGTGGTTCACGGTGATGATTACGGTATCGCATGCTGCGTATCCTCCATGGTTATCGGTAAGGAAATGCAGTTCTTCGGCGCACGCGCAAACGTTGCAAAGTGTCTGCTTTACGCGTTAAACGGCGGTGTGGATGAAGTAACCAAGAAGCAGGTTGGTCCGAAGTATCGTCCTGTAACAGGTGATGTTCTTGATTATGATGATGTCGTAAGCAAGTTCGTTGATATGATGGAGTGGCAGGCGGACGTTTACGTCAATACGCTGAATGTCATCCACTATATGCATGATAAGTACTGCTATGAGAGAGCAGAGATGGCGCTCCATGACAGAGACGTAAAGCGTTACTTCGCAACAGGTGTTGCAGGTCTTTCCATCGTGGCGGATTCTCTTTCCGCGATTAAGTATGCAAAGGTTGAGCCGATCCGTGATGAGGACGGCATCATTGTTGACTTTAAGACGACCGGTGAGTTCCCGAAATACGGCAACGACGATGACCGCGTAGATGAGATCGCACAGTGGGTTGTTCATACGTTTATGACGGCAGTCAGAAGACATCACACCTACAGAAACGGTATTCCTACCACATCGATCCTTACGATTACGTCCAACGTAACCTACGGTAAGGCAACCGGTAATACGCCTGATGGACGCAGAAAAGGTCAGCCGTTCGCTCCGGGCGCAAACCCGATGCACGGACGTGATACGCACGGTGCGGTCGCTTCCCTTTCTTCCGTATCCAAGCTTCCGTTCAATGATGCGCAGGATGGTATTTCCAATACCTTCACGATCATTCCGGGCGCACTCGGCAAGGAAGACAAAGTATTTGCGGGCGACATTGAAGTTGACTTAAATAAATAATTTATTATCTTCGCGATGCGGACCGGCGGAAATGTGCGGCATTCCGCCCGGTCCCCCATCCGTGAAAACTGATTGGAGAATCGTGCAATGAATGAATCGCAGATGATCGACAATCTGATTGCACAGCTCGATGCCGGCATGACAAACGGCGTCGGACATGTGAATGTAGACGTAGACGAAACAAGCAGTGAAGCAAAAAATGTCGAGACAATGGGCTGCGTGGACTGCTCCAAAAATGCTTTCTCATGCAGCATCCCGACGATGCAGGAAGGAATGGACCGCTCCTGACAGGCGCGCCAGCTTGATCCGCCCACAAACGGATCGAACCGGTCCGATCGTCTTCTGCGGACAGAACCATTCTATTTTAATTAAAGGAGGATATTACCATGGCAGAGAACAGCGCACAGGTAGAAAACTTAGTAAACTTATTAGACGGTTATGCAACCAAGGGCGGACATCATCTGAATGTCAACGTCCTAAACAGAGATACGCTCCTTGACGCACAGAAGCATCCGGAGAACTATCCGCAGCTTACGATCCGTGTATCCGGCTACGCAGTCAACTTCATTAAGCTGACACCGGAACAGCAGGCGGACGTTATCTCCCGTACGTTCCACGAGGCAGTATAGGAGTTTGCGCATGGCGCAAACTCCTAAAAAGAATCCGCTTTGCGGATTCTTTCGGGAATGACGAAAATTCCGTCGATCTAAAGATTTTCAATTTATCACAGGAATTTACAGAAGAATCCGCCTTGAGCGGATTCTTCTGGCATTGAGAAATTTCATTAGCGCTTCTCCGGCATCTTTTTTTTGCAGAAAGGAGCTTACTATGAGCGGAAGAATCCATTCACTAGAATCCTTCGGAACCGTTGACGGTCCGGGTACCAGATTTGTCGTATTTGTGCAGGGCTGCCCCATGCGCTGCGCATACTGCCACAATCCCGATACCTGGGCGATGACCGGCGGTACCATGATGGAGGTATCCGAAATTCTGGAACAATATGAACGCAACAAGAGTTTCTATACCAAGGGCGGCATTACCGTAACAGGCGGCGAACCGCTCATGCAGCCGGATTTTTTGATCGAGCTTTTTACCGAATGTAAAAAGAGAAATATCCATACTTGTCTGGATTCCTCCGGTATCGCGTTTAAGCCGGACAATCAGGCTTTTCTTGCAAAGATGGACCGGCTCGTGCCCCTCATCGATCTTGTGATGCTTGACATCAAGCATATCGACCCGGAAAAGCACAAGGAATTAACGCAGCAGCCCAATGACGGGATTCTTGCTTTTGCGCAGTACCTTTCCGATCATCAGGTGGATATGTGGATTCGTCATGTCGTCGTTCCGGGCATCACCGACGATCCGAAATATCTGTACGATCTCGGCTATTTCATCGGCGGACTTTCCACGTTGAAAGCGCTTGACGTCCTTCCCTATCATACGATGGGCAAGGTCAAATACGACAAGCTCGGTATGGAATATAAACTAAAAGACGTTCCTGCCATGACGCAGGACAAGGCGATCGAGTGCAAAAAGCATATTCTTGACGGGATCAAAAAACGCCGCGCGGAGCTTGCAGATGGTTAGCGTTCGCTAACCTGAAAGCCGCATAAATTCAGCGTTTTCTCCATGGCATTTTTGATAAATCTTTTTGGAAATTCCTTATATTTGCACTTGTCACTGGCAGGCTTTTGTATTAGAATAGTATCATGTCAAACGGGGCATAACGAATTGTCCCGACGTGATTTTCACTAACTATAAAGGAGGATTCTATTATGGCAAGAGTAATCAGCGATGCTTGCGTAGCATGTGGTGCCTGCGAGTCAACCTGCCCGGTTGGCGCAATTTCTATGGGGGATGGCAAATTTGAGGTTGATGCAGACAAGTGCATCGATTGTGGTGCCTGCGAGGGCGGCTGTCCTGTCGGCGCAATCTCTGAAGCCTAATCCAGTATACGCAGAACACTTCTGCAATGTGCGAATATTCCCATGGCGCATGAAAAACTGTCAGCACACGAAAACGGAATGTACGCAAAAGAAAAAGAACCGAGAGCGGTTCTTTTTCTTTTCAAGGAAGAACCGCTCGATGCTCTAATCCCATAAGGAAGAAAAATGCGCCAGATAAAACTGCCTCATTTCCTCACCTTGGTCATTCATGTGTTCTTTTATATAGTTTGCGTGATGCTTCTGCTCGGTCGGATCAATTTCTGAATATCTGTGAATCGCAAGATCGCCGGCTTGTTCTTCTTTCAATATCTCAGCATAGACATCATTCACAAACTCATGCCGGTGAACGGGTACATCTGTCCCGCTTTCCCATGTATGTCCTTTTGTGTTTATCAAGCCCTCTGTTGACGCAGGAATATAAATGTAGCCGCGTTTACCTCCGTAAAGGATTCTTAATTGGTCCGGGAACCTCTCATAATAATGCTGCTTCCCGTCCCCGCCAAGCCCCATTGTGACAAAATTTTCATGTCTGCTTCGACAGCAGACCAAGGCATAGCATCTGTCCTCGGTAAAATAAGCAACCGGCTTCCCCGACGTATGAGACTTTGCATTCGCCTTGATGATATGTAATCCGCCTATTGTTGTTCCGTGATACAGCATATTTTCCCCCGCAGTTTCCAATTTTCTATTTTACCTCAAGTGAGCCGCGCCTATCCCTGCCCTTCCCCCTGCAATCTCTCCTGCAACTCCTTATGTGGATACACAGCATCCGAACATCTTGAAAAAGTGTTCGGATATTGGAGAATCGGCTTATGCTCTCCACGCGGCCACATACAGATACCCGCGCCCTATATCATAGACAACAACCGCCCTTCTCAGACCGTCGTCACTCTCTTGCTGCCTCCACCGATACTTTGTTCCGCGCAAATGGCTGTAATATTCACGTTCCACATGCAGCTTCTCTACCGCAGAGTCATAAAACGCCTCGACTTCGGAATCCGCCTCCGTATTCAAATCTTCAAGCCACATATCCCCAGGCTGCATCTTGTAAACCTCATAATGCCAGCCGTCGCCCTGAAATGACTCTTCCTGTTCATGGTATACACACTCCAGTCCGCCAGGCAGCCCCAGCCCCCATTGATCTTGCACAGCCTCGCTCCGTATCCTGAGCATTCCGACAACGAAAAAAATACTGACAGCCGCCAAGACTGCAAATGCCAGCAGGATAGCACCGGTCCCTATTCTCTTTATCCAAACAGTCCGCTCTTTCATAGATGCTCCCCCTCTCTTCCTCAAAGCAATTTTAGCCTCGCCCTATATCACAGACGACAGCCGCCCGTTCACTCCGCCGCGCCTATCCGATAATGCCCGACAATATCCTGTCTCTGCGCAAGAATATCCTCCTCGTATGCCGCCTGCATCACGCCATTGTGATGGATCACATACGCAATCCCTTCGTCATTGCGGTGATCCGACACGATCCCGATATAGTTCTCAAAAATCACAATATCCCCGCCCTGCCATTCGGCAATGTCATAAATATCCGTTGTCAGGCTGCTCGCCGTATGCCCGAAAAACACTTTCAAATTCCGCACACGACGGTAATCAATATTTGCATCCGGCGCGTCAATCGCATACAGATCTCCGTTTGCCGCGATGTCCTCGTCCACGAGCGTCCGCAGATCATAACCCGCATGACGCAGCGCATACGCCACCAGATCGGTACACACGCCGTATCCGTCGTCGGGATAACCGCCCTCATAATACTTGCTCTTATACCGCGGATTCGTCGCGATATACTCACGCGCGCCCTGTAAAATATCGGTCTGGTCGTCAATTCCATCCCCGTCCGCATCCGTTTCGCTATGTACGTCCGCAATCTGAAAATCCGCACTTGTCTTTGCCTTGACCGGCGCGCTGCTCGTGTGAAAAAAGAAATAACGAAGGTCCGTAAACAGATACAGACAGCCTGCGATCACAATCACAGCGACAGCGCCCGATAACAGCAAGATCGTCTTGTTTGCTTTTTTCATCTTAATCATCCATGCTGACGCAAGCCTGCGAGTTTGGGTGTCAGCACAAATCTCGCGATTGGAAAATCTTTGATTTTTCAATTTATACCCTCCGCCCTAATTCGCCGCTTAACGCCATCGTCATAAATAATCCGTTTCTATCCACGCACTCTGCCCTTTCCAAATTTATCGCCTTGCCCTACATCCATTTACAGTCTCAGCCAAAGAATGCCTCCGCCCTTCCACAGCTTTGTAGCATCGCATCCTTAAGTCCCCGCACCATGCCCGCTAAAATTCCGGCAGTTTTGTGAAAATCAGCGTTTCCCCGTCCGCCGCACCGACATAAATCTGATCCGTCGTCCGTCCGGTCTTCAAATAATGCTCGATCACAAATTTGGATGTATACGGCATTTCCAATGCGGAGAGCTCGGAATACGCAAACCACTTACTGATTCCCTCATTCGATGTCAGCCGCTCGTCCACATCTTTTTTTAGGTCCGCAAAAAAATAATAATTCTGCCGGATCTCTCCCTTTGCCCGGCGCAGGGTAACGTACCGCAGAGACAAATTCTCCATCGCATCCTCACCGATGCCCAGTTCTTCCTCACATTCGCGCAGTACGCAGGCTCTCGCGTCATTTAACTCAAACGGCTCAAAATGCCCGCCCGCGGAGCCGACCCAGACGTCGTTTACAACCCTGCCGCCCTGCCTGAAAAGAAGCAGCATCCGCTCTCCCTTGGATAAGTATACGGACGCCATATTCCTTAATGTTCCATCCATGAGCCGCACAAATCTCCTTTCCATACCCAACGGTTCGTATCACCTGTCTTTTCAAAATCATCACAATCATGTTCATGCTAAGTTCATGCGCGCACAGCAATTTCTTAAAAACCCGAAGGCAAGCATCTATTTTTATCAGAGAGGGCGCTTCCGCTATGAGGGCATCATGCTGACCGGCACCATGGAGATTCTACAGGACGATGCCATAAAAAGAGAAATCTGGCAGGCCGGCGACACGATGTTCTACCGGAAGGGCGTGACCGATCCGGATTACTGCGTTCTAAAATTCACCGCCGAAAAAGGACGTCATTACTGCGATTTGAAAACCGAAAGCTTTCGGATGGAGGATTTGGAATAAACCCTTACCAGTGATTGGTTATTTTTCTTTATCTTAATTGAAAACCCTGTTAAAAAGCGCTTGAAACAAAACTGTAATGATGTTATTATATTTCTATAAATGGGAAAGTACCCACTCCAAAGTGGATGCTCCTACAGTTGATGAATTGTCCTTACGGACAAAGCCTCTCTTGTGGACCAGACAAGGGAGGCTTATTTTTTATGCTTGTTCCTCTTTTTATCGAGAAAGGCAAGCAACGCAATAACAAAGCTGCCAAAGGCAATCAACAAAGCCAATATACCAATGAAAATCGAAATGATTTCAAAAGCTGTCATAAGCGCCACCTCCTTCCTATGTACTCCGGCAAACCGGGATAAGTTAGGAGGCTGCCACCCTGTCATGGATACTTTCCACAAAAAAATTTTAACACGATATTTCACACTATGCAATGATACGATTCAACGTTCCTAAAATTATTTCTATATTGTATTACTTTCAAGGCGTTCCGCACAACAAAACGCTTTTAGATTCTCCGAAACCGCGCATACCTGTGCTCGGTCAGCTCCTCTATGCTGTACGCGCCGTATTGCTCCAAAAAACGCCGCAGCTCCCGATCCAGGCGCTCCGTGACCTCCTGCATACACGCGGTCGTATACTGTTCGGGTTCTTCAAAGACAAGCTCAATGATTCCCTGCTCTTTTAACTCCTCCGCCGTCATGCGCATGACAGCCGCCGCTTCCTTTGCCCGCTTGCTGTCCTTCCAGAGAATACTGGCAAACCCCTCCGGAGAAAGAATGGAATAAACGGCATTTTCGAGCATCCATACCTCATCCGCTGTCGCCATCGCAAGCGCGCCGCCGCTTCCGCCCTCTCCGATCACAAGGGAGACCACCGGCGTCTTTAATGCGGACATTTCATAGATACTGCGCGCGATCGCCTCACCCTGCCCGCGCTCCTCCGCCTCCAGCCCGCAGAATGCGCCCGGCGTATCGACAAAGCAAATGACCGGGCGGTGAAATTTCTCCGCCTGCCGCATCAGACGCAGCGCTTTGCGATACCCCTCCGGCGAAGGCATTCCGAAATGCCGCTCGATATTTTCTTTGGTATTGCTTCCCTTTGCCTGCGCAATGACCGTGACCGGGATGCCATGGAACAAGGCGATCCCGCCGATGACCGCTTTGTCATCCGCAAAGCAGCGGTCTCCGTGCAGTTCCACAAAATCGTCAAACAGCGCGCTGATATAATCGCTCCCGACCGGGCGGTCGTTTCTGCGTGAAAGCTGTACGCGCTCCCACGCATCCAAACGGCGATGCAACTGCGCACTCGCCCTGTCACGTCTCGCCGACTGCTCATACACAGTTACTCCGCCGCGCTCCGTCAATTGCTCATCACACCCCGTCGCTCCGCCATGCTCCGTCAATTGCTCATCACACCCCGTCGCCCCGGCACGCTCCGTCAATTGTTCATGCATGTCCGCTCCGGCATCCGCCGCCGTCGTCTCCTGCACAGTTCCCGTCAACGCTCCCCGTTCATCCGCCTCATCATATATCAGCGTCAACGGCTCCCGGCACAGATTCCCGCTATCGTGCAGACGCAGGATCGTGCCCAGCGTATCGCGCAGTTTATCGCGCTCCACGATCCCGTCAATAAAACCGTGCGCAAGCAAAAATTCCGCACGTTGAAACCCTTTCGGCAGTTTCTCTCCGATCGTCTGCTCGATCACGCGCGGTCCCGCAAAACCGATCAACGCCTTTGGTTCCGCCAGAATGATGTCACCGAGCATCGCAAAGCTCGCCGTCACACCGCCCGTCGTCGGATCGGTGAGCACGCTGATATACAAAAGTCCCGCGTCGCTGTGGCGTTTGAGCGCCGCCGCGGTTTTTGCCATCTGCATGAGAGAAACGATTCCCTCCTGCATTCTTGCACCGCCTGAACAGGCAAATAAGATTACGGGAAGCTTCTCCTTTGTGGCGCGCTCCACGGCACGGGCAATCTTTTCCCCGACCACTTCACCCATGCTCGCCATCATAAAACGCCCGTCGCAGACTCCCAGCACAACCCTATGTCCGCCGATGCGCGCCTCTCCCGTGACAACCGCCTCGTCAAGACCCGTCTTTTCCTGAAGCGCTCTGATCTTTTCCTCATACCCGCGAAACGCCATCGGATTGCCGCTTGCAAGCCCGTTGTCCCATTCCGTAAACGAAGCCTCATCCGCAACGCGGGCAATTCTGCTGTAAGCGTCCACGCGAAAATACCCGCCGCATTTCGGGCAGATATAATAATCCGCGATCGCGTCCTCCGCAATGATCGCACTGCCGCATTTATTACATTTCCGCAGCAGACCGCGCGGCACGCTCGGATGCCGTTCTCCCCGCATATTGTCATTTCTTCTCGAAGTCATCTGCTTCGTTTTTTTGAACATATGATCCAGCTTCATAACATGCCTCACAATCCCTGTTGATAACGCTCAAGAAACGTAATATCAAGATTGCCCGCCAAAAAATCAGGATGATTGATTAGTTCGTATTGGTAGTCCACATTCGTCTCTATGCCCTCAATGATGACCTCACCGAGCGCACTTTGCAGCTTGCGGATCGCCTCGCTGCGGTTTTTCGCCCATACGATCAGCTTGGCAATCATCGAATCATAATAGGGCGGAATCTCACAGCCGGTATAAATCGCGGAATCGACGCGGATGCCCTTTCCGCCCGGCAGATATAGATCCGTGATCGTTCCCGGCGCGGGACGGAAGCCCTTTTCCGGGTTCTCCGCATTGATGCGGCATTCGATCGCATGTCCCGTCAGCTTCACATCCGCCTGCGTGTAGGAAAGCTTTTTTCCCGACGCAATGCGGATCTGTTCTTTGACGAGATCAATCCCCGTCACCCACTCCGTCACAGGATGCTCCACCTGAATGCGGGTGTTCATTTCCATAAAATAAAAATGACCGTCCTTTTCCAACAGAAATTCCACCGTTCCCGCATTGACATAGCCCGCCGCCTTCGCTGCCGCCACCGCGGTATTTCCCATGCGCTCGCGTAATTCGTCGGACAGCGCGACGGACGGCGATTCCTCGATCATTTTTTGATGATTCCGCTGAATCGAGCAGTCCCGTTCCCCCAAATGCACGACATTGCCGTAGGAGTCCGCAAGGATCTGAAACTCAATGTGGCGCGGATGCTCAATGAAATGTTCGATATACATCACACGGCTTGCAAACGCCGCCTCCGCTTCTTTCTGCGCAGTCAAAAATGCCTGCTCAAATTCCTCCGCCGATGCCGCGACACGCATTCCTTTCCCGCCGCCGCCCAACGCCGCCTTGATGATGACCGGATAACCGATTTCTGCCGCTTCCCGCTTTCCGGTCTCCGCATCCGTGATCGGCTCGGTCGTTCCCGGCACGACCGGCACGCCTGCCGCAAGCATTGTGTTTCTTGCCTGCTGTTTATCGCCCATTTTGGAAATGATCTCTGAGTCCGGACCGATGAACGTGATATTACACTTCTCGCACAGCCTTGCAAACATGCTGTTTTCAGATAAAAAACCATAACCGGGATGGATGGCGTCCGCGCCCGATATGATTGTTGCGCTGATAATCCTGTCCATGCTCAAATAGCTTTCCTGTGCCTGTGCCGGTCCGATACAGACCGCCTCGTCCGCAAGTTTGGTATGTAACGCCTCGGCATCCGCCTCGGAATAGACCGCGACCGTCTCAATTCCCATTTCGCGGCAGGCACGGATGATGCGCACGGCAATTTCGCCCCGGTTTGCCACCAATACTTTTTTTATCATGGCTGTACTCCTATCTGATGACAAACAACGGCTCGCCGTAGCCGACTCCCTGCCCGCTCTCCACAAGAATTTCCGCTACCACGCCGTCATATTCGCTCTCGATCTCATTCATCAGCTTCATGGCTTCCACGCAGGCGAGAACCTGTCCTTTTTTGACCGGATCGCCGACGGATACATAAGGTTTGGCATCTTCCGACGGCGCCGCATAAAAGACGCCGACAAGCGGAGATTTTACAATGTTCCCGCTGACGGGCGCCGCGTCCTCCGTGCCGGAAGCTGCCTGCACGCTTTCCGGCTGTCCTGTCGCCGATGCCGCCGGCATTCCTGTCATTCCTGCCACACCTGCCATGGGCGGCATTGCTCCCGCTATTCCTGCCGCTCCTGCCATAGGCGGCACCATCTGCGGCATTCCTGCCGTGCCTGCCATAGGCGGCATTGCTCCCGGCATCCCTGCCGCGCCTCCCATGGGCGGCACCATTCCCGGCATCCCTGCCGCCTGTACCCGCACAGCGGCGTCCTCCTTTTTCAGGCAGAGTTTCACGCCATTCTCCTCATAGCGGAAATCCGTCAATTTTGATTCGGATACCGCTTCGATCAACTGTAGTAACTGCTCCCATTCCATGATGATTTTCCTCCCGCCTGTGTATTCCGCCCGCAACGCCGCAGCATCTTCGACTATTTCCGCCTGCATAAATATCTCTCCCGCGAGCCCTGCTTTCTTCTCCTCAAACTTTACCTCTCATAGTTTATCCCTCATACTTTTTTACGAGCAGCGTCGCATTATGTCCGCCGAATCCCAGGGAGTTTGACATGGCGTAACGCACCTCTTTTACAACCGGCGCGTCGATCGCATAATTTAAGTCGCACTCTTCATCCGGCGTCTGTGTCCCCACTGTCTGATGAATAAATCCATCCTGTATCGACTTTACGCATGTGACAAATTCCACGCCGCCCGCCGCGCCGAGAAGATGTCCGATCATGGATTTTGTCGAATTGATGACGACGTCCTTTGCCGCCTCGCCAAACGCCGCCTTGATCGCTCTTGTCTCAAAAAGATCATTGTGATGCGTTCCTGTTCCGTGCGCATTGATATAGGTAACGTCCTTCGGCGCAACACCCGCCTCTTTCATTGCAAGCTCCATTGCCTTTGCCGCGCCGCTTCCGTCCTCGATCGGGGAAGTGATATGATAAGCGTCGCTCGTGGCGCCATAGCCGACCAGTTCCGCATAAATATGCGCCCCGCGCGCCTTTGCATGTTCCAGTTCTTCCAAAACGACAACCCCCGCTCCCTCGCCGAGAACAAAGCCGCTCCGGTCCTTATCAAACGGGATGGAAGCACGCAGCGGATCTTCCGCCGTCGAAAGCGCTGTCAGCGCCGTAAATCCGGCAAGGCCGGTCGGACAGATACAGCCTTCCGTTCCGCCCGCAACCATCACATCCGCATCATCATATTGGATCGCGCGGAATGCGTCGCCAATGCAGTTCGTCCCTGTCGCGCACGCCGTCACAACATTGGTACACTTTCCTCTGAGTCCCAGCTGAATGGACACGTTTCCTGCCGCCATATTGGAGATCATAAGCGGCACCATGAGCGGATTGACTCTGGCGGGTCCCTTTGTCAAAATCTTTTCATATTCGCTTTCTTCCATTTGCAGGCTTCCGATTCCCGAACCGATCACGACGCCCGCGCGGAACGCGTCCTCCCTCTCCATGTCGATCCCCGCGTCCGCAAACGCCTCATTTGCCGCCGCCACCGCATATTGGGAAAACAGCTCCATGCGCTTTGCCGCCTTAAAATCCATGCGCTCCTTCGCGACAAAATTCTTGACCTCCGCCGCAATCTTTACTTTATAATCCGTCGTGTCGAATTTTGTGATCGCGCCGATCCCGACTTTTCCTTCTTTCACCGAAGCCCAAAATTTTTCCACCGTATTTCCGATCGGCGTTACCGCCCCAAGACCTGTCACAACGACTCTTCTTTTCATCTGTGATTCTTTTCCTTTCATTTTTCCCGTTCCCCGAAACGCCCTTTGGCAATATCGTAATTTGCGAAGAATCGCTTTACGATTCTTCTGGGAATGACTTCATTCCCTTTACATAACCATTCCGCCGTCCACATGCAGTACCTGCCCCGTAATGTACGCCGCATCCTCCGACGCCAAAAAAGCAACTGCCGCAGCCACCTGCTCCGGCTTGCCGAAACATCCTAACGGAATCTGCGTCATTGCGCCTGCTTTCACATCCTCGGAAAGCGCCGCCGTCATATCCGTCTCAATAAATCCGGGCGCGACCGCGTTCACGGTAATGCCGCGCGACGCAAGTTCCTTTGCCGCCGACTTTGTCAGACCGATCACACCCGCCTTGGACGCGGCATAATTTGCCTGCCCCGCATTGCCGCTCACGCCGACCACGGACGCCATATTGATGATTCTGCCGCTCCGCTGCTTTAACATCTGCCTCGCCGCAAAACGGATCGTGTGGAACGCGCCTTTTAAGTTCGTATCCAGCACGCGGTCAAAATCTTCCTCGGACATTGCCATGAGCAGGCCGTCCCTTGTCACACCGGCGTTGTTGACAAGAATGTCCAAAGAACCGTACGTCTTGATTACATCCTTGATAAATGCCTCGCACTGCTTAAAATCCGACACGTCGCACTGATAAACGGCGGCTTTCCCGCCCTGCGCCTCTATTTCCGCAAGCGCCTGCTTTGCCTTTTCCTCAGAACCGTTATAATTGATGACGACCGTTGCGCCCTCTCTGGCAAGCCGCATAGCGACCGCTCTGCCGATTCCCCGTGACGCGCCGGTCACAACCGCTGTTTTCCCCTCTAATGCCATTCCCGTGATCTCCTTATCCTTCTATCGTCCTTCATACGCTTTGCAAAACCTTGCATTTCCCAGATTTTCCGCCGTCTAAACACGTACCCTGCGCGCTTTTACAAAAGCGCCTCGGCAGCCTTGTCCACATCCTCCCACACGGAAGCGTGGAGCACACGTTTCTCTTTATCTATTTTTCGCAAAAAGCCCTCCAGCGTCTTTCCGGGACCGATCTCCACGAACGTATCAACGCCCTCGGCAATCATATGTTCCATGCTCTGCTGCCAGCGCACGGGTGCGCTCACCTGCTCCGCCAACAGCTTCTTGGTCTTTTCAATGTCCGTGACCGTCTGTGCTGTCACATTCGTCACATAGGGAATCTGTAACGGTGAAAAAACCATGCGCGCCATTTCCTCCGCAAGCTGCTCCCCCGCGGAAACAAGCATTTTCGAGTGGAACGGACCGCTGACGTTCAGCATGACCGTGCGCTTCGCGCCACCCTCTTTTAAGCGGTCTGCCGCCTCTTCGACCGCCTTGGTTTTTCCGGTGATAACGATCTGTCCGGGACAATTATAGTTCGCAACGGACACGTCTTCCATGCCGCCAATGATGCGCTCGATGTCCTCCGCCGCCATCGCAATGACCGCGCACATCGCGCCCTCTCCCGCAGGCACCGTATTCTGCATCAGAATGCCGCGCTTTCTCACCAAACGGATGGCATCTAATTCCTCCATGCCGCCTGCTGCCGCGATCGCGCAATACTCGCCGAGGCTTAACCCCGCCGTCATATCCGGCTTGATCCCTTTTTCTTTCAGCACGCGGGTGATCGCCAGACAGGTCGTAACCATCGCCGCCTGCGTGTATTCCGTCAGATCGAGTTTCTCATTCGGCACAAAACATAATTCTTTCATATCCAGCGACAGCGCTTCGCCCGCCGCGTCATACAACGCGCGCGCGGACGCGCTCTTTTCATAAAAATCAGCGCCCATTCCCGCCGTCTGTGCTCCCTGCCCGGGATAGATAAACGCCAGCTTACTCATAAAGTCCTGTTCCTTTCATCAGATTGTCCGTCTCCTGCACAAGCCGCTTGATGAGCTCCGCACAGGTTTCTTCTTTTTTTACCAGACCCGCGATCTGTCCTGACATGATCGTGCCGTTCTTCACGTCGCCTTCCACGACCGCCGCGCGGAGGCTTCCCGCCGCAATACGCTCAAGCTCTTCCACGCCTGCTCCCGCCGCCTCAAGCTCCAAATATTTTTTAGTCATGTCATTTCTTAACGCACGCACGGGATGTCCCGTCGATCTTCCCGTCACGCGCGTATCAATATCCTTCGCCTTTAAGATGCGCTCCTTATAATTTGCATGTACCTGCGATTCCTTTGCCACAACAAAGACGGTTCCCATCTGCACGGCGCGCGCGCCAAGCATGAATGCGGCGGCAATGCCCCTGCCGTCCGCGATACCGCCTGCCGCAATGACCGGAATGTCCACCGCGTCAACGACCTGCGGAACAAGCGCCATGGTCGTTGTCTCGCCGATATGACCGCCCGACTCACAGCCCTCCGCCACGACTGCGTCCGCACCGCTGCGCTCCATGCGCTTCGCGAGCGCCACGGATGCCACAACCGGAATGACCTTGATGCCCGCCGCTTTCCACATGTCCATATACGTTTCGGGATTGCCTGCTCCCGTCGTTACGACCTTCACGCCCTCCTCGGCAACCACTTTTGCCACATCCGCAGCGTACGGGCTCATCAGCATGATGTTGACGCCAAACGGTTTCTTCGTCAGTTTTTTTGCTTCCCGGATCTGTTCGCGCACCCACTTAGCCGGAGCCGCCGCCGCGCCGATCAGTCCCAAACCGCCCGCCTCGGAAACGCCTGCCGCAAGGTGATGCTCGGCAACCCATGCCATACCGCCCTGAATGATCGGATATTCAATCCCCAACAGCTTTGTGATCTCTGTCTGCATAACGTTAAGCCTCCTCTTTCTTGTGTATCTTATCTTCTATCTCTGATAACCGCGCCTGTCTTTTCCTTAATTTTTACGCCTCTTACCACTCCACGACCGCGGCGCCCCACGTTAAGCCTGCACCGAAGCCTGCAAGCACCAGTTTGTCCCCCTCGTGCAGTCTGCCGTTTCGATGAAGCTCGTCGAGCAGGATCGGAATGCTGGCGGATGAGGTGTTCCCGTATTCCTGTATATTCATCGGAAATTTTTCGATCGGCTCATCCAGCCGTTTCGCGACCGCCTCCACAATCCTTTTGTTCGCCTGGTGCAGCACATAGAGTGTCACATCTTCTTTTGTCAGGTGATTCCGCGCAAGCACTTCTTCGATCACCTCCGGCACCTTTTTTACGGCGAAACGAAAAACCGCCTGCCCGTCCATGCCGATCCGATGCGCAGAATCCTGCATCTGCGCCGCGCCGCTTCCCTCATGCAGATTGCTCCAGTCATGACGGCTCCTACAGGTGAGCGCATCGCCTTTTGCCCCGTCGGAATGCGTGACCGGCAGATTCATCTTTCCGTCCATTCCCTTTAGGACGACCGCCCCCGCTCCGTCTCCAAACAGAATACAGGTGCCGCGGTCCTTCCAATCCATCAGATTCGACAGGCACTCGCTTCCGATCAGAAGCGCCGTATGATAGATGCCGCTGTTCAAATAAGCAAGCGCCGTATGATAGGCAAGCAAAAATCCCGTGCACGCCGCGGAAAGATCAAAGCAGGTCGCCTGATCCGCTTTCAGCTCCTTCTGTACCTCGCATGCCGTACACGGCAAAATCAGATTAGAAGAGGTTGTCGATACAATGAGCAGGTCAATCTCCTCCGCCGCAATTCCCGCATCCGCAAGCGCGCGTCTGCCCGCCATGCATGCCATGAAAACCGTCGTCTCCGTCTCTCCTGCAATATGCCGCGCCTCAACGCCCGTCCGTTCCCTGATCCACTCGTCGTTTGTATCTACAAACGCGGCGATCTCATCATTATCCATGCGATGTTCGGGTACATACGAACCCGTTCCGCATATTTTTCCTTTCATAAACGCCCCCGCTGTTCCTCAGCCTCTTTATCCGCTCTGCATCCGCTTCCATGAGCGGCATGCTGCATCTCAAAAAATCATTTTGACATTCAAAGTATATAAAGATTTCCCCTGTTTGTCAACCCTTTCCAGCATCCTGCTCTTAGGCCTCCTGCTCTTAAGACAGCCCCGCGCCCTGCTCCTGTTCCTGTCGGTTCCTTTCCCTGCTGCCAAACAGACTGCGCCGTGTCTTTGTCTGCTTTGTCTTCCTTGTTTCCTGACGCGCGTTCGCTTTTTCCTGTTGCGCCTTCTCTTTTTCTCGCTGCGCGTTCGCTTTTTCCCGGCTTGCGTTCTCTTTCTCCTGCTGCAGCTTCTCTTTCTCCCGGCGCGCCCGTTCCTGTTGCAGCTTCTCCTTTTCTCTGCGTGCGCTCTCCTTTTCTGCTCGCTGCTTTTCCTTTTCCGCGCGCAGATGCTCTTTCTTCATCCGTTTGCGATCGCCCCGCGTCACCCTGTTACGCCGCTCCCGCTCTCGCAAAATCTCGTCCAGTTTTTTGTAATGCTCCTCCTCGCGCTGTTCCTGCATACTGAATTGATAGTTCATCTCCTTTGACACCGTCTCGGCAACCCCCTTCTTGATCTCGCGCAAAAGTCCCTCATTCTCCTCATGTACCGCCGTTACGACCATCTGCTGCAGCATCATGCAGAGCCTCGCCGCTTTTCGCGTTTTCTCCTCCTCAAGCTGTGCCGTGGACGCGCTGCGCTCCCCGCATTTCGGCAGATGCTTTTCCTGCTCTTCCTGAATTGCGACGGCATCCTGCGTCTGCCCGCCCGCTGCCGGCTTTCGCGTTTCGCTCTCCGTCCCGCCTGCTGTCTGCTTCGGATTCCACGCTTCCTCCCCGGTCCTGCCTGCCGTCTGTCCTGCACCCGTCTGCCCGCCTGCCGCACGTTCTGCCTCCCATTTTCCGCGCTCCGGCGCGCCCGCCGTACGTTCTGCCTCCCATTTTCCGCGCTCCGGCGTGCCCGCGGATGCGGCGTCCCCCTGCGCAAGCTGCTTGTCCCTCATATGTACTTTCGTCCGAATCGCCCGCAACTGCAATCCTTCCTTTTTTAATTCCTTGATATACAAAAATCTGCTCAGATCCTCATCCGTATATAACCTGTGCCCCTGCTTATTGCGCTCGATCGGCAGTTGCAGTTCCTCCTCCCAGTAACGCAGAACATGGCTCTCCACGTTCACTTTTTTTGCCGCGTCCGTAATCTGATAATAATTCATAGCTGTCCTCCTTTTTGTTCTTGAAGCCGATGGTCCGGTTCATGGAATGGTATTTTTGTAAAAAAAAGAGAATCTCCCTTTCGGAAAATTCTCTTTTGCACGCATGACGCTGCCGCCATCGTATCATCTGTCTGTCCGCCCACTCGCTGCGCGGGCTTTCCTTTTCGTGTATCCGCCTATTCTGTATCAGTCATATGTGTTTCCTTCCGCAACGCCCGCCGCCGCTCCTGCGTTCTTCTTTCGCAAAATCCGTCGTCACTCCTGCCGATTCCGATAATCACCGCGCTCCATATTCGCGAACTTGGTATATTCCGGCAGCCACACAAGATTGACGGTGCCGATCGGACCGTTCCTCTGCTTGGCAATGATGATCTCTGCGATATTTTTCATTTCGGTATCTTTATTGTAATAATCATCGCGGTAAATAAACATCACGACGTCGGCGTCCTGCTCGATCGCACCCGACTCGCGCAGATCGGAAAGCATCGGTCTGTGGTCGGGACGCTGTTCCACGGCACGACTTAGCTGTGAGAGCGCGATGACCGGAACCTGAAGCTCCCTCGCAAGCGCTTTTAGGGATCGTGAGATCTCGGAAATCTCCTGCTGTCTGGAATCATTTCCCCGCCCGCTCGCACTCATCAACTGCAAATAGTCGATCATGACCATTTGCAGATTGTGCTCCAGTTTATATTTGCGACATTTGCTTCTTAGTTCAGGTACGCTGATTCCCGGCGTGTCGTCAATGATCAGGTTCGATTTGCCGATGACCGCAGCAGACTCGATCAGACGCTCCCAGTCATTATCGTCTAAGCCGCCTGTCCGAAGCCTTTGCGCGTCCACACGGGACTCCAGCGAAAACAGACGGTTGACGAGCTGCTCTTTCGACATTTCCAGGCTGAAAATCGCAACCGTCTGATTAGAACGGAATGCAACATATTCCGCGATATTGAGCGCAAGCGCCGTCTTGCCCATGGACGGTCTCGCCGCAATCAGGATCAGATCCGAGGGCTGCATCCCCGCCGTCCGATAATCTAAATCGGTAAAGCCGGTGGCAACTCCCGTTACCGCTCCTTTGTTATGGGACGCGATCTCGATCTTCCTGAGCGCCTCGGCAACCACCTGTCTGATCGGTACAAACTCTCCGGTATTGCGGTTCTGCACGAGCTGGAATATCTTTTTTTCCGTATCGGCTAAAATATCCTCAACCGGTTCCTTGCCGACATAGCATGTATTCGCAATCTCCTCATTCGCCTTAATAAGCCTGCGCAGCAGCGCTTTCTCCGCCACAATGTTTGCATAATGTTTTACGTTTGCGGACGTCGGCACGGTGTTTAGTATATCCTTGATAAACTCAAGCGAACTGACCTCCGGCGGCACATCCTTTTCCTTCAGGCGGTTCTGCAGCGTCACCATATCGACCGGTTTCGCCTCATCGTGAAGCTCAACCATCGCCTCAAATACAATGCCGTATTGCTTTCCGTAAAAATCATCGCCTATCAAAATCTCCGACGCGACCACGATCGCATCTTTATCCATCAGCATAGAACCAATGACCGATTGCTCCGCCTCCACGCTATGGGGTAATACCCTTTTTAAGAGGGCTTCTTCCAGTTCCGCCACTGCTTATCTCCTTTGTCCTCTACTTCTCGCCCACCTGTACCCGCAGCGTCGCCGTCACTTTCGGATGCAGCTTTAACGGAACTTCATAAGTGCCCAGATTCTTAATGGATTCTTTCAGTACGATCTTCTTTTTGTCGATGTCATAGCCATACTGTTCTTTTGCCGCCTGCGCGATCTCCTTACCCGTCACGGCGCCAAATACCTTGCCGCCCTCGCCGGTCTTAATGGAAACGACGATC
This sequence comes from Clostridium sp., assembly GCA_023663615.1. Lineage (GTDB taxonomy): Bacteria > Bacillota > Clostridia > Lachnospirales > Lachnospiraceae > DLAJ01. Next base: position 12,328 of record JAMPHA010000017.1, on the reverse strand, counting down.
ACCTTTTCCTCCACCGTCTTTTTCAGCTCCTGCGCCTTTGCAAGATTCTCCGCAGCGATCTTTTCCTCATTTGCTTTTCTCAGCTTTAAGTCGTTGATATTGGCATTGTTCGCTTCCACACCGATCTTCTTTGGTAAAATAAAATTGCGTGCGTAGCCGTCGCTGACCTCTACCAGATCACCCTTTTTCCCCAGTGCTTTTACATCCTGTTGTAAGATCACTTTCACGAAATATCACCCTCTCCTATCATTGTTTCCAACGTTTCCTTAATCCGTGCGATCGCACCCGCCATATCGGTATTTTCAAGCTGTGCGCCCGCCATATTCATATGACCGCCGCCGCCGAGACGTTCCATGACAATCTGCACATTCACTTCATCAATGGAACGCGCACTGATATAGATCATGTTCTGATACTCAGTGCAGACAAAGCTTGCCTTGATGCCCACGATATTGAGCAATTCATTCGCCGCCTGCGCCCCTACAATGGTCGGGCTTTGAATGCCGTGTGCCGGACAGACAGATATGGCATAACTGCCATGGAAGATCTCAACCTGACGCACTGCTTCCGCTTTCGCCTTATACTCTGTCGCATCTTCCCGAAACATCTTGCGCACCCGCGTCACGTCCGCGCCGCTCCGGCGCAGAAATGCCGCCGCTTCAAACGTCCGCACACCCGTCTTGCTCATAAAATTGTTTGTATCGACCACGATACCCGCATAGAGACAATCCGCTTCCACGCTGCGCACCTTCACATTGTCGCCGACATATTGCAGGATCTCTGCGACCATTTCACATGCGCTCGACGCATACGGCTCCACGTAGGAAAGCGTCGCATTTTCAATAACCTCAGCGCCCTGTCTGTGATGATCGAGCACGACAATGGATTTGCAGTAATGAAGCAGTTCGGGACATTCGGTAATGCTCGGTTTATTGACATCCACGATCACAAGGACGGTGTTGCTGTCCGCATATTCCAACGCCTGCTGTCCCGATATGATCGTGCCTTCTTCATATTCGGAATGGCCTTTATAACGATCCACGAGCGGCTGTAAGGATGTCGTCACATCATCCAGCACGATATGCGCTTTCCGCTCAAGCGCTTTCGAAATGCATACGATCCCGACCGCCGCGCCAAAGCTGTCCACATCGCTCAGACGATGTCCCATGACAAGCACCCGGTCTTTGGCGCTGATAATCTCCTCCAGCGCATGTGCCTTCACTCTCGCCTTTACGCGTGTGCTCTTTTCCACCTGCTGGCTCTTGCCGCCGTAGTAGGCGACCGCCTCCGGTGTCTTGACGACTGCCTGATCGCCGCCGCGTCCAAGCGCTAAGTCGATCGCCGTCCGCGCAAATTCATAGTCCTGCGTGTAAGTCAGCCCGTCAAGTCCGACGCCGATGCTCAATGTGACTGCCATCTCGTTTCCGATATTGACCGTCTTCACATCTTCCAAGAGATCAAAACGCTGTTCTTTTAGCTGCTGAACAGATTTCTTCCGCAGTACGATCAGATATTTATCTTTTTCCAGCTTTTTGACGATACCGTCAATCGCGGAAATGTACTTATTGATCTTACGTTCGATCAGCGCGGTTAAAAGAGAACGCCTTACTTCCTCAATACTCTCAAGCGCCTCGTCATAATTGTCAAGGTAGATCATGCCGACCGCAATCGACTGATCGTCATTTTCCTGCAGCGCGATGCGCAGCGCCGTCTCGTCAAACAAATAAATAGCGATCAGATAACCGTCGTAGGTCCTGCCCGACACAATATCGCTGTTTGCAACCATCTCGCGCAGGGAGATTTTTTTCATCCGCACATCATAGACACTTCCCTCGTATTCGATCGTCTCCTGCGCCGTATCTTCTTTTTTGGGGAGCTTGTCTGCCGTCAGCGTCGGAAATACCGTCCAGACGGATTTGCGGTAGCCTTTTTCTTTATGGGTCACTTCCTCAAAACACTCATTCGTCCAAATGATCTTTCCATTTTCGTCAAGCAGCGCGTGAGGCAGCTCTAACTCCCGTAAAAGCTGTTTCTGTATCTGACCGTACTGCGTTGCAAAGCTGATCAGCTCATTCATGATGATCGGTTTGTTATAATTCATCAGCAATGCGACAATAATAAAATAGGTCACAACAAACGCCGACAGCACAACCCCTGCCGTCACACTCACCATATAAATAATGATATTTACAAGAACCAGCAGCACGCCAAGAAGCAGCGTTGACTGCATATACGTCCTCAGACGGCCTTTCAGCCGTATTTTATTCGTACCCATTGAAAATCCCCTCTGGTATGCATAATGCCTATACCGTTCTAGTATAACATTATTTTAACGGAACTTCCATAGCATAATATAGTGGATTATCGCGAAAGAATGGGATAGATGTTGTGGTCTATCCGGAAATCGGGACGTTTTTATAAGCAGACGTGAAATACTTTGCTTCTTAAGCTTATCGCGTAAAAAAGAGTCCTGCCGGAGCAGAACTCTTTTCTAACTCTTAAAATGTTGTCAGAAGAATCCGCTTGCGGATTCTTCGAAAGAGTTTCCGCAGGAAACTCTCAAAAGGACGCCCCGCGTCCTTTTTTTAGTCACAAGCATACGGCATCAATGCGATATGTCTTGCGCGCTTGATCGCAACTGTCAGCGCTCTCTGATGCTTTGCGCAGTTGCCGGTGATCCTTCTCGGAAGGATCTTACCTCTCTCGGACACATATCTCTTTAACTTTGCCGTGTCCTTATAGTCGATCACATTATCCTTTCCACAGAAAACGCATACTTTCCTTTTCCTATGGACTCCGCCGCGTCTTTTCATAGGCGCGTCAGTCTTATCTGCTGCTGCCTTGGTATAAGCCATTGCTAAAGCCTCCTATCTACACTCAAATCCACTGTTAATTAAACGGTAATTCCTCGTCGATTCCATCCGGAATATTCATAAAGCCGTCTCCCGCAGGCGCTACCGGTGCGGACTGTCTCGCCGCTCCTCCGTTATAACCCCCGTCATTGCCCGCGGATGCGTTTTTGCTCTCCGCAAACTCCACGTCCTCCACGACAACGTCTGTCGTGTACACTTTGACGCCGTCCTTATTCGTGTAGCTACCAGTCTGAATCCTTCCCGATGCCACGACTTTCGTTCCCTTGTGTAAGTACTTCTCCGCAAATTCTCCGGTTCTGCCAAATGCCACGCAGCCAATAAAATCCGCGTTGTTATCATCCCCGTTATTGCGGCTAAAACGGCGGTCTACCGCAAGCGTAAACCTTGCGATCGCCGTTGCATTCTCGCCTTGAGAGTATCTTACATCCGGATCTCTCGTCAAACGTCCCATAAGTATTACTTTGTTCATACGTTTCTCTCTTTCTTTATGCTTCCTGTTTTACGCACAAAAATCTGATGACGTTTTCCATAAGACGAACGTTGCTTTCAATCTGTGCCGGTGCGGCCGCGTCTGCGTCAAACTGGATAAAATAGTAGAAGCCCTCTTTCATATGCTGAATATCATATGCCAGTCTCTTCTTTCCCCAGTCGTCCACATTCGTAACCTGTCCGCCGAATCTTTCGATATAGCCTTTGCACTTCTCGATCTCAGCGGCTCTCACGTCATCTTCGACTTTCGCACTTACAACAACACATAACTCATACTTGTTCATGCTCTAGTTACCTCCTTTTGGTCTCTGGCCCCTTTCTGATAAAAGGAGCAAGGAAAAATATTATATCACGGATTTATAGGATACCACACCGCCCGTCCAAAATCAAGCAATTTTATGAAAAAGTTGTGATTTTGCGCCGTTTCGAAGGGAAAGGCTACGCCTTTCCTTTTATCTCCCGCACATTCTTTTCCAGTGCGGGACGCGCGATCATGATCTGATGCCCGCACCCACAGCATTTCAGGCGAAAATCCGCGCCAATGCGCAGCACTTCCCACTCCGCCGAACCGCAGGGATGCTTTTTTTTCAGTCTGACGATATTTCCGACCTGTATATCCATTTTAATAACCCCTGCCTTTCTCACAACCTGCGAACTTTGTGCCACAGGCGCAAATTCGCGTGTGAAAAATTTATTTTTCACACTGTCCGCTTCCCCTGATTTTTCAGGTCAGACTTCCAAGCACTTCCCCGATGCTGCCCTGAATGACGAGATCCGCCATGCTGTCTCTTCCCGTCGCGGAGCGGTTGATGAGCACGAGCCGGTTTCCCCTGTAATAATCAATCAGTCCCGCCGCCGGATACACGACCAGCGATGTGCCGCCGATGATCAGCATATCTGCCTCGCTGATACATTTTACCGCCTCCGAGAGCGTATCGTTATCAAGCCCCTCTTCATATAACACCACATCCGGTTTAATCCCGCCCCCGCATGCGTCGCACTTCGGTACTCCCTGCGTTTCCTTTATATACTGCGCGTCAAAAAACTTCCCGCAGGACTCGCAATAATTGCGCAGCACGCTTCCGTGAAGCTCCAGTACCTTTTTCGAGCCCGCCGCCTGGTGCAGTCCGTCAATATTCTGCGTGATGACCGCTTTTAACTTTCCTCTCTGCTCCAGCTCCGCCAGTTTCTTGTGCGCCGCGTTCGGCTTCGCATCCAGACAGAGCATTTTATCCCGGTAAAAGCGGTAAAATTCCTCCGGCCTGCTCCGGTAAAAACTATGGCTCAAAATCGTCTCCGGCGGATAGTCATACTTTTGATGGTACAATCCGTCCACGCTCCGGAAGTCCGGTATCCCGCTCTCGGTCGATACGCCCGCTCCCCCGAAAAAAACAATATTGCTGCTCTCATTGATCCACTTTTGTAAAGTCGCGATTTTCTCCTCCATATGCCGTCCCCCTTTTTGATCTCCCTTTTCCTATTCCGCCCGGACCCTGCGAACTCTCCCTGACTCCCTGACGCTGCTTTTGAAAAAACAGACTTTCTTTCTATTTATGATCAGCTTTATGATCAGCGCACCTTCACAATCGTCACAACGCGCCCCTGCATATCCGGGTATCCCTCATACACGACCTCGCCCATCTGTTTTAACAGCTCCGTATCCATTCCGAGCAGCGCATACTTATTATATTCGCATGTGCCGATAAACAAATAGGTCACCTGATATTGATCCAACAGCGCACGCACAAGCTCCTTGTCCTGCGAGGTATAGATCGTCTGTATCTGTGCCGCGCGATCGTTGACAGGCGCAGGACTGTTATGCCAGAGCCATTCATGCACGCGCCAGCCGAGCACGGTCGGCAGTCCTGTCAGAACGGACACGCGGTTGTCGATCGTATAGCTTTCCCCGTTTGCCTCCAGAATGACCGGGCGTCCCTCCACATTTTCATTGAGCCATGCGATCGCCGCTGCGTCCATCGGCTGTTCTTCATAAATATAACGGTCTGCGCGCATTCCGATATAGCCGTCTTCGTTGCTTAGATCGCCGAACCACGCACGCACGCTCGTACCGAAATACCCGCAGGTCCAAAGCAGCAGGACCAGACCGACGATCCCGTATTTCAACTGCCTGCGCGTTTCTTTCAGCAGGATAAAACGCGTCAGAATATAGCCGCTGGAAATGCCAAACAAAATATACGCCTGATACACCAGCTTAAACATTGTGTTGGATCGTTTATAATCTCCGGCATAAATATCCGACATATAAATCACTTCCGGCGTGAGCACAAGCCCGATCGCGCAAAGTCCGAGTATTAAAATAAACAGATCTGTTATCCCCAGATTTTCCAAAAAGCGTACAAAGCGGTTCTGCCGTCCCCCGCCTTCCCCGTCTTCATGCAAGGCTTCCGCTTCTTTTTTCTCCAAAACGCACTTTTTATTCCGCTGTGCCTCTTTCCAAATAAGCGCCGTGACAAATCCGATCACGATCATCACCTGCAGCCCCCACAGAATGATAAGCTGATAAAGCGGCGTATGTGTCTTCGCGAGCAAAATTCCGTTTGCCATCGCCACAAAGTGAATGTTAAACGGCAGCGCCGTCAAAAACGCGACCGCCAGAACAACGACGGCATGAAGCGCCGTCAACCCCCATGTCCGTTTATCAAAACCGCAGATCACCGCGTTAGACACCAGGATCACCGCGCCAGCTACTACAAAATAGATCGGGAAATCCCAGTAATTCGACATCATAAAAATACCGATCAGATAACCGACCGCGACCACGGGAAGCCGGAAGGTCTCTCTTACAATCGATACCGCTGTTTTTTCCCCGCTTCTTCTTTTGATGACCGCAGTTTTCATTGCCTCCTGCCTGTTCATCAAAAAAGAAAACAAAACTGCCACGAGTGTCAGTACAAACGTAATGTTCACCACATGCGCATGGACGTCGCCCAGAATAAACGAATACGACGGAAACTCATGAATGGTCTTATCATGCGTGTCCGGAACGTAACCGATATAGCGCGTGGAATTCGGGAACCAATAACTCGGTCTGTCTCCGGGGATCTGCAAAATATCCCACAGCATCGGAACAAGCCTGTTAAACACAATATAATGCCCGTTTCCCGCGATCGTCACGGCAATTGCCGCCAAAGCGCCCGCGATATGCGGGACTGCGCCGCTCACCCGTTTCTTTTTTCCGGCGGCAAATACCCTCATGATCTGACAGACCATTGCATATACGAGCGACGCGCAAAACGCAAAACCCACTCCGAGCGCCAGATTGTATCCGTAATTGACGGTGCTAAATGACAACTTTGTCAGAAATGTCATGATATACTGTCCAAAATAATAATAATTCAGACCTTCCCCGGCAAACCAAAAATCCTCCACCGGAAAATATTCTGTCTTAAACATGGACATCATAAAACCATAGTCCATCATTTTTTCCGTCCCGTATGCTTTCGGGTTAAAGCCCTTCATATACATATAGGCGGTAAAAAGGGTAAAGAATATCAGCTCTAAAACAAGAATACGCTCCCAGCGCAGTCTGCCCGCGCTCTGCGCATTTGCCTCTTCCCCGCTTTCCACGGGGTCCGCGCCCTGCCGCACATCTGCTGCCGCTTCGTTGAAGTGCATTTCCTCCGTCCCGGCGGCTCTTTTCAAACGCGTCTCCGCTGCGTCCGTCGGGCGCACCTCTTCCTCTTTTGCCGTCGGCGCAGCGCCGTTTCTGCTCCCGTGCATTTCCTCCGTCCGCACACTCGTCCGGAAACGTACCTCTTTGACCTTTGCGGGTTTCACGCTCAATACTTTCACCGGCACCTCTTTGATCACATACGGCTCTTCCCCTTCGAGTCCCTGTGCCGGTTCGGATGACGTTCTATTTTCGTCTGCCGGCGCTATGTTTGCCGACGCGCTTTCCTTTTTAGGGCTGGACGGTGTCATTCCGGATGACGCCTTCTCCGCTTCCTTCTCTGCGCCGCGCTCCGCCTTTCCTCTTTTTTTACAAAAGAAATAGATCCCCGCGCCGATATAATTACACAGGGCGCACACAGCAAGACATAAATAACAATTCTGTGTGGTAAACGGCAAAATCCGCAGCGAGGCGAACAGCCACATCAGCCAACCCGTCACGACAAGTCCGATCGCCTTGGAAAACAAATATCCTCTGTCATCAAACCGCCGGAAGATCATCGCGCTCAACGGATAAAACGCGATCCCCAGTAAGACCGTCGCTCCCCACCATTGAAAAAGCTGCCAGAAATCATCTTCCATCTTTAATGATCCGGCATACGCCACGAGCATAAACAGCGCGAGCGCACACAGGATCTGTATCAATGTATCAGTTGCCGTATTCTTTTTATCCTTTGACACCATCTATATCCTCCGTACTGCCCGCGATCACCTTATTGATCACCCTAAAATCCTTCCATGCCTGCCGGCCGATCCGAATGATCTTTTTCATATTGATGGAATTCACGCCGCCCTGTCTGGGACGAAACGTGATCGGCATATATTTCACCGCAAGCTTTTTCTTTTTATAGATAACGGAAATGATCACATTGGACAGATGATAGTCTGGCGGGATCAGCGGCAGATATTGTGCGAGCGTGCCTGCTTTCATCAGCCGGAACGGCGTGTTCGCATCCGGTATCCTTACATGAAACAACATCAACAGAACAAGTTTCAATACCTTTGTCACCACAACTCTTGAAAATCCGTCTTCCCGCTTCACCCGGTGCCCGATCACCATATCGTACGCCCCGCGCTGCTCCCAAAAATCCCAAAACTCCGCAGATACGGTCTGCCCGTCCGAATCCGTCTGAAAAATATATTCCGCTCCCGCATCCAGCGCGTACTGATAGCCATACAAAACAGCAGCGCCATGTCCGCCATTCTCCTTTGTCAACCCGATCAGCCGCTCATGACTTTCCGCACACCCGGTAAGGATCTCCTCTGTCCGGTCACTGCTCCCGTCATTGACAATGACAAGCTTCGATCCGCCGCCAACCTGTTCCACAACGGGATACCAGTCATCGACCACCTTTTTTATTGTATCCTGCTCATTATAAGCAGGTATGACGATATATAACTTTTCCATTTCTGTCTCCCTGCACCCCGCAGTTTTTCCGGCAGTCCTGCCGTCCGGTCTCAATGCTTCTTTTTCCTTGCAAGATACTGAACAAAAAAATCATCCTCAATATCATAAGTATAATAATTATACTGCATATCGTAACCGATGTCATTACGAAAACGATCCGCATACGGCTGCATCGAATAATCCATATCCATCGCCTGCCGCTCTCCGATCCGGTCATCCGCAATGATCTGGTACAACTCGCCCAGCGGGTATAATGCACCGATCAAAAGACACACGACCAGCGCCCCCTTTATCATTCCCGTCCGAATATCCTCTGCGCGCTCCCACAGGAAACGCAGCAGTGCCGTCATCAAAAAGAACATCGCCGGAATGGATACGCCCATACAAAAATCATTCCACGATCCCATATGAAAGAACGGAATGACCGTCAGGGACCCAACCGCCGTCCAAAACATAACGTCACGACGGTTCCTTTTGTAAATGCACAGCGCATAAACGCCATACATAAACAGACAGAACATCAGGTAGATCCAAATATTTTTGCCCCCATACCGCACGATCTGAAGTCCGATCTCCTTCGGCTTGTCCGAAAAGATATTTCCGCCAAAATACAACAGCAGCACCACGCCCAGACTGCACAATGTCATGATGTTCCATGGACTGAATAATCGTTTCCAGATTCCGGCCTTTCCCTTCCCCTCTATCAGCAGCTTGACGGCATAAACCGCAGCAAAGACAAGCAGCCCCGCCGTCGGCAGACTGCCGAACAACATCACGGGAACCAGCAGCGCGGCATAATGCTCTATTTTTTCCCGATGCTCCATAAGCAGCAGCGTCACAAGCCACGGCACGATACACTGTGGGAATACCCAGCGCATGGATACCAGATTACTGCGATACTGTAAAAAATAGTCGTTTATATTCAAAAAATGAAAATAGTCGTACTGCGCGCCGATCGAAATCCGAAACAGGACGGATAAGATGATCTGTGCAATGGGAAGCATCCCTCCAAAAAAGAAAAAACACATCAATGTGCCAAGTTGCTTTTTCCAGTTCTGCGCCTGCACGGCACGAAATAAATGCAACAGCACGAGCAGGATTCCGATCGTGTTCCATATATACTGCACCCCCTGCGTTACCGCAAAGGATGCGCAGAGCTTTCCGAACAGCGACGGCACCAGATACTGCGCAATATAATAAGCCAGCATCGAGTGTTCCCGCGTCTCGTAATAGACAGGCCACTTTCTCGTCGTCAGATCGTGAAGGATCGCATTGTGCTTATTCCAGTCCGCACTCTGCGGCGCGCCCCCGGTATATCCCATATAATAGGCAAAAAGCAACACCAGCGCGATCACCGCACAGCATGTGCCTGCGCCGATCGTCAATTCCCGCTTCTGTTCCCTGTCATAATCCCATGCCATACGGATCACAGCCGGAAGCAGCAGTGCTGTGACAGCCGCCGCGATATACCACTTCACCCATGTAAACAGAAATAGAAAGACCGGCAGATAAAAATATCCAATTGTGATGATGATAAGCCATCTTCCGCTTATCCGCAGCTTCCTGTTCGCCATACGCCCATTGTACAATGAATTTGTAGGAAATGCTACCTATTTGTCAAAAAAGGACGCGGAGGAACCTCCCCATTCACTGTAAAATCTCCTGCTTTTTATTGTAAAATAAAAAACCCCGAATAATCGAGGTTTCTTAAGAGGCGACTAACGGATTTGAACCGATGATCAGGGAGTTGCAGTCCCACGCCTTACCACTTGGCTAAGTCGCCATTACTAATAGAATATGCGGCAAACAGATTCCTATTCGTGTCTGCTCCACATTCATTCAAAGAATAACACATTTTTCCAAAAAGTGACTCCGACGGGAATTGAACCCGTGTTACCGCCGTGAAAGGGCGATGTCTTAACCTCTTGACCACGGAGCCCTGTGCCAGGCGGGTTCACACCTCCAGGAGTTCTCCTCCCAAAATGTCCAAATTGACATTCTTCCGCATGAAGCCTCAGCGAAATTGATTATAACATATCAATATTGCCTTTGCAACAAAAACTTTCCCAAACGCTGCCAAACCTGCGATAAACTGCGCGTTATGCTATACGGCGCGGGCTTTCATGAGCATGCCGCGTCGGACATGGCATCAGCTTAAAAGAAAATGCAGCGTCACCAACACGATCAGGAAACAGACGCTGCTCCCCGTAAAAATCGCAATGTACGCCCCCTTTCGATCCGTCTCCTCTTTTGCCACATACTTATAAGAAATCAAGCTCGCCATCGAAGCGATCAGCGTCCCCAGCCCGCCTAAATTGACGCCGATGACCAGCGCCGCATAATTCTGCGTAAAACCAGACAAAAGAAGCGCTGCCGGCACATTACTGATGATCTGGCTCGCAGCGATCGCTGCATATACCTCACGATTTTCCACCACATTCTGCAGGAGACTGCGAAAAACAGAAATTCTCCCCATATTACCAATAAAAACAAAAAATCCCACAAACGTAAGCAGCAGACAATAGTCTGCTTTTCCCAATACCTGCCAATCCAGCACAAGAACTGCCGCAAGTACGATCCCTGTCACGATCTGCCACGGCAGCACATGGATGACCGCCAGCAGACAGAGCAGAAACAGGAACAGGTAGACTGACAGCGGCACCAACACCTTCTTTAGACAAAAAGGCTCCTTCTCCCGCTCCCCGGTACTACAGCCTCCGTCAAAACCCGCTCTTGAAGAAACATCCCCCCATGTAATCTCTGTCTTGTCCCCGGCCTTCCATTCACCGGCGGAGCGTTTTCCCAAAATCAGCCCCCAGACCGCCAAAAGAACGAGCGATAATAAAGCATAGGGCAGCATCAATAACACAAAGCCGCCGATGGACATTCCCGATTTACTATAGAGATATAAATTCTGTGGATTGCCTATAGGCGTCAACATGCTGCCCAAATTGGCAGCTATCGTCTGCATCGCCACGACGGGCAGGATCAGCTTTCGCTTCTGTTCCTCTCCTATCATCCCAAGTACGGTAAACGTAAATGGCACAAACGTGATCAATGCCACATCGTTTGTGATCAGCATACCGGAAAAAAAGCAGAGCAGCATCAACACCTGCATAAGACCGCCAATGCTCCGTACTCTGTGCAGAAGCGCCTGCGCCACCCGCTCGAAAATTCCTATTTTCTGCAGCCCCGCCATAACGACCATCAGGCAGAGCAGAATCGCCAGCGTCCGATAATCTATGTACCCCGCATATTCTTTGTCCGGCGGGACGATAAAAGAAGAAATGATCGCCAACAGCAGCGAGATGCACAGCACCACTTCTTTCTTTATAAATGCGGCCACATTCTTCATGCCGTCCTCCTTCCCACCCTCATATATCCATAGCGCCTTTTTGTGCATGATCCTTTTGCAAATTTCGATGCCCATTCAACGCCCTTTGCAGCTCTCACGAAACACATTTTTGAGTTTATTGTACCATATTTTCTATAAGGCGAACAGCCGTCCCTCAAGCAACTCTTTTAGCAGATCAATTGGAGCAACAGGGATATTTTGTTTCGTGCTGCGGTGATGGATATAGAAAAATCTTATATTCTGAAAATATTGAAATCTTTGAAAACTGGCGCGAAAGATCGGTAGAAATCATTAACGGCATTCCTGTTGTGCGCAGACGGACTGATACAGATGAAAAAGAAACTTGGCAGGGAAAAGAATTTAGCGGATATTGCACTAATAAAAAACACCCTTTCGGAGCGGCGTACTCATTGAAGCAAAAAAACAACAGTTACCGCAAGTGATAACTGTTGCTTTTCATAGCTCCCCGAGTAGGGCTCGAACCTACAACAACTCGGTTAACAGCCGAGTGCT
>JAMPHA010000016.1:0-52127 GCA_023663615.1 Clostridium sp. | reverse complement strand
GGATTTGCGGGTAAAGAGCAGAACCATGCCAATGTTGTGCCAAATGTGTGCTGATAATATTTAAAGAAATAATAAACTAAATAATGAGAGAGTATGGCGTTTTATAAAAGGATGTGGTAATATAAAATGCAATAAATGCAATTATAGAATAAAACAAGTTGAGAGGTATTTGAAGATGGAAATTGACAATAGAAATATATTTTTTGATAACTTAAAAAGAGGAATCAACTTATTTACAGGAGCGGGGTTTTCTAAGCTAGAGTCGCCAGATGGTAAAAAATTACCTGATGCGAGTGAACTATGTGACGAAATATGTAAACGCTTTTCGATTTCTCCTGCCTATTCGAATGATTTAGAAAAATTATCTTCAATATTAAAAAGAAATTGTAAAGACGAGTTTCAAAAATATCTAAGAGAAAGATTTACTGTTAAAAGCTATAATGAGTTATATGATGCTTTAAATCAGGTAAATATTAAATCATTTATTACGACAAATATAGATAACATATTTCAAAGTGTTATTGATAATAGTAAAAAATACTATTTAAATTGTGTAACTTATTATGGTGCAACGAAGAAAGATGGACAGGTAATTGAATATGTTCCTTTACATGGCGATATAAGAGATAGCAACTCAGAACTTTATTTTGGTAAATTTGAATTATCTAATGTTGGAAACAAAAATGCTGCCCTTTTTTCAATTATGCACGGGAAATTATTAGCATATCCAACTTTGTTTTGGGGATATGGTTTTCATGATGGAAGTGTATCAGAAGTAATTAGCCAAGTCTTAGATAGAGGAAAGCAAGATATATGGATTCAATGCATGCCTGGTAGTGATAATATAGACTTTTTTAGAGATTTAGGGTGTAATGTTATTGTTTCAACTACTGAGGAATTGCTTTCAGAAATATTGGCAGAATTAGAAACCTCTGATGAAGATGAAAAAAACATTACTAACAAAATATGGAAAAAGTACGAAATACCCACTATAAATCAAATAGAAAGTTTAGATATTAAGTATTATTATCAGCTTGGAAAGACGCACTGGTACTATATTATCACGGATCAAGCATATGCTACGCACTGGGTTAACTCAATAATAAATCAATCTTTAGAAAATAAAAATGTTTTAGTAATAGGGATACCATTAGGAGGAAAGACAACTTTATTGATGCAAATAGCTAGGAAATATAATAAACAGGTATATTATATTGCGGATTTGAATAAAGAAAAGGCAAAATTACTATGTAATAATCTTGATAATCAAGGAGAAAAAGTATTGCTTATTGATAATTGTGCGGAGGATATGGAAGCATATCAGCTTTTGGCTAAAAATAAGAATATTAAAACCATTGCAACATGCGATGATTTTTGGTATGAGTCATCGAAACATAAAATCGAAGATGTAGAGTATAAGAAAATAATAATTGAGGATATTGAAAGAAGTGAGGCTCAGAGAATATATTCAAATATTCCTCCAAGTATAAGAATGGATAGTTTTAAATATAAAGAAAAAGAAACAGATAAATATTCTATTTTTGAGCTAATTGCAACAAATGTCAAAGATATTTTATCTTCTGATAAAGTAAAAAATTTTTTAGAAAAACTAGAGAAAAATGATGATGTATTTGAATTGGTTTTACTAACATCATATTTAGTGTATCATGATTCTGCATTATCGACAGATATTATTTTTAAATATTTTGATATTCAGAACTATGGGGATGTTCAAGAAAAAATAAGAAGAACGCAGTCTATGTTGGCAGAAATAGACATTGCTTTTGACCCGGATTTAGATGATCAAGACTATTATACGTTAAGATCGAATCTCTTTGCCAAAATAACGCATGAGGTGGCAAAGAAACATTATAAAAGTAAATATGCATATGTTATCAAAAATTTTATAGAGAAAGTTTCACCTGATTATATATATAAAAATTATGTATTTAGACGCAGAGCGTATGATGCAGAATTATTTAATGATTTATTTGATAAGCAAGGCGATCTGATTTATGAAATGGTCTATGCCTATGATTCTAGCGCATATACATTGCAACAATGGGCACTTTATAAATCCAAAAACGGTAGATTTAAGGAGGCGTTTGTTGACATTGATAAAGCTATTAATATGCAGCCCAATAATTTTAGTATTAAAAATGCAAGGGCGATAATATTGTTTGAAGCAAATAGAGAAAAAAATACAGAAGAAGCCAAAAAGTCTCTGTATGAAGCAATGGAAATATTAGAAGCGTGTCATAAAAGTGATAAAAGGAAAGTATATCACGCACAAAAATATGCGGAGTTTGCAATTTATATGAATGAAAGGTATGCAGATAATACATATCTTCGACAGGCATATAAATGGATGAAGGAATTAATCGATAAGGAAGACTCGAAAAGTTATAGAACGCGGGAATTATTTAGAAAATTGAAAGACAGGATATAAATTTATAAAATAGTGAAGAAATATTTTGATATTTTTCTATTTATTAGGTATATAGGTAGTTTTCAAAAACTGAAAACAACTTATATACCTTTTTGTGTACCTTGGAAACTTTATAGCCTTCCAGACAGTTATACAGGAGCTGTGGACAGTGTGCGATGACAGGAGCGCGCCCGCAGGTGAAGTACCGCATAGCGGCGGCCTGAAAATACGCGGCGGGACTCCGGCGCAGGAAATGGGTCTGGGAAAAGGTAGATTCCTGAAGGTATAATATATTTTCTTTAATATAGAAATTTGTGGTGCAATTAAAATCGGATACACAAAGGAGTGATTGTAAGGACAATGAACGAAAATGAAAGCACTATATTATATGGTGACATGGGTGGTTCCAAAATTGAACGGATCCCAATTTACCAGAAGATGACCTTGACAATTCGTGAGGCTGCTGAGTATAGCAATATTGGCATTAACAAGATTGATGCTATGCTTAAACAGCCCGGATGCCCTTTTGTACTCTACATAGGAACAAGAAAACTGGTTAAGCGGAAGGAGTTTGAAAAATACATAAGTGAAAAAACCGTGATATAACCGTCTAACCATAATTGCTTCAAAATACTGTTGAAGAAAGGGGGTCCGCCATGGTATAATATTTTACTGTGTTGGGCTCTTTTTCTTTACAGAAAGGAGTTCATTAATGGGAAAAAATTTAAAAGGCAGAGAGTGTGGAAAGGGCATCTGCCAGAGAAAGGACGGTAAATATTCGGCACGTTATATTGCCAAAGATGGAAGCCGTCGCGAAAAACATTTTGATACGTTGCCGGAAGCAAGAAGCTGGCTTGTTGATTCACAGTATGAGGACAAGCACAGCATGGTGAGTGCAGCTGATGTGACAGTGGACAGGTGGTTTGATTACTGGATGGAGAACCTTATATGTGGACTCGCTCCTAATACCAGACATAATTACAGGGAGCGATACGTCCAGAATATTCAGCCTGTTATTGGAAGCATGATAATATCAGATGTGAAACCGATGCACTGCAAGGTGATACTAAACCGCATGGAAGCAGATTATGCCGGTTCTACCATCAAACAAACCTACATCACAATGGGAACCATGCTCCGAGCGGCTGTAAACAATGATATCATCTCAAAGCATCCAATGGATGGTGTGAGATATACGAAACCTGTCCGTTCCGTGAGTGATATTCATTTTCTTACAGTGGATGAGCAAAACAAGTTCCTTGAAGTCGCCAAACGCTCACATAATTATCGCCAGTATGCTCTATTGCTGGAAACAGGTCTTCGGACATCAGAAATGATTGGGCTTACATGGGATTCCATTGATTGGAAGAAGCGTACCCTGACAATCAGTAAGACACTGGAGTACAGACATCAGACGCACATATGGAGGGCGGGACCGCCAAAGACTTCTCATAGTTACCGCACCATTCCATTGACGGATAAAGCATACCAGATCCTCAAGGATTGCTATGAAGAGCGTAATTCCAGAAAGGAAGCAGAAATATTATCAAATGTTCTGGAATATATGGATCGGCGGACTGGCGAAACAAAATGTCTTGTTATGAGGGATTTGGTTTTTGTTAATTTTCGTACAGGAGAGCCAGCAAAAAACAGTTCATACGATACGCACCTGTATAAGTTATGCGACGAGGCAAAAATCGGAAGGTTTTGTATGCACGCTCTTCGGCATACATATGCTACCCGTGCAATCGAAGCAGGGATGCAGCCTAAAGTGCTTCAGCAGCTTCTTGGACATGCAAGCATTAAGACCACTATGGATCGTTATGTGCATGTTACCGACGATTCTCTGACACAGGCTGTCCGCCAATTTGAATTGAACCGTGCTATATGAAACACCATGAAAAATCACATACTTTAATGTCAAATTGGTGCGGAATTGGTGCGGTAGAAGAAGGGAACTTATCAGGAAGTGCGTAAAATCAAGGCTTTAAGGAGGATATAGATAGAAATGAAACTAGGGATCGTCGGCCTACCGAACGTAGGAAAAAGCACCTTATTTAATTCATTGACGAAGGCGGGAGCGGAGTCGGCGAACTATCCGTTCTGCACGATCGATCCGAATATCGGGATTGTGACCGTTCCTGACGAGCGGTTAAAGCTGCTGGGGGATATGTATCATTCAAAAAAAGTAACGCCTGCCGTGATCGAATTTGTGGATATTGCGGGACTTGTCAAAGGCGCGTCGAAGGGAGAGGGGCTCGGCAATCAGTTTTTGAGCAACATCCGTGAAGTGGATGCGATCGTACATGTCGTGCGCTGCTTCGAGGACGCCAATATCGTCCATGTGGACGGAAGCATCGATCCGCTGCGCGACATTGAGACGATCAATCTGGAGTTGATCTTTTCCGATCTGGAAATACTGGAGCGGAGAATCGCGAAGGTGACGAAATTGGCGCGCATGGACAAGACGGCGGCAAAAGAACTGTCGCTTTTAGAGCGTATCAAAGCGATGCTGGAGGACGGAAGGCTGGCGATCGGCTTTGAGACGGAGGACGAGGATGAGCAGACGTGGTTTGCATCCTACAATCTGTTGACGGCGAAGCCGGTCATCTATGCGGCGAATGTGGCGGAGGACGAGCTTTCCGACGACGGTGCGTCGAACGAGGGCGTACAAAAAGTACGCGCCTATGCAAAAGAAAATCGCAGCGAGGTATTTGTCATCTGCGCGCAGATCGAGCAGGAGATTTCCGAACTTGATGACGATGAAAAACAGATGTTTTTAGAGGATTTGGGGTTGCAGGAGTCCGGTCTGGACAAGCTGATCAAGGCGAGCTATTCCCTGCTCGGACTGCTCAGCTTTCTGACGGCGGGAGAGGACGAGACCAGAGCGTGGACGATTAAAAAAGGCACGAAGGCTCCGCAGGCGGCGGGAAAGATTCATACGGATTTTGAACGCGGCTTCATCAAAGCGGAGGTTGTGAATTATCAGGATCTTTTAACCTGCGGTTCCCTGTCCGCAGCGCGGGAAAAGGGACTTGTCGGCATGGAAGGAAAAGATTACGTCGTAAAAGACGGGGATGTCATTTTGTTCCGGTTTAATGTGTAAGCGTTCGTCCATAAAAGACAGTGTGTTGCGAGATCGAAAAATCGCCGGTCAGAATGCACATGAAACGCATCCGTGAAGCCGGTTGAAGGAGAATCAGTATGAATTCAGGAGATATTTCATTCCCGCATTTGGGAATCGAACTTCATAATGTACCGCAGGGCTTTGATGTGTTCGGCGTGCATATTGCATGGTATGGCGTGCTGATTACGCTTGGTATGGTGGTCGGATTTATGACGGCGCTGCGGCAGGCAAAAAAAGAAAACGTCGATACGGAACTGGTCTGGGATTTCTTTATTCCGGCGATTATTTTCGGTGTGATCGGCGCGCGCATTTATTATGTGGTATTCTTTTGGGAATTGTATCGTGACGATCCGCTCAGCGTGTTCAATATCCGGGAGGGCGGGCTTGCCATTTACGGCGGCGTGATCGCGGCAATTCTGACCTGTTATATTTTTACAAAGGTAAAAAAGCTTTCTTTCCTGAAATTTCTGGATGTGTGCATTCCGGGACTGATCATCGGACAGGCGATCGGCAGGTGGGGAAATTTTATGAACCGCGAGGTGTTCGGCAGATATACGGACGGATTGTTCGCCATGCGGCTTCCGCTCATTGACGTGAGAAGCCGGGACGTGACGATGGAACTTGCGGAGCACATGTTTATGGACGGTGCCAATTATGTACAGGTCATGCCGACGTTTTTGTAT
The DNA here is from genome assembly GCA_023663615.1 of Clostridium sp. Taxonomy (GTDB): domain Bacteria; phylum Bacillota; class Clostridia; order Lachnospirales; family Lachnospiraceae; genus DLAJ01. The sequence goes on along the minus strand of JAMPHA010000016.1, from coordinate 45,889 downwards.
GAAAGTGTGCTGAATCTGCTCATATTTTTGATCATGATCCTGTATCGGAAGCATAAAAAATTTCAAGGGGAGATCGCGTTGATCTATCTCGGCGGTTACGGGATCGTCCGCTTTTTTATCGAGGGACTCCGCACCGACCGTCTGCTTTTGTGGAATACGAATATTGCGGTATCGCAGCTTTTGGGTATGCTGCTGTTCCTGTTCGCGGTTGGGGCGGAGATTGTCGTAAGAGTCCGCATGATAAGGAAAAAGGCGCTTGCCGGACTTGCGGGGGACGCGGAATCGGAAAGCGAGAGGTCCGCGGAAAGCGGTAATGAAGGGAAAAAAGAGGCGTCGGAAAGCGGCAGAGCAGAGGGCGAAGACGCCGACACAGAATCCGCAGAAAGCAGCCAGCCGGAGGAAGAAGCGGTGAAAACCATAGATGCCGTCGAGGATAAGATGTCGGCAGAAAAGAATCCGGAAGAGAACGATGGACAATCGGAAGAGAAGAAGCCGGAAAGCGAAAAAACAGAATAGTTCATCGGAGGACAGTACGCCGTAGCGTAGAGGCTTGCAGAAGCCGTTGTCGAGTTACAAGATGTCGGGTGAGCCCGGTTAGGATGCGAGGAAAGGAGTTCCTGCTTCGCGGATGAACCGGGCTTTTTTGATGATATTAGGAAACGTCTTTTCGAAATAAGGAACAGGAGCGCTAAATGAAAATTCAATTATCGGAACATTTCACCTATCAAAAATTATTGCGTTTTGTATTTCCGTCTGTTATGATGATGGTTTTTACGTCCATCTACGGCGTGGTGGACGGGCTGTTTGTATCGAATTTTGCAGGAAAAACCGCATTTGCCGCGATCAATCTGGTGATGCCCTTTATTATGATCCTCGGCGGGATGGGATTTATGATCGGCACGGGAGGAACGGCGCTTGTAGCGCGGGTGCTTGGAGAGGGAAATCGTGAAAAAGCAAACCGTTATTTTTCCATGCTGATCTCTCTGACGGTCGTGCTGGGACTTGCGCTCACGCTGATCGGCATGGTGTGTATGCGCCCGGTCGCGCGCCTGCTTGGCGCAACGCCGGATATGATGGGAGACTGTGTGCTGTACGGCAGGATTGTGATCGGATTTACGACGGCGTTCATGCTGCAAAATGTGTTTCAGAGCTTTCTGGTTGCCGCGGAAAAACCAAAGCTGGGGCTTGCGGCAACCGTGGCGGCAGGGCTTACGAACGTGGCGCTGGACGCGCTGTTTATTGCGGGATTCGGATGGGAGACGACGGGCGCCGCGCTGGCAACGGGAATCAGTCAGTGCGTGGGCGGTCTTCTGCCGCTTCTCTATTTTCTTTTTCCCAATGACAGTCTGCTGCGGCTTGTCAGAACGAAGTGGGAGCTTCGGCCGATCCTGCGGGCGTGCGCAAACGGCTCGTCGGAGCTGATGAGCAATCTGTCCACTTCGATCGTCAGCATGGTTTATAATTTTCAATTGATGAGCTACATCGGGGAGGACGGCATTTCCGCTTATGGCGTTCTGATGTATGTGCAGTTTATTTTTATTGCGATCTTTGTCGGCTACTCGGTTGGCAGCGCGCCGATCGTCGGTTATCATTTCGGGAAACAGAATCGGGCGGAAATGAAGAATATGCTGAAAAAAGGAACACTGCTCATGGGCGGCGGAGGGATTGCGCTGACCGCGCTTGCTCTGCTGCTTGCGGAGCCGCTTGCCAGAATCTTTGTCGGCTACGACGCGGATTTGTATGAGCTGACCAGACATGCATTTACGCTGTTTTCGTTTTCCTTTCTGTTGGCAGGGTTTAATATTTTTACATCCGGCTATTTTACGGCATTAAATAACGGCGGCGTCTCGGCGGCAATTTCTTTTTTGCGGACGCTGGTATTTCAGACGGGCGCGGTCTTGATCCTGCCGCGGCTGTTCGGCGTGGATGGGATCTGGTGGGCGATCACGGCGGCGGAATTGTTTGCGTTTGTCATTTCCGTCCTGTTTGTGTTCGCAAAACGGAAGCGGTACGGGTATCTGTAAGCCCGTACCGGCCGTTTGCAAATCAATTTATCAAAGTGATAATAAAGGTATTGGCACTTTCAAAATTTGCATCGCTCATTTCCCCGTTGAAAACGACCCAGTACAGATGGTCCTTGTAATTGTATTCCGCAATATTGTCAAATTCATATAAGGTAATACTTCTGTCATTTTCGTCAGCAAATCTGTCTCTTGTTCTGTCGTATACAAGGTAGACTTTATCAGAGTCGCAAACATACAGAATATCGTCTATGATGACATCGCCCTCTGTGTTGTATTGCACTACCCGGATAAAGGCATCTTCCCCGTTTTGGACATGTACCATAAATTCGTCATATAAGCCGTCGTTATGGACCATTGCCCCGATCACAAAGCAGTTATCTGATTGCGCCTGCTCTTTACTGTAACCTTCCTCAAGATCTCGAATGTCCTTGTACTCTTGCAGGACAGGGTTCTGATAGAACGCATCTAAATCAAAGATGTCCTCAATTTCCGCAGACACTTCCTGCTGATCTGCAATGCCGTCATTCTCTATTTCCTGAACATCCGGTTTGCCGCACGCGCTAAGGAAATACATCATACAACAGAATGGTACGGCGATCCGTTTCATAATTTTTTTCATCTTGTTCCTCACTTCCCACAAATCCCGATTGGGATGATTATAGCACAGGATATACGCTTTTGAAAGCAGAATAGGATTTGAAAAAAACATATGTTCGACAAAATAAAATTTACGCAAAAATTTTCGGACAATTTTCATAAAACGCTTGCAAGAAGCGCATTTCTCATGTAGAATAGCCTTGTAAGTGGAGAAAAGTGGTTCCTAGTGGATGAAAGTGGCAGATTTGAACCCCGAAAGTGGTGAAAATCGTTCACGAGGGACCACAGTGGCAGCTCCACGGGGCGGTGACGTATGATGTTTACAGGTGAGTACAACCACACAGTGGACATCAAGGGCAGGCTGACATTCCCGGCAAAATTCAGAGAAAGTCTCGGCGAGAAATTTGTTGTGACGAAGGGATTGGATGGCTGTCTGTTCGTATTTGACGAGAGCGAATGGGCGGCGCTGACGGAGAAGCTGGCGGCGTTACCGATGACGGATAAAGGAGCAAGACAATTTACGAGATTCTTCCTTGCGGGAGCGGCGGATGCAGAGGTTGATAAACAGGGCAGGATTCTCCTGCCGCAGAATCTCAGGCAGTTCGCGGCGATCGAAAAGGACGTTGTATTGATCGGCGTCGGCAGACGCGCGGAGATTTGGTCGAAGGAACGCTATGACGGCGCGGTCGATTATGAGGATATGGAAGAATTTGCGCAGAGCCTGACCGCGTACGGAATTTTGTAAACGAAAGGAACATACAAATGGAGTTCGGACATCAGTCCGTCATGCTCTATGAGACGGTGGATTCGCTTCAGATCAAGCCGGACGGCGTTTATGTGGACGGCACGCTCGGCGGCGGCGGGCATTCTTATGAGATATGCACGAGGCTCGGAGAGCGGGGAAAGTTATATGGGATCGATCAGGATGCGGATGCGGTCGCGGCGGCGTCGAAACGGCTGACGCCTTTTGGCAGCCGGGTCACAATCATAAGGGATAATTACTGCAATGCGGTTCAAAGACTGCGGGAAATGGGTGTTCTAAGCGCGGACGGGATCCTGCTGGATCTGGGCGTCTCTTCCTACCAGCTTGACACGGCGGACCGCGGCTTCAGTTATCAACAGGACGCGCCGCTTGACATGAGGATGGACGACCGCCAGAGTCTGACTGCGCGGGAGATCGTTAACGAGTATTCCGAGACGGAACTGTATCATATCATCCGCGATTACGGTGAGGAACAGTTTGCGAAAAATATCGCGAAACACATTGCGGCGGCAAGAAAGGACAAGCCCATTGAGACAACCGGGGAATTGTGCGAGATCATTAAGCAGTCGATTCCGGCAAAGCTGCGCGTAAACGGTCATCCGGCAAAAAAGACATTTCAGGCAATCCGGATCGCGTGCAACCGTGAACTGGATGTGTTGCGGGATTCTTTGGATGAAATGATCGCGTTTTTGAATCCGGGCGGGCGGATCAGCATCATCACATTTCATTCGCTGGAAGACCGGATCGTGAAGACGGCGTTTCGCAAAAACGAGAACCCGTGTACCTGTCCGCCGGATTTTCCGGTATGCGTATGCGGAAAGGTATCAAAAGGAAGGCAGGTCAACCGAAAACCGATCCTGCCGTCCGAAGAGGAGTTAGAAAAAAATAAACGGTCCAAAAGCGCGAAGCTGAGGACCTTTGAGAGAAAATAAAAATCAGTCGGACGCGAAGGCGGACAAGCCTTGTACGCCTGTATGGGGGTGCGGTCCGACACGGGAGGATGTGGAAACAGGATGAGCAGAGAAAGACAGCAGATACAGAGCCGCCAAAGATCGGGCGCTCACAGGTTTTATGACGATAGATATGACACACGGATACAACGGAGCACAGCCATGGCAGGAGAGCGCGACACACGGAGACAACAGAGCGCATCCATGTCGAAAGAAGGCGCCGGACAGAGACAGACCGCATCAGAACAGGCATATTCTCGGAGAGGATCGTATGCGTATCAGCACGGCACGGCGGTAAGAGAGCCGAGCTTTGAGGAACTGCTGGAGGAAGCGCCGAAGAAGAAGCCAAATCACACTGCCCGTAAGAACAGGGAAAAGGCAGTGCAGATGAATCTGGGCTATGTTGCGTTTCTGGTCAGCGCGCTTGCGCTCGCCGCAGTTGTTCTGATCGGCTACATCAATTTACAATCCGATATTACCAACAGTGTAAAGCGGGTTTCCCGCATGGAGAGCGAGCTTCATGCGCTGCGGCAGGATAATGACGAGTACGAAACAAGGATCAACAGCTCCGTTGACCTTGAGGAAGTCAAAAGGATCGCCATTTGCGAACTGGGCATGAAATATGCCTCGGAAGGGCAGATCATCCGGGTGGAAGGCGGCGGCGACGATTATGCGCGCAAATACGCGGAGATTCCTCAGGAATAAAAAATCGTGCTTCGCACGCTTTCAAAGAACTGCCTTCTGCAGTTCTTTTGGAATTGCGCCAACAATCATAGCGGATGAAAAAGAAAACAGAGGTAGCAAAGTGGCTTCACGCAGGCAGGATAAAGAAAAGCGGAATCAAAAGAACAAGTTCACAATCAAAATGCAGAAAAAGCTGGTGGTGCTGGTCGTGGCAGTAGTGCTGGCTTTTGCTGCGCTTAGCGTGCGGCTTTACATGCTCGTGCGCGATCATGGCGACAGCTATAAACGACAGGTGTTATCCCAGCAGGAATACAGCAGTACGACGATCCCCTTCAAAAGAGGAAACATTGTAGACTGTAACGGAACGGTACTGGCGACAAGCCGGAAAGTCTATAATCTGATCATTGACAGTAAAGAGATCCTCTCCGATGAAGACTATCTGGAGCCGACACTCGCGGCGCTCGACCAATGCTTTGATGTGGATATTGCGGCGCTCAGACAGTATATCATCGATCATCCCGCGTCACAGTACTATGTTCTTTTGCGCAGGATGCCCTATGAAGAGATCAGCGCGTTTATGGAGATCGACAACAATCCGGGCGAATATCCGAATGTGGCGGGCGTATGGTTTGAGGAAGAATATCAGCGAAACTACCCGAACGGCTCGCTCGCCTGTGATGTGATCGGCTTTACGGGAAACGATAATACGGGCATGTACGGGCTGGAGCAGTTTTATAATGAAGAATTGTGCGGGACGAACGGCAGGGAGTACGGGTACTTAAACGATGATTCCGATCTGGAGCGCACAACGGTGCCAGCCCAGGACGGTTACACCCTCGTATCGACCATTGACGCACATATCCAGAGCATCGTAGAGCGGAAGCTCAAAGCGTTCAATGATGCGCATGAGAACGAATACCGGGACGGGCTCGGTGCGTACAATACGGGCTGCATCATCATGAATCCCAATAACGGGGAAATCCTGGCGATGGCAAGCTATCCGACGTTTGATTGTAATAATCCGTACGACATCAGCGCACTCTATACGGAAGAGGAGATTGATGCGATGACGCAGGAGAAATACACTGCGATCGTCAATCAGCTTTGGCAGAATTTTTGTATTTCGAGCACTTACGAGCCGGGATCGACCATGAAACCGTTTACCGTAGCGACGGGCTTAGAGACGGGAGCGCTTACCGGAAACGAGCATTATATGTGTAACGGTTACCTGACTGTGGCGGATTACGATATTCACTGCCATAACAGAATGGGACACGGCGAGGTGACAGTGCAGGGGGCGATGGAGAGCTCCTGTAACGTGGCGCTGATGCACATGGGCGCGGCGATCGGAAAAACGAATATGCTAAAATACGAATCCGTTTTTAATTTCGGACTTCGGACCAATATCGATCTTGCGGGAGAGGCGCGGACGGATGCGGTTGTTTATACGGAAAAGACCATGCATGAGGCGGAACTTGCGACATCGAGCTTCGGGCAGGGCTTCAACGTGACGATGATCCAGCTCATGACCGCGTATTGCTCGCTGATCAACGGCGGATACTATTATGAACCCCATGTGGTAAGCCGCGTTTTGAACGCGGACGGCGCAACCGTGCGCAATATCGAACCGCGTATTTTGAAGCAGACGGTTTCCACCGCGGTTTCCGACCGGATCGTCGGGTACTGTAATGCCGTTGTGGATACGGGTACGGGAGGTGCTGCCCGCCCGGCAGGATACTCGATGGGAGGAAAGACCGGTACGGCGGAGGTGGTACCGCGTGACGGCATCAACTATGTCGTTTCCTTTATCGGTTATGTGCCGGCGAATCATCCGCAGGTTGCAATCTACGTGGTTGTTGACCGCGCCAATCAGTATAAGCAGGACAATTCCCGCCTGGCAAGCGAAATTGTGCGGGAAATCTTAACGGAGGTGCTTCCGTATCTCGGCATTCCGATGACGGAAGAATTATCGGATGCGGAGCGGGAAGAGCTTGATCAGCTGGAAATGAATTCGGTAACGCGGCCGGAGACGACCGGCGATGGAACAGACGGAACCGGGACAGGCGAAGACGGACAGACAGGTGCAGACGGAACCGGGACGGGCGGTGACGGACAGAGCGGCACAGACGGAACCGGGACGGGCGGTGACGGACAGAGCGGCACAGACGGAAGCGGAACCGGCGGAGGAGACGGGGCGGGCGGCATGCCGGAACATACCATACACTACGATCCCGAGACCGGATATGCCATCGACCCGCTGACAGGAGAATTTTTAGATCCCGAAACGGGCGAGCCGATCGAACCGGGGAGTCCGCTGGTGAGCCCGCATGAATAACGAATGAGGGAATGAATAACCTTGTAAAAGCGGAATACAATGATAGAGAAGGCTTTTATGGGGTTCGATTCATGAAGAAAGTCAGGATCAGAGCGGCGTGGGGAGTTTCCCGGAGGAACAAGACCGCGAACAGAAAGAAGCTGGTGATCTATACGGTCTGCTGTATGCTCCTTTTTATGGCGCTTTGCGGGCGCGTTGCCTATCTGATGATCTTTTGCTCCGATTATTATACGGCGGTCGCACAGGAGCTTCATGAGAGGGAACGTGTGATCAAGGCGGCGCGCGGGTGCATTTATGACCGAAACGGCGAGCTGCTTGCGTCGAACCGGTCCGTGTGTACGGTCTCCGTCATTCACAGTCAGGTCACGGACGCCGATGAGGTCGTGCGCGCACTGAGCGAGGAGCTGGGGTTAAGCGAAGAATATGTGCGCCGCAGGGTGGAGAAGTATACCTCCATTGAAAAAATAAAAAGCAATGTATCGAAAGAAGTCGGGGACAGGATCAGGAACCGGCATCTGGACGGTGTGAAAGTGGATGAGGATTACCAGCGCTTTTATCCGTACGGCGAGCTGGCGTCGAAGGTGCTCGGTTTTACGGGCGGCGACAATCAGGGAATTATCGGAATAGAGGTTGCATACGAGCGTTATCTGAAAGGGACGGACGGCCTGATCCTTTCGGTGACGGATGCGCGCGGCGTGGAGGTCAGCGATGCGGGCGAAAACCGCAGGGAACCGGTCGCGGGACAGGATTTGTATCTGACGCTGGACATCAATATGCAGTCCTACGCGACACAGCTTGCAAGACAGGTCATGGCGGCAAAGCAGGCGGAGCGTGTTTCCATTATTGTTATGAATCCGCGGAACGGGGAAATCTATGCGATGGCGGATGTCCCGGAATTTGACTTAAACAACCCGTTTGCCCTGCCGGAAGACGTGGATACGGGCATGATGACGCAGGATGAGATTCAGAATGCGAGGAATCAAATGTGGCGTAACGCCTGCATCAGCGATACGTATGAGCCGGGTTCTACGTTTAAGATCATCACGGCGACGGCAGGTCTCGAGGAAGGCGTTGTCTCTTTGGAGGATCACTTTCACTGTCCGGGCTATATCATGGTGGAGGATAGAAGGATCCGCTGTCATAAGGTGGCGGGGCACGGTTCCGAGACATTTGTACAGGGAATCATGAATTCGTGCAATCCGGTATTCATCACGGTCGGACTGCGCCTGGGCGTGGAAAATTATTACCGCTATTTTGAACAGTTCGGCTTGTTGGAAAAAACAGGGATCGACCTGCCGGGTGAGGCGGGAACGATCATGCATAAGCCGGAAAACATGGGAATGGTGGAGCTTGCCACGGTTTCGTTCGGACAGTCGTTCCAGATCACGCCCATCAAGATGGCTGCGACCGCAGCGTCCTTGGTCAATGGCGGAAAAAGGATCACACCCCATCTTGCAATGTATACGCAGAGCGCGTCGGACGGTTCGACAAACCTGTTTGCAAACGGCATGGGGGAGCGGATCGTGTCGGAGGAGACGTCAGAGACGCTTCGTTATCTGTTAGAGCAGGTTGTGGCGGAGGGTACGGGAAAAAACGGGTATGTCGAGGGCTACCGTGTCGGCGGGAAGACGGCGACGAGCCAGACGCTTCCGCGCGGAAGCGGACGTTACATTGCCTCTTTTATCGGATTTGCGCCCGCAGACGATCCCACGGTACTTGCGCTTGTGGTCATTCACAATCCGCAGGGCGTGTACTACGGCGGGCAGGTGGCTGCGCCTGTCGCGCGGGTGTTGTTCGAAAATATCCTTCCTTATATGGAGGAATGAAGCGGGAAACCGATGGAAGAAAATCCCGCGCGCAGATTTGCATTGGGATAGGAAACGTGATATGATGAAATTTGTTTTAGCATGCTGTGCGCTGTGTTCGGGAAGGATGCGCAGCAGAGAACATCAATAGTCAGAAAAAACCGGGAGCGGGCTAAGGTCATGGTGGATGTAAGTATTTTGTTGCCGATATTGATTTCGTTTGGGATAAGCGCCGTATGCGCGCCGATTTTGATTCCTTTTTTAAGAAAGCTGAAAGTGGGACAGACGGAGCGGGGCGAGGGACCGCAGTCCCACTTAAAAAAGTCGGGGACGCCGACAATGGGGGGGATCGTGATCCTGCTGGCGGTGACGATTACGTCGCTGATTTATGTAAAAGATTACCCGAAGATCGTTCCGGTACTCTTTTTGACGCTGGGATTCGGGCTTGTCGGTTTTGTTGACGATTATATTAAGGTCGTGCTCAAGCGCTCGCTGGGCTTAAAGGCATGGCAGAAAATGCTCGGTCAGCTTATCGTGACGAGCGTGTTTGTACTATATATTATGCGCTATACGGATGTTCTTTTGGATATGAAGATCCCGTTTTGGGAGGGTCACTATTTAGAACTCGGCGTATTCACGATCCCGGCGATGTTTTTTATCGTGATCGCGACGGTGAACGGAACGAATTTAACGGATGGGCTGGATGGACTGGCAAGCAGCGTTACGGTCATGGTGGCGACGTTTTTTGCGGTCGTGAGCATCGGCACGGCGAACGGGCTCTCGCCGATCACCTGTGCGGTCGTGGGCGCCCTGTTGGGATTCCTGCTCTTTAATGTGTATCCGGCGAAAGTGTTTATGGGCGATACGGGATCACTCGCGCTCGGCGGTTTTGTGGCGGGTATGGCGTATATGACGCAGATGCCGCTGTTTATTCCGATCGTCGGATTTATTTATATGATCGAGACGCTTTCCGATATTTTGCAGGTGACGTATTTTAAGGCGACGCATGGAAAACGGATTTTCAAGATGGCGCCGATCCATCATCATTTTGAACTGTGCGGGTGGTCGGAGACGCGCGTGGTCGCAGTCTTCTCCATCGTGACGGCGCTTTTGTGCCTGCTTGCGCTGCAGGGAGTCTGGTGACGGGAGAAGCGTTTCCGACCGCTTACGGCGGCTGCGGAGGACGATGACGATTCTGCGTAACAGCGGAAAGGGAGAGAGAGTCTGGAACAGAAAGGTATGGTCTGCATGGAACCAAAGAACGGTGTGGAATGGAAGGATGGCAGGGTGTTGGTCGTCGGTGCGGGAAAAAGCGGTATCGGCGCGGTAGAAATGCTTGTAAAATGCAAGGAGAAGCCCGTCCTGTTTGATGAGAACGAGAAGCTTTCCGTGCGTGAACTGGCGGAGAAGCTGAAAGATTACCCGACCGTGGAGATTCGCACGAAGAGCCTTCCTGATGAGATCAGAAATGAGATAAAGCTTGCGGTCTTGAGCCCCGGTGTGCCGGTGGACTCGCCCTTTGTGGAGGAGCTGAGGCAGTCCGGCATCCCGATCTGGGGCGAGATCGAGCTCGCCTATGCAAAAGAGCAGGGAACGGTAGCGGCGATCACCGGTACAAACGGAAAGACGACGACAACAACGCTTGTCGGTCAGATCATGCAGGAACATTACGGCAATACGTTCGTGGTCGGTAATATCGGGGCGCCCTATACGGAGGCGGTGTTAAAAACGACGCCGCTAAGTTATACGGTAGCGGAGATCAGCAGCTTTCAGCTGGAGACGATCGTGGATTTTCATCCGCATGTGTCCGCGATCTTAAATATCACGCCAGATCATTTGAACCGGCATAAGACGATGGAAGCCTACATAGCGGTGAAAGAGCGTATCACAAAGAATCAGACGAAAGACGATCTATGTGTCTTAAATTATGACAACGCGGATACCCGCGCGTTTGCGGACGTTTGTCCGGCGCAGGTGGTGTTCTTTTCCTCAAAGGAGCGGTTGGAGGACGGCTATTATCTGGAAGGGGAAGAAATTTTCCGCGCGCGGGGCGGATGTGCCGAAAAGCTGATGAACGTGCAGGAGACGATGCTGGTCGGCACCTGCAATTACGAGAATATCATGGCGGCAATGGCGGTCACGGAGGCGCTGGGCGTGCCGATGGAACAAATCTTACATACGGTACGGAAGTTTCGGGCGGTGGAGCACCGCATTGAGTTCGTGGAGACCAAAGGCGGTGTGGATTATTATAATGATTCCAAGGGGACGAATCCCGACGCGGCGATCCAGGGGATCCGCGCCATGAAAAAGCCGACGGTTTTAATCGGCGGCGGCTATGACAAGCAGAGTACGTATGATGAATGGATCGAGGCGTTTGACGGCAAAGTGAAGTGTCTGGTGCTGATCGGGCAGACGCGGGAAAAGATCGCCGCCTGCGCGAGGGCGCACGGTTTTACCGAGATCGTTATGGCGGACAGCCTGGAGGAAGCAGTGGAGCGATGCAGGGAAAAAGCGGAGCCGGGAGATGCGGTGCTGCTTTCCCCCGCGTGCGCGAGCTGGGGCATGTTTCCAAATTATGAGGTGCGCGGCAGGATCTTTAAGGATCTGGTCTTTCGGATGCCGTAGGAAAGGGATGATAGATTGGCGCAGAGGACAGGTACAAGAACGCGGTCAAGGTTCCATGTGAAAAGTGAATATTATTTTGATTACAGCTTATTGTTCGTCGTCCTCTTTTTGTTGGGATTCGGACTCGTCATGATCTATTCGACCAGTTCCTATGAGGCGGGGGTTTCCGCGGCATGTGATTATGATTCCGCGTTTTACCTAAAAAAGCAGGCGGTCTCCACGGCGCTCGGTCTGGTGGCCATGTTCTTTTTTGCGCGGGTGGATTATCATAAGTGGGAGAAGTTTGCGCTCCTTGCCTATATCGGTTCGATTGCGTTCGTGCTTCTGCTCTTAACGCCGCTTGCCATTACCGCGAACGGCGCGACAAGATGGCTCAATCTCTTCGGCATGTCCTTACAGCCGGCGGAGGTCGCAAAGCTCGGCGTGATCCTGTTTCTGGCAAGTCTGGTCTGCAAGATGGGAAAGAGCGTGCGCACGATGAAGGGCAGCGCGATTATCATTGGCTTTGCCGGCGTGTTGTTCCTGCTGATTTATCGGATTTCCAACAACTTAAGCTCCGCAATCATCGTGCTCGGTATTGCGGTCGTCATGTTGTTTGTCGCCAGCCCAGACTATAAAAAATTCATCATTGCCGGTCTGATCGTGGCCGCAGCGGCGGCGGCGGTCGTGCTCTTCATTGTCAACCAGGGCGGTACGGGAGAGTTCCGCGGGCAGCGTATCCTGGCGTGGCTGCATCCGGAGCAGTATTCCAACGATACGGCGTTCCAGACCCTGCAGGCGCTGTATGCCATCGGTTCCGGCGGGATTTTCGGAAAAGGATTGGGACAGAGTATGCAGAAGCTTGGGTTTATTCCGGAGGCGCAGAATGATATGATCTTCAGCGTCATCTGCGAGGAGCTGGGGCTGTTCGGCGCGATCGCAGTCATTCTTTTGTTCGCCCTGCTCATCTGGCGCTGTATGATCATCGCAAACAATGCGAGAGACTTGTTCGGTGCGATGATTGTGGTCGGCGTGATCGGACATTTGTCCATACAGGTCATTTTGAACGTGGCGGTCGTGACGAATTCCATACCGACGACGGGCATTTCCCTTCCGTTTATCAGTTACGGCGGTTCGTCGGTCATGTTCCTGCTCATAGAGATCGGACTGGTCCTAAGCGTGGCGAGCCACATTGAGTTAAAGGAAATCTGAGCATGAAAAAGCAGAGGAGGCGCAGGATCCGGCTCATCATTCTGATCGCTGTTTTTTGCGTGATCGCGTCCCTTGCGGGCGGGGCGCTCTACATATGGAAGAATTACCAGATCACGATGATCTATGTGGAGGGCAACACGCACTATACGGACGAGGAGATCACCGATTATGTGATGGGCGGCAGATTTGCGCATAATTCGATCGTTCTTTCTTTAATGTACAAAAATAAGGAGATCACGGGGATTCCGTTTGTGCAGGCGATGGATATTAAGATCCTGTCCCGCAATACGGTCAAGATCATGGTTTATGAGAAATCGCTTGCGGGATATGTCAGCTACCTTGGCAGGTATTTCTATTTTGACAAGGATGGGATCGTCGTGGAGAGTGCGGCGCAGCGGACAGAGGGAATCCCGCAGGTGAGCGGTCTTCATTTTGAATCCGTGACGCTGTATGAACCGCTTCCGATCGGGGACGATTCGGTGTTCGGAAGCATCTTGAGCATCACGCAGCTGTTGTCGAAGTACAAGCTTGCCGCGGACAAGATCTCTTTTTCCGAAGATTATGAGATGACGCTTTATTTCGGCGATGTCCGCGTGATCCTTGGGACAAGCGCCTATATTGATGAGAAGGTGACCAGACTGCAGCACATCCTTCCGAATCTGTCGGGACAGAGCGGCGTTTTGGATATGCGGGACTATCAGGATACCTCGGATACCGTGACATTCATGAAGGACTGAGGGCGGAGAACGTTTGAGGAAGGCGGCAGATGCCGCAGGAAGGCAGAGTGTCCAAGGGCGCCGGAGCGTCTGAAAGGTGTTTGTTTCAGTGAATTCTTGAAAAAAAGTGAAAAAATAGGTTGATAATTTTATGGAATGAATATATGATAATTAAGATGGAGTAAAAAGGGAAACATTTGAAGGAGGAACCTTATTTTGATAGAGATTATGCAAAGTGATGCCGAATCCGCTGCAAAGATTATTGTCGTCGGCGTGGGCGGTGCCGGTAATAACGCTGTAAATAGAATGGTTGACGAGAGTATTGACGGGGTGGATTTTATCGGTATCAATACGGATAAACAGGCTCTGCAGCTCTGTAAGGCGCCGAAGCTGATCCAGATCGGAGAGAAACTGACCAAGGGACTTGGAGCAGGCGCAAAACCCGAAGTCGGCGAGAAGGCGGCGGAGGAGAGCATGGAGGATATTACCGCAGCGCTGCGCGGGGCGGATATGGTCTTTGTCACATGCGGCATGGGCGGCGGTACCGGGACGGGCGCGGCGCCTGTCGTGGCAAAGCTTGCGAAAGATATGGACATCCTGACGGTTGGTGTTGTGACGAAGCCGTTTAAGTTTGAGGCAAAGGCGAGAATGGTCAACGCCATTTCCGGAATTGAGAAACTCAAGGAAAATGTGGATACGCTCATTGTCATTCCGAATGATAAGCTTTTGGAGATTGTCGATCGAAGGACAACCATGCCGGAGGCATTGAAAAAGGCGGACGAGGTATTGCAGCAGTCCGTGCAGGGAATTACGGACTTAATCAATGTTCCGGCGATCATCAATCTTGATTTTGCAGATGTGCAGACCGTTATGAAGGACAAGGGCATTGCCCATATCGGTATCGGTTATGGCAAGGGAGACGACAAAGCGAGCGATGCAGTCAAGATGGCGGTGGAGTCTCCGCTGCTTGAGACGACGATCAGCGGTGCAACGCATGTGATCGTCAATGTATCCGGGGATATTTCGCTCACGGATGCGAATGATGCGGCAAGCTATGTACAGAATCTTGCGGGGGATGACGTGAATATCATCTTCGGCGCGATGTATGACGCGTCGATGACGGATTCCTGTACGATCACGGTGATTGCAACGGGATTGGACGATGTGCAGCAGCAGGTACAGGCGGGGAAGTTTGGCACCGGATTCGGCACATTCCCGACCAAGGTCAACCCGACGCCGATCGCGAAGTCGGTTTCGACCAATCTGAACTTCCCGACCTCGACGCGGACTACGCCGGCGGCAGTCAGACCGAATATGCAGAGAACGCCGGATCTGCGGAGCACGGTGGAGGAGAAATCCTTAAAGATTCCTGATTTTTTGCAGAGAAACAAATAAAGACGAGATTGTGAACATAGGAAATTTTGTAAACGAAAGAACTTCGCTTCGGCGGAGTTCTTTTTTCTTTGGCACCTGAATCACGGCGGGCGAAAAATGTCACTTAATTTTGGCGCGGAGGCGTCCTCTTTTGACAAAATAGGCAGGGGCGGGTGCCGTATAATGAGCAGGTCAGGATGACATCGGGTGTGACGGCTGCGCGTCAGGCGCGCCGTGATACATAGGGAGACGGGAAGGAATTTGTGTGACCGGGCATGAGGAAACATGCACGGCGGCTGCGGGAGGGATACCGATCGTGCGCTACGAAGTGTATGTGGATGTCTTATTTGCAAATTGTCTGATCACGGATTACTGGCTGCTGTCTCTGACGGGAATGATCCTGCGGCGTTCTGCCACTCGCCGCAGGAAGTTCCTGTCCGCCGCATGCGGCGCGTGTCTGACCTTGTTTTTCCTGCTGGCGCTGCGGCTTCCTTTTGCGGTGCTGTTTGCGGTGGGATACGGGCTGACACAGCCGCTTCTGCTATGGCTGACTTACCGCGTCAGACGGATGCGGGAGTTTGCATGTGGGTGTGCGTGTATGTTCTTTCTGGCAATTCTATATGGAGGTTTTTTTTCATTTTTACAGGGAAAGATCGGATGGGTTCAGGATCATGCATTGGCAATGCCGGTGATCGCAGGGAGCGGCGCGGCGCTGTACGAGGCACTCTGCGCGCTTGTCAAAAGGCTGCAAAGTCATACGCGCGTAAGGCAGGCGGAGGACAGCCGGCGCTATGAGGTTCATTTTCGGATCGACGGCTTCCGGATCGATTGTATCGGTATGCTGGACACGGGAAACCGGCTGTATGAGCCGATCCGCGGCGTGCCTGCCGCAGTGCTTGAGGGCGCGCTTTATCCGGAGAGCGAGCGGGGGCTGCCCAAGGCGGTAATCCCGTTTCATTCGCTCGGCTGTCAAAACGGGCTGCTTTACGGCTATGCGGCGCAGGATGTGGTTTTAGCGCCGGTCGGAGAGGAGATTCCCGCGCGGTCCATGGACGGAATGCTGGTCGCACTGTACGACGGGCGGTTGTCTGCGGAGGGCGGCTATCAAATGCTGCTGCATCCTGATTTTTTCCTTGAAACGGCTTTGGAGGAATCGCAGATGAAATCGCCGTTTCCCTCATAGCGAAGGCATATGCGGGGACGATCCTTGCGGAGTCAAAAAAGGAAACTTGGAAAAGAGGAAAACAATATGATATGGAAAGTGGCAATACCGACAAGATTACAGATGTGCCTTCTGCACAGGGAGGCAGGATTTTTTGTTCAAAATAAGGGGGATATTCATTATATCGGGGGTGCGGACATTCTGCCGCCGCCGCTTACGCCGGAGGAGGAAAATACTTTTGTCAATCTGTTGGGGAGGGAGGGCGACGCGCAGGCAAAGTCCGTGCTCATTGAGCATAATCTCCGGCTGGTCGTCTACATAGCGAAAAAATTTGACAATACGGGAGTCGGCGTGGAGGATTTGATTTCCATCGGCACGATCGGCCTGATTAAGGCGATCAATACGTTCAAATGCGATAAAAACATTAAGCTGGCGACTTACGCCTCGCGCTGCATAGAGAACGAGATTCTCATGTACCTGCGCAGAAACAATAAAACACGGCTGGAGGTTTCGATTGACGAGCCGCTCAATGTGGACTGGGACGGCAACGAACTGCTGCTCTCGGACATTCTCGGTACGGAGGAGGACGTGATTTATAAGGATTTGGAAAATGAGGCGGAGCGGCGCGTATTGAGCGGCGCAATCGAGAAGCTTTCCGAGCGGGAAAAAATGATTATCAACCTGCGTTTCGGTCTGGGAAACGTGGACGGGGAGGAAATGACGCAGAAAGAGGTCGCCGGACTTTTGGGCATATCGCAGTCCTATATCTCGCGGCTGGAAAAAAAGATCATGAAACGCCTGAAAAAGGAGATGATCAGGGAGGCATAAAAAATCGTGCTTCGCACGCTTTCAAAGAGTTACGCGCAGCGTAACTCTTTCGAAGAACTGCCTACGGCAGTTCTTCTGGGAATCCGTTATTGGCGGATTCTTTGAAACTGTGCCGTAGGCAGTTCTTCTACGTTTCCGCCAGATAATTTTGCATGCTTTTTAAGGCATTTTTTTCCAGACGTGATACCTGCGCCTGCGAGATGCCGATGATCTCGGCGACTTCCATCTGTGTCTTTCCCTCAAAATAGCGCATGGAGATGATCTCGCGTTCCCGCTCGGACAGGCGTTTTAAGGCGTCTGAAAGGGAGAGCTGCGTTACCCAGGTTTCTTCTTTATTTTTTTTGTCGCTGATCTGATCCATGATATAAAGCGTGTCGCCGCCCTCCGTATAGACGGGCTCGTACAGGCTCATCGGGCTTTGCAGGGCGTCTAAGGCATACACGATGTCCTCCTTGGAAATGCCGATCTCGTCGGCGATCTCCGTGATGGTCGGCTCCTTCTGGTGCTTTTTGACATAGAGCTCCTTGGCATAGATCGCTTTGTAGGCGGTATCCTTTAAGGAGCGGGAGACGCGGATGCTGGACGCATTATCACGTAGAAAGCGGCGGATCTCGCCCTGGATCATGGGCACTGCATAGGTCGAAAACTTGACGTTGAATGACAAGTCAAAATTGTCGATCGCCTTGATGAGTCCGATGCAGCCGATCTGAAACAGATCGTCGATGTTTTCGGCGCTGGAGGAGAAGCGTTTGATGACGCTTAACACGAGCCGGAGATTGCTTTCGATGAATTTTTCTCTGGCAGCGAGATTGCCGTCCTTGATGAGTTGAAACAGAATTTCCTGATCTTCGTTTTTTAACAACGGAAGCTTTGCGGTGTTGACGCCGCAGATTTCTACTTTTCCCTGTATCATGCTTTGATTCCGTCCTTTATTTGTAGATTAGATTGAAAAATCAAAGATTTTTCAACCGCGAGATTTATGCTGGCGCCCAAACTCGCAGGCTTGCGTCAGCATGGATGATTCGTATGAGAAGTAAATGAACTTCCGTACCATAAGCATGGACGGTGAAAGAAGAATTATTCTTGGGAGTAACTGGTATTTTTGGGAAAAATAACGACGGGCGGAGCCAGTAAAAATAAGTTCTCTCTTCCGTTCTCTCTTCCGCGCAAAAATCGGAAAAATGTGGTTGCATAGCGCAAAAAATCATGTTATAATCACAGCGTTGCGGTGTACGCCGCGGCAGAAACAAGGAAACCACACGCATTCGGATGCGCCCGCCGGTGCCCGCAGACAGGGTGGCGGATGCAGTCGAAGAATGCGGAGGAACAAAACCAAACGGAGGGAACAACATGAGCGTAATTTCAATGAAACAGTTACTGGAGGCAGGTGTTCATTTCGGGCACCAGACAAGAAGATGGAACCCGAAGATGGCGCCGTATATCTTCACGGAGAGAAACGGCATCTACATCATCGACTTACAGAAGTCCGTCGGCAAAGTGGACGAGGCTTACAAGGCGGTTTCCGAGATCGCGGCACAGGGCGGAACGATCCTGTTCGTCGGCACCAAGAAGCAGGCGCAGGATGCGGTGAAGACCGAGGCGGAGCGCTGCGGTATGTTCTATGTCAATGAGAGATGGCTTGGCGGTATGCTGACGAACTTCAAGACCATCCAGTCCCGTATCGCGAAGTTAAAGAAGATCGAGACGATGTCCGAGGACGGAACGTTTGACGTGCTTCCGAAAAAAGAAGTCATTGCATTAAAGAAAGAATGGGAGAAGCTGGAGAAGAACCTTGGCGGCATCAAGGAAATGAAGAAGCTTCCCGATGCGATCTTTATCGTTGATCCGAAAAAGGAGAGAATCTGCGTACAGGAAGCGCATGCGCTCGGCATTCCCCTGATCGGTATCGCGGATACGAACTGTGATCCGGAAGAGCTGGATTATGTCATTCCGGGCAACGACGATGCGATCAGAGCCGTAAAGCTCATCGTATCCAAGATGGCGGACGCTGTCATTGAGGCAAATCAGGGAGAGGCAGTTTACACCGAGGCAGAGATGGCTGCCGCGGAGACTGATGCCGAGGACATTGAGGAAGTCGTAGAAAACGCAGAAGAATAGAATAAAATTCGGAAAGGCAGGATAAACAGAACATGGCTATCACGGCAGCAATGGTAAAAGATTTAAGAGAAATGACCGGCGCAGGTATGATGGACTGCAAGAAGGCATTGACACAGACCGACGGAAATATGGATGAGGCTGTGGAATATTTAAGAAAGAACGGACAGGCGAAGGCAGAGAAGAAGGCGAGCAGGATCGCCGCTGAGGGCGTCTGCCGCGTGATCACGAAGGACAATAAGACGGCAGCCGTTGTCGAGGTAAACTCCGAGACGGATTTCGTCGCAAAGAACGAGAAATTCCAAAGCTATGTGGAAGCAGTCGCAGAGCAGGTCCTTGTTTCCGATGCGGCGGATATTGACGCATTCATGGAAGAGCCTTGGAAGGCGGATACCACGAAGAACGTAAAGGATGCGCTCGTAGAGCAGATCGCAGTCATCGGTGAGAACTTAAAGATCAGAAGGTTTGAGAAGGTGACCGCAGAGAACGGTATGACCGTGACCTATCTGCACGGCGGCGGCAGGATCGGCGTGATCGTGGCGGCGGAT
The DNA here is from genome assembly GCA_023663615.1 of Clostridium sp. Lineage (GTDB taxonomy): Bacteria > Bacillota > Clostridia > Lachnospirales > Lachnospiraceae > DLAJ01. The sequence continues at coordinate 26,172 of JAMPHA010000016.1, read as the reverse complement.
ACGGATGTGTGCAATGATGCGGTAAAGGAAGCGTTGACGAACATTGCGATGCAGGTTGCGGCTCTTTCGCCCAAGTATGTAACCAAGGACGAGATCCCGGCTGACTATATCGAGCACGAGAAAGAGATCTTAAAAGAGCAGATCAAGAACGATCCGAAAGAGTCCCAGAAGCCGGAGAAGGTGATCGAGGGCATGATTAACGGTCGTATCAACAAAGAATTGAAGGAAATCTGCCTTGTGGATCAGATCTATGTAAAGGCGGAGGACGGCAAACAGACCGTTGCGCAGTATCTTGCGCAGGTTGCAAAGGATAACAATGCCAATATCAGCTTAACGAAATTTGTCCGCTTTGAGACCGGCGAGGGCTTGGAGAAGAAGAACGAGGATTTTGCGGCTGAGGTTGCGGCGCAGATGGGTATGTAAGTCCCAAAGTGCTGCAGAAGGATAGAATCACTTTGCTCCTTAAGCTTATCGCGCAAATGAGATAAAAGAGCCTCAGGGATAGTCCCCTGGGGCTCTCTTTTTGACTTATAGGAAATTTTGCACGCTTTTTTTCAGAAGACAGCATAATCCGACCATAAAGAAAGGAAAAGTGCGGTAAAATATCTTTCTTTTCCTGCCGATATACAATATGGAGGTTTCTAAGGAAACGCTTTCATCAGCGTTTCCCCAACGACACGACGATTTCAAGGAGGAAAGAGTATGAGCGGAATGGATTCTTATGTGCAGGCGTTGGGGCAGAATTACCGGACGTCCCAGTACATGGCACAGACGCAGGCTGCGGCGTATGGAAAGACGCAGGACGAGAGTAAGACGGCAGGAACAGAGAAAAAAGCAGATAAGGTAAAACAGCAGTCAGAGGTAAGCGGAGCGGATGGAAAACGCGAGATCAAGACGGGCAGAACCTACGGTAATCCGAAACTGAGTAAGGAGGCGGAGGATTACTACAATCAATTGACAAAGAAATACGGAAATATGAGTTTTGTATTGGTGGCATCGGACAGAAAGCAGGAAGCGGAAGCGATGAAGAACAGCTTTGCTACGCCCAATGGGATGACGGTGCTGATCGATACGGATAAGATCGAGCGCATGGCGCGGGATGAAAAATATCGTGCGCAGATCGAGAGCAAGATCCAGGCGGCGTCTTCCGGACTGAATCAGATGGCAAAGACAGTCGGGACGAAGCCGGGCGTAACATCTTACGGCATGAATTATAAGGATGGGCGGGCGTCATTTTTTGCCGCGGTTGACAAATCGTTTGCAGAGCAGAGAAAACTGATCGAAAAGCGGGCGGCAAAGAAGAAAGAGGATGCCAAGGCGGAAAAGAAGAAAGCCGCGAAGAAGGCGGATGAGGAACGTATCGAAAAGCGGCGTGCCGACAAAAAAGACCGGGCAGACAGAGCGGATCACACGAAAGAGTCGGAAGAGATCGTGTTTACGGCGGATTCTATCGAAGAGCTGATGCGCAAGATCGAGGATTATGAGATGGGTTATCTGACGGATCATACGCGTACCGAGGAGGAGAAAATGCGCGGGCAGTCGGTGGACTATTCGGTTTAGAAAAGAGGGGGAAGCGATGAAAGTCGGAGAAAAAAGAGATGGCGTGATCTCCGTATCTTTTGCGATCGGACAGGACGAGCAGGCGCAGGGAGCGGCGGATAAAAAGAACAGCGCACAGGGTAAAACAAAATCCGTGCAGATGGGCGCACCCATGCGGCAGAATCCGATTCAGGAGAAAAAGGAGGCGGCGCTGCGAAAGGCGCGCAAGATCGTAGCCGATGTGTTTGATAAGGACAACAAAGTCGCGTTGGATCTGGAAAAGCGCCGCGCCAATATGAAGACGCTGAAAGCCGAGTCCAAAGCAGCGCAGACCGAGTTAAATAAGATCAACGATCAGAAAGCGGCGTGGAAAGAAGAATACGGGGTTGCGGACGATAGTCAGGAGCAGAAGGACTTAGAACTGTTAGAAAAACGTCAGGACAGCGAGCAGCCCGGAAGCGGCATCATTCTTTCGCCGGAGGAGCAAAAGCGGCTTGCCGAGATTGACGAGAAGGGCTTGACGGAATATCAGAAACGTTCTTTGGAAATCAATCAGGACGCAGGCATGTACCGCAGCATCATACAAAACAACAAGACGCAGATGGCGGCGGAAAATAGCGCCATCCGCGATACCAAGATCAATATGCTTGCCGTACCTTATGAACAGGGAATGGGTTTCGCGCAGGATACGGCGGAGGACATCAAGCTTGCTGCGAGCAAAGAAGCGGCATATGGCATGATCGGCGAAGTCAAAGACAAGATCGACGACGAGTGGAAGGAAGCGCAGGAGAAGGCAGAGGAGCGCAAAGAGGAAAAAGAGGAACAGGAAGAAAAGCTCGAAGCGCGTGAAGAACAGGAGCAGGCGCAGGAGGAGCGCATTCAGACGCAGCGTGAGGCAAAGGCGGAGCGCGGGCAGATCATGGAGCGCAGCCGGGAGCATGCAGCCGGGAGACAGAAGGAAGCGGAGGCGCTTAGCGGACGTAGTGCGGAAGCAGGCGGGGAAGCGGAAAGCCTCGGAGGGCGTACCGTGCAGGTGCGTGAGGAAGCGGAAAGTCTCAGGGAGCGTACCGCGCAGGCACGCGAGGAAGCAGAAAGCCTCAGAGGACGTGCCGCACAGACGCGCGAAGAAGCGGAAAGTTTCAGAGAGCGTACCGCCGCGAAGCGAAAGGAAGCGGAAAGCCTCAGAGAGCATATCACTGAGAAGCGGAAAGATATGGAAAGTGACGGAGAACCCGGCATGGAGAAAACCCAGGTTCAGCAGGCGGGAGGGCCGGAAGTGTCTGTCGGGAAGGCGGAGAATACCGGAACGGAGCGGTCTGAGGAAGAGCGGGCGGAGAACCGCAGGGAAGACAGCGCCGAAAAGACCGGGGATGAAAATGAGCGGCAGAGCTACACGATCACGGAGCTTTCGCGGGAGCAGGATACCGTGCAGGAGGACGTCAAACGCGCGTTGGATCAAATCGGTCTGATCGACGAGGACATAAAAGGAATGGCTGTGGATAAGCATATCTGATCTGGCTTTGGAGCCGGCGGTCGTTTGAAAAAGCCGGCGTTGCCGTCCAAAATAAGAAATGTAATGATTTATCATCTTGACTTTGCGCACTACTACGATTAAAGTAATAGTGCGCTTGTTATTTGCGGCGATGGGCGTGAGCGCGGAATGCGGAGCATTTCATGTCTGCTTTGCATAAGCAGCGGAGAAATGCCTGCGCAGAATGAATGGACTGCCTGCCGTAAAGAGGATGTGTGCGATGAAAGAAAAAATGAAAAAGATTTTTAATATACGAAATGTCGAGTGGATCAATGAACATTATACGCTGTTCTGCCTGTATGAATCTCTGGCGCTGAATCTGATCATTGAGAGCGTTTCGCGTCATTCTGTGCTTCGGGCGCTGCTTTATCTGATACAGCGGCCGGTGATGTTTGTTTTTAATGCGTTGATCCTGCTGCTGCTTTTGGGAATCGGCAGTATCTTTCGCAGAAGGATGATGTATAATGCGATCATTTTTATCCTGCTTTTGGCATTGGGCATTACGAACGGCATTTTGCTTTGCTTTCGGACAACGCCGTTTGCGGCGGTTGATTTTCTGCTGATCACATCGGCGATCCGTATTGTCAAGCTGTATCTTTCACCTGTCGTCATTGTGCTGATCCTGCTTGCGATCGCCGCGGCGGTTGCCCTCAGTATCGCATTGGGGCTGAAAACGCCGAAGTATCAGGGAAAGCTGCGCGTACTGGCAGTTTTGGTGACGGCGGCGGCTTATGCGTTCAGCCTGGTCGGCGTCAACCGGCTGCTGATCGTGTGCGGCGTGGCAACGGAAAATTTTTCGAATCTTGCGGACGCTTACCATAACTATGGCTTTCCATACTGTTTTGTCAACAGTATCGTGAATCTTGGAATGGAGAAGCCGGATGATTATTCGCCGGAACGAATTGAGAATGTCGTGCAGGATTCCCTAAACGCGCCGTTTCCGGTCAATCCGCTGGAACCCGGAATGGGCGATGATACGATGGGGGGCGGAACGCCTTTGACAGGCGGGATTGACGTTGCTCCGACGGGGACATTTCCAGCGCCTTCCGCCGGGTTGGAAGAGGCGGATGAACAGCCGCGTCCGATCGTGGAGTGGGAAGAGACGGACATGCCAAATATTATTTTTGTCCAGTTGGAGTCTTTTTTTGATCCCTATACGGTTGTGGGGCTGGAGTTTTCCAAGGATCCGATTCCGTTTTATCGGGAATTGACCGAACAATACAGTTCGGGGCGGTTGTATGTGCCGTCCGTGGGCGCGGGCACTGCCAATACGGAATTTGAGATTCTGACGGGAATGAATCTGGATTTTTTCGGGCCGGGTGAATATCCGTATAAGACAATCTTAAAGTCAACTACCTGTGAGAGTATTGCGACAAACTTAAAAGCGTTGGGCTACACGGCGCATGCGATTCATAATAATGACGGTACGTTTTATGACAGGCACATTGTTTTTTCACAACTGGGGTTCGATACGTTTACGCCGATCGAGTATATGTATGATGTGGAGCGTAACGTCAACGGTTTTTGCAGGGATGAGATTTTGGTCGGGGAAATCTTAAAAGCGATGGATTCCACACAGGGGGAAGATGTTGTTTATGCGATTTCCGTGCAGGCGCACGGGGAGTATCCGTCCGAATGTCTGGATGACGAGGAGCCGATCTTTATCCGTTATACGGATCTGAACATGGAATATGCATGGAGCTATTATGTAAACCAGATAGCAGAGGATGACGATTTTGTGCGTGAGCTGGTCGCGGCGTTGGAGGAGCGGGGAGAACCGGCGATCCTTGTACTTTACGGCGACCATCTGCCTTATATGAATCTGGAGACAGAGGATGTGGAAGGCGGTGTTCTCACAGCGACGGAGTATGTCATATGGGATAATATCGGTCTTGACAAGAATGATCTGGATATAGAGGCGTATCAGCTTTCGGCAAAGGTGCTGGAGGAAGCGGGGATCACGCAGGGAATTTTGACAAAACTCCATCAGAGTTGTATGTGGGATGAGGATTATCTGAGTAAGTTGGAAATACTTCAATATGATATGCTTTATGGCGACAGGGAGATTTACGGCGGCATCAATCCCTATGAGCCGACAGAACTAAAGCTCGGCATTGATGAGATCGCCGTGACCGCTGTTACGAAGCAGGAAGAAGAGGTTGTCTATGTCTACGGAACGGGCTTCAATGAGTACAGTTATGTCTGCATCAATGGGGAAACACAGAAGACAACCTATGTGGAACAGGGAATGCTTTTAATAGAGAACCCGCAGCTTGCGGCGGGAGATATTGTGACAGTTGCGCAGATCGGAACGGATAATATTACGCTTGGGGAGACGGAAGGGTATGTTTTCGAGTGAGAGGATCGCGCAGGAACGTTTTATAGGACATCCTGGGGCGTATGGACGGTTTGGAGACAGATGTTCGTTATGTACTTGCCCGCTGGGGGATAGATATGTTATAATGATAATCGTGTGAAAGGAACGGGAACAGGTTCCTTCGGAGAGCGCATATGGCAGAGGTTGAAAAAACGCCGGACAAACCCGTGAGAACACAGGCGGAGCGGAGAAGGCGGATTGATCGGTTAAAAAAAATCATTGTGGTGACAATTATTTTGGCGATCCTGCTGCCTGTGCTTCTGTGTGTGATTCTTTTTTTGAAGGTAGGCAGATTAGAGCAGAAGGTGCAGGAATTGGAGGCTGCGCGTGAAGTGCGGCTTGCCGGGCAGATGAGCGATCCGACGAGGCTTTCATCGGGCGAAGGGGATGCCGCCCGGCTGGTACAATCGGACGGGATCGTGGATGTTGCGTTAGAAATGGGCGGAATGGGCCTAAATACCGGCGCGGATGCTGGGAGCAGCACGGAAGCGGGCGACGGAGTGGGTGACGGGGGCGGTGTGGCGGAAAGCACCGGGAATCCCGCAGAAGGCGCTATGGCCGTGGGAGGAGAAACATTAGGAGACGGCGGGGCGCAGCGTGCGGCAGATACCGGAGCAGGCGACGCCGGAGAGAACGGTACAACCGGCACAAGCGATGCGGCGGCCGGCGGGGAATCAAATGCCGCAGATGAAAATAGCGGACAGAACGAAAATACACCGGATGCAGACGGACAGGATGGCGCCGACGTGACGGAGGAACTGACCGGAGAGCAATTATATCCGGATTATCGCAAAGTGTATCTGACCTTTGATGACGGACCGAGCAGTAATACAGAAGTGATCCTGGAAATCTTGGATCGTTACGATATTAAGGCAACTTTTTTTGTTGTGGGTAAAACAGATGAGCATTCACAGGAAATGTATCGCCGGATCGTGGAGGCGGGGCACACATTAGGAATGCATTCCTACAGCCATCGCTATGGAGAGATTTACGCTTCGACGGAAGCGTTTACGGAGGATCTGGAAAAAATACGCAGTTACCTTTATGATATGACCGGCGTGACAAGCTGTTTTTACCGTTTTCCGGGAGGCAGCAGTAACGCGCTCAACAGTACGGACGTGCAGGAATTGATCGATGTGTTGGACGAGCGGGGAATCATCTATTTTGACTGGAACGTCCTAAACGGTGATGCGGGAAGCGTACAGCTCACGGCGGCACAGCTCGCGGACAATGTGACAAATAATATGGAGAGGTATCATACGGCGATCGTACTGATGCATGACGCAGCGGGGAAAAAAGCAACCGTCGAGGCATTGCCGGTGATTATAGAACGAATTTTAGCGATGGACAATACTGTCATCCTGCCGATCACGGAGGATACGGCGCGGATTCAGCAGGTAAAAGCGGATGAGGAGAGTGAGTGACGCGCGAAAACACGGTGCGTTGCAGAAAGGTGTGGTTAAAAGATGGGATTTTTTTCAGACTTAAAGGAGGACTTATCGCAAGCGGTCAGTGAGCTGATGCCGGATGAAACGGCTGATGCCGGACTGGCAGAAGACGAGCCGGTAACTGACGAAACGCCGGAGCTCCAGACGGACAGTCAGGTGTTGGCGGATATGTTGGACAAGCTTGAGGCGATGAGTGAAACGGAGACAGAAGAGGCGGATCTTACGGAAGCGGAAAGCGCCGCGGGGACGGAAGAAGTACAGACAGAGGAAGACAAGCTTCTGGCAGAGCTATTCAGCCAGTCCGAGGGCGTTGCGGAAGTTACGGAAGCCAATGATCTTATGCCGGATGCCATGACGGAGGAAGCAGTCACGGAGGGAAGCGCGGATACACCGGAAGCTGTATTTACGGATGAAGCAGTCGCGGAGGGAAGCGCGGATATACCGGAAGTTGTATTTACGGATGAAGCAGTTGCGGAGGGAAGCGCGGATATACCGGAAGTTGTATTTATGGAGGAAGCAGCCGCGGAGGGAAGCGCGGATATGCCGGAAGCTGTATTTACGGAGGAAGCAGCCGCGGAGGGAAGCGCGGATATACCGGAAGTTGTATTTACGGAGGAAGCAGCCGCGGAGGGAAGCGCGGATATACCGGAAGTTGTATTTACGGAGGAAGCAGCCGCGGAGGAAAGCGTGAATATAGAGTCTGTACTTACGGAGGAAGCGGCTGCTGAGGAAAGCGTGAATATAGAGTCTGTACTTACGGAGGAAACAGCCGCGGAGGAAAATGCGGATACAGCGGAGCAAAGTGTTGTCGATATAACGGCAGTTCATATGACAGAGGAAAGCATGCCGGACGGGGCGGCAGAAACAGAAATCATAAAGGAAGCGGAGGCAGACAAAATGTCAGAGGAAGTAATGGAAATGAATAGCATGTCAGCGAATGAGGAAGAAAAAGAAGCGGAGAAGGAAGGAGTAAGTAAGATGCAGGAGCAGGTATTTGGTGAGAATGAGGTAGCAAGCGATGAAAAATCCCTTATTACGGAGGGAATGACAATCACCGGTGATATTATGTCTAAAGGTTCGCTTGAAATTTTGGGAACGATTACAGGTAATATCGATATTCTTGGGAAATTGGATGTGACCGGTGTAGTCAATGGAAATTCCAAGGCGGCCGAAATCTATGCGGAGTCCGCAAAGATCGTTGGCGAGGTCAATTCTCTTGGAAGCGTAAAAGTCGGACAAAGTTCGGTGATCATCGGTAATATTGCGGCGACAAGCGCAGTGATCGCAGGTGCAGTTAAAGGCGACATTGATGTCAAGGGTCCTGTTATCTTAGATACTTCCGCAATCGTTATGGGTAATATCAAATCCAAATCCGTTCAGATCAATAACGGTGCGGTTGTGGAAGGTATGTGCTCACAGTGCTATGCAGACGTCAATCCGACTGCTTTCTTTGACGAGTTCAAGAAGACGGCAAAGATATAAAAAAGACTTCCGCTTGCGCGAAAGTCTTTCAAAGAATTTGCTTTGCAGATTCTTCCGGGTTGCGAAATTCGAAAGTCTTTCGGACTGTGAGAGATCAGGTGAATGAGGAGAAGACGGCATGAAGCGTATTCTGTTAAAGCTGAGCGGAGAAGCATTGTCGGGCGACAAGAAGACCGGGTTTGATGAACCGACGGTCCGGGAAGTCGCGCTGCAGATCAAGCAGCTTGTGGAGGATGGGATTGAAGTCGGCGTTGTGATCGGCGGCGGTAATTTTTGGCGGGGACGTTCCAGCGAGAATATTGACCGCACCAAAGCGGATCAGATCGGAATGCTGGCAACGATCATGAATTGTATTTATGTATCGGAGATATGCAGAAGTGTTGGGCTCATGACAAATGTTCTGACACCGTTTGAATGCGGTTCCTTCACAAAACTTTTTTCGAAGGACCGCGCAAACAAATATTTTGCAAAGGGCATGGTCGTGTTTTTTGCCGGAGGAACCGGGCATCCTTATTTTTCCACGGATACCGGAGTCGTGCTGCGCGCGGTTGAGGTGGAGGCGGATGTGATTCTGCTCGCAAAGGCGATCGACGGCGTTTATGACGACGATCCGAGAGTGAATCCGGCGGCAAAGAAATACGACAGGGTGTCCATTGATGAAGTGATCGCGCGCAATTTGCAGGTTGTGGATATGACGGCATCCATTTTGGCAAGGGACAATCGGATGCCGATGCGCGTATTCGGACTAAACGAAAAGAACAGCATTGTGAATGCGATAAAGGGTGATTTTAACGGTACGGAAGTGACCGTGGACGGAGAATGAAAACGGATCTGCTTGAAAATGGGCTGGTTCAAACAAGAGCTTATTCGTTTTGCAAAAAAGCACGATGATTCGATCGCGGGGCTGTGCCCGCATTTGCATGTGCGGCTGAGTTAAGAATGGAGGACAAACATGGACGCAAGATTAGTACAGTATGAGGAAAAAATGCAGAAAGCGATTGATTTTTTGCAGGCGGATTTTCAGACGATCCGTGCAGGGCGTGCGAATCCGCATATTCTGGATAAAATCAAAGTGGATTATTACGGGACGCCGACACCGATTCAGAGTGTCGGCAATATCACGGTTCCGGAAGCAAGGATGATCCAGATCGCACCATGGGAAAAGTCGCTCATCAAGGAGATTGAAAAAGCGATCATGATGTCCGACGTCGGTATCACACCGTCAAACGACGGCTCGGTCGTCCGGCTGGTATTTCCCGAACTGACGGAGGACCGCAGAAAGGAACTGGTCAAGGAGATCAAGAAAAAGGGCGAGGACAATAAGGTTGTGATCCGCAATGCCAGACGAGACGGCAATGATGCGGTGAAAAAACTCGGCAAAGAGATCTCTGAGGACGAGGCAAAGCAGCTTGAGGATCAGCTCCAAAAAACGACGGATAAGTATATCAAGGAAGTAGAGGCGCTCGTTGAGAGCAAATCAAAAGAAATCATGACGGTATAAGCGAAAAATGGGGGGCGCACGGCATGCTTGCATGTGGGTGCGCCCTTTTTACCGATCGGATTTGGGAGTCAAAAGAGCTGCAATCTGCCGAATCACATTGATAAGCGGGGCGCTCAATACCCAAATCCGGTGGGAAATTTTGCGGATGAAGAAAAAAGAGCGCAAAGCGTTCTTACAGGGCAGGAGGGACGGAAATGAACATACCGCAGCATGTGGCGATCATATTGGACGGAAACGGGCGCTGGGCAAAGAGTAAGGGAATGCCGCGCAATTACGGTCATGTGCAGGGCGCGAAGAACGTGGAGGTCGTCTGCCGCGCAGCGCATGAAATGGGAATCCGTTATCTGACGGTGTACGCGTTTTCCACAGAAAACTGGAGCAGACCGTCCGATGAGGTCGCGGCGCTCATGAAACTCTTAAAAAGCTATCTTGCTACCTGTAAGAAGACGGCGAAAAAAAATAACATGCGTGTGCGTGTGATCGGCGACCGAACGGGGCTGGATGAAGAATTTCAGCGTCAGATCGCGGAGCTGGAGGAAGCGACCAAAGATTATGACGGACTGAATTTTATTGTTGCGCTGAATTATGGAAGCCGTGACGAAATGCTGCGCGCCGTAAAAAAGATTGCTGCGCAGGTAAAGGCGGGCGCGCTTACGCCGGATGACGTTACGGCACAACTGTTTGAGGCGTCCTTGGATACGGCGGGTATCCCGGCGCCCGATCTGCTCATACGCACGAGCGGGGAACAGCGCCTTTCCAATTTCCTGCTATGGCAGCTCGCCTATGCGGAATTTTACTTTACGCCCGTGCTGTGGCCGGATTTTGACGGAAAGGAATTGCAGAAAGCCGTGGAGGCATACAATGAACGGGATCGCCGGTACGGCGGAGTATAGATTGAAAAATCAGAGATGGCAGGTTCATGCAGATAGAAAGGCAGAGGAAAAAAGATGTTTCTGACAAGAACAATCAGTGGAATCGTACTTGTGATATTGGCGTTTGGCGCGATCTGGGCGGGCGACTGGGTGCTGCTGCTCACGATCTACGCCGTGTCCTTGGTCGGTTTTTTCGAATTAACAAGGGCAATGGGCGTGAATGAAAAAAGAAAAGCGCCCAATGCGTACGAGGTCGTCGGCGTGATCGGCATTACCTGCTATGATGCGCTGATGTATGTATACGGTTCGGGACTCGGACTTCTTAGCGCGGGCGAGGGTACGCAGCTTACGATAACGGGAGCGGCGGCCGCCGCGCTTGCATGTCTGATGGTCATGATTCTGACGCTGCTTTGCCTGATGGCGGTTTATGTGATTAAGTTTCCGAAAACAACATGCGATGTGCCGATCCGGACTTTTTTTGCCTGCATCTATGCGCCTGTCATGCTTTCCTTTATCTGGCTGATCCGCGAGTGGTACGGGGGTTTTTACCTTGTATGGCTTGTGTTCATCAGCAGCTGGATCAGCGACACCTGCGCGTATCTGGTTGGCAGGACATTCGGCAGGCATAAGCTTGCGCCTGTTTTAAGCCCGAAAAAATCAGTAGAGGGTTCGGTCGGCGGTATTCTCGGCGCGGCGCTTGTCGGTTTTCTTTATGGGTGGATCCTCCAAACAACAAATACGCTGAATATCCCGCATCAGGCGCTTTCCTTTGCGCTGATCGGCGGCGTCGGCTCTGTGCTTTCCCAGCTTGGCGATCTTGCGGCATCGGGCATCAAGCGCGACCATGACATCAAAGATTACGGCAAGCTGATTCCGGGACACGGCGGAATTATGGATCGTTTTGACAGTGTGATCGTGACGGCGCCGCTCATTTATTTTTTAGGAATTCTGCTGTTTTCTTAGAAGCGCATTGCCGGTCTTGTTAGGGAGCGGCAGTCAGAGGGCGTTCAATAGGACAGGCAGCAATGCTGCTGCCGGGAACGGAGAAGGATGATGAAGGACGCGGAAAAAAAGAACATTGCGATATTGGGTTCCACAGGCTCCATCGGCACGCAGACGCTGGAGATCGTGCGCGCGAATCCGGAACTTGCCGTCACGGCGCTTGCGGCGGGTACGAACGTGGATCGGATGGAGGCGCAGATACGGGAATTTCATCCGCTGATCGCCGGCATGTGGAGCGAGGAGGCGGCAAAGGAGCTTGCGCTGCGCGTGAAAGACTTACCTGTGCGCGTGGTCGCGGGCATGGACGGGCTTTTGGAGATCGCGGCGATGCCGGAGGCGGAAGTGCTCGTGACGGCGATCGTCGGCATGATCGGCATTCGTCCGACGATCGCGGCGATCGAGGCGCATAAGACGATCGCGCTTGCCAATAAGGAAACGCTTGTGACGGCGGGACACCTCATCATGCCGCTTGCAAAAAAAACAGGTGTTTCCATTCTTCCCGTGGACAGCGAGCACAGCGCGATCTTTCAGTCCATGCAGGGACAGCCGCGCGCGCGCGTACATAAAATTCTGCTCACGGCGTCCGGCGGGCCGTTCCGCGGCAGGACAAAGGAAGAACTTGGCGATATGACCGTGGAGGATGCGCTGAAGCATCCGAACTGGTCCATGGGAAAAAAGATCACGATCGACTCGGCAACGTTAGTCAATAAGGGATTGGAGGTCATGGAGGCGCGCTGGCTGTTTGATGTGGAACTCAAACAGATTGAGGTGCTCATCCATCCGCAGAGCATCCTGCATTCCGCCGTGGAATATGCGGACGGCGCGGTCATCGGACAATTGGGACTGCCGGATATGAAGCTTCCGATCCAATATGCGCTTTTTTATCCGGACAGAAAACCGATGGACGGCGGGCGCGTGGATTTGTGTAAGATCGCGCAGCTTACTTTTGAGAAGCCGGACAGGGAGACCTTCGCGGGACTTTCCATGGCGCTTTTGGCGGCGCAGACGGGCGGTACGATGCCGACCGTGTTCAACGCGGCGAACGAGCGGGCAGTCAGTTTATTTTTGCAAAAAAAGATCCGTTTTTTACAGATCTACGAACTGATTGATGCCTGTATGAGCGCGCACCGGGTTGTCAATAATCCGAATGTAAATGAGATTCTTGAAGCGGAAGCGCAGACATATGATTTTATTAAGCAATTAACCGGAGACGCACAATTATGATAAAAATTTTATGGTTTCTCGTGATATTTGCGGTGGTTGTCATCGCGCATGAATTCGGTCATTTTTTAGTCGCGAAGGCAAACGGCGTCCGCGTGGTGGAGTTTACTGTCGGGATGGGACCGATCCTCCTAAAAAAGCAGGGCAAAGAGACGCTTTATACATGGCGTCTTCTGCCGCTTGGAGGCGCCTGCATTTTTGAAAATGAGGACGGACTTGATACAGAAGAAAAAAAGAAGAAAGCGGAGGAGGCGGAGCAGGTGCAGGAGCTGATCCCGGATACGGAGAAGGACCGGTCGCTGCCCGCAGCAAGCGTGTGGGTGCGGATCGCGACGTATGCGGCGGGACCGATCTTTAATTTTCTGCTCGCGTTTTTCTTTTCGCTGATTGTCGTCGGCATGAGCGGCAGCGACCGCACGGAAATTTTGAGCGTGATCGAAGGGTACCCCGCGCAGGAGGCGGGACTCATGGCGGGGGATGAGATCATTTCCCTAAACGGAGAGCGCGTGCATCTTTACCGTGAGGTGACGCTGTTTTCCCAGCTCAATCAGGGAGAGGAAGTCAAGATCGTCTACGAGCGGGACGGAGAGCGTCATACGGCGGTTATCCATCCGCGTTACGATGAAGAAGCAGGGCGGTATTACATCGGTTTTTCGGGCGGCGTTTATGAAAAATGTAATGCGCTTGATACCATCAAGGCGGGCTATTATGAGGTCCGCTACTGGATCAAGGTGACGTATAAGAGTCTGTTTATGCTGTTTCGGGGGGAGGCTTCCGTCAAAGATCTGTCGGGACCGGTCGGCATGGCGCAGGTGGTCGGAGAGGTGTATGAGGAGGCGTCCGAGTACGGTATTTTGACCTTGATCGCAAGTATGCTGAATTTTGCGATTCTGTTAAGCGCCAACCTCGGCGTTGTCAATCTGCTTCCGCTTCCGGCACTGGACGGGGGCAGGCTGGTGTTCGCGTTCATTGAAGCGGTGCGCGGCAAACCGGTTCCGCGCGATAAAGAAGCGATCGTGCATTTTGTCGGGTTTGTGCTTTTGCTGGTGCTGATGGTCTTTGTTATGTATAACGATATTATGCGGCTGTTCAAGTAAGGGATGAATTTGATGTTTTATTTGTAATTTCGGCATGATGCGGGCGGGGGTTCGTGAGTAAAATAACAAGTGTGATGTTTCTTCTGTAAGGCATTGTCAGGTTGCACAAAAAAAGAGGCGTTCTGAATGGAGAACGCCTCTTTTTTTGTGCAGAAAACCCGTCGGATCAAGGCGCGGAAAAAATCGTGATTCTGACAATGGCGGGCTCGGCGATGAAGGCGTATAATAGGAATGAAATCGTTCTGACCGCGGCAATTCTGCCGCAGTGATTTCCCAAAGAAGCAAATGAGATTTTCATTGTAGAAAAAGAAAGAGTCAGGCAGATTTTTCGGTTGGCAGAACCGCGATTGTCTGCGGCGTTCTAACGAACCTTGGCGTTAAAATCACTTAACTTGTAATAAGAAGCGGAGAATCCGGTGTAGTATGTCAACTATAAAAGGAGGGTGGATGATCGTTAAAAGGGAAAGTTATCTTGATCAAATAGAGGAGTATTATCAAAAGCGGCTGCCTACCAACAGGGAAATCAGGCTGGGAAACACTCCTAAAGTTTTACTGCGGTTGGGGGCAAAAGATTTGCCGCTGATCATGAGGCAGAGCTTCCTCAAGCTATTGAAAAGCCTGTTTTAGTGATTGATGATCCGCACAAACCGGGACTGGTGGTGTTGACGGATCAGACGGATTTTCAGGGGAGAGGAATAGTTGTTTCAATCCATTTGCAGACAAGTATTTATAACCAGACAGTCAATGAAATAAAAAGCATTTATGGCAGACAAGGACTGAAGGAATTTTTAGTACGGGAAGAAGAATATATTGTTTATTTGGACAAACAAAAAGCCAAGTTCCTGCCTCCTTCCATAGAGAAACAATATCTCGAGGCGCCGGCAAGACTTGACTGTAGTAAAACTATAACTAATTTAGAGCGGTCTGTCAATCCGCAAAATGAAAAAAGTGACTGCCCATAATCGGAAAAGGAGAAAGGTGCAAGGAATGAATAAACGGAAAAAAGAGCAATACATACCGCTCAAAGTCGTGGAACCGCAGGATCTGACCGGCGGTATTGGCGGAAAGGAAAACGGTGAGCATCATGGTTTCCATTTTGTCGGCGCGCGTTTTTTTGTCTTTTTTGCAGCGCTTTTCATTTTTTCGCTTCGTGCAGAGCTTCCAGAATATGTGTCTGCAAATCAGGTGACGGGCGTGCGTCAGGATGGCGGAGAGGCAGGGGATAACGGAGCGGCAGGGGATAACGGAGCGGCAGGGGATAACGGAGCGGCAGGAGATAACGGAACAGAAGAGATAGGGACGCTCGTTATGACGATTTCGGATACAAACGGCGTGAAGCGTCTGCTTTCATCGGAACATCCTGCCGTTTTGACGCAGGGGCTGTATTTTACATTTCCGGACGGTATGCGCGAATGTGAGGTTCGGAAAAACAACGGCGCATGGGTAAAGACGACGGAGCGGGTTTATTTTGAACCGAAGCAGGCGGCAGGTGCGGCAGTCTGCGTGCAGTTTCGGGCGAGAGGGCGCGGCGGAGAATTTTGTTATAGCAGGAGTTTTGTGATGGTGGGGTGTGAAGAATGGGAGAAAGGAAGGCATATCTCAAATCTGGCGAACCTTGCAAACTGCGGGAGAAAATCGTATACTGAGAACATAAGCAGAAATGATGAGATACCGAAAAGATAAGCAGAAATGATGAGATACCGAAAAGATAAGCAGAAATGGTGAGATACCCAAAAGATAAGCAGAAACGATGAGATACCGGAAATACAGGCGGTAAATTTGCGCAGATACCCGGATTCGCGGCCTTGTGACGGCATGGAGGAACAGGATGAATATCAATTGGAACGGAGAAAAATATACCGAGGACTTTTCGTTTGTGCATCGGTACGGAAAGAGCGTAACAGAACTGATCGCGGCACGTCAAAACAGCACGGTATTGGATTTGGGATGCGGCAACGGCGCCCTGTCAAAAGCGCTGCGGGATAAAGGGTATCTTGTGCGAAACCGAAAAAATGGCAATGACAGATCGGGCAGTGGAGCGCCTGCGGGGACTGCTATATCAAAACGGAACATGGTATGCGGATTATGTGCGGCTGCGGATGAAAGCGGTCAAAAAATAGATCGCACAGCGAATGAGGGAAAAGGGGAGATTTCTGACGATGAAGCGCTTTGTGTGGAAATGTAAAAAAGAACTTGTGTTATTTTTGAGCACGAATTGCATATGGGCGGCAATAGGAATATCGCTTGCCTATATTTTGGAGCTGATTACGGACACTGCAATGAACCGTGTTGAGGGACGGATTGCGTTAATTGTACTTTTATCAATTCTATATTTAATTTTTGACACCGCTTTTGAATTTCTATCCAGTCATTCAGAAGTGCTCTTGAGAACGAAAATCTCATTTTTTATGCGGAATGCCTTGGTCCGGCGCATTCAAAGGTGTAGTGTAGAAGAAAAAGAAAAGGTAGGAGACGCGCATTATTTATCCATGCTGAATAATAACGTGGGAGAAGTGGAGAGCGAGTATGTACATGGAATCCTGATGGTCGTATTTCAATTGTTCTCGCTTGTGTTTGCGCTGATCGCAACGACATTGATCCAGCCGGTTTTGACGCTCATATTGATTGTTTTGTGCATCCTGCCGATTTTTGTACCGAGACTCTTAAAAGCAAAACTGGAAAAAGTCAACCGGGATGCATTGGATGCGAGGGCATCGTACTTAAATTTTCTGAACGAACTGCTGGAAGGGTTTTTGACGATCAAGATTTTCGCGAGACAGAGGGAAGTCAATCGGTTTCATGACGAGAAGAACAGTCAGACCACAAAGAAAATCCAACGCAATTTTAAGTGGAAACGGTTATCCATGTCCTTATCTTACGGGATGGGAAATATGGTCGTATTGGGCGCATGGGTTTTCGGCGTGATCTTTACCTTGAGCGGATCGATCGACCTCCCGGAGCTGATCGCGTTGACGACGCTGATGAATATGGTGGCGGGACCGTTTCAGATCATCAGTGAATATTATGCGGGAATCATTTCAGGGCGTGCGGTCGCGAAGGATTTATTGCAGTTTATTGATTCCGGAGCCGGTGAGGATGAAGAGTATCAATGCAAGGATGCGCAGATTCACTCGATCGAACTTCAAAATGTCTCACTGCTGCGTGATGGGAAACGTATATTGAACCATATTGATTTTTCTGCAAAGGCGGGACAAAAGATATGCCTGATCGGAAGCAGCGGAAGCGGAAAAACGTCTCTGTTGAAAGCAATTGCCGGAATTGTGGAGGTCAATGAAGGTCATGTTTGTCTGAATGAATCTGATCTGAAAGGAAAAAGAGGTCTGCTGCACCCGGATGTATTATTTTTGCCGCAAAATACGGTATTGTTTTCTGCTACGATCGCGGATAATATTGCACTGTTTCAGGATATGCCGCCCCAGAAAGTAGAGGATGCGATTCATAAGTCCGGATTGTTCAAATGGTTTGTAAGCTCTGGCAGGGATGTCCATAAGATGATCGGGAAAAATCAGGTGAATCTTTCCGGCGGAGAACTGCGGCGGATCGATTTTGCGCGCACACTTGTGGAGGATGCGCAGGTTTTATTGTTTGATGAACCGACAGCGGGACTTGATCAGTTTCATGCGAAAAATATCATGGATCAGGTATGCGCTCTCACGGATCGTATCATCATTGTTGCGACGCACGATCTGGACCGGGAGAATATGGCGCGTTTTGATGCTGTTTACATGATAGAAGACGGGAGTATTGTCGCGTGTGATACGCCGGAAAATATAATAAATAACATACGTTATCAATCATTGAAGAGTGGGAAGGCGGAATGATCTTTGCAAGCTTTTTATCGCCGTATCGGGGAACGAAGTTCCTTCAAATCCGGTGGCAGACAAAACCGGAAACTGTTATAATAAATGTGGAATAAAGCAGAGACAGACATTTGCAGAAACGAGGCGCAGGATGACAAAAAGAGAACAGACCAGGGTAATTCAGATCGGGGACCGCGTGATCGGCGGCGGGAATCCGATTTTGATTCAATCTATGACAAATACGCGGACGGAGGATGTCGGGGCAACTGTGCGGCAGATTCAGCGGTTAGAGGCGGCGGGGTGCGACATCGTCCGCTGCACCGTACCGACGAAGGAGGCGGCGCAGGCGATCGCAGAGATCAAAAAACAGATCCGGATCCCGCTTGTAGCGGACATTCACTTCGATTATCGCATGGCGATCGCGGCGATTGAAAACGGCGCGGATAAAATCCGCATCAATCCGGGCAATATCGGATCCAAAGAAAACGTGAAGGCGGTCGTGGATGCGGCAAAAGAGCGGAACATTCCGATCCGTGTCGGTGTGAACGGCGGCAGCCTGGAGCGTGAAATGATCGAGAAATACGGCGGCGTAACGCCGGAGGGCATTGTGGAGAGCGCGCTCTCTAAAGTGCGCATGATCGAGGAGCTTGATTATGACAGAATTGTCATCAGCATCAAGTCGTCGGATGTTCTTTTTTCCATCAAAGCGCATGAGTTGATCGCGGAAAAGACAGCCTATCCGCTGCATGTCGGCATTACGGAGTCGGGCACGCTGACGAGCGGCAATATCAAATCCGCGCTGGGACTGGGCGTTATTTTATATGAGGGAATCGGCGATACGATCCGCGTTTCTCTGACGGGCGATCCTGTGGAAGAAGTAAAGAGTGCAAAACAGATCCTGCGCAATATGGGACTCCGCACGGGCGGCATTGAAGTTGTATCCTGCCCGACCTGCGGAAGGACGAGGATCGACCTGATCGGACTGGCGAACCGGGTCGAGGAGATGGTGCAGGATATTCCGCTCAATATCAAGGTTGCCGTGATGGGCTGCGCTGTCAACGGTCCGGGCGAGGCGCGGGAGGCGGACATCGGCATCGCGGGCGGCGACGGGGAAGGTCTGCTCATCAAAAAGGGCGAGATCGTACGGAAAGTACCGGAGGAACAACTGCTTTCCGTTTTGCGGGATGAACTGCTCCACTGGAGCACAGATTGAAAAAGGAAGATAAGATGGCAAAGAGCTTTTTTGAGGTGTTTCCCTCACTGAAATTAAATCAGACGGTCAGGGCGCGTTTCGAGCCGGTCTCGGTGGAGCGCGTCAGCACGACGCGGAATAAGGACGCGCTGCGTGTATATCTTTTTTCGGAGCGCCTGCTGCAAAAGGAAGATATTTTTTATGCGGAACAGGAGATCAAAAAACAGCTCTTTCCGCGGGTGAATATGACGGTGCGCCTGCTGGAGCGTTATGTCCTTTCTGCGCAGTACGATCTGCCCAAGCTCATGGATGCCTACTATGACAGTCTGCTTTTAGAGCTGCGCGCCTATGATCATATTTTATTTTCCATGATGAAAAAAGCACGCTTTTCCTATCCGGGGGAACATGAACTTTTGGTGGAAGTCGAGGATACCGTGCTTGCGCGCGGGAAAGAGCGGGAATTAAAAAATATTTTGGATAATCTTCTGCAAAAACGGTTTTCCATGCACGCGGAGGCGGAGATCGGCTATCGCGAGGCGGCAGGGGACAAGCATCGGCAGGAGGACGAAGAGCGTCTGCGCAGGGAAGTCATTGATATTGTAAACCGCGCGGGCGCGGCGGCAGGCATGTCTGCGGACGGGAACGCCACGGATCGCGGTACGGGCGGCACGCCGGATGGCGTGGACGGCTTTAACGCGTCCCATGGAGCAGACGGAGCGCCGCAGGAAGCCGCCGGTTTTGCCGCACTGCAGGGAGCAGACGGCACATCTGATGGAGCAGGCACAGCACAGCGCGGCGTGGGCAGAGAATTTGGAAAAGGCGCTTATGCCAAAGGCGGATACGGAAAGACCGGACGACGTTCGGACAATCCCGACGTCATCTGGGGGCGTGATTTTGACGACGAACCGATGCGGCTTGACGAGATTCAGGGAGAGATGGAAGAAGTCGTCGTCTCCGGTATGCTCACAAGAGTGGATCCGCGCGCCATCAAAAACGAAAAGACGATTCTGATCTTTGATCTCACGGACTTTACGGACACGATCACGGTAAAAATGTTTTTCAAAAACGAACAGTTTGAGGAGATAAAGGACAAGTTTCAGGAACATGAATTTGTCAAGCTCAAAGGCGTGACGCAGCTTGACCGCTTCGACGGGGAACTGACGATCGGTTCCATTTTCGGGATCAAAAAGAGCACGGACACCCGCAAGTCGCGCATGGACTACAGCGTGCGCAAGCGAGTGGAGCTGCATTGCCATACAAAGATGAGCGATATGGACGGCGTATCCGACGTCTCCGATCTGTTAAAATGCGCAAACCGCTGGGGAATGACCGCGATGGCGATCACCGATCACGGCGATGTGCAGGCGTTTCCGGATGCGAATCATACGCTGGATAAGCTCGCGCCTGGATTTAAGCCGCTTTACGGTGTGGAGGGATATTTGGTGGATGACTTAAAACAGATCGTCACCAATCCGAAGCCGTATCCGTTAGACGGCGCCTATGTCGTGTTTGACTTGGAGACGACGGGATTTTCCCCGGTCTCGAACCGCATGATTGAGATCGGTGCGGTCAGGGTGGAGGGCGGAAAGATCAAGGAGCGCTTCTCCACGTTTGTGAATCCCGATGTGCCGATCCCCTATGAGATCGAAAAGCTGACAAACATCCGTGACAGCATGGTGATCGACGCGCCGATGATCGAACAGGTCCTGCCGGAATTTGCCGCGTTCTGCGAGGGCGCGGTCCTAGTGGCGCACAATGCCGACTTCGACATGAGTTTTTTCAAAGAGAATTGCAGAAGGCAGGGTTTTGACACGGAGTACACCTATCTGGATACGGTCGGGCTTGCGCGCGCGCTGATGCCGGAGTTAAATAAATTCACGCTGGATACGATCTGCAAAAAATTAAATATTCTGCTGGAGGGGCACCACCGCGCGGTCAATGATGCGGAAGCGACGGCGGAGATTTTCCTGTGCTTTCTTGCGATGTGCAAAGAGCGGGGCGTGGATGACCTTGCAAAAATCAATGCGCTTGGCGCGGCAAACATCGAGGCGGTCAGAAAGCTGCATGCGTACCACGTCATTGTTTTGGCAAAAAACGATACGGGGCGCATCAACCTGTATAAGCTGATCTCGGAGTCCCACCTTAACTATTTCAGCCGCCGTCCCAAAATGCCGAAAAGCCTTTTGATGAAGTACCGTGAGGGACTGATTATCGGAAGCGCCTGCGAAGCGGGCGAGCTGTTCCGCGCGATCGTGGAACAAAAATCAGAGGAGGACATCAGCCGGATCGTCCGGTTTTATGATTATCTGGAAGTACAGCCGATCGGCAACAACCGTTATATGATCCGTGACGAGAAGCATCCCGATGTCCGGAGCGACGAGGATCTGATCGCTTTGAATAAAAAGATCATTGCGCTGGGCGAGCAGTTCTGCAAGCCCGTTGTTGCGACCTGCGATGTTCATTTTTTGAACCCTGAAGACGAAATTTACCGGCGGATTCTGATGGCGGGACAGGGATTTCCCGACGCGGACGAGCAGGCGCCGCTTTATTTTCGCACAACGGAGGAGATGCTCTCGGAGTTTTCCTATCTGTCCCCGGAAAAGGCGGAGGAGATCGTCATCACCAATCCCAATCTCATCGCGGACATGTGCGAGTACATTTCGCCCGTGCGCCCGGATAAATGCCCGCCGGTCATTGAAAACAGCGATCAGATCTTAACGGAGATCTGCTATAACCGTGCGCATGAGCTGTACGGAGAAACGCTGCCCGATGTTGTGGAAAAACGGTTGAAAAAAGAACTGAATTCGATTATTTCCAACGGGTTTGCCGTCATGTATATCATTGCGCAGAAGCTTGTGTGGAAGTCGGTCGAGGACGGGTATCTGGTCGGCTCGCGCGGTTCGGTCGGTTCTTCGTTCGTGGCGTTCATGGCGGGGATCACGGAGGTCAATTCCCTTGCGCCGCACTACCGCTGCGCCAATTGTTATTATACCGATTTTGATTCCGAGGAGGTCGCGGCATTTTCCGGCAGAAGCGGCTGCGATATGCCGGATAAGATCTGTCCGAAATGCGGGAAACCGCTGATCAAGGACGGATTTGACATTCCGTTTGAGACGTTTCTTGGGTTTAAAGGAAATAAAGAGCCGGATATTGACCTGAATTTTTCGGGCGAATATCAGAGCAAGGCGCACAAGTATACGGAAGTGATCTTCGGATACGGACAGACGTACCGCGCGGGAACGATCGGTGCGGTCGCGGATAAGACGGCGTACGGGTATGTGCGCAAGTATTTTGAGGAGCGCGGCGTCAAAAAGCGCGCGAGCGAGATCAACCGTTTATCCGTCGGCTGTACGGGGGTGCGGCGGACGACGGGTCAGCATCCGGGCGGTATTGTCGTGCTTCCGGTCGGCGAGGAGATCAATTCGTTCACGCCCGTCCAGCATCCGGCAAACGATATGACAACACCGATCATCACGACGCATTTTGATTATCATTCCATCGACCACAACCTGTTAAAGCTTGACATTCTCGGACACGATGATCCGACGATGATCCGTATGCTTCAGGACTTAACGGGTGTCGATCCGACGAAGATCCCGTTGGACGATCAGCAGGTCATGTCCTTATTTTCCTCCACGGAGGCGCTCGGCATCACGCCGGAGGAGATCAGCGGGTGCGAACTGGGGTCGCTGGGGATTCCGGAGTTTGGAACCGAGTTCGTCATCCAGATGCTGAAGGATACGAAGCCGCAGTCTTTTTCCGATCTGGTGCGGATTTCCGGACTGTCGCACGGAACGGATGTGTGGCTTGGCAACGCGCAGACGCTGATCGAGGAGGGAAAGGCGACGATCTCCACGGCGATCTGCACGCGTGACGACATCATGATCTATCTGATCCAAAAAGGAATCGAGAGCGAGCAGGCGTTCACGATCATGGAGAAGGTGCGGAAGGGAAAAGGGCTGACCGAGGAGATGGAGCAGGTCATGTTAGAGCATGACGTGCCGGACTGGTACATCTGGTCCTGCAAAAAGATCAAGTACATGTTTCCGAAGGCGCATGCCGCGGCGTATGTCATGATGGCGTGGCGTATTGCCTATTGCAAGGTCAATTATCCGCTGGCTTATTACGCGGCGTATTTTTCGATCCGCGCCAAGGCGTTTTCCTATGCCCTCATGTGCAGGGGAAGGGCGCATTTGGAGAGCATCATGAGCGATTATAAAAAGCGTATGGACACGCTTGCGAATAAGGAGCAGGATGCGTACGGCGACATGAAGATCGTGCAGGAAATGTATGCGCGCGGTTATGAGTTTGTGCCGATTGATATTTTCAAGGCGCAGTCGCGCCTGTTCACGGTCACGGAGGACGGAAAGATCATGCCGTCTTTAACAAGTATCGACGGCGTGTCCGAGGCGATTGCGGACGCCATTGTCGAGGCGGCGAAGGACGGTCCGTTTCTGTCGAGGGACGATTTTTATGACCGGACGAAAACGCCGAAAAAATGTGTGGATGAGATGGCGGAAATGGGACTGCTCGGCGACATTCCGCTTTCGAACCAGCTCAGCCTGTTTGATTTTGTGTCGTAGGAACGTCATGAAATAGATAACCGGAGTTGTAGACTTGTGTCGGGTTTTAGTATATAATGACATTTATAATACATACAAAACCCATGACTGCATCCGTGCGGAAAGGGCATAGGTATTTTTGTGAAAATTTCAGGTGGTTCATAAAAAATAACTCATAAAAAATTTGAATTTAGGTATTGCTTTTTTTTATGAAATATACTATGATAAGCAAGTGCCTTGCATGAGGCATGAGAAATGGCTGATTGGTCAAGCGGTTAAGACGCCGCCCTCTCACGGCGGAAACAGGGGTTCGATTCCCCTATCAGCTGTTCGTGAAAAACCTTGGAAACCTTGTATGTGAGGGATCCAAGGTTTTTTGTTTTTGCCGTGAAAAAATACGCAATTTGCAGATGTCATGCCGATAGGCGCGGGCGGACCGATACCGCGGAAAAGAAACGTATTTCAACTCTAAAAGTTGCAGTTTCGGAAGGAAACGTATTGTGGTATGATACAAATATGAAACTGCTTTTTTGTGAGGAGGAAGCCATATGAGCAAACGGACATGGAAAAAAAGAACGGGGTATCTGCTCGGCATCATGCTGCTAGGCATCGGGATGCTTGCAGGCTGCGGCGGCGAGAAGACTGAGAAGGGCGAGATGCGTACGGAGCTGACGTCGCTGGAGCTTGTTGAGATGATGGGAAACGGGATCAATCTCGGCAATACAATGGAAGCGTACGGACACCTGTCGCTCGGAACGGAAGCCGAGGTCTCCGCTTATGAGACGCTCTGGGGCGTGCCGGAGACGACGCAGGAAATGGTCACAGGTATGCATGAGGCGGGATTTGATACGCTCCGCATTCCGGTTGCATGGACCAATATGATGAATTATGAGAGCGGCGATTACACCATCAACGAGGCGTACTTAGACCGTGTGGAGGAGATCATCAACTATGCGCTTTCCGTGGATATGTACGTCATCGTCAATGACCACTGGGACGGAAGCTGGTGGGGCATGTTCGGTTCCGCGACGCAGGAGACGAGAGATCAGGCAATGGAATTATACATATCCATGTGGACGCAGATCGCAGAGCGTTACCGGAATTATTCCGATCATCTGATCTTTGAATCTGCAAACGAAGAGCTGGGCAACCGCTTAAACGATACGGATGTAGCGAAGGATTCGGGCGCGCTTTCGCCGGATGAGTGCTACGAGACGATGAACCGCATCAATCAGAATTTTGTGGATACGGTCCGGGCGACGGGCGGAAATAACGAACAGCGCTTTCTGCTGATCGCCGGATATAATACAGACATCAGCATGACCTGCGACAGCCGGTTCGCGATGCCGACGGACGAAATGAACAGTGAGAATCCGAGGCTGTTGTTGTCCGTACATTATTATGATCCGTCCGGATACTGCATCAATACGAGCCTGCCGACATGGGGAAGCACGCAGGATTACGAGGAGCAGAATGAGAAGCTGTCCATGCTGGAGAAGTTCACCTCGCAGGGTTATGGCGTTGTGATCGGTGAGTACGGCGTACTGATCGAGAATATCGATCACTTGAAAGAGAATACGGTTGAATATTTAACAAATTTCCTTGCCAACTGCGATTACTACGGTTACTGCCCGGTATTATGGGACTGCAGCAATATGTATAACCGGAATACCTGCAAGATCATTGACAGCGAGGTGGCGGCGTTGTATACGGAGCACAGCTACGGTGTACAGGCGTCTATGAGCAAGGAGGAGATCCGGCAGAACGCGCAGACGGTCATGGCGGAGGCGCTCGCCGCGTCGGAGCCTGCGGCAGGGCTTGCCGATGATGAGGCGGTGGCATGGATCATGTATAACAGCGGCGATTGGAATCTGATGTATAGTGTCGGCGATGTTTATAAGCCGGATGATAAGACGGAGGGAATCGTCGCATCGGATGTTGAGATCACAGGAGAAGGGACTTATACAGTAAGTCTTGATTTTACCGGGACGTCGATCGGTTACGCGGATAGTGTGGCGTTTGCCGCCGTGGCAATCGGAAACGGAGAGACGCTGTTCCCCGGATATGTGATCAGCATCAATGAGATTCTGATAAACGGCGAGCCGTATCGGATGATGGGCAAGCCGTATACCTCCAGTGACGACGGGATCTGCACGCGCACGAACCTTTATAACGCATGGGTGCCGTCCGTGCCCGCGGAGGCGCGTACTGTGGATGGAAGTCTGAGTGCGGCGACGCCGAATCTGCTGGATGCAGATACGCTGGGGCATGTGGAGACGATCGAGGTGACGTTCTTCTATAAGCCGGCAAATTAACGGAAGCAGAGAGGAATATGCAAAGACAGCGGGGTCAGAGCGGCATAACGGATCGTTATGCCGCTCTGACCCCGCCTTTTTGCGCGATAGGCGATAAGCTTAAGAAGCGAAATTTCTGCAATGCATACTGCTTTGACTGCATTGTATACCGTTTGCGTCAGTCTTGAAAGGAAAAAATAATTCGCACTAATTCCATAGAAGGAGAGCCTCTT
>JAMPHA010000015.1:0-58219 GCA_023663615.1 Clostridium sp. | reverse complement strand
TAATTGATCAAAATGGCGAGTATGCAAAAATATATGCATCGCAGAAGGAATTGTTTGTATAGTTTCGTGGTGGGCGTTTTACTACACTGGGACATCAGACGCGAAGATAGAGGAGTCCTTTTCTTTAGAAATGCAAGAAGAATCTGAAGAAATGATCCAAAAGGATCAGGGGAAAGGATCACGTACATTTTTGGAAATTTCATTTGCAGATTTAATGTACAATAACGAAATAAAAAGAAATCAGATACCGGTTGTTAATCAAATCGTCTCATCAAGAAACCCTAAGACGGGGGAAATATATGTAACCTGTTTTACGGACGACAAGATCACCTGCTGTCAGGCAGATGGTAAAATAGCTTGGGAAGTTGAAGTAAAAGAAGATCAGCAACAAAAGGTGAAAGATTATTTTAAGGGGATGACTCCTTATAAATGGGCAAAGGAATTATATTCCGGCGACAATATGGCTATGGCGTCAGTGAAAGATTTTTGGCTGGAACTTTTTGAGAAGAAATGAGCATGGGGAGGATATTTCTCAACTAGAGAAATTTCCTCCCCTGCTTAGACGCATCTGATTACATCGCATTATTCTGGTTTTTTGCTTTCAAAACTTTCTCTACCCGCAGGAAGAAGAACAGGATCATCATCAGTGCCGCCCCGACGAGTTCCACACCATAATAGGAGCCGAGGATACCGGTCAGTGTAGCCTGGGATTGTGTCGCTGCCACGGTTACGCCGTCTATAAGGCTGGGCGCCACATATCCTGTACGGGACAGGATCAAGTTGAAAACGCTGGTACAAAGACCCGCCATGACCGTAATGATAATGTTGTATACTGACATACCGAACCCATCGCAGCGGAAACGGTGGGTCAGCTCGAAATGATCCAGGCAGTCTGCGAAGAAAGCCATGAAGATATAGGAGCTGGGGATGGTTCCGATGTTCTTAATGATCTGTCCGGCAACGACTACGCCCATATTGGCGGGAGCCAGCAGACAGATAGCAACGCCTGCTACGGTCAAACCGCTGCCGATAAGGAACAGGGTCCGCTTTTCAAACTTCTTTGTCAGCGGGATGATGATGAACATACCCAGTCCCATGGGGACGCCGCCTATCACCTGCAATATGGTGGGTGTAAAACCATCGTTGTAACTGCCAAGAATATAGTTGCAATAGTAGAGCAGGCTGGTACTTCGCATGTAGGCGATAAACTGACTAAGGGCGTAAATCAGCAGCACCATTACCATGTATTTGTCCGTAAAGCAGGCTTTCATCTGTTTCAGGTAGGGGATTTCCTCTTTCTTTTCGGCTGCTCCTTCATTTTCCGCCTCTGTGATCCGTTCCTTGGTGAAGAAATACTCCAGCAGTCCAAGGGGCAATACGATAATGGACACAATGCAGATCATGGTGATCCATTTTGTCTGGTTCACACCAATTATCGGCAGTACGAGCATGGGTACAAGGACAGATGTCAGCGTTCCTGCAAAGACAATATTGGAAATGCTGGCAAGCGTGGAGAGTGTTGCCCGCTGGCTGGAATTTTTAGTGGAGAGCGGTATCATCATGTTGTGGCTCATGTTGTAGATCGTGTAGCTGATAGCATAGTACAGATTATAGGAAATAACGATCCAAACAAGCTGGACAGCCATGCTGGCCTTGGGAATTGCAAACATCAGAATGCCTGCAATGGGCATGAGGATCGCACCCAGCAGGATATACGGACGGGCTTTTCCCTGTTTCGTCTTTGTGTGGTCGATCAAATATCCCATAAACACATTAGTCACCGCGTCCAAAATTTTGGATACCAGCGGGAAAATAGCCAAGAAAGCGCCTCCTGCCACGGCAGTCAACCCCAGGACATCCGTGTAGTAGACGTTGATATATCCATTGACGATTGCGTTGAACAGCAGTGCGCCTACCGGTCCCAACAGGTAGCCAAACGCCTTTTCTTTGAATGTTGTGTCCTCTGTGGTGATCTTGCTGTTCCAGAATTTTTTCTCCAAAAATCTTTGTTTGCTTTGTGATGTCATAGTGTTCCCCCTTTTTTTATCAAAATCCTGCTATTTTTGTTTCATACCAAATATAAATGCCAAAATATCCACGACAGCCTCGACGATCAGTGAGATCGCGATAAAGTTCCAAAGAAGTACTGTAGAAGTAAACGGATTTGCCAAAACAAGAACGGCAAATAATACAGACAGAACTGCTCCAATCAGCGCAATAAACCAATACTTCTGTTTCAAGCGCAGCATATCTACTGCCCACTGTATTTTACCGATCCCGGACAAAAGAATGAGTACGCCGTAGAAAACCGTGATCAGCGGAAATGCCGCAATAAACCATCCTGTCTTGAAAATACATACCAAGGCAGCGCTTAGCGCGACAAGTCCTATGGAAAGCCCGCCTTTCTGCGCCGCCTCTTCCGGGGAAGCCCTAAAATATCCGATTATGCTTACAATTCCAAGAACCGCCAGCAAGATGCCAAGCGTGGCGATAATACCTGCGGTAAAACCTACCGGATCGATCAACAAAAGAATACCAAACACAATTTCTGCCAGACACATTAAAAGATTTCCGACATTCCTTTTCATCTTTTCCATGGTTAGATTCCTCCTTCAAATCCTCTGTTTTCTCTACATTAAAATGGTCCTATTGTTTCCCCGTGGGTAATACCGCCTTCATTAAAGGCGTCCACCCGGATAAAACATGTCTGTCCTTTGTTTAGCGCGCCGACATGACAGGTATTTTTCCCGTATACCATGACACTGTGATACAGCTTATCCGGTGCGTGTCCCCACAGGACTGCATGACCTACGGCATCGCCGCTTTCTGTCCAGGAAAGATCCATGTCCATATTGTCACGCGTGGCCTTTATCCCGGAAACCTGCTGGGGATTTGGACATTTTGATAAGCCGAATACACGCAGCGCAGAGATGGTAGCGGCTTGGTGGAATGGCAGTTCTATGATCGTACATCGCAGATGGCGGACCTGAATACCATCTTCCATGCAGATGAAGTCATGGGACAGGTCTGTCTCCGCCTGACTTTTATCGCAGATCATGAAAAACGACTTTCCATCCAGAGAACCCTCCAGCTTCCAGCGGGTCTTATGGATTTCCGTGTCAATGATACGCTTGATGGGCCATTCTCCGCCCCACTTTGCACCTTCCGGCGGCTTTCTATGCAAACCGTCATCTGCGAAATTGATCTGGATACCGTGGACGGTCATTGCCCCGCCCAGATCGATCTGCAGCCACTCGCCGCTGTCCGATGCGGCCTTCCACCAGGTCCGTTCGCATTCATCCACCGCCAGACTCGCCGGGTGCTCCGGCGCGCAGGAAGAAGCGGTCATGGTTTTTTTGTAGCTGAGCAGCATCCAGTCCGGCTCACGCCAAGGATCGAAGCGGCTCTGATCCACCCGGATCGGCCAGTCGCCGTAGCGCTGGTTGCAGAACAGTTCGCCATCCTGATCAAAACCGGCGGGGAACAGTCCTATCCGCCTTTCAAAGCTGTGGTTCACGCTGATCCGCATGGTGGCGGTATGCCAGAGGTTTCCGAACTTATCCTCCATGGTACTGCCGTGCCCCGCACCGGGCATGAATCCGCCGGGGCGGTAGGAGTAGGGATTATTTTCCGCATAGGTAAACGGTCCTAAGGGGCCGTCGCCAATGTAAACGCCGTCAGAGTACACATTGTGCTCCGCGCCGGTAGCGGCATATTGCAGATAATATTTTCCGTTATGCTTGGTCATCCATGCGCCCTCAATGTAGGGCGCGCTCCCTCCGGCCAGGATGCGCATGATCCGTTCACCCATCTTCTTTGCGGGGGGCATAATATGGTTTTCGCCGTTGCGCTCAAAGCCGTGATGCGTCGTATCGCTTTCGATCAGCCCCTTGGGTTTGCCGATGGGGGCCATGGTTTCGGGATCCAGTTCTACGCCGTACATGGGCTTCTGGTTGGAGCATCCCCAGTAGAAATACACCCGGCCGTCATCGTCCTGAAACTGGTTCGGATCCCAGAAGGTCAGAGTTGCGGCGACTTGTTCAAACTGTCCGGAGCAGGGATCTTTTGTCCGGTAGAAAGGGCATTTACTGTTCCGCTTGGAAGCGCAGAAATACATGTATTCGCCCATCACGCGCACGTCGGGAGCGTAGTCATGGATGGGGAGACCGGTCAGCGGGTAATATTGCCATTCTATCAGATCATCCGAGACCCAGAATCCCGCCGACATGGACGGAAACAGATAATACCGCCCGTGAAACAGGATCATGGATGGATCGGCAGCTTCCCGGCAGATGGCATGACCGTAAAAGGTACCATGAAATTGGTATTTGTAGGAAAGGTTCATAGGGTTGCAAATATGCTCCATCGGCAGCGTCCTCCATTAAGATAGATTAGAATTGTGATTAGCGGGATATTTTTAGCAGAGAAATCTTATGTTGCTGATATAATACAGTATTTTTTTGAATCTGTAATGTAAAATCGACTATATTATTATAAGATTATCTAAGCAAGGAGTTTTTTTGAAAAATTACGGTGCCTTTTGCAAGCCGTCAATGCGGAAGTGGTTATCAGATGCGGGATGGGGAACAGAAAGGAACATATTTTTGGAAAGCGGATGCCGGAATCAGTTTGGCGAGGAATCATCTGTTTTTTTATGATTTTGCCGGTATTTTGCAGGGGTTACCCCATAATATTTCCGAAACACATTCTGGAAATAAGGCTGGCTGGAAAAATGCAGGTAACTGCTGATGTCTGCAAGGGACATTCCGGTGTATTTTAAGAGTGTTTTGGCCTCCAGCATGCGGCAGTCGGTAATGTATTCGCCAATGGTCCGGCCTGTTTCCTGTTTGAATTTCGTAGTGAGATAGGCGCGGCTTTTTCCGATGGAGGCAGCTACTTCCTGAACTGTGATCTGGTCGATCAGGTGCGCACCGATATACTGGATGCAGGTGAAAATTTCATCGGATACGCCGGCCGGCAGCTTCGCCTGCTGCACGCGGCTGGTAAAGTCGATCACCATATTGTATTGCAGGCTTTTGATGGCATCCAATGATTGGAGCCGTTCACATTCCTGAATATAAGTATCAATCAGCTGGTACGCCTGTTCAATGTCCATGCCGCCGGGGATGGCGCCATCTTTGCCGATCATGGTGACGGTCCCGATAAAAATGTTTTTAGCCTGTCTTAAGGGCGTGTCCGCCAAAGTTCCTTCCGTAAGCTGTTGTTTTCCGGCAATATCCAACAGAAAATGTCTTGTCAGTTCGGGATTCCCCTGACGCACGTATTCCAACAACTGTTTTTCGATAAAATAGGTTCCGTGCTGTTTTCCGGCATCTCTGGTAGCATAAGATGCTTTAATATGCCGGGCGGCAATTTCTTTTTCCATATCCGCATCGGAAATACCAAAATGTTCTGTAATAGAAAGTTCTTCTCTGTTCAAAACCAGATGCAGATGCAGCAAAAGATAAACAAACCGGTTATAGCTGAAGTGCGGAATGGAACAGAGAAATTGTGTAATATCGTTTTGCCGGTCGCGCCGGATGGTATTTTTGGACATATAGGTCTGTATGATTTCAGGGGAAATGGCGCTGCTATAGGTGGGACCTAACACAAAACAGCCATTCCGGTCATTTAACCGGACGATACCGTAAAGTCCCATATCCGGCATCATATAAACAGCAGGGCTCTGAGGGGCGGCCAGAAGGATATGCAGGACAGAACTGTAAGCAGGAATATCTTCCGGGAAACCTGCCACATATAATTCCCTGCCATTTTCATAATAGGCGATCGGTAAAAAGTGGGAAACGTAAAAAGTCCTGCAAAAGGATTCATATTTCTCCATAAAAAGTTTCTCCATATAATTTACAAATTTATAATATAATAGCATATTTTACATTACAAGTCAAACGACGTACGGTAAAATAAGAGACAAAAGACATCGACATGGGAAGCGCCCATGGCGATGAATTTGAGGAGCAAATATGAAACTGACGTTTCATATACGGATTTGTGCGGTATCACAAGCAGAGCTTGTGATATGCATGTAGAGGTAAGTGTAACGATAATTCAGTTTTAAGAAAGGGGTAACAGGGGATGGAATACTATGGCTATGTATATGCTTATTTCAGATGGCGAGGTGTCGCGAGGGATATGCAGTATGTATATCTGGCGTTGAGCAGGGACGGGCTGCATTTTACACCGCTCAAAAATAACGAGCCGATCCTGATTCCGGATAAAGGGACAAAGGCGGCCCGTGATCCGCATCTTATCCGCTCGCAGATTGATGATAAATATTATATCATCGCAACGGATCTGGATGTGAATCGGAACCAATGGAGGAAGTATAAATTGCGTGGCAGCAAATCGGTGCATGTGTGGGAGTCGGAGGATCTGGTTCATTGGAGCGGGGACAATTTAAGACAGGTCATCGACGATTCGTTGGGATGTATATGGGCGCCGAAAGTCTGTTTTGATGAGGAAAACGAGGAATATGTGATGGCGTTTTCTGCTGCCGCGGCAGGAGAGATGGATATGAGCGTGTATTACACGCGGACAAAGGATTTTAAGCATTTCACAAAAGCGGAGATTCTTGTCCCGAAGGAACGAAACTGGGAAAAACAGAAGTGGGTATGGTTCGTCCCGGCGAAAAAGTATTGTTCTTTCATTGATTCAACGACGGTAAAGGTGGGCGATAACTACTATCGGTTTACAAAAAACGATACGTTACACACGATCAAATGTGAAAAGAGTTCCCAGATCGTAGAGGAATATAATTTGGTCAAGGAGATTGTGGCAGGAGAGCATGGTGTGGAGGGACCCTGTGTGTATAAGCTGAATGACAGTGACAATTATATCCTTCTGATGGACGGGTATGCCAGTCCGAATGCCGGTGTCGGGTATTTTCCGTTGATCGCCTCTGCGAAAGGGATCGCGTCGGCTGACTTCCGGAGACTGCAGCCACAGGAATATTGCCTTCCGGAAGGCTGTAAACATGGTTCCGTGCTTCCTGTATCAAGAGAAGAATATGAGCGTTTGGAAAACGCATTTGGAGGAGCAGACTAAGAGAGGAGAATTTGCTATGAAATATGAATTGAATCTAAACTGGACCTGCAACGGAACATTGGTGAACCTTCCCCACGACGCCATGCTGGAGGAGCGGCGGGATGCCAGCTGTCGTAATGGTGTCAACTCCGGCTACTTTCCCGGCGGGAAATATATCTATGAAAAGATCTTTGAAATAAACAGTGAGGACATTGGAAAGAAAATCGTTCTGCATTTCGAGGGCGTGTACCAGAACTGTATGGTTACCGTCAACGGCAGGCAAGTTGGCGCGCACAAGTACGGCTACACAGCTTTTGATGTGGATATTTCCGGTGTTGTGCAGGCGGGAGAAAACCATCTGCGCGTGGATGTGGACAATTCTCTGGAGCCGAACTGCCGTTGGTATTCCGGTTCCGGAATCTATCGCCCGGTGAGTCTGCTGATCGATGAGCCGGATGCGCCAAAAATGATTACGAAATCCTATAACCCCGCCGTGATCGAGGTAATCGCTGATGCAGACAACGTGGAAATTTTGGACGGCGAAACGGTGATAGCTTCCGGTGTGCCCGGAGAGATTACCATTCCGGATGCTAAATTGTGGACGGCAGAGACACCGAATCTTTACACCTGCGTGACCCGAAAGGACGGGAAAGAGCGGCGGGATACCTTTGGCATCCGGCTCCTTCAGTGGGATGCGAAGAAGGGGCTGCGGGTAAACGGGCAGCGCGTCCTGCTCCGCGGCGGCTGCATTCACCACGATCACGGTGTGCTGGGCGCATGTGATTTTTATGACGCGGAATACCGCCGCATTTCCATCCTAAAAGAAAACGGCTTCAATGCCCTGCGCATCGCCCACAATCCCGCATCCCAGATTACCTTGAGCATCTGCGATGAACTTGGGATGTATGTGATGAACGAAACCTTTGACGGCTGGTATGTTCCCAAGACCTATCATGACTATGCAAGGTGGTTTGACGCAGAATGGAAAAACGATATTGCCGCCATGGTGAACGCTTCTTTTAATCATCCCTGCGTGATTATGTATTCCCATGGAAACGAGGTTTCCGAAACCGCTTCAAAGAAGGGTGCGGACACCTGCAGGATGCTGACGGATTACATTCACACATTGGACAGCAGTCGTCCGGTCACAGCCGGGGTAAATGTGCTGCTCAATGTTTACACCATGATGGGGATCGGTGTCTACAAGGATAAGGGCGAGTACAAGCCGGAACCCCTGCCCCAAAAGGGCGGCTACAAGGAAAAGAAAACAGGATCGGCATTTTTCAATGCCATGGCGGGGAAATTAGGCAGCCTGATGTTTTATATGGCGGCCGGGAAAAAGGGAGATAAAGCCTGCAGGGGCGCCGCCGACGGGTTGGATGTGCTTGGTCTGAACTATGCCGCCTCCCGGTATGACGATGATGCAAAAAATTATCCGGACCGGCTGATGGTCGGGAGCGAGACGATGGCGGCGGATCTGCCCTACAATTGGGAGCGGGTGAAAAAGTATCCGCAGGTATTGGGGGATTTTGTCTGGTCGGCATGGGATTATCTGGGGGAAGCCTGCATCGGTGACTGGACGTATCATTCTTACAAGGGTCTGCCCCTGCTGGCAGGTCAGGGTATGATCGATATTACAGGCAAGCCGCTGGCGGCCATGTATTTCATGCAGGTGGTATGGGGTATGCGCAAGACTCCCTTTATCGGTGTGCGTCCACTAAACCACGCAGACGAAAAGCCCACCACCGGCGCGTGGCAGTTCACCAATGCCATTGACAGCTGGATGTGGCATGGCTATGAGGGAACAAAAGCGGTTGTGGAGGTATATGCGGACGCCGCCTCTGTGCGCCTGGAGCTGAACGGAAAGGAGATCGGCGCCAAGCCTGTCAAGAAATACAAAGCGATCTTCAAGACGGCTTATACACCCGGTACATTGACGGCTGTTGCGTTGGACGAAAGCGGCAGGGAAATTTCCAGGCATAGTCTGAGTACCGCCGGTAAGAAAATCAAACTGTCCGTGATGCCTGATAAAACGGACTTGAAAGCGGACGGACAGTCCCTTTGCTATCTGCCTATTGAATTTACGGACGAAAACGGGGAACTGATTCCTTATATGGAGCAGCCGGTCACAGTCAAAGTGGAAGGCGCCGGTAAGCTGCAGGGGCTGGGCAGTGCCTTGTGCAAGACGGATGAAAGGTATGTTGACGATACCTTTAACAGTTACCGGGGGCGCCTGCTGGCGGTCGTCAGGACAGGGACGGACGCGGGAACGGTGAAGGTTACCGTCACAAGCGGGGATATGAAGCCTGTCAGGATAGAGCTGAAAGCGTTCGCATGACCTTAAAGGAAAGAGCTATTGTGGCGTATTGCCGTTTCGGTGAGGCAACAGATGTATAGGCATCTCAGGAACATATAGCAGAAAATTAAAGTTTTCATCGTCAATGTGCCGCATACGCGGCAGAATGGGAGGGAAGATGGATATACAGTTTATGATCAGGCAGCACGCAAAATATTTTAGGGACAATGGAGCGGAATGCACGGTTCTTTTGAAAAAAGACGGTCACTTCCCCTTGGACCGTGCCGGAAAGATTGCAGTTTACGGAAGCGGTGCGCGCCACACGCTGAAGGGTGGGACCGGTTCAGGAGAAGTCAATATGCCCTTTGTCACGGTGGAAGAAGGGCTTAAGAATGCCGGTTTCAGCATCACTTCCTATGAGTGGCTCGACGCCTATGACAGTCTGCTTGAAAAAGCGGAAGCAGAGTTCATGGCTGCCATCAAAAAGGAAGCGCGGCAAAAACGTATGATGGCTGTTCAGATGGCAATGGGGCGTTCCATGAAAGAACCGGAATATAAGTTTCCCTTGAATGGGGAAGGCGGTACGGCAATTTATGTGTTGTCCCGCGTGTCGGGAGAAGGCAGCGACCGAAAGCCGGTTCCGGGGGATATTTTGTTGACGGAAACCGAAATACGGGATATTCTTGCCTGCAATGAGCGGTACGAAAACTTTATGCTGGTGCTTAACACGGGCGGCATGGTGGATTTAAGTCCGGTGATAAATGTCAAAAATATATTGCTCCTTTCCCAGTTAGGCGCTGAGACAGGGAATATCCTTGCAGATATTCTGCTTGGGCGCAGCAATCCATCCGGAAAACTGACCGCCACATGGTACGCATGGAAAGATCACCCTAAGATAGGTGAATTTGGCGGCCAGGATGATACCGCGTACAAGGAAGGTATCTATGTGGGATACCGTTATTTTGATGCATTGGGAATCGAACCACTTTTCCCGTTTGGATACGGATTGTCATGGACGGAATTTGACATGAAACAGGCGGATTTTACGCTGGACGGCGAAAAGATTTGCGTTTCGGTTGATGTTACCAACACGGGAAAATATCCTGGAAAGCAAGTAGCCCAGCTTTATGTCTCCGTGCCGGACGGGCGGTTAGATCAGCCCTATCAGGCGCTTGCGGGTTTTGTAAAGACAGCAGAACTGCAGCCGGGAGAGACACAGCGGGTATCTGTTTGTTATGCTGTTTCTGATCTTGCTTCTTATGATCCGGAGACGGAAAGCTATATTCTGGAAACCGGAAACTATATTCACCGGATCGGTGCAGACAGCCGGCATACCACGGTTGCCGGGATCATCTGCAATGACAGGGAAATAGTCTGCGGGCAGTTTGCCAGAGCTTTCGGTGATCCGGGTTTTCGGGATTTTGTACCGGAAGCGAACGCACAGACAAAGACGGCTGACAACGTGACGGTACTTCGGCTGTCGGCGGATGGGGTTACTGTACGCAAGCCCCACGTCCATGCCACGGAGATTGATGAAGCTGTCAGCCGGATGACAGAGGATCAGCTGATCAAAATGAATCTGGGCGCCTTTGATCCAAAAGGCGGCATCCAGAGTATTATCGGCAATGCGGCTTTTACCGTGGCGGGAGCTGCAGGCCAGACATTTATGCAGGGCGGATTGTTTGGGATACCGTCTGCCGTCATGGCGGACGGCACAGGGGGGTTGCGTATCAGCAGGGAGTATGTCCGGGATGCAGAGGGAAATGCCCACGCTATCGGGGTGGCCCTGCCGGAATCCCAGTTGAAGCTCATGCCGCGCATCATTGTCTGGTTTATGAAAAGTCTTGGCTATCACCCTAAGAAAACAGATACTGTCCTGTCCCAGCCGACCACGGCAATACCCATTGGCACTGCCGTGGCGCAGAGCTTTTCTGCGGAATTTGCGGAAGGCTGCGGAGATATCGTGGCTGCTGAAATGGCACAGTACGGGGTGCATCTGTGGCTTGCCCCCTCCATGAATATCCAGCGGGATGCCCGGTGCGGCAGAAATTTTGAGTATTATTCGGAGGATCCTGTACTGAGCGGGGAAATAGCCGCCGCCGTGATCAGAGGCATCCAAAAGCACCCCGGCTGCGGAGCCACGATAAAACACTTTGCCTGCAATAATCAGGAATTAAACCGTACACAGAATAACAGCCAGGTGAGCGAACGGGCGCTCCGCGACATTTATTTAAAGGGGTTTGCCATAGCTGTCCGTAAGGGTAATCCCATGGCGGTCATGACTTCCTATAACCTGATCAATGGCATTCATACAGCGGAACACCGTGGACTGATCGGGAACTATCTTCGGGAGGAGGCCGGTTTTCAGGGAATCGTCATGAGCGATTGGGTCATTGCGGATTATGCCACGGAAAAGGGCTGCCAGTGGCCTATCGCCACTGCCGCAGGGGCGGTCATGGCGGGCGGGAATCTGTTTATGCCGGGTTCTCCATATGATTATAAAGGTATCGCAGAGGCACTAAAGGCAGGCAAAGTAACGAGGGAGCAGTTGATGATCAACGCCTCTGAAACAGTGGCAATCATTAGGAGGCTGACAACAGGGTAAACTCATCGTAAACAAAATCCTGACTTTTCTTTACGAGGCAGATACGCTGAACAGATATTATGAAAGCGAAGATCAGGTGGCCTGATCTTCGCTTGTTATACGCAGAGGAGGAAACATATGCCGGAATTTATCACCTTTGAAAAAGTCGGAAAAACATATAAGGTTGGTGAGATAGAGATCCATGCGCTGAAGGATGTCGATTTCTCGATAAAGCAGGGAGAGATCAGTGTGATCGTGGGCGCATCCGGCGCAGGAAAGACAACGATATTAAATATTCTCGGAGGTATGGATACCATGTCTGAAGGGACGGTCTGGCTGGACGGGCAGGAAATTTCCGCCTACAAAGAAAAGCAGCTTACCGCCTATCGGCGTTACGAGATTGGTTTTGTTTTTCAGTTCTATAATCTGATTCCTAATTTGACGGCGCTGGAAAATGTGGAGCTTGCGGTACAGATCTGTAAAGAATATTCTGATCCGGCAGAAGTGCTTGTGGAAGTGGGTCTGGCGGACAGAAAAAATAATTTTCCCGCGCAGCTTTCCGGCGGAGAGCAGCAGCGAGTCGCCATCGCCCGCGCGCTGGCGAAGAAGCCGAAGCTGCTGCTTTGTGATGAGCCGACCGGAGCGTTGGATTATAATACAGGAAAAGCAATTCTGAAGCTCTTGCAGGATACCTGCCGGAAAACGGGCATGACCGTGGTGATCGTTACGCATAATTCCGCCCTTTGCGATATGGCGGACCGCGTGATCCGCGTCAAGAGCGGATCCATAGAGTCTGTTTCTGTCAACCCTTCTCCTACGCCCGTTGAGCAGATTGAGTGGTGATATGATGGGTGCATTTTTCAAATCAAGCGTTCGGGAAATCAAAAACAGCTTTACGCGTTTCATGGCAATTTTTATCATTATCGCGCTTGGAGTCGGGTTCTTTGCAGGTCTGCGCGCATGCCGGCCTGCGCTGACAGAAACGGCGGGGCATTATTTTGAATCGCAGAATTTTTATGATTATCGTTTTTTGTCTTCCATTGGATTTTCCAGAGACAGCGCCGCCGCACTTTCCGGCAAAGACATGATTTTTGTGGCAGAAGGCGCGTTATATGAGGACGTTCTGATTCTGATAAACGGAAATGACACACCGGTTCGGATCCATTCCCTTACAAGCAGTATTAACACCCAATGCCTTGTATCCGGCAGGATGCCGGAAAAGGAAAACGAGTGCGTCGTGGATGCCGATTATTTTGCCGAAGACATGATCGGTAAGTCCCTTGTATTTTCAGAGCAAAACAGCGAGGATACAATATCCGCTTTCAGCATATCTTCTTTTACGATTGTGGGCAGAGTGACAACTCCGTTGTATATCAGCACTGACAGGGGAACGACGTCGCTTGGGGATGGAAAGATCGCGGCTTTTCTTTTTGTGGACGAATCCTGTTTTACGGCGGAATATGATACGGAACTGTATGTGTCGCTTGGCAGCCGGTGCATGGCATATAGTGATGCATATAAAACGTTGATTGCAGATCAGAAAGGCGCTGTCACGGAGCTTGTGGAGGAAGCAGCCGCGCAGCGGTATATACAGATTGTCGCCGACGCCCAGAGCGAAGTGGATGATGCGAAGGCGGAATTGGATCAGGCAAGGGAAGAATTGTCCGCCCGGAAGGCTGCGGCCATAGAAGATGCGGCAGATCAGATGACCGCTATGGGACAGCCTGCCGCACAGGAGAATCCGTACTATGTGCAGATGCTTTCGGAAATAGAGGATTCTTTTGCCGAAGCGGAAAGCGAACTGGATCGGCATGAAGCCGAGATTGCCGATGCACAGAGGGAGGTGGATTCCATAGAGCCGCCGACGGTTTATGTCTTGACAAGGGCGGACAATGCCGGATATGCTTCGTTTGAACAGGATTCCACGATCATTGAAAATATTTCGGTGGTATTCCCAGTATTTTTCTTTCTGGTCGCAGCGCTGGTGTGCGTGACGACCATGACAAGAATGGTGGAGGAGCAGAGGACGCAGATCGGCGTGCTCAAGGCAATGGGCTACGGCAAGGGGAAAATTTGCGGGAAATATCTTTTTTATGCCGGTTCCGCAGGGCTTGTCGGCAGCATTGCGGGCTTTTTTATGGGAACGGCTCTGATTCCCAAAGTATTCTGGAGCGCTTATGCCACGGCCTACAATTTTGCGGATGCCTTAATGTATTCGTTTGATCCGGTGGTGTATGCTTTTTCTCTTGTGATCTCCATGCTTTGTACGGCAGGCGTAACGGTTCTTTGCTGCCGCAATGCGCTGCGGGAGGTGCCGGCGGCAATCCTGCGTCCGAAAACACCGAAGAACGGCAAACGGATCTTGATAGAGCGGTTTAGGATATGGCATTGGGTAAGCTTTCTTCATAAGGTATCGCTTCGCAACGTCATCCGGTATAAGCAGCGGTTTTTCCTGATGATCCTTGGCATAAGCGGGTGTACGGCTCTGCTGCTCACAGGCTTTGGCATCAGGGATTCCATTCAGAATGTGACAGAGTATCAGTATGGTGAGATTATCCTGTATGACGCGGAGATCACATTTTCCGAGCCGCTTGACCGGATACAGCAGGAGGATTTTAAGGATCGGCATGACGATATAGAGTCAGCGCTCTTTCTCTCGGTATGCAATGCGGATATTACGGCGGACGGCGGAACAAAAAGCGTCAATATTACAGCGATACCGGAGGGAGAACTTTCCGGGTATATGAATCTGCATGATAACGATGCGTCGGTATCTTATCCGGGAGACGGAGAAGTGATTCTATGCCGCGGCATTGCGGAAAAGCTGGGAATCCGGAGCGGTGAAACGGTGACATTGACAGATGATTCCTTCCGGCAGATCACCGTCAGGGTAACGGGGATATTTGACAACTATATCGGCAATTATTTGTTTGTTTCAGAAGATACCATGATCCGGCTCTGCGGGGAAGCGCCTGAGAATGCCGCCTATGTCCGCTTTGATCCGGATACCGCTGTTGACCTTGCGAAATTGCAGGGCGACGCCGATGTAAGCTATGTGGCGCTGAACAGGGATATGCGGGAAGCGATTGAAACGTCTTTTTCCAGCCTGAATCTTGTGGTCGTGCTGATTATTTTCTGCGCGGGGATGCTGGCGTTTATTGTACTGTTTAACCTGATCAATATCAATATCGGGGAGCGGATACGGGAAATTGCGACGATCAAGGTGTTAGGGTTTTTCAATAATGAGTCCTCGGCGTATATATTCCGCGAGGTCAATATGCTGACTGCCGCAGGCGCCTTGCTGGGGCTTTTGTTCGGACGTTTTCTTCATGCCTTTGTCATGGAACAGATCAAACCGGACGGGATCTGTTTTGACAGCCGGATTCTGTGGTACAGCTATTTGTTTAGTATTGCGATCACGATTGTTTTTGCGCTGCTCGTGCAAATCGTTATGCGGATGAAGCTAAAAAAGATCAGCATGACGGAGTCGCTGAAATCGGTTGAATAAAATGGAGGAGTAAGGACATGGCGACAATACTGGTTGTGGAGGATGACCGCAATATGCGTTTGCTGACGGCCGCAAGGCTGAGCGATCTGTATACGGTCGTTACTGCCTGCGACGGGGTGGAGGCGGTGGAAGTGATCCATAAGGGCGGTGTGGACATGATCGTGGCGGATATTATGATGCCGCGCATGGATGGATATGAGCTTTTGAAAACCGTCCGGGACGAGGGATATACAACGCCTTTTTTACTGTTGACAGCGAAAGAATCACTGGACGATAAGCAGCATGGTTTTTCGCTCGGCACGGATGATTATATGACGAAACCGTTTAGCAGCGATGAGCTTTTATGGAGAGTGGCGGCGCTTTTGCGGCGTTCCAATATTGCGCAGAGTAAAAAGATTGAAATCGGCAATGTGACGGTGGATTCTGAAAAATATGCAGTCTATACCAGCGACGAATACATGGAATTTCCGAAAAAGGAATTTGATTTGCTTTTTAAGCTGCTTTCTTATCCTGACCGTATTTTTTCCAAGGAACAGCTTTTGGACGGTATCTGGGGACTTCATGCGGAAAGCGGTGAAGAAACGGTCAAGACGCACATCAGCAGAATCCGGAACAAGCTCAAGAATATTACAGAATTCAGCATCATTACCATCAAGGGGCTTGGCTATAAGGCGGACATACGGAAGGAGTGATTTGCTTGGGCAGGCGGAAAGTTTCTAATATCACCAGAAAGTTCTTGCCGCAGATGTTGATTCAGACATTTACCGTTCTGATTACCGCAGTTGCATCTTACCTGTTTATGACCTGGTTTGTGACCGGCTTTTTTCATGTCACGGATACTTATCAGGCGATCGGTTATGAGACGCTCGGCACATTTGTGATATTTACGATCATTCTTGTGCCGCTGAATACGGTTTTGTACCGGCGCAGGATTAAAGAGCTGACGACGCTTTCAGAGGGGATCAGCAGCGTAGCGGGCGGAAAGTATGATACACGGATAGACAGCAGGAAGGGCGGTCAGATAGAACCGGTTTACGAGGATTTCAATAAAATGTGCGCCGAGCTTTCCAGCGTGCAGATTCTGCGAAATGACTTTATCAATAGTTACTCCCATGAATTTAAGACGCCGATTGCGTCGATCAACGGGTTTGCGTCCCTGCTTCTGGAAAAAGAACTGCCTGACGAGCAGCGCCGTGAATATTTGCGGATTATCGTAGAGGAATCGTCAAGGCTTTCCAATCTGGCAAACAACACGATCCTTTTGTCGAAGCTGTCCTCCCAGCAGATCGTGACGGATACGCAGCAATATGATCTCGGCGAGCAGATCCGGCAGTGTGCGATCATCCTCTCCAAATCATGGCTGGATAAGAAAATTGAATTCAGCGGTGAATTTCCGCCGGTCATGTTTGTCGGAAACAAGGAACTGATGCAGCATCTTTGGCTGAACCTTCTGGGCAATGCGGTTAAGTTTACTCCTACGGGCGGTGAGATCACAGCGGAGGTTACGTCGCATGACGGCAGCATTATCGTACAGATTGCAGATACCGGAGAAGGTATGAATGAAGAAACGCTTTCCCATCTGTTTGATTCGTATTATCAGGGAGATATTTCTCATTCGGCACAGGGACTGGGGCTTGGACTGTCCATAGCGAAGCGGATTGTCGAATTGTGTAACGGCAGTATCAGGGTACAAAGCGAGCTTGGAACAGGAAGCAGATTTATCGTTACTTTACCCACAGAATAGAAGATTGTTTTTTGGGGGCGGACAGAGGAACTGTCTGCCTGTTTTTTTGCGTAAATTTATGGTAAACAAAGATATTGTTTGGATTTACGTCTTTGATACCCCTGTCTTTTATAATTGCAGGATAAGGAAACAGGGCAGCACCTGTTAATCATTATGGAGGAATCAATATGAAGTGGAACATTATTACCGATTCAAGCTGTGACCTGCTTGATCTTGAAAGTCAGAACGGTGACATTAGTTTTTCAAGCATTCCCTTTGTGATAAGCATTGGGACGGAGGATTATGTGGACAATGAAGAACTTGACGTGCCTGAAATGGTAACTGCCATGGAAAAATGCGGGAGCGCGAGCCATACATCCTGCCCGCCTCCTTACGCATGGTATGAACAATTTGAAAAGCCGGGATATGCGATTGCCGTCACGATTTCCAGTAAACTTTCAGGCAGTTATAACAGCGCGCACACGGCACGGGACATGATACTGGAACGCGATCCGGAAAAAAGAGTCGCCCTGATTGATTCCCGTTCTGCGGGATCAGAAATCGTCCTAGTTATAAAAAGGCTGTACGAGCTGATTGAAGCGGGAAATGATTTTGACGATGTAATCCGGAAAACAGAAGAATTTATCCGGCATACGCACGTGATATTTGCGCTCTCTTCCTTTGATAATCTTGTAAAAAACGGACGTATGAATAAGATTGTGGGGTTTATTGCCGGAAAGCTTGGCTTTTGGGGGATTGGTATCGGGAGTGAAGAAGGCACGATTAAGATAAAGCAAAAAGTCCGCGGAAACGGCAAGGCGCTTGAGGCAATCATAGAGGACATGAAAGAACGGTGTGTTGAGCAGGGGACGGTCATCATCAGCCATTGCCAGAACGCCGAGCTGGCGGAGAAATTGAAAACAGCTATCCGGAATTTATGGCCTGATGTAAAAGTGGGTATCCTGCCCGCGAGAGGTCTTTGCAGCTACTATGCCGAGCGTGGCGGGTTGATTGTGGGATATTAGGAAAAAACAATATTAAAATTTACAATATAAACCATTATTTTGCAATATAAGAAGCAGAGGTCAAACTATAATAAAAAAAACAGTTTATTTTTTGAAGAAGAAAACGGGTGCGGGAAAGCATGGGTTTGCGTAGTTGTTTGCGGAAACGCCGGAGGGGATAGTAAATGACGGGTGAGAATACTTTTGTTACAGAATCAGAGTGGAAGGCCGGCTGGGTCGGCACAAAGAACAGGAATGACGATACTGGGGCGCTGCCGCCTGAGTTGTTCCAAAAGAAATTTCGGATAGAGAAACTGCCGGAGCGTGCAAGTCTGTGGATTTCGGCGCTGGGGATTTACAGCGCTTTTCTAAACGGAGAACGGGCGGGCGATATTTATTTTGCGCCGGGATACACACATTATG
The DNA here is from genome assembly GCA_023663615.1 of Clostridium sp. Taxonomy (GTDB): domain Bacteria; phylum Bacillota; class Clostridia; order Lachnospirales; family Lachnospiraceae; genus DLAJ01. Next base: position 39,640 of record JAMPHA010000015.1, on the reverse strand, counting down.
AAAGCACAAGACTGCCCCGTGCCTTTATCCATAAAGCAGAATGAAGGAATGTCAGGGCGTAAGACCCAGCGAGAACTGGTAGGGTAAGCGTATGGATATGGATCGGCAGGACTACATTACCAATCATCCCATCCATTTATGGATGATGATATAAAAGTATAAAAATATATCGGGAGATATATTGACAAAATTCAAATATTGAGGTAGGAGGGTTTCATGCTTCAATTCAACATACCGGACGCGAAAAAGAAAAGAGTGCTGATAGACAGCGACGCCAAAAACGAGGCGGATGATCAGTTCGCGATCGTACAGGCATTATTATCCGAAGGATTTGATCTGCGGGAGCGGAGCTGATTATAGAAGAAGCAATGAAGGAAGATCCCAGACCGTTATATATTGCCTGTATCGGGGCAATAACAGACATGGCGTCCGCCTTACTGTTAGAACCGGAAATCGCAAAAAAGGATATAAAAGTAATATGGATCGGCGGTGCCGCCTGGCCGGCAGGCGGGTGGGAGTACAATTTAAGGAATGATGTAAATGCAGCCAATGTTGTTTTCAAATCGTCGGTAGAGGTATGGCAGATTCCAATCGATGTATATAATAAAATGCCGGTAAGTTATGCGGAACTGTGGAACAGGGTACACCCCTATGGAAGAATCGGAGAGTATCTGGCGGAGAATGTTGTTCGTTTTAATAACCGATGGGCGTCGGGACCGGTAGAGTATCGGGTTCTTGGGGATTCGCCGGCGATTGGAGTAATCTTATATGAAAACTGCGGTGAATGGGAGCAGCGTCCTGCCCCGGAGTTTGATCAGGATATGAACTATTATCATACCGGAAAGTACCGTCCGATCCGGGTTTATAAAAATATAGATGCAAGGTTTATCTTAGAGGATTTGTATGCAAAATTAAAATTGTATATGAAACTGTAAAACGGGAAAATCGGAGGAGTTTGATTATGAACAGAGATTATATGGATACAGGATTGGAGCCGGAAGAGCGTGCAAAGCTGCTTCTTGCAGAACTCAGCATGGAGGAAAAAATGGCGCAGGTCAACACGGTATTCCCTTTTGACGCCGTAAGGAAGCAGTGCTTGCCCGCGGGGAAGAATGGGTGGAGCCGGAGGAATTGGAGCGGCGCGAAAAAGAACAGGCAGCGCAGGAGTATGAAGAAAACCGGATTGCCGACCTAAAAGAGCATTGCCGTAAAAAAGGATTGGATTTTGATACAGAGAATGCAAAATATTTAGCAAAAGCGGAAGAAAAGCGAAGGAAGCAGGAAGCAAAAGCGGCAAAGAAAAAGTAATTTTTTATAAAACAGGAATAAGATAAAAAACGCAAAAAGGTGCATGATAGGGAAGATTCTTATCATACACCTTTTTGCGCCTTCCACCGCTATTGTTATTATACCATAGAAAACCGGAGAAAACAAGACTGGCGGAGCGCTTTGATCTATGCTAGACTATCCAAACATAACAGTGCGGTTCATCTTGGGATAAGGGGGAAGATTGGCATGGAAAATCAGCAGTCGGAAAAGGCATATGAGGAAAAGAGACTGCGGCAGACGCTGGCGTTGGTGCAGATACGGCTGGAGCAGGCGGGAGAAACGGCGGAAAAAGCAAAGCGAAAGATCGCGGAGACGAAGCGTGAGGCGTACGAAAACGCGACGCTTGGCATTGTTGATCTGAGTGATCCGGAGGACTTTGAGGCGATTGTAGAATTAAGTCAATACAGTCATACGGTCAATAACGGCATTGCGGAATATGACGAGGCGCAGCGTCAGATCATTCTTCTTGAAAAAATGCTGAAAACACCCTATTTTGCCCGGATCGATTTTCGGTTTGAAGATGAGGAGGAAGCCGAGCAGATTTATATCGGGCGGTCCTCCCTAAAAAAGGACGATTATCAGGGAATGGAGATTTATGACTGGCGTTCGCCGGTCGCAAGCGTTTTTTATCGTTTTATGACCGGAAAGGCATATTATGATGCGCCCGCCGGGCGGGTGACGGGTGAAGTCAGTCTGAAACGGCAGTACGAGATCACGAATGGGACGTTGGAATATTTTTTTGATACGGATGTGCAGATCGTCGATGAATTTTTACGAAAGCTGCTGTCGCAGAATGCAGGCACAAAAATGAAGGCGATCGTGGAAACCATACAAAAGGAACAGGATGTCGCGATCCGGGATATGGAAAATGATCTTTTGATGGTGCAGGGCGTCGCGGGGAGCGGAAAAACATCCATTGCGCTGCATCGGGCGGCGTACCTGATGTATCAGGGCTTACAGACGAAGCTGTCCGCCGAGCATATCATGATCATTTCGCCGAATTCCGTGTTCGAACAATATATTTCCGACGTTTTGCCGGAATTGGGTGAGGAACAGGCTGCGTCCGTGGTATTTGGCGATCTTCTTTCGGCGATCTTAAAAGAGAGAAAGATTCAGCCGCGGAATGAGTGGCTTGAGCAGATGATGGCGCATTCGCGCTACAGGAAGATCAGAAGGCGCAGCATCGAATGGAAGACTTCCGATCATTTTTTGCATGTGCTGGACCGGTTTTTGCAGGATATTCCGCAGCGCCGGATTGCATTTGAGGATATACGTTACAACGGACGGCTTGTGGTAAGCAGGAAGGTTCTAAAGGATAAAGTGGCAGGAAGAGCAGAAACGCCGTTAGGCGAAAAGCTTGAACAATTGGAGTCGTTTGTGTTGGAAGAAATTTTCGGAACAGGAAAGCGGCGGGGAGACTGGGAAGAAAAGAACCGGATCAGACAGGACATGCAGAAATGGAACAGACCGGATGCGGTAGAGTTGTATCGAAGCTTATTTCGCGACAAGGAATATTTTTTTAGGTTGCTGAGAGAAAGCGGGGATGGAGCCGGGACAGAGGGCGGCGGGATCAAGAAAAGCAAGGTTGGAGCAGACAACGGCCGGAATGCAGACAACGGCCGGAATGCAGAGAACGACCGGAGTGCAGACAACAGAAGGAGTGGAGAGAACGGCGAAAGTGCAGAGGATCTTGAAAAAATATGGGAGTATACGTGTGACAATTTCGCCTCGGAGAGACTGTATTATGACGATGCGATTGCGATCGCATATTTGCAGGTAAAGCTTTATGGGACAAATGCGTACCGACATATCCGGCATGTCGTCATTGACGAGGCGCAGGATTATTATCCGCTCCAGTATGAACTGTTCCGTCTGCTGTTTCCTAACGCGAAATTTACGGTTTTGGGGGATGTGAACCAAACCATTGCAAAGCGGGAGGATTTATCCCTGTATGAGCGGATCAGGGACAGGTTAAATAAGAAAAAATCATCTTTTCTCGTATTGGATAAAAGCTTTCGCTGTACGAATGAAATTTTACAATTCAGTCTGCGGTTCGTGGAACACAGCCCGCAGATCAGGAGCTTTAACCGAAGGGGGGATAGTCCGGAGGTCTTCGTGGCGGATGATTTGAAAGCGCTGACTGAGCGGATCGCGGAAGAAGTGAAGGATTGCCGGGAAAGAGGATTGCGTTCGATCGGACTCCTTTGTAAACACAGGGAGAGCGCCGTCCGCCTGTGGGAAGCGATGAAACCCGTCATGGAGCTGCCGCTGATCGACGATGACAGCAGTCCGGAATGGAACGGCGCGTTTATCATGCCGGTATCTATGGCGAAGGGGCTGGAGTTTGACGCAGTGGTGGTCTGTGATGCGGACAGCCGCAATTACAAGGATGAGGACGATAGAAATCTTTTGTATGTCGCGTGTACCAGAGCGCTTCACAGACTCAGTTTATATGGAGAGCAGGAACTCAGTCCGCTGGTCTGAGTTCCTGCTCTGGAACAGGGTAGCTTTACTCGTTTTGTTACCGTTTATGCAATCGCAGAGGATTCCGTTCCGGATATTCTATTGACTTTTTTCACATACAAAAATATAGTGGAGAGTAAGGTGAACTTTGCGCCGCGGAACACGGGGAGCGCAGAAGGGGCTTCCTGATGAAGAAGATGCCGAAGCGGAAGAACCTTTCACCAAGGAGTATGAGGGAGGGTACGGTGCATGGAGCGTAAGAGAGAAAGGATCTCAGAGGAACGCGCGCTGCCGGAAGCAGGAGAATGTGCGGAGCAGGAAGCATATCGAGACGCACTGCAGAGGATCCTCAAAGACACATTCCTTTCCGAAGAGCAAAAACTAAACGAAATGGAGCGCCCGACGTGGGAGTTGATCCGTATGCTGCAAGGCAAAAGCTTTACAACGGCGAAGGGACTGGAATACTGCTACGGTGTAAAAGGAAATGAGATTTTCGTCAGCCGGAAGAGCAAATCCATCACGCGTTCGACGGTGAAGCTTTCCCTAAAGAGTCTGATCGCCTTGAGAGAGCAGGGGCGTGATGTGGAAGGACCGAAGATGCTCGGCACGTTCGGCGCAAGTTATCTGTATCCGGTCTTTGATTATATGGGCTTGCTTCGGGAATAAAAAAAGTGTAGAATCTAAAAAGACTGAAAAATGCGTGACAGGAGAGCGCGCAATCGTGCCGGCGCCCGGCGCTGCGGGACAGCCGGCGGCATAGGAGGAGAAACATGGCACTCAGTAAAAAGCCGGTGACCGGCATGAGAGATATACTGCCTGCGGAAATGCAGGTCAGGGATTATGTAATTGGTGTGATTAAGGAAACCTACGCCAAATTCGGATTTACGTCCATCGAGACGCCCTGTGTGGAGAATATTGCAAACCTTACAAACAAGCAGGGCGGGGAAAATGAAAAGCTGATCTTTAAGATCTTAAAGCGGGGAGAAAAGCTTGCCGCTGCATTGCGCGGAGAAGAAAAGCAGGAAGGGGCTTCCGTGGAGGAATCCGATCTTGCAGACGGCGGACTGCGTTACGACTTGACCGTGCCGCTTGTCCGGTATTATTCCAATCACGCCAATGAGCTGCCGTCGCCGTTTAAGGCATTGCAGATCGGGAACGTGTGGCGTGCGGACAGACCGCAGAAAGGACGTTACCGCCAGTTTATGCAGTGCGACATTGATATTTTGGGCGAGCCGACGAACTTAGCGGAGATCGAACTCATTCTGGCGACGACGACAACGCTTGGAAAACTCGGATTTACCGGCTTTCAGATCCGCATCAACGACAGGCGTATCTTAAAGGCGATGGCGCTTTCCTGTGGGTTCCCGGAGGAAGCGTGCGAGCAGGTCTTCATTATTTTAGATAAAATGGATAAGATCGGCGCGGGGGGCGTTGCGGCTGAGCTGATAGAGAACGGTTTTTCCAAGGAGAGCGTCGAGCGTTACACGGCGCTGTTTGCGGGCGTTGCAGGGGCGGCGGACGGGATCGCCTACCTTGCGGAAGCGCTTGACGGCGTGATGGAGCCGGAGGTTTCCGATAACCTCAAAGAGATCATTGCCGGCGTGGGCGCGACAAAATGCTCGGACTTTGAGCTGGTATTCGATCCGACGCTCGTGCGTGGTATGTCTTACTATACGGGAACGATTTTTGAAATCGCAATGCCGGAACTGGGAATCAGCTGCGGGGGCGGCGGACGCTATGATAAAATGGTCGGTAAATTTACGGGAAACGATGTGCCGGCGTGCGGTTTCTCCATCGGCTTTGAACGGATCATTTTGGTCCTGACGGAGAAAGGCTTTACCGTTCCGGATGCGCCCAAAGAGGCGTACCTCATCGAAAAAGGACTTTCGACCGACCGGCTCTGCGAGGTGATTGCGCAGGCGCAGAAACAGCGGGAAAGCGGAACGCAGGTACTTGTCGCCCGTATGAACAAGAATAAAAAATTCCAAAAAGAGCAGCTTGCGGCGCAGGGCTATACGGAGATCCGAGAATTTTATCAAAACCCGCTGCAATAAAAACGGAAAAGAGGAAAAGAACATGGCTGAGACATTACAGGGATTAAAGCGGTCCCACCGGTGTGCGGAACTGAATACGGCAAACGTCGGCGAGAGCGTGACCGTGATGGGATGGGTGCAGAAGCAGAGAAATAAAGGCGGCATCATTTTTGTGGATTTGCGCGACCGCTCCGGCATTTTGCAGATTATTTTTGAGGAGAGCGACTGCGGCAGCGAGAGTTTTGCCAAGGCGGAACGTATGCGCAGTGAGTTTGTGATCGCCGTTGTCGGGAAAGTGGAAAAGCGCGCCGGTGCGGTGAACGAGCATCTTGCGACCGGAGAGATCGAGGTGCGCGCGAAGGAAGTCCGGATTCTTTCGGAGTCCGAGACGCCGCCGTTCCCGATCGAAGCGGATTCCAAGACCAAAGAAGAAATCCGCCTGAAATACCGTTATCTGGATTTGAGAAGACCGGACTTGCAGGAAAAACTTATGCTGCGCAGTAAGATCGCGACGACCATGCGGACGTTTATGGCAAACGAGGGATTTGTGGAAGTGGAAACGCCGATCTTATGCAAATCGACGCCGGAGGGCGCAAGGGACTATCTCGTGCCGAGCCGTGTGCACCAAGGTTCTTTTTATGCGCTTCCGCAATCGCCGCAGCTTTTTAAGCAGCTCCTCATGTGTTCCGGCTTTGACCGGTATTTTCAGATCGCGAAATGTTTCCGCGACGAGGATCTGCGCGCCGACAGGCAGCCGGAATTTACGCAGGCGGATATGGAGCTTTCCTTTGTAGATGTGGATGATGTGATCGAAGTCAACGAGCGCCTGATTCAGGCGGTCTGCAGGGAGGCAGTCGGGCTTAAAGTTACGCTCCCTCTGCCGCGGATGAAGTGGATCGACGCGATGAACCGTTACGGTTCGGATAAGCCCGATACCCGTTTCGGTATGGAGCTTACGGACGTTTCCGACGTCGTAAAGGACTGCGGTTTCGGCGTGTTTACCTCCGCTCTGGAAAACGGCGGATCCGTCCGCGGTCTGTGCGTAAAGGGGCAGGCTTCCATGCCGCGCAAAAAGATCGACGCGCTTGTCGATATGGCGAAGGGAAGCGGCGCGAAGGGGCTTGCTTATTTGTGCATTGAGGAAGACGGCAGCTATAAATCTTCTTTTGCCAAGTTTATGACCGAGGAGCAGTTAAAGGCGCTTGTTTCCGCCATGGGCGGAGAGGCGGGCGACTTATTGCTGTTTGCCGCGGATAAAAATAAAATCGTGTGGAACGTGCTCGGACAGCTCCGTATCGAGCTGGGGCACCAGCTTGGTCTGATCGACGAGAACCGGTTTGACTTTCTCTGGGTTGTGGAGTTCCCACTGCTCGAGTGGAGCGATGAGGAAAACCGTTTTATGGCGATGCACCATCCGTTTACGATGCCGATGGAGGAGGATTGGGGCTATATTGATTCCGATCCCGGACGCGTGCGCGCCAAAGCGTATGATATTGTCTTAAACGGCGTGGAGCTTGGCGGCGGCTCTGTCCGAATCCATCAGAACGATATTCAGGAGAAGATGTTTGAAGTGCTCGGTTTTACGAAGGAGCAGGCATGGAATCAGTTTGGTTTTCTGCTCAGCGCATTTCAGTATGGTGTGCCGCCCCATGCGGGGCTTGCCTACGGCCTTGACCGTTTTGTGATGCTGCTTGTCCATGCGGATAACATTCGTGAGGTGATCGCGTTCCCCAAAGTAAAGGATGCGTCCTGCCTAATGAGCGAGGCGCCCGATACGGTAGCGGAAAAGCAATTGGCGGAGCTTGGCATCGGCATTCTGCCGGGCGTGTCACAAAAGGAATAGGCAATGAACATCTATCTTATGGACATCACATCTGTATCGGAGCAGGATGTCGTGGAATATGCCCATGTTTTGGATGCGGACAGGCAAAAAAGAATCGCGCAGTATCGAAGGAGCGCGGACAGGCGGCGCGCTTTTGGCGCCGGCATGGCGCTGCGCTATGCGTGGCAGCAGCAGTATCCCGGACGGGAAATGCCGGATACAGCGCGGGACGAAAACGGGAGGCCGCATTTTGTCGGGGAGACAGTCTCGTTTTGCTTATCGCACTCCGGGAATTATGCGGCGTGCGCACTTGCGGAGAGGGCGGAAAACGAGGAGCGTGCGGATGGGCGGCTGGGTCTGGACATCCAGGAGCCGCGCAGCGTGCACTCGAAGATCGCGGCGCGCTTTTTTTCGGAGGGAGAAAAAGAACAGCTTCGCGCTGGCACGGACCTCTGCCTGATCTGGAGCCGGAAAGAAAGTCTTGCCAAGTATCTTGGAAGCGGTCTGCGCGGGGATATTCGCCTGCTGGATACGACGGATGGGGAAGCGTATCTGTGGTCGTGCCGGACAACGGACGGATATGCCGTCAGCGTGTGCGCGGGGGAGCGCAGAACGTATCGCCTTGTGTACTTGGACTGGCGGACGGTCAGGGAAACGGTTAAGGAAATGCGAAAGCCGAGATAACAAAGCGAAGCACCGCAGGTTCGGGATGCGGGAAAGGATAACAAAATGGGAACGATCACAATTTTACCGGAGACAACCAAAAATCCGATCACGTTAATGGGCGTCCGGGCGGGCGTGTGCTGGAACAGCGACATTACGGATGATGAAAAAAATTACAAGCGGGGCATGGGATGCATCAAGTCCGGACACGGCAGGGTCATGGAGTATGTGAATGTGGAAATGATCTTAGACGGATATTCCGCCAGAGTCATCCGGGAGTGGTATACCCATATCGGCTCCCTGCCGACACGTCTGCAGGCGTCAACCAGATATATTGATTATTCCCAAAAAGGATTCGGCTACATCACGCCGAAGTCCATTGAGGAAAATGAGGAAGCGAAAGCGAAATGGGACGGCCTTATGGAGCATATCAGGACGGAGCTTTGTACGCTGGAACAAGATTATGGCATTCCCAAAGAGGATGTGGCGAACGCCCTGCCGCTCGGCATGACGACCAAAATCGTGGACCGGCGCAATCTGCGCAATCTCGTTGACATGAGCCATCAGCGGAAATGCTATCGGGCGTATTGGGAATACCGGGAGCTGTTCGCCGATATAGAGCGCGCGTTGAGCGCATATTCCGAGGAATGGGCGTGGATTACATCGAATTTGCTCGTGCCGAAATGTAAACTGCTCGGACATTGCCCGGAGAGCAAGCCGTGCGGAAAAATGAAGTGGAACTAGGCAGGCGGTTCAAAGAAGCATATTCCGATAGATTATGTTAAAATTCACAAAAACGGTTGCATATTTTTGGCAATTGTGATAGACTGTTTCACGTTGACACACAATTGTCCGCGTGGGAAAAACAGAAAGAAATAAAGCAACAGAATAGCAAGAAATAAAAACAAAGCAACAAGGCGGCGCACTGCCATAGGATGTCATACATACGGCGGTTCCGGCGCCGATGGATCGAGGGACACCATGGCGGAGACAACCGGATATTATGTGGTAAAAGAGCGCGCGCTGCCTGATGTTTTGCTCAAGGTAGTGGAAGCGAAGCGTCTGATCGATTCGGAAAAAGTCGAATCCGTGCAGGAGGCGGTTGACCGTCTCGGCATCAGCCGCAGTTCTTTTTACAAATATAAAGATGATATTTTTCCATTTCATGACACGGTGGAGGGGACAACGATCACGCTGACCTGTCAGATGGACGACGAGCCGGGGCGCTTGTCCCATTTACTGGGAATCGTCGGTGATTTTGGCGCGAATATCCTGACTATTCATCAAAGCATCCCGATCAGCGGAGTCGCGTCGCTCTCGTTAAGCATTCAGGTGTTGAAGACGACAGGGGATGTATCGAAGATGGTCAGTATCATGGAACAACAGCAGGGCGTGCGTCATGTGAAAATTCTTGCGAGGGAAATTTCCTAAGAGTTACGAATGGATCAGTCAATAGATTTTTTTACCGATCAAAAGCAGGAGGAACAATTCATGGTAAAGGTAGCGGTACTCGGTTACGGCAATATCGGCAGCGGTGTTGTTACGGTCATTCAGGAAAATCAGACGTTGATCGAAAAAAAGATTGATGATGCGATCGAGGTGAAATATGTGCTGGATCTTCGGGAATTTCCGGGCGATCCGATGGAAGAGAAACTCGTGCACGATGTCAATGTTATTCTGGAGGATCCAGAGATTGGCGTTGTCTGTGAGACGATGGGGGGCGTGGAGCCCGCCTATACGTTCAGTAAAAAAGCGCTGCTTGCCGGGAAATCCGTCTGCACATCCAACAAAGAGCTGGTTGCGGCGCACGGTGCGGAGCTTCTTAAGATCGCAGCGGAGCAGAATGTCAACTATATGTTTGAGGCGAGCGTCGGCGGCGGAATTCCGATCATCCGTCCGTTAAATCATTCCCTGATCCCTGAAAAGATCGAGGCGATCACGGGCATCATGAACGGCACGACGAATTATATGCTCACGAAGATGGCAAAGGAAGGCTGTTCCTACGAGGATGTTTTGAAGGAAGCGCAGGAAAAAGGATACGCAGAGAAAAATCCGGCGGCGGATGTCGAGGGCTATGACGCCTGCCGCAAGATCGCGATCCTGTCCTCTTTGATGTGCGGAAAGACGGTCGATTATAACGATATTTACACGGAGGGGATCACAAAGATCACCGATAAAGATTTCAAGTATGCCCAAAAGCTTGGCATGAGCATTAAGCTGCTTGCCATGAGCAAGGATGTGGACGGCGAGCTGCTTGCCATGGTCGCGCCGTTTCTGATCAGCGAGACGCATCCGCTGTTTGCGGTCAACGATGTGTTTAACGGCATTCTGGTACATGGAAATATGCTGGATGACGCCATGTTTTACGGAAGAGGCGCAGGAAAACTGCCGACGGCGAGCGCCGTCGTGTCGGATGTGATGGAATGTGCGCGGAACGCGCATCATAATCTGCGCGTATACTGGTCTGACGAAAAAATGATGATGAAGAATGTGAGCGAGACGTCCAAACGCTTTTTTGTCCGCGCGAAGGCGGAAGCGTCTGCGGATGTGCGCACGGCGTTTGGTCTGGTAGAGAAGATCGAGGTGCCGGAACTTCAAGATGAGTTTGCGTTCCTGACGGACGTGATGACGGAGAAGGAGTACCGCCAGCGTGAACAGACGGTGAAGGGCATTCTCAGTATGATCCGGGTGGAGTCCTGAAACCGGAATGTGGAACGGAAGGAGTGGAGGAGCAGTATGAAGTATGTGATCGTCCTTGGAGACGGAATGGCGGATGAGCCGATCGAAGAACTTGACGGAAAGACGCCGTTGGAATATGCGGATACGCCGACGTTTGACAGACTGAGCAAATGTGCGGAAATCGGCATGGTTCATACGATACCGGATGGAATGAAGCCGGGGTCTGACACAGCGAACCTGTCCGTGCTCGGCTATGATCCGAAGAAGTATTATTCGGGGCGGTCGCCGCTTGAAGCATTGAGCATCGGCGTGCCGATGGAGGAGACGGATATTGCCCTGCGCTGTAATATCGTCACGCTGTCCGAGGAGCGTGCGCCGTTCGAGGAACAGGTGATTTTAGACCACAGTTCGGGGGAAATCAGCACACAGGACTGCGCGGTGCTCCTTGATGCCGTGCGCAGAGAAATAGAAAACGAGATGTATCGCTTTTATGTCGGCACCAGCTACCGTCACTGCGTGATCTGGAAAATGGGAAAGGTCATCGACCTGGTGCAGCCGCACGACGTACTGACGCAGAAGATCGGACCGAATCTGCCTAAAGATCCCGTGCTGCGCGATATGATGCGCAGGAGCTATGAGATCCTCACGAGGCATCCGTTGAATGCCGAGCGGAAAAAGAAAGGTCTTCCGCCCGCAAACTGCTGCTGGTTCTGGGGAGCGGGCACGCGCCCGAAGCTGTCCTCTTTTTATGAAAAGACCGGAAAGAGGGGCGTGATGATCTCCGCAGTCGATCTCTTAAAAGGAATCGCAGTCGGCGCGGGCATGGACAATATTCATGTGGAAGGTGCAAACGGCGGACTCCATACGAATTGGGAAGGAAAGGCGCAGGCGGCCGTGAAAGCGCTCACGGAAGACGGCTATGACTTTGCCTATGTGCATCTGGAAGCGCCCGACGAGATGGGGCACCAGGGAAGCGTCAAAAAGAAAGTGCAGGCGATCGAGTATTTGGACCAGCGCGTCGCGAAGCTCATCGCGGAAGGACTTGACAAGGCGGGGGAAGCGTACCGGATGCTTATTTTGCCGGATCATCCGACGCCGATCCGCGTGCGCACGCATACGGCGGACGCCGTACCGTACCTGCTGTATGACAGTGAGAGGCCGGAGTCCCATACATGGAACTATAATGAAAGAGAAGGCGCGCAGAGCGGAAACGAGGTCGCGCACGGCTATGAAATGATCGAGAAACTGTTTTCTCATTCTGACAGATAGAAAAGAAAGGCATGGAAGAATCAATATGGTCAAGGTAGCAAAATTTGGCGGAAGTTCTTTGGCGAGCGCGGAGCAGTTTGAAAAGGCGGGCGCCATTATCCGCGCGGATAAGGACAGGGTATTTGTGGTGCCTTCCGCACCCGGAAAACGCAATTCCTCCGATACCAAGGTGACGGATATGCTCTACGCCTGCTATGAGACGGCGGAGCGCGGAAAGGATTTCTCCGTCCGTCTTGCACGCATCGAGGCGCGGTACCAGGAGATCATTGACGGGCTGGGCTTAACGCTTTCCCTGCGGGAAGAATTTGAAAAGATCAAACAGAATTTTTTGGAGAAGGCGGGAAGCGATTACGCCGCAAGCCGTGGGGAATACTTAAACGGGATTATTATGGCACAGTACCTCGGCTATCCGTTTATTGATGCGGCGGAAGTCATCTGTTTTGATAAAAAAGGAAATTTTGATTCGGAAAAGACGGACGCCATCCTCTCTAAGAGACTGGCAAAAGAGGGGCGTGCGGTCGTGCCGGGCTTTTACGGCGCGATGCCGGATAAGACGATCAAGACGTTTTCGCGCGGCGGTTCCGATATTACGGGTTCCATTGTCGCGCGCGCGGCGCGGGCGGACGTGTATGAAAATTGGACGGATGTGTCGGGATTTCTGATCGCCGATCCGCGCATTATATCCGACCCGCAGGCGATCGACACGATCACCTACCGGGAACTGCGGGAGCTGTCCTATATGGGCGCGGGCGTTCTGCATGAGGACGCGATCTTTCCGGTGCGCAGGGCGGGCATTCCGATCAATATCCGCAACACGAACCGGCCGGAGGACCGCGGTACCTGGATCGTGGAGAGTACCTGCCAGAAGCCGAGCTATGTGATCACGGGCATTGCCGGAAAAAAAGGCTTCTGCTCGATCAATATTGAAAAAGCAATGATGAACTCGGAGATTGGTTTCGGGCGTAAGGTGCTGGAGGTGTTTGAGAAGAACGGCATTTCCTTTGAGCATATTCCGTCCGGCATCGACACGATGACGGTGTTCGTGCACCAGTCCGAATTTGTGGAAAAAGAACAAAAAGTGCTTGCGGGCATTCATAAGCTCGCACAGCCGGATACGATCGAGATGGAGTCCGATTTAGCGCTCATCGCCGTTGTGGGACGCGGCATGAAGGCGACAAGAGGAACGGCGGGACGTATTTTTTCCGCATTGGCGCATGTCAATGTCAACGTGAAAATGATCGACCAGGGTTCCAGCGAGTTAAACATCATCATCGGTGTCAGAAACGAAGATTTTGAAAGCGCGATCAAGGCGATCTACAATATTTTTGTCGAAGCGCAGATTTAAGTGTGGAGATCATGGCAAAGCAGACGGGAAACATTGTGAAACAGGCGGGGGTTCTTGCGGCAGCAGGAATCCTTGTTAAGATTATAGGAATCTTATATCGGAGCCCGCTGACCTCGCTGATCGGAGATGAGGGAAACGGCTATTATAGTGTTGCCTATAATATCTACATCATCATTCTGATGCTTTCCTCCTACAATATTCCTGCGGCCGTTTCCAAGCTGATCGCCGAGAAACTGGCGCTCGGACAGTACAAGAATGCGCACAGGGTATTTATCTGTGCGCTTTGGTATGTCATGGTTTTAGGCGCTGCCGCGGCGGCAGTGCTTTACTTTTTTGCCGATAAGCTTGTCGGGCAGAACGCGTCGGCGGTGCTGAAAGTCTTTGCACCGACCATTTTGATCTTCGGACCGCTCGGCGCGCTGCGCGGCTATTTTCAGGCGCATCACACGATGACGCCGACCTCGGTTTCCCAGATCTTTGAACAGATTCTAAATGCGGGCGTCAGCATCGGTGCGGCTTATCTTTTTACCAGATCGGTGCCGGGCATGACGGAGGCGGCGAGAGAGGGCGCCTATGCGTCGGGGAGCGTGTTACAGACGGCTTCCGCCTATGTGTTGGGGGAGTCGGCGGCGCGCGGCACGGACACGCAGCGCGCGATCTTAGGCGCGGCGGGCAGCGCGCTCGGAACGGGGTGCGGCGTGCTCATTGCCATGTTGTTTATGGCGTGGGTCTATGCCTTAAACCGCAAATCCTTACAAAAGAATATCCGGCGGGACCGGACGGGGGAAGCGCTTCCGTACGGACAAATTTTTAAGCTGATGCTGTTGATGGTGACGCCGATCCTGCTCAGCAATCTGATCTATAATTTCAGCACGACGTTAAATCAGACGATCTATTTTGGCGTGCTGCGCGGAATGCAGGGCGTATCCGAGGCGGAGTCGTCCACGATGTACGGCATTTATTCGGGCAAGGCGACGATCATCGTCAATGTGCCGATTGCGATTGCCGCGGCAATGAGCTCGGTCATGATCCCGGCAATCTCGTCCGAATATGCAAAACGCAATATGAAGGAGATCAACCGCAAACTCGACCAGTCCATTCGTGTGACAATGATGGTGGCGATCCCCTCCACGGTCGGTTTGTTTGTGCTTGCAAGACCGGTCACGCAGCTTTTGTTTCCGCAGAGAGCGTCGCTTGCGATGGCGTCAAGCCTGCTGCGCTGGCTTTCCGTCACGGTCGTTCTGTTCAGTATTTCCACGATCACGAACGGCGTATTGCAGGGAATCGGAAAAGTCGTAAAGCCGGTGATCCATGCGGGCGCAGCGCTCATCATTCAGGGCGCCGTGCTTGCTCTTTTGCTGATCGGGACGGACTGGAATCTGTATGCGCTCGTCCTCGCGTCCATCCTGTATTCGGGGCTGATCGTGCTCTTAAACGGGCGCAGTCTGCGGAAACTTCTGAACTATCGGCAGGAGATCAAAAACGCGTTTGTGATGCCGTCGATCGCGGCGGCAGTCATGGGCGCGGCGGCATGGGGCGTTTATCACGGGCTGTATCAGCTTGTAAAAAGCAATGCGGTCTGCCTGTTTGCGTCGATCGGCATTGCGGTCTGCGTTTATTTCGTGGTACTCCTAAAGATCGGGGGCGTCGGGGAGCGCGAACTGCGCGCATTCCCGAAAGGGACGCTCCTTATCCGGATCGCAAAAAAAACGGGGTTGTTGTAAGACGTTTGGGAAAGCGCAAACCAACAACCCCGTATGTATATTTTCATTGTTTCCTGCACAAAATAATGCTATAATTATGACACAGAAAGGAGCGAACATCATGCCGCTTATCATGCCGATTAAAGATTTACGCAATACATCCGAAATTTCTAATATTGCACACAAGGAACAGGAGCCTATTTTTATTACAAAAAATGGATATAGCGACTTGGTTGTAATGAGCAGCGAACTATATGATAAATTTGCAAGAATGAATCGCATTGACCAAGCCATCTGCGAATCCGAGCAGGAAATTGCAAACGGAGCAGAAGCAGTTGATGCAGAAATTGTTTTTGCAGAATTGGAGAAAAAGCATTTTGGATAAATACAAGGTAAAGGTCAATCCCAAGGCAATACGCGAATTAGACAGTATTTACGAATATATTGCAAGTGAGAAATTGGAGCCTGAGAATGCGGAAGGGCAGGTTGACCGAATTAAGAAAGCTATTTTAGGTTTAGACACTTTTCCGCAATCTCATCAAGAACGTGGCGAGGGCAGATATGCCGGAAAAGGTTACAGACAACTGCTGATTGATAATTATGTCGCTATTTTCCGTATTGACGAAGCACACAGGACAATCTATGTTGTAACGATACAGTATCAGGGACGGAACAGATAAGGTAAGGGCAAAATCCGTATGATACTGTATCGTAATCAACGAGCTACTTACAAGCAATATAAATATCCATATCCCCATCGGTTTCAAAGCAGGGGATAACATCCTTTGACGATTGCTCCAGACCGTTCACCCGCATATACTCCATAAGCGTCTTATAGGCATTAGGAATCGTCACGAAAGGGTTTTCAAAAGGCTCTTCAATGTGTACCGCCGCATATCTGTGATCCGCCTGATCGTGTATTTCCATGTCGGGAGGAATGACTCCGTCGGGCAGTATCCATGCCGCTTCGTATCCGTGCATATTGAAGACATTGATCTGTTCCTGTGACACATGTGGAAAATCCCAACCAATGACACGAGGGTTATCCACGCCGCAGCTGCGGGCGACGGAAAAAACTCTGTCGATCGCGTCGCCTTCAGGATCGGAGCTTATAACGGCATGTTTGATGTAGCGGAAAGCGGGGACGGTTTCGACACGCAAATTCGTATACGCTTCGTCACAAGCCGCCATGTCATCGCGGAATAAATTGTCCAGCGAACAATTGAAAAGTTTGCAAAGTTCTACCGCCTTATCTATTTCCGGCTGTGCTGTATCCAGCTCCCATTTTGATACGGTTTGACGGCTGATTTTCATTTTTTCAGCCAAATCCTCCTGCGTCATATTCCCTTTCAAATGTCTTAAAAACTGCAAATTTTTTCCGAAACTCATAAAATACGCTCCTTTTTTCTTTTTCTTGCACCGCGCTGCATTTTCAGTATAGCATTTCCTCGGTAAACAACAACCAATCTACATGTGCGATTTTTTTCAATTGCGCAACTTCAAAGTGCGGAGAATCGTTTGGATGGTGAAGACAAAGTACATGATATTCATCAAAGGTGTACGATATTTAACGTGAGCGTTTTTGAAAAAAATGCAAAAACACTAACGTTATTTTTTCGTTCGGAGTTCGTTAGATGAATTTTTCGGACAAAGTTTAATCATTTTATCTGCAAATCCCGAATTTATCGCTCCCTTCCCTCTGTTTCCGCGGAAGACGGAGCGGTTTCGGGCGGCGGCAGCGTCAGCTTCACCTTTTCAATGCGGTTCCTGCGTACCTGCGACGCTTCCAGCACAGTGCCGTCCTCCAAGGTAACGCGGTCCATCCGCTTCGGCAGCCGTTCCAGCTTGTCGATAATCATTCCGCCGATGGAATCATAGTCTTCGCTTTCCAGATGCAGGGAAAGCGCGTCGTTGATGTCGTCGAGCTTCATGCTTCCCTCGATCAGATATTCCCGCTCGTTCAGCGCCTGGATCAGTTCTTTTTCATCCTCGTCATACTCGTCGCGGATTTCGCCGACGATCTCCTCCAGAAGGTCTTCGAAGGTGATCATACCGGCGGTGGCGCCGTATTCGTTCTGTACCATGGAAACCGCAAAGCCTTTTTCGCGCATTTCCAGCATCAGATCCGCCGTATTCTTGAATTCGTAAGTATAATGTACTTCGCGCAGTATATCCCGGATATGGAACGAACTTTTATTTGTTAAAAGAAGAAAATCCTTAATATTGATGATACCGACAATATAATCGGGATCGTCGTCATAGACGGGAATCCGGGTATACATGGAATCCTGGAATACGCGCAGAACATCACGGTAGCCTGCGTTTAGGGAAATCGTCGTCATATGGATGCGGGGAATCATAATGTCCTTTGCGACGGAATCGGAAAAATCAAAGACATTATGGATCATTTCTTTTTCTTCGCTCTCGATCACACCGTCCTCGTGGCTGACGTCAATGAGCGTGTGCAGGTCGCGTTCCGTGAGCGCCGCGATCTTCTGGTCCGGATCGATATGGGACATGCGCAGGAGCGCGTTTGAGAGCTTATCAATGATAAAAATGAAAGGTGTGAGCAGCCACATGAGGAAGCGGACGATCCGGGCGTAGGATAAGACCATCTTTTCCGAACGGCTCATAGCTTTGGTTTTCGGGACAATCTCGCCAAACAAAAGAACAAGCAGCGTAAGGATACCGGTAGCGACGCCGACTGCGGCGCTGCCGAACAGTTCCGTGGCAAGCGTTGTTGTCAGGGAAGATGCGCTCAGGTTGACGATATTATTGCCGATCAGGATGGCGCTGAGCATTTTGCTGTACCGGTTCAATACATTCTGCGCAGTGAGGGCGCGTTTATCGCCTTCCTCGCAAAGTGTCCGGATGCGGATCCGGCTTACCGTGGAAAATGCAGTCTCTGCCGATGAAAAGAAAGAAGATAACAACAGAAGGATAAACAGTGCGAACAGCTTGACAAAAGTGACGGTCGGGTCAATTGATTTAAGGGGTGGCATAATTCTCCTATCTGCACAAAATTGTGCGAAAAATAATATGTGTTTACTAAATATATACAATGTTATCAACTGCTTGTCAAGTTTTGAACGATGGCGGAATATACATAGTTATGGAGGAAAAGAGGCTGACCGGTAAACTCTTTTGGGGAATCGGCTGCAAACGGATTCTCCGGGAAACGGTAAAGAATGGATAGAATCAGAGATGGGAGGATTTCATGATGGAACAACAAATGCGTGTGAGAGAAGAACTGCGGCTTCCGCGTCCGCCTGTTGTGCGTGTGCTGCAATGTCTGCTGTTCGGCTATCTGATCACGGGGGCGCTGCTTTTGCTGCTTGCGGGACTTTTGTATAAAATGCAGCTATCGGAACAGATCGTGTCGATCGGGATTATTGTCATTTATGTGGTATCCGCGCTGGTATCCGGTCTGATCGCCGGGAAGAAAGCGGGAAACAGAAAATATTTATGGGGGCTTTTGCAGGGCGGACTGTATTTTGCCGTGCTGCTCGTCATGACGCTGGCGGTCAAACGGTCCGTATCGGATTTTGGTCCGAATCTGGTGACGACGTTCCTGCTTTGCACGGGAAGCGGCATGCTCGGCGGTATGTTGGCGTGAAACGGATGCGAAGTGCGGGAAGCGGTATGCTGGCATGAAACGCGGCGCAAAAAGCGCAGCGAAAAATTTTGGTTGAAACGGATGGCGATCTGTGCTATACTACGAACTGTTATAGGCAGATGACCGCGGGATGCAGAGCGGCATATTGATCAGGATAAGATCGGGAGGATTACTTATGAAGCATATTAAGACATTGAACACAAGAGATCTGAAGAAATCCATGAAGAAGGGCGGATGCGGCGAGTGCCAGACCTCCTGCCAGTCCGCATGTAAGACTTCCTGCACGGTGGGGAATCAGACCTGTGAGCAGGCAAAATAGAGATTTTGGATTCGGAAGAAGGAATGCTGTAAGCAGCGATGGGAATCGCTGCTTATTGTGCGTTAGTGCAAAAAAAGGATTTCGTTGATGCGAAACGCGTTTGAAATCGTGAAAGTTCCTATGAGCAAAAAAGGAATGGAGATAGAAAGGCTGGATAGAAGTGGTACATCAGTACAAAAGCAATGGATATGAGATCGTATTAGACGTCAACAGCGGCTCCGTGCATGTCATGGATGCGCTTGCCTATGATCTGGTCAGACCTGTGGAGGAAGCGCTGGAAAAAGGGCTGACGCAGGCGGAGGAGATCACGGCGTATGTTGTCGGGCAGAGCGCGTCTGCGGAAGCCGGAGGACAGGGAGCGCCTGCAGAAGCCGGAGGGCAGAGCCCGGCGCAGGATGCCGGGAACCGCGCGGATGAGCAGGAAGCGGCCGCGCGCCGCATTGCCGCCCACACGCAGGCGGAGATCGCGGAGACAGTGGAGGAGCTGCTGTCCTTAAAAGAAGCGGACATGCTGTATACGAAGGACATTTACGAGCCGTATATCGACTCGATGAAAAAGCGGGAGACCGTCGTGAAGGCGCTCTGCCTGCATATTGCGCACGACTGTAATCTGGTATGTCGTTATTGTTTTGCCGGAGAAGGAGAATATCACGGCAGGCGCGCTGTCATGAGTCTGGAAGTCGGAAAAAAAGCGCTTGATTTTTTGGTCGCAAATTCGGGGAACCGGACGAATCTGGAGGTTGATTTTTTCGGCGGCGAACCGCTCATGAACTGGGATGTGGTAAAGGAGCTCGTTTTTTATGGCAGAAGCTTAGAAAAAGAGCACGACAAGCGCTTCCGCTTTACGATGACGACGAACGGGATTCTTTTGGATGAGGAAAAGCTCGCGTTTATCAATGAGGAGATGGGAAACCTCGTATTAAGTCTGGACGGAAGAAAAGAGGTTCACGACCGGATGCGTCCGCACAGGGGCGGTCAGGGCAGCTATGACGAGATCGTGCCGAAGTTCCTTCATGCCGCTAAGAGCCGGGGGCAGATGAATTATTATGTGCGGGGGACTTTTACCAGATATAATCTGGATTTTGCAGAGGATATCCTGCATTTTGCGGATCTGGGATTTCAGCAGATTTCCGTGGAACCGGTCGTTGCCGATGCACAGGAGGATTACGCCATCCGCGAGGAGGACATTCCGGCGATCGAGCGGGAATATGACAGGCTGGCAAAGGAGCTGCTCGCGCGGCGGAAGGCGGGAAAACCGGTAAATTTCTTCCACTTTATGATCGACTTAGAGGGCGGCCCCTGCGTGGCAAAGCGTCTGTCGGGCTGCGGTTCGGGCTGCGAATATCTCGCGGTGACGCCGTGGGGGGATTTGTACCCGTGCCATCAGTTTGTCGGTCAGGAGCAGTTTCTGATGGGCAATGTGGACGAGGGGATTACCAGACCGGAAGTACGCCGGCAGTTTCAGGACTGCAATGTCTATACAAAAGAAAAATGTAAAAACTGTTTTGCGAAGTTTTATTGCAGCGGCGGCTGTGCGGCAAACGCGTATCATTTTGACGGCAGCATCAACGGGGCGTACGACATCGGGTGCAGCCTCCAGCGCAAGCGCGTGGAATGTGCGATCATGATGAAGGCTGCGCTTGCCGAGGAGCAGGAGCCATAGGGATGAAGGCTGCGCTTGCCGAAGAGCAGGAGCCATAGCATAGGGATGGAAGCCGTTGTGAAATGCCGGAAAAGCATTTTGGAATGACACGGAATAAAGGGAGAAGCAAAAGGAGAAGAAGGATCATGAAAAAGAGCAGAGGAATCATAACGCTCATCGTTACGGCGGTTTTGATCGCGGGACTTGGATTTGTGGCGGTATACGGTGTGGATTCGGCGCATCACGGTTCTGCGCGCAATATCAAGAGGGGACTCGACCTGGCGGGCGGCGTCAGCATCACCTATCAGGTGAAGGGCGATGAGGAACCGTCGTCGGAGGATATGAGCGATACGGTGTACAAACTGCAAAAGCGTGTGGAGCAGCAGAATTACAGTACGGAATCGCAGGTCTATCAGGAGGGCTCCAACAGGATCAACGTGGAGATTCCCGGCGTGTCTAATGCCGAGGAGGTTTTGGAACGTCTCGGACAGCCCGGTTCCCTGTTGTTTATTCTGGAATATGACGATGCGGGAAATCTGAATTATACCCAGGGACTCAATGTGACGGATGACGGCGGTTACGAATTTGTGTATACGCTGGCGCGCTCCATGGAGGAGATCGAGGCGTCCGGTTCTGTTGTGATCACGGGTACGGATGTGAAGGGCGCGGAGGCGCGGTATGTTACCGACAACCTGACCGGCGCTAATAATGTGGTGGTCGATCTGACGCTGACGGATGACGGAGCGGAGAAATTTGCCGTTGCGACCGAAAAAGCCGCGGGAAGATGGAGTATCGGTATTTATTACGATGGCGGATTTATCAGCGTTCCGAGCGTGAATTCCGTCATCAGCGACGGCAGGGCGCAGATTTCCGGCGGGGCAATGGATTTTGAGGAGGCGAGCCAGCTTGCTTCTTATATCCGCATCGGCGGTCTGAAGCTGGAACTGGAAGAATTAAGCTCGAATGTGGTCGGCGCGCAGCTCGGTGAAAAAGCAATCGAGACAAGCCTGTACGCGGGTGCGATCGGTCTGGTACTTGTCATTATTTTTATGATCGCGGTGTACCGGATCCCCGGCGTTGCATCGGGACTGGCGCTGATTTTATATGTTATCATGACGCTGCTTTGCTTAAATGTCCTGAATCTGACCTTGACGCTTCCGGGAATCGCGGGTATCATCCTTTCCATCGGTATGGCGGTGGACGCCAACGTCATTATTTTTGCACGTATTAAAGAAGAAATCGCAACCGGAAAGACGGTAAAGAGCGCGATTAACATCGGATTCAAAAAAGCGTTATCCGCGATCGTGGACGGGAACGTGACGACGCTGATTGCCGCGGTTGTGCTGATGGCGATGGGAACGGGACCGGTCAAAGGCTTTGCACAGACTCTGGCGCTTGGCATTGTGCTTTCCATGTTTACGGCGCTTGTTATCACGAAACAGATTTTGAATGCGTTTTTTGCGGTCGGATTAAAGAGCGAGAAGCTTTACGGCAGGGCGAAAGAAAGAAAGAGCGTGAATTTCTTGCAAAAGAAAGTCATCTTTTTTGCCATATCCGGCGTGGTTATCGTGCTTGGATTTGTCTTTATGGGTGTCAATAAGGGCATGAACGGAAACGCGATGAATTTCGGGCTGGAGTTTTCGGGCGGCACGACATTCCAGGCGTCCATGCCGCGCGACTATACGTTAGAGGAGATCGACGAGCAGATCAAACCCGCGATCGCGGAGGTGATCGGCGACAACAATATTCAGGCGGCAAAAATCAGGGAGTCCGTCGCGACAGAGGATATGCATACGATTTCCATCAAGACGCGGACACTGGATGAAGATACGCGTGCGCAGGTCATGGAAGTGCTGCAGAATGAATTCGGTGTGACGCAGGAAGTGGAGTATCAGAATATCAGCGCGACGATCAGTAAGGAAATGCGTTCGGACGCGGTCGTCGCAGTCGTTATTGCGACGATTTGTATGCTCTTTTATATCTGGTTCCGCTTTAAGGACGTCCGTTTTGCGGCGAGCGCGGTCATCGCGCTGGTTCATGACGTGCTGGTCGTGCTGGCGTTTTACGCGGTCACGCGGATCTCGGTGGGAAATACCTTTATCGCGTGTATGCTGACGATCGTCGGCTACTCGATCAATGCGACGATCGTGATCTTTGACCGTGTGCGGGAGAACTTAAAAACGGAAGGTCCGAGAGCGGATGTGGCGGAAATCGTGAACCGGTCGATCACCCAGACGCTGACAAGAAGCATTTATACGTCGCTGACAACGTTTATCATGGTTCTTGTGCTGTTCATCATGGGCGTTTCCTCCATCCGTGATTTTGCGCTGCCGCTCATGGCGGGCATCATCTGCGGCGCTTATTCGTCCGTCTGCATCACGGGCG
This sequence comes from Clostridium sp., assembly GCA_023663615.1. Classification (GTDB taxonomy): domain Bacteria; phylum Bacillota; class Clostridia; order Lachnospirales; family Lachnospiraceae; genus DLAJ01. The sequence continues at coordinate 16,372 of JAMPHA010000015.1, read as the reverse complement.
CGCTCTGGTATGTGATGCGCACAAAGATCAAGGGGAGCGCCAAAGAAGATTAAGTGGAAATCGCAGGATTTGAGAGACAGGTTCCAATGGAGAATCAATGGTTTGTCGCGGCGAAAAAAGCAGATTTTAACGCGATCGCACAAAAATTTCATATTGATCCCGTGCTGGCGCGGATCATCCGCAACCGTGATGTGAAGACGGAGGAGGAGATCGCGCGGTTCTTAAACGGGACGCTGCAAGAGCTTCCCGATCCGTTTCTGTTACCCGATATGGAACGGGCGGTCACAAAGCTGTTTGAGAGCCGTGAAAAGAAAATCCGTATTATCGGGGACTATGATATTGACGGGGTCTGCGCAACGTATATTTTGTATCGGGGACTTTGTTCTTTTTCCATGCAGGCGGATACGGCAATCCCGCACCGCATGACGGACGGCTACGGATTAAATGACAGATTGGTCGAGGAGGCGCACCGCGACGGGGTGGGATTGCTTTTGACCTGTGATAACGGGATCGCCGCCGCGCCGCAGGCAGAATTGGCGGCATCCTACGGCATGGAGATGATCGTGACGGATCATCATGAAGTGCCATATGAGGAAAAAGAAGACGGAAGCAGGGAATACCTTCTGCCGCGCGCGGCGGCAATCGTCGATCCGAAGCGGGAGGACAGCCGGTATCCGTACGCGGGCATCTGCGGCGCCGCCGTCGCCTTCCAATTGATCCGCGCGATGTATCTGAGAAAGAAGGACACGGTGCAGGACGCCGCCTGTGGGATGCCGCAGGAATTGTTTCAGGAACTGGCGGCGTTTGCGGCGTTTGCCACGATCGGCGATGTGATGGAATTGCGGGAGGAGAACCGCGTTCTGGTGCGCGAGGGGCTTCGAATCATGGCGCATACCGAAAATCCCGGACTGAAAGCGCTGATCGCGGTCAACGACCTTACGGGAAAGACGCTGACGCCGTATCATGTCGGGTTTATCCTCGGTCCCTGTCTGAACGCGACAGGGCGGCTTGACAGCGCACAGCGTGCGCTGTCCTTATTTACCTGTGACGATGACAGGGAAGCGCTCGTGATCGCGCAGGAGCTAAAGGGCTTAAATGACAGCCGGAAGGATATGACCTTAAAGGGGGCGGAGCAGGCGGCGGCGCTGGTAAAGGCGATGGATGTAAAACAGAATCCGGTGTTTGTCCTTTATCTGCCGGATTGTCATGAGAGCCTTGCCGGTATCATTGCGGGGCGTATCCGGGAGCGCTTTCACCACCCCGTATTCGTTCTGACCGACGCGGAGGACGGAGTCAAAGGCTCCGGACGCTCCATTGAAGCCTATTCCATGTATGAGGAAATGAGCCGGTGCAAAGAGCTGTTCACGCGCTTTGGCGGGCATAAAATGGCGGCAGGGTTATCGCTGCCAAAAGAGAATGTCGAACCGTTCCGCAGGCGGATCAACGAACTTAGCACGCTGACGGAGGAAGATTTTGTTCAGAAGATTCACATTGACATGCCGATGCCGCTCTCTTATGTGACAAAGGAACTGACGGAACAGTTAAAGCTTTTAGAGCCGTTCGGAACGGGAAACCCCAAGCCGTTGTTCGCACAGAAAAACCTGACGTTTTTGTCGGCAAAGCCGGTCGGAAAAAATGACCGTGTGATGCGTTTTGGTGTGCTGGACGAACAAAACAAGCGATTTGCCATGACGCTGTTTAGCGCGCATGAGCCGTTTGATGCCTATATCCGGGAAAACTTCGGGGACGGCGCGCTGTCGTCACTTTACGAGGCGCGCGGAAACGGCGTGAGCCTGTCGGTCGTCTACTATCCGGAAATCCATGAGTACGGCGGGCGCAGCGAAGTGCAGTTTGTGATCGTTGATTACAAAAAAGTCCGCCAGCTATGATAAAAAATAAGAACCTCAGAGAAATTCTCTGAGGTCCTTATTTCTTATGAGGGGGGAGATAGTAGTTTTTCAACTATCCGAGATATAATATAAAAGATAAATGTGTCCATTTTGTGACAAAAAAATAAAATAAACACAAAGTTTCTAAACAAAAGATTTCTGCTTCTAAAGTGCCGCGAGGTGCGATATAATAGAAAAAAATCATGCGGAGCGCTATGGAAGAGCTTGTAAAGCTGATCGCGGGGCTGCCCTATGAGCGGCTGCGCGGTTCCATACATAAAAAGATACGGAACATTGTGTATCACTCCGACAGGATCACAAAGGACTGCCTGTTTGTCTGTATCTGTGGCGCACAGACGGACGGACACCGGTTCGTCGAGCGGGCGGCTAAGGAACAGGCGGCAGCGGTCCTTGTAGAAGAAATTTGCGGGTATTCGGAAGAAAGTCCGATGACCATGATCAAAGTAGACGACACGAGGGAAGCGCTGGCAATGGTTTCGCATTGTTTTTTCGGGTATCCGGCACGCAGACTGACCATGATCGGCATTACGGGGACGAAGGGAAAAACGACGACGGCGTGCATGATCCGCGAGATTCTTGCGGCGGCGGGAATCCGCGCGGGCTATATCGGGACGCTTGGGATTGACTGCGGATACGGGATGGCGGAGGGAACGCACACGACGCCGGAGTCCTATGTGATCGCGGAAGCGCTTGCACAGATGGCGGAGGGCGGCTGTCAGGCGGCGGTGGTCGAGGCGTCGTCCATCGGCTTGAAAATGCAGCGGCTTTACGGTATGGTATTTCATATCGGCGTATTTTTGAATTTCGGAAACGATCATGTGGGAACGGGAGAACACAGGGACACCGAAGAATATTTCCGCTCGAAAGCGAAGCTGTTCCGGCAGTGCCGGATCGGGATCATGAACGCGGATGACGCAGGCTGCGGCGGGATGGCGGCGCTTGCGGGCTGTGAGGAGCTTTCTTTTTTTGGAAAAGACCAGCGGGTCCGCGCCGCCTGCGTGCAGAGGGAATGCGCGGGCGCGCAGCTTGGCGTGAGTTTCACCGTGCCGGAAATGATGCGGGGGCGATTCTATCTGCCGCTTGCGGGGCGGTTTAACGTGGAAAATGCGCTGGCGGCGGTCGCGGTGTGTCAGCGGTTATCCGTATCGCCTGCCGATATTCGCGAGGGACTGCGGCGCGTCAGCATTCCGGGACGGATGGAAAATGCGTCCGTCTGTCCGGAGTATTCGATTTATATTGATTATGCGCACAACGCGATGGCGCTTGCCGGTATCCTGCGCACACTGCGGGAATATTGCCCGCGGAGGCTGATCTGCCTGTTCGGCTGCGGCGGGAACCGTTCGAGGACCCGGCGGTTTGAAATGGGGGAGACGAGCGGAAGGCTTGCGGACCTCAGCATTATCACGTCCGACAATCCGCGCTATGAGGATGCGGACGCGATCATGGACGATATTTTGACCGGCATGCACCGCACAAACGGGCGCTATGTCCGCATCAGGGACAGACGGGAAGCAATCGCCTATGCGCTGAAAATTGCGCGTGCGGGCGACATTGTGCTGCTCGCGGGCAAGGGGCATGAGACGTATCAGGAGATCTGCGGAAAAAAATATCCGATGGATGAGCGGCGGATTTTGGCGGAGCTTACGGGGAAAAAGTGAGCAGGCAGCTGCGAAACGCATGATATAGGCTGTGAGATTGTACAAAATATACAATTCAACGCAGGCACGCTCTCGCTGCAATTCGATCGCAGCGGTACATAACATGCGAAAATACCGCATGTAAGTACCGGCGATCTCATAGCGCCTGCTTTTAGAATTGTATATTTTGTACAATCATAAACGTAATTGATTGCGTTTCGCAATCGCCCAAAAATAATGACAAAAGAAAGGGACGGGCTTCAGGATGGACGGTGCGCGTCGGACGCTGTATGCCAATATCATAGTGGACATTTCGCATGAGAGCGTGGATCGGACGTTCCAGTATATCGTGCCGCCCGAACTGACTGCACGCGTGCGCGTCGGTTCGGCGGTGCTCGTTCCGTTTGGCAAGGGGAACCGTGAACATAAAGGCTATGTGCTGAAGCTGACGGACATTCCGGAGTGGGCGCCCGAAAAAATGAAGCCGCTCACGTCCGTGATTGAGAACGAGACGGGGGCGGAGGCGGATGCGATCCGGTTGGCGGCGTGGATGCGGGAGCGGTACGGCTCCACCATGATCACGGCGTTAAAGACGGTGCTGCCGGTGAAGCGCAAGGTGGCGGATAAGCTGAAACGCACCGTAGTACGCGTGGGAAGCGCGAAAGAGGCGGAGCAGGCGGCGGCGCGGTATGAGGGGAAGCATCAGTGCGCGAAGGCGCGGCTGCTAAAGCAGCTCGTACAGCATGAGTCGCTTCCCTATGAGCTGGTGACGGCGAAGCTGCATATCGGGCTGCCGACGATCCGCGCGTTGGAAAAGACGGACGACATCCGCCTTTTGACCGAACGGGAATATCGGAGCGGCGCGCCGAGGGCGGAGCATAAGGAACGGGCGTACCCGCTCAGCGGCGAGCAGCAGGAAGCGGCGGAGCGCGTGGTGCGCGCCGTGCGTGCCGGAAGCGGCGAACATTTTCTTTTGTATGGGATTACGGGCAGCGGGAAGACGGAAGTGTATCTGGAGATCGCGAAACGGGTCGTGGAGAGCGGGAAGCAGGCGATCATCCTGATCCCGGAGATTGCGCTGACCTATCAGACGGTCATGCGGTTTTACGAGCGGTTCGGGGAACGCGTGGCGGTCGTGCACTCCCGCCTGTCGCAGGGAGAACGGTACGACGCGTGCGAGCGGGCGAAAAAAGGACTGGCGGATGTGGTGATCGGTCCGCGTTCCGCGCTGTTTACGCCCTTTGAGCGGATCGGCGTGATCATCATTGACGAGGAGCACGAGCCGAGCTATAAAAGTGAAAACATGCCGCGCTATCATGCGCGGGAGGCGGCGTTCGAGCTGGCTTCCTACCACCGTGCGAGCGTTGTGCTCGGCTCGGCAACGCCGTCGTTAGAGGCATACAGGATGGCGCAGGAGAGGCGGATCACGCTGCTGAAACTGACCAAAAGACTGACCGGCGGAACGCTCCCGAACGTATCGGTCACGGATATGCGGGAAGAATTGAAGCAGGGGAATCGTTCCATGTTTTCGGACAGGCTTGCCCGGCTTTTGGCGGACAGGATGGAAAAAGGGGAGCAGAGTATGCTCTTTCTGAACCGGCGCGGCGTGGCGGGATTTGTCTCCTGCCGCGCCTGCGGGCATGTCATGCGCTGTCCGCATTGCGACGTGTCGCTGACGCAGCACCGCGGCGGGCGGCTGATCTGTCATTACTGCGGCTATGAGCAGGCGCAGCCCGCGGGATGCCCGCAGTGCGGATCCAAATATATCTTAGGTTTTAAGGCGGGAACGCAGCAGGTGGAGGATGCGGTGAAGCGGCTTTTTCCGCAGGCGCGCGTGCTTCGGATGGACGCCGATACGACGCGGGGAAAAGAGAGTTACGACGAGATCCTTTCTTCTTTTCTCAATGAGGAGGCGGATGTTCTGGTAGGAACGCAGATGATCGTGAAAGGACATGATTTTCCGAACGTGACGCTCGTGGGCATCCTTGCCGCCGATCTGTCCCTGAACGCGAATGATTACCGCGCAGGGGAGCGGACGTTTGATCTTTTGACACAGGCGGCGGGGCGCGCAGGGCGGGGAAGAAGCGCGGGAGAGGTCGTGATTCAGACGTATCAGCCTGAGCATTACAGTATCCGCTATGCCGCCGCGCAGGATTATGAGGGGTTTTACCGGGAGGAGCTTGCCTACCGGGAATTTCTGCGTTATCCGCCGATGGGACATCTGCTTGCCGTGCAGGTTTACGCGGCGGACGAGGAGGCGGCGGAGCGGCTCGCGCAGGAGATCAAAAGGCGGACGCAGGCGTCTGCAAAGGAGCGTGGGGTGCTGATCATGGGACCTGCGCCCGCAGCGCTAAGAAAAGTGAAAGACATTTTTCGGGAAGTGTTGTATTATAAACACAGGGAGTATGAACCGCTTCTTTTTTTAAGAGAGGAAGCGGAGCGGTATCTGGAGGAAAAAAACGACAGGGAAGAAACGGTTCTGTTTGATATGGATCCGATGAATCTGATATAGGAGGAAGCAAGAATGGCGATCAGAAAAATCAGGGTAATGGGCGATGCGGTGCTGACAAAGACGGCGAAGGAAGTGACGGGAATGAGCCTGCGCACAAAACTGTTGATCGACGATATGCTCGAGACGATGTACGAGGCGAACGGCGTCGGTCTTGCCGCGCCGCAGGTCGGCATCTTAAAGCGGATCGTTGTCGTTGACGTGACGGGCGAGGATCCGTATGTGCTCATCAATCCGCGCATCATTGAGACGAGCGGGGAGCAGACGGGAAATGAAGGCTGTCTGTCCGTTCCGGGAAAGACGGGCGTTGTCACAAGACCGAATTATGTGAAGGTTGTGGCGCTCGATCGGGATATGAAGCCGATGGAGCTGGAGGGAACGGAGCTGTTGGCACGCGCGATCTGCCACGAATGCGAGCATTTGGACGGGCATCTCTACGTGGAAAAGGTCGAGGGTGAGCTGATGAATGTGGAGGATCTCGAAGACGAAGAGGAAGACTAGAGTGGCAATGGAGGGTGAGAATGAAAGTCGTGTTTATGGGTACGCCCGACTTTGCGGTCGGGGCGCTTTCCGCGCTCGTGCAGGCAGGGTATGAGGTCACTGCCGTCGTCACGCAGCCGGACAAGCCGAAAGGGAGAGGAAAGGGACTGACAAGCCCGCCGGTCAAAGAGTTTGCCGTGCAGCACGGGATTCCCGTATTGCAGCCCCCAAAAATACGGGAGCCGGAAGCGGTCGCGGCGCTTGCGGCGTATGAGGCGGATATTTATGTCGTCGCCGCGTTCGGACAGATCTTAACGCAGGAAATTCTCGACATGCCGCGTTTTGGCTGCGTGAACATCCACGCTTCGCTGCTGCCGAAATACCGCGGCGCCGCGCCGATCCAATGGGCGATCTTAGACGGGGAACGCGTGACGGGCGTGACGATCCAGCAGATGAACGCGGGGATCGATACGGGGGATATTTTGGCGGGCGTGAGCGTGGAGATCGCGCCGGAGGAGACGGGCGACAGCCTGTTTGAAAAGCTGATGCAGGAGGGAGCCGCGCTGTTACTTGAGACGCTGCCGCGTATCGAAGCGGGAAAGATCACGCCCCAGGCGCAGGATGAGACGCAGGCGACCTATGCGAAACGGCTGAGCAAGGAACTCGGACAGATCGACTGGCAGGAGCGCGCCGAGGTCATAGAGCGGAAAATACGAGCTTTCACCTCATGGCCGGGCGCATATACGACGCTTGAGGGAAAACCGTTCAAGCTGTGGCGCGCGCGGGTCACGGATGCGGCTGCGGACGGGGCGCCGGGCAGCATATCCGCAGTGACAAAGGAGGAGATCATTGTCAATTGCGGGGAGGGCAGGCTTGCCCTGCGGGAAGTACAGCTTTCCGGCAAAAAAAGAATGCCTGTCAGGGATTTCTTATTGGGAGTAAAGATTGGGACCGGAGAAGTATTCGGCGTATAAAGGAAATGCAGAAGATACAGGGAAAAGGATAGAAAAGAAAGAATCAGAAGAGCATAAGGCAAGGAGGAGATAACATGCCGGGATATTATTATTATCATATGGATTGGACGTATCTGCTTGTGATCATCGGCGCGGTTTTGTCCATGATCGCATCCGCAAGAGTCAACAGCACGTTTTCCAAATATTCACGCGTGCGCAGTATGACGGGGATGACGGGCGCCGAGGCGGCGCAGCGTATTTTACAGTATAACGGGATTTATGACGTGCAGATCAGACAGGTGAAAGGAACTCTGACGGATCACTACGATCCGCGGAATAAGACGCTGAACCTTTCGGATTCCGTGTACGGGATGTGTTCTGTTGCGGCGGTCGGCGTGGCGGCGCACGAGTGCGGACATGCCATCCAGCACAAAGAAAATTACGGACCGCTCGCGATCCGCTCCGCGCTCGTTCCGGCGGCGAATATCGGCTCGAAGCTCGGCATTCCGATCATTTTACTCGGCATCCTGCTCAGCTATAATCAGGTGCTCATTCAGATCGGCATCTGGGTGTTTGCGTTGGCCGTGCTGTTTCAGGTGGTCACGCTTCCCGTGGAATTTAACGCGTCCGCCAGAGCGGTGGCATGCTTAAACTCTTACGGTATTCTGGTGGGCGACGAGGTCAATTCCTGCCGAAAGGTGTTAAAGGCGGCGGCGCTGACCTATGTAGCGGCGGCAGCGACGGCAATCCTCCAGCTCCTTCGTCTGATCCTGCTGTTTGGGCGGCGTGACCGCGATTAAGGAGAAGATAACGTGAAGGAGAAGATAACGTGAACGGGAAACAAGGACGTGGGGCTGTCAGGAAAGAGATACGCGGCACCGCCGGAAAACAAGGACACGGCACCGTCAAAAAACAAGGACGCGGCACCGTCGGGAGAAGAGGCGCGCGGAAAGCGCAGAGTGCCGTGAATGTGCGCGCACTGGCGCTCACGATGCTGTTGGAGCTTGAGAGCGGGCAGGAATACAGCAATGTGATCCTGCAGGGCACGCTCCAAAAATACGATTATCTTTCCACGCAGGAGAAAGCGTTTATCAAGCGTCTGTTTGAGGGATGTGTGGAATATCGGATTCTGCTCGACTATGTGCTGAACGCATATTCCAAAACAAAGACGGATCAAATGAAGCCGGTCATCCTGGAGATTCTGCGGATGGGCGTTTACCAGCTTTTGTATATGGATGCGGTTCCCGATGCGGCGGCGATCAACGAGGCGGTCCGGCTTGCGGAAAAACGGGGCTTTCACGGACTGAAAGGGTTTGTCAACGGCGTGCTGCGGACGATCGCGCGGAATCGGGACGCGCTGCCGATGCCGGATGAGAAAGAGGAGCCGATGACGGCGCTTTCGGTGAAATACGCCATGCCGGAATGGCTGGTATGCTTCTTTTGCGAAAAATACGGAATTTCGGCAACACAGAAGATGCTTTCGGCAATGCTTTCCGAAAAGCCGGTCTCAATCCGTATGGATGAAAGGTTAAGTGCGGAGGAGCATGCGCGGATATTGGAGCGGATGCGCGCGCGGGGGCTCGGCGTTACGCGCCATCCCTATCTGAATTATGCATACCTGCTGTCCGGTGCGGACGGCATTAGAAACGTGCCGGGCTTTGCAGAGGGCGCGTTTTATGTGCAGGACGTCAGTTCCATGCTGGTATCCGAAGCGGCGGGAATCCGCGAGGGGATGCGGATCCTGGATGTCTGTGCCGCACCGGGCGGAAAGAGTCTGCACGCTGCAGTGAAATTGCATGGAACTGGTATGGTTGAATCAAGAGATTTAACTGAATATAAAACAGCCATTATAGAAGAAAACCGTATGCGCTGTCATTGTGATAATCTGACGGTGCGGCAGCAGGATGCGGCCGTTCTGCGTGGGGAGGACGTCGGACAATACGATATTGTCTACGCGGACGTACCGTGTTCCGGGCTTGGGATCATGGGAAAGAAGTGCGATATTCGCCACCGGGTCACGCCGAAGCAGATGCAGGAGCTTGTCGCACTCCAGCGAAAGATTCTGGATACGGCGTGCGCCTGTGTCAAAGAGGACGGCGTGTTGATCTACAGCACCTGCACGATCAATCCGGACGAGAACGAGGGGCAGCTTCCTTACCTTATCGCGCACGGATTTGCGGCGGAGAGTCTTGATCCGTATCTGCCGGAAGCGCTTTTGGGAGAGACGACAAAACAGGGATATTTACAATTGCTGCCGGGGATCCATGAGACGGACGGCTTTTTTTTGGCAAGGTTTCGGAAACGGACGGGTTGAAATGGAAATTCGGATTAAAACCTCAGAGGCGCCGCAATCGCAGGCTCCGCGCCGGCGCGTAAATTTGCCGCTCTGCGGCAGGCATGGAGGATTCGTATGCAAAAGAAGGACATCAAATCAATGACGCTTTCTGAGCTGGAGCAGGAGTTTGCCGCGTTGGGCGAGCCGCGTTTTCGCGCGAAACAGATTTATGAATGGATGCACGGAAAACAGGCGGAGCATTTTTCGGATATGACCAATCTGCCGAAAACGCTCAGGGAGCGTTTGGAGAAGCAATATACTTATACCGGTCTGACGGTGGAAAAGAGGCTTATAAGCGCGATCGACGGCACGCAGAAGTTTCTGTTCGGATTATCCGACAAAAATGTGGTGGAGAGCGTGTGGATGCGCTATCAGCACGGCTGCTCGGTCTGCATTTCTTCCCAGGTCGGATGCCGGATGGGCTGTTCGTTCTGCGCATCCACGCTGGGCGGTCTTGTCCGGAACCTTACGGCGTCGGAAATGCTGGAGCAGGTCTATCAGATCGGAAGACTGACCGGCGAACGCGTATCCCATGTTGTGGTGATGGGAACGGGGGAACCGCTCGATAATTATGAAGCGCTTGTGCGCTTTTTGGCGCTTATCAGCGATGAAAAAGGATTGCATATCAGTCAGCGCAATATCACGGTGTCCACCTGCGGTCTCACGGATCAGATCAGGCGGCTTGCCGGGGAAAAGCTGCAGATCACGCTGGCGCTGTCCCTCCATGCGCCCGATCAGGAGACGCGCGAGCGGCTGATGCCGATCGCGAAGCGCTATGATATTCATGATGCGGTGAAAGCATGTGAGGACTATTTTGCATGTACGGGAAGAAGGATTACTTATGAATATGCCCTGATCGGCGGCGTCAACGATACGCTTAAGGATGCGAGGGCGCTCGCGGAGCTGATCGGCGGACAAAACTGCCATGTGAACCTGATACCGCTCAATCCGGTGAAGGAACGCAGATGGGTCCGGTCGAAGCAGGATGCGATCGCCGCGTTTAAGAATTGTTTGGAAAAAAGCGGGATTCCCGTCACGCTGCGCAGGGAGATGGGAAAAGACATAGAAGGCGCATGCGGACAGCTTCGGAGAAGCGTGACCGCGCAATTTTAGTTTACATTCCGAAAACGACATGATATACTTTGTAGGAATTCGTATGGCGGACTGATACGGGAGGACTGACAGTGTTAAAGACATTTTCCATTACGGATGTCGGGAAAAAAAGAAAACTGAACGAGGATGCGGTCTACACATCCGAGATGCCGATCGGGAACCTGCCGAACCTGTTTTTGGTGGCGGACGGTATGGGCGGACATAACGCGGGCGATTACGCGTCGCTTTATACGGTCGAGACTATGGTTTCGGATATTGAGGCGAATCAGGAAACCGATCCGAAGGAAATCTTAAAACATGCGATCGAGCGGGCGAACAGCTTTGTTTATGAGCAGGCGGAAAGCCGCCCAGCCATGTCGGGAATGGGGACGACCGTTGTCGCGGCGGTTTGCTTAGGGGACGAGCTGCTTGTCGCAAATGTCGGTGACAGCAGGCTTTATCTGATCAATGAGACGATCAAGCAGATCACGGTGGATCATTCTCTGGTTGAGGAGATGGTCAGGATCGGCGGGATCGACCGGAGCACGGCAAGAAACCATCCGGATAAAAACATCATTACGCGTGCCGTCGGGGTAAAAGAGCAGGTGGAAGTTGATTTTTTCTGCGTTGCACTGATGCGTGACGACACGATTTTGCTGTGTTCGGACGGACTTTCCAATATGGTAGAGGATGAGAATATCCGGCTGATCGTAAGCGGGCAGCGGGATGTGGTCGAGAAGGCGCAGGAATTGGTAAAGGCAGCAAACGAGAACGGCGGAAACGATAATATTTCCGTCATTTTGATCGAGCCGTTCGCTAAGTAAGCAGGATTCCGGAATTGAAGGAGCATGGATAGTCATATGATTAAAATAGGAATGATAGTCGGTGACCGATATGAGATACTGGAAAAGATCGGAACCGGGGGAATGTCCGATGTCTATAAGGCAAAGGATCATAAACTGAACCGCGCGGTCGCGATCAAGATCTTAAAGCAGGAATTTTCCGAAAACGAGAATTTTGTCTCAAAGTTCCGTGTAGAGGCGCAGGCGGCGGCAGGATTGATGCATGCGAATATCGTGAACGTGTACGACGTCGGTGAGGAACGCGATATTTACTACATCGTCATGGAGCTGGTAGAGGGCATTACATTAAAGAAATATATAGAAAAAAAAGCGCGCCTTTCCGTCAAGGAAGCGGTCAGTATCGCGATACAGGTGTCATTAGGCATTGAGGCGGCGCATAACAATCATATCATTCACCGCGACATCAAGCCGCAGAATATCATGATCAGCAAGGAAGGACGCGTGAAGGTGACGGATTTCGGTATCGCCAAGGCGGCGACGAGTAATACCATCACCTCCAACGTCATGGGAAGCGTGCATTATACGTCTCCGGAACAGGCGCGCGGCGGATACAGCGACGCAAAAAGCGATATTTATTCTTTAGGCATTACACTGTTCGAGATGCTGACGGGCAGAGTGCCGTTCAACGGGGATACGACGGTGGCGATCGCCATTAAACACATTCAGGAACCGATGCCGTCGCCGCGTGATTTTGTGCCGGAGATCCCGATCAGCGTAGAGCAGATCGTGCTGAAATGTACCCAGAAAAGCCCGGATGCCCGCTATCAGTCGATGGAATCCCTGATCGAGGACTTAAAGCGGTCCCTGATCACGCCGGACGAGAATTTTGTCGTCATGAACGGCGTGAACGTGGACGGCGAGACACGCATGTTGAAAGATCGTGAGAATCTCACAAAAAAGCAGACCGGGCGCCTCAATCCCGTGAAGCCGGAGCCGATGCGCTTAAACGAGAACGCGGCGAGGGAGAAGCAGCCGAAGCAGCGGGAGAGAGAGCGGGAGCGGACGAATACGACTACGCGGTCCGCGGCGGACAAGCCGAAGACGAAGACGAAGAACAGGCAGACGCCTTCCTCTGCACGGGCAAAAGAGGATGTTGAGGATTATAATCCGACGATGGAACGCATCACGACGGCGATCATGGTGATCGTGGCAGTTGTGATCGGCTGCGTTGTCGTCTATATTGTCGGAAATGTGCTCGGTGTATTCCCGATCAGCGGCGCGGACGGGGATGTAAGCGGTACGCCGGTACCGACACAGGAGGCGGTGACGCCGACGCCTGCCATTTTGCCGGAGGGCAGCAGGGCAGAGGTGCCGGACGTCTCTTCCGGCGGAGCCTTTTCACAGGCGGAAGCGACAAAAATGCTTGAGGAGCGCGGGTTTCGGGTTTCGATAGAGCGCTCGACTTCCTCTACGGTATTGAAAGGGTATGTGATCTCACAAACGCCGACGGCGGGGGAGAGCGTTTCATTCGGCGCGACGGTTACCCTGCTGATCAGCGACGGCGCGGATACGAGCACGGTCACGGTACCGCAGGTGCTTGGCTATACGAAGGAGGCCGCGCAGGAGGCATTGTCTGCGGTCGGGTTAAAGGTTGGGGCCGCCGAGGAAGGATATAGTGACGAATATCCGATCGGGCAGGTATATTACCAAAGCTACGCGCCGGGAGGAAATGTGACAGAGGGAACGGCGGTTGACTTAAAGATCAGTATCGGACCAAAGCCGCGTACCTACGCGTGCAATATTCAGGTAGAAGCGCCGATGGATCCGGAATACAGCGGCGGCGAGGCAAATGTCATGCTCATCGGCAGCGACAATAATATTTATTATAATGCGACGACCAACGTATTTCCGATCTTCATCAACGTGAGCAGGATAAGCAATGTCCCGGAGGGATATGTCGTGGTCACTTATGTTGTGTCCGTGACGACCACGACGACGGATGAAGCCGGAAACGTGGTGACAGGTGTTACGGAAGAGGTGCGCAGCGAGCAGTATCCCGTTCCGTTTACCGAGGAGGAGTAAAGTGTGAGAAGAATTTCTAAGATGCCAAAGTACGTCATCTAAGAAATTCTATGTCTCACACCGAAGAATCCGCAAGCGGATTCTTCATGAAAACTGGAGTCGGGGGAAAGAAACAGGATGAGGAACGCGTTCATATGGAAGGACGGATCATAAAGGGGATCGCCGGATTTTACTATGTGAGCGGCGAGGACGGCATCATTTATGAATGTAAGGCGAAGGGCAGCTTTCGCCGTGAACATAAAAAACCGCTTGTCGGCGACGGGGTGACGATCGATGTGATGGACTTGGAGCCGCCGACCGGCAATATCGTCAGGCTTCACGAACGGAAAAACGAGCTGATCCGGCCGGCGGTCGCCAATGTCGATCAGGCGCTCATTATTTTTGCCATGACGGAGCCAAAACCAAATTATCAGCTTTTAGACCGTTTTCTGATCATGATGCAGCGGCAGGATGTTCCGTGCCTGATCTGCATGAATAAGACGGATTTATCCACGCCGGAAGAACAGGAAGACATCCGCAGACAATATGCGGGTGCGGGCTGTAGATTATTGTTTACGAGCACGAAGACCGGTGCGGGCATGGAGGAGCTGCGGGCGCAGCTTTTGGGAAAAACAACGACGGTCGCAGGACCGAGCGGCGTCGGAAAATCTTCCATTGTCAACGAGATTCTGCAGCAGTCCGTGATGGAGACTGGGGAATTAAGCGAAAAGATCAGGCGCGGAAAAAATACGACGAGACTTTCGTTTTTTCATCGGGTGGATGCGCATACGTTTTTACTTGACACACCGGGGTTTACGTCCTTGGAACTGCCGGAAAATATGGAAAAGGAAGAACTTCATTTTTTTTATCCAGAGATGGATGCGTATGAGGGCGCGTGTCGTTTTGCGGGGTGTATGCATGTAAATGAGCCGGACTGTTCGGTAAAGCGGGCGGTTGCGGACGGGGGGATCCCGTTTAAGCGTTACGAGCGGTATGTGCAATTGTTTGAAGAACTGCGGCAGAGAAAGAAATATTGAACGGGCGCGTGACGGAGAACGGTCAGGAAAGCGGCATGGAGCAGGCGCATGGCGGGCAGCGGTCAAAAACGGTATGGAAACAGGCGCATGGCGGGCAGCGGTCAGGAAAGCGATATGGGAGCGGGTGCACGGCGGGCGGCAGTCAAAAAATGGTATGGGAACAGTTGATCAGATTTAGGGATCAATGGGAAAGGGAAGACGAAAATGAATATACTTTCCTCGTCAATTTTAGCGGCAGATTTTGCGGCGCTTGGAGATGGGATCAGAGAGACGGACCGTGCGGGCGCGCAGTACATTCATGTGGACGTGATGGATGGGCAGTTTGTGCCGACGATCTCATTTGGTATGCCGGTCATACGCAGTATACGAAATGTGACAGACAGAGTGTTTGATGTGCATTTGATGATCGATCAGCCGGAGCGGTATCTGGAGGATTTTGCAAGAGCGGGCGCGGACATTCTGACCGTGCATTTAGAAACGCTGAAATACCCGGAGCAGGTCATCGCCAAGATCAGGGCGTTGAACTGTAAGGTCGGTCTTGCAATCAATCCGGAGACATCGGTTCATGCGGTGGAGCCGTATCTGCATCTGGTGGATATGATTCTGATCATGACGGTGCGTCCGGGCTTCGGCGGGCAGAAATATTTGGATTACTGCACGGAGAAGATCAACCGCGTTCACAATATGATCAAGCGAAAAAATCTGCCGACGGATGTTGAAGTGGACGGCGGCATCAACCGCGATAATATTGAAATGGTGCTCGATGCGGGAGCGAACGTGATCGTGATGGGTTCGTCGATCTTTAACGGAAATATCACGCAGAATACGGAATATTTTATCGGGCTGATGCAGGAAAAGGAGGGGTAACGGCGGATGAAAGAATATTCATTTTACGGCTGGGAACATGCGGATGTGCCCGCTGCTGCCGATGAATACAAGCAGATTCGGGATCCCAGACAGCTCTATGATCTGCTTTCGGAGATATGGTGTGCAGATACCTGCGCGCCCAGAATGAGGAGCAGCTGGACGAAAGAAAATAAGACATTGGGACAGTGTTCCGTTACCGCTTTTCTTGCGCAGGATGTTTTTGGCGGGGATGTTTATGGCATATTGCGGCCTGACGGAAATTATCATTGCTATAATGTGGTGGGGGATTGTGTATTTGATCTGACAAGCGAGCAGTTTGGAGCGGAGGCGCTTTCTTATGAGGAAAACCCCGTTCAGTCGCGGGAAGTGCATTTTGCAAAAGAAGAAAAACGCCGCAGGTACGAGTATTTGAAAGAAGAGCTGAAAAAGAAACAAGAAGACAAAATTCAAAGGAGATATAGATAAAATGAAACTAGGGATCGCCAGGGAGCCGTGCAGGGCTCCCTGTTTTTATCTATAATCTGTTTTCAGGATGACATGAAAAAGGGTTTGCGGGATTGCATTTTTCATAGAAAAGGATACAATAAAGAAAAATGATAAAGTTAAGATAAAATATTGATAAGGAGTATGGCATATGTTACAGATCAGACCTGTTTCAGATTTGAGAAATAAGTTTCCTGACATCGAG
>JAMPHA010000014.1:0-58301 GCA_023663615.1 Clostridium sp. | reverse complement strand
TAGTCATATTATATCATAAAGCAGAAAATAGTGCCACCTTTTTATATCTACACCCATAGCATACCTTGTACTTGCATCACACCCTTATCTGTTATAAAATTGATATAACTATGACATAGCGTTCGAGGGGGAAAAGCATGGAGCAGAATGAGAGCAGGATTGTATTTGGAGAGCAGGATGAAAAACTGTTCAAGCAATACTGCGAAACCTTGCGGATACTGAATGAGAGCACGGATGACTATCTGTATATCGCGAGACTGGATACAGGGCGTTTTTATTTTTGGGGAAATCTTGCGGGGCGCTATCCGCTGCCGAGGAATCCGGAGAACGGTTACAGTCTGGAAGAATATTCCAAGGCGGTCTATGATCATGATGCGGCGGCATTAGAGCAGGATATTCGTTATGTATTAGAGGGCAGGCAGGACACGCATGATATGGAATACCGCCTGGTTGACCGCGAGGGAAATCAGGTATGGATCAGCTGCAGGGGTAAGGTCGTGTATGATGAAGCGGGAAGACGGCTCTTTATGATGGGGCGTATTTCCGATACGGTACTGCTCGGTAAGACGGATTCTTTGACGGCGCTGTTTAATATATCGAAATTCATGGAGGATTTTGAGGAGACGCTGCGCCAAAATAAAGAGGGAACGCTTCTTGTTCTCGGCGTGGATAATTTCAAATATATCAACAAGAAATACGGCAGAGCGCACGGGAACCGCATTTTGAAAAATGTAACCGTGATGATGGAGAACTGCATTGACGATAAATTCCGCATTTATCGTTTGGATGGCGATCATTTTGCCATCAATTTTGTCGGCTATCAGCGCGAGATGGTTGCGTCCGTTTATGAGAGCATCCGCAGGCAGCTCGGCGAGGACTGTACTTTTTCTGCGGGCGCCGTTACTTATCCGCTGACCGGTATATCGGACGCCAATACGATCTATATGTACGCGGAGAGTACGCTTGACCGCGCGAAAAAAGCAGGAAAAAATCAGCTGGTGTTCTTTTCGGTAGAGGATTATACAAAGCAGCTATATTTGATCGATCTTGCGGATGAAATGCGGCGCAGCATTCAGAATCATTGCGACGGTTTTTTCCTGTGCTATCAGCCCAAGGTCGCGGCGCAGACGATGGAGGTCGTCGGCGCGGAGGCGCTTTTGCGCTACCGTTCGGCGTATCACGGCGTCGTTCTTCCGGGTGTATTTATCAGTATTCTGGAGCAGAACGGCATGATTGTTCCTGTCGGAAACTGGGTGCTGCAGGAGGCGATGCGTCAGTGTAAAGAGTGGCGGAAGTTAAACCCGAAGTTCACCATGAGCATCAATCTTTCCTATGTGCAGCTCCAGCAAAAAGAATTGAGCGATACGATTTACGAGCTGCTTGACCGGTTTCAACTGCCGGGAGACGCGGTTGTCATGGAGTTGACGGAAAGTATGCCGCTTCAGGATTTTACGAACTTTAACCAGCTGTTTTATCAGTGGGGCAGACGCGGGATCCAGGTTTCCGTGGATGATTTCGGGACCGGGTATTCGGGGTTGAGTTACCTGAAGGGACTGGCAGTTGACGAGGTGAAGATTGACAGAAGCTTTATCAGCAGCATCCAGTTGAGCGCCTACAATTACCGCCTGCTCCAGAATGTATTAGAGCTGGCGCACAGTGTGCAGATCCGTGTCTGCTGCGAGGGCGTGGAGACCGCTGACGAGATGCGCACGTTAAAAGGGCTGAGACCGGAGCTGATGCAGGGGTATTATTTCAGCAAGCCGGTCGGCGCCGAGGAGTTTGAGCGGCGCTATCTCTATGACAGCAAGGAGCAGGAGGACTGGAAAAAAGATGCGCAGACCGCATTAGAACAATCGGATAAAGCGGACAGTCTGGAATGGCGCGCAGAGGGATGTCCGGAGGATGCGTATAAGACCGTACTTGATCAGCTTGAGGAAGTCGTCTATGTCAGTGATGCGGACAGTTATGAGCTTTATTATATGAACACGGCGGCAAAACGCTTTGTCGGAATAAACGATTACGAGGGAAAGCCGTGTTATCAGGTGTGCCGTAAAGCGGATCAGCCCTGTGCGGAATGCCTGCACCGGAAGCTGGATACGACCAAATTTATGACATCCGTGTGGGACAGTCAGACACAGGGAAAAATGTTTGTGCGGGATAAGCTCATTCACTGGAACGGAAAACCGGCACGCTTAGAGATCGCCTATGATCTGTCCGCCATGGGACAGCTGCAGGCGGAAATGGAGGCGCGGTTAGAGGTCAGCGAGCAGACGGTCCGGAGCATTGCCGCTTTGATCGAAAACAGGGATTTAGATACGGCGATCCGGGAATGCTTATGTGAGACAGGGACGTTTTATAAAGCGGACCGCTGCTATTTATTTTTATATTCCGAGAATCATCATACATGGAGTAATTTATACGAATGGTGTGAAAATCAGGTAGAGAGTATGCAGGCGGAGCTGCTTTCCCTGCCGGAGGAGCTGGTCGGGCCGTGGATGAAAAAGTTCGCCGCGGGCAAGGCGGAGATCGTTCCCGATATTGATGTCTATAAGGAATTTGCGCCGAAGATGTGGAAGACGCTGTATGAACAGAATATCCGCAGGCTCATTGTCGTACCGTTTTTGCATGACGGAAAGGTGATCGGCTTTATCGGCGTTGATAATCCCAAAAAGAATTCTTATCACGAGGAGCTTTTGGCCCGCGTCGCGCCGATGATGGGAGCGGTGTTATTGCAAAAAGGCATGATGACGGCGGATGAAAAGGGCGATGTGATTTCCGAAACGCTAAATCTCGTGCGCGAAGCAGATATTTTGAAGGATATGCGTATCGGCATGTGGATGATCGAGACGGACACGAACGCGGACGAGAGCCGCATGTATGCCGATAAGGGCATGAAGGAGCTGCTCGGCGTGGAGGAACGGCAGGAACTGAGCGGCGAGGAGTGCTATGCGCACTGGCACGGCAATATTGTCGGCGGCTATCAGAGCTATGTCGAGGACGCCGTGCGCGATATGATGCTGACCGGAAAGATCGTGGAGCTGGAATATCCGTGGCAGCATCCGGTTTTGGGTGAGGTTCCCGTCCGATGCGTGGGGCGTCTGAGTAAGGCAAAGGATGGTGTTTATACTTATAAAGGATACCATCTGATCACGAAAGACATGCTTTATAAGCATCTGCCCAGAGGAGAGGCGATCAAGCGCCAGTATGTGCGGAAAGAAGATTTTTATCAGGCGATCCTTTCCGAGACGAGCGCTTATGCCGAGGTTGACATGGATACCGGCATGATGCTTTCCGGCGGCGGTTTCTGGGAGAAGTATCTGACGATCGGAAGACAGCAGCATCTGACGTTCCAGCGTATGCAGGACGCCTATGCGCGCGACGTTGTGGCGGAGGAGGATTACAAAAACTATTACAGCCATATCAACGTCGATCATGTCCGTCAGTCGTATGAAGACGGAGCCGCAACGGTCAATCTGCAGTTCCGCAGAAAAAATGAGGATGAGTATCACTGGATGGAGCTGTTTGTCCATGCGTTTAAGGAGCCGGAGACCGGCAAGATGTACGCGCTGTATTATCTGAAAGACATCAATGACAAAAAAGTCAGACAGCTGGAAAACGAGCGCGCCGCAACGCGCGATCCGCTCACGAACGCCTTGAACCGCAAGGCGTTTGAGGAAAAAACCGTCCAATATATGGAAGAGGACGCCAGAGAGGGAGAGTCCTGCGCATTCCTGATCTTTGATATTGACGATTTCAAGGACTTTAACGACCAATACGGACATCAGGGCGGAGACGACGTGCTGCGCGCGTTTGTGGACATCCTGCGCGAGACGTTCCGGCGGACGGATTATATCGGGCGCTTCGGCGGCGACGAGTTTGTCGTTTTCCTGAAAAATTATGTGTCCAGGGAAATTCTGGATCAACGGCTGGACGAGTTTCAAAAGAAGCTTTCGGCGCGGAAGCCGTATGCGATTTATTGCAGTATCGGTATCGCGGTCATGAGCAAAGAAGCGTTTGATTATGAAACGTGTCTTGGAAAAGCGGACGAGGCGCTTTACGAGAGTAAAAATGCCGGAAAGAACCGGTATTCCTACCGACAGGCAGCGGGCGGAGCGGGAATATGAGAGGTCATAAATAAAAATAAAAAAGGAGGACGAAGATGGAGCAGGCAAAATTAAGAGAATTGATTTCCCAGATGACGTTGGAGGAAAAGGCCGGTATGTGTTCAGGCGGCGATTTCTGGCATACCAAAGCCGTGGAACGATTAGGCATTCCGGCGTATATGGTCAGCGACGGACCGCACGGACTGCGCAAGCAGGACGAGGAGGCGGATCATCTTGGCGTGAACGAGAGTATTAAAGCAGTCTGCTTTCCGACCGCGTGCGCGACGAGCGCCTCCTTTGACAGAGGACTGCTGGAGGAAATGGGTGAGGCGCTCGGAAAAGAATGTCAGGCGGTCGGCGTCGGCACGATCTTAGGTCCCGCCGCCAATATTAAGCGTTCTCCGCTCTGCGGGCGCAATTTTGAGTATTTCAGCGAGGATCCGTATCTGGCGACGGAGATTGCCGGTGCGCATATCAAGGGCGTGCAGAGCCAGAACGTCGGTACGAGCTTAAAGCATTATCTGGCGAACAATCAGGAATATCGCAGACTGACGAGCAGCTCGGAGATCGACGAGCGGGCGCTGCGTGAGATTTATCTGGCGGCATTTGAGGGCGCGGTAAAAAAACAAAAGCCGTGGACCGTCATGTGTTCCTACAACCGCGTGAACGGACTGCATGTCGCGGACAGCAGGGAATTTTTGACGGACATTCTTCGTGACGAGTGGGGATTTGACGGGTATGTCATGAGCGACTGGGGCGCGGTCAACGACCGCGTAAAGGGGCTGAAAGCCGGTCTGGAATTGGAAATGCCGTCCTCTAAAGGTGAGAATGATAAACTAATCGTGGAAGCGGTAAAGAACGGGACTTTGGAGGAGCGCGTGCTGGACGAAGCGGTGGAGCGGATCTTAAATATCGTGTACCGCTATACGGAGCAGGCAAAGCCGGATACCGTCTGGAATATGAACGCCGATCACGAATTGAGCAGAAAGATCGAGGAGGAGTGTATCGTTCTTTTGAAAAATGAACAGATCCTGCCGCTGGAAAACCGGGGCAGCATCGCGTTTATCGGAAAATATGCCGAGAAGCCGCGCTTTCAAGGGGGCGGAAGCTCCCACATCAACTGCTTTAAGGTGGAGAGCGCAATGGACGCGGTGAATGATTCCGCATACGGGATCAGGGCAAATATCAGTTATGTGCAGGGTTATGAGGACGAGCAGGATGAGATTGATAAAGAACTTGTCCGCAAAGCAGTCGTAGCGGCGTCGCAGGCGGAGACTGCCGTGATCTTTGCAGGACTGCCGGATAACTTTGAGTCCGAGGGCTATGACAGAAAGCACATGTCCATGCCGCGCTGTCAGAATTATCTGATCAGCGAGGTGGCGAAGGTACAGCCGAATACGGTCGTCGTGCTGCATAACGGCTCCCCGGTGGAAATGCCGTGGATCGATCAGGTCAAAGCGGTGGTAGAAGTCTACCTTGGCGGGCAGGCGGTCGGCGGTGCGGCGGTCAACGTCCTTTTTGGAAAAGTAAATCCAAGCGGCAAGCTTGCCGAGACATTCCCGCTGCGGGTACAGGATAATCCGTCCTATCTCAATTTTCCGGGTGAAAAAAACAGGGTGGAGTACCGCGAGGGCATTTTTGTCGGCTACCGCTATTACGATAAGCGCGAGATGGAGGTACTGTTCCCGTTCGGGCATGGCTTAAGCTATACAACGTATTCTTACAGCAATCTCCGCGTGAGCGCCAATGCGATCAGGGATACCGATACGCTGACGGTCAGCGCGGATATTAAAAATACGGGAAAGATGGCGGGAAAAGAGGCGGTACAGCTCTATGTACGCAATCCGAAAGGCGTTGCGAACCGTCCGGTCAGGGAGCTGCGCGGCTTTACGAAAGTGTTCTTAAAGCCCGGTCAGACAAAGACGGTCACGTTTGAACTGGAAAAGCGCGCGTTTGCTTATTTTAATACGGAGATTCACGACTGGTATGTGGAAAGCGGCGATTACGGAATTGAGATCGCGGCGTCCTCGCGGGACATTCGTTTAGAGGAGACCGTTACGGTGGAGTCCACGGGGAAACTTCCGTTTACGATTGACTTTAACACGACGTTAGACGAACTTCTGGAGCATCCGGAAGTCCGCGAAGCCATGGAGCCGCTCTTAAAGAATTACATGCCGCAGGTCGTGAGTGCGGAAGAAGAGGCGGAGGACGACGGTTTTTCCACGGAGGCATGGACGTCCCGCAAAGAAGAGGAGCAGAAGGAGAAATCGGCAGCGGACGAGGCGATCAACGAGGAAATGCAGAAATCCATGATGGAGCAGACGCCGATCCGCGGCAATTTAAGCTTCGGGGACGGCAGTCTGACAAGAGAAATGCTTGTCGAAATGATTGAAAAGGCAAATGCCGCGTTAAAGAAGTAACAAGGGATCCGATGCGGAACCGTAATTTGACAAAAAGAGGAAAGAGCTTCGCGTTTTCGCGAAGCTCTTTTTGCGCGATAAGCTTAAGAAGCATTTCACGTCTGCTAAGTTTCCTGACGGTTGATTTAATATCACAAAGTATCGCGCCGTTCGATTGTTTTCCGGCGGCGGATGGGCGATAATGAAAAAAAGGAGGAAAAACGGCAATGAACACAGACGCATTAAAGATCGGAGCCAATATCATGAGACTGCGGCATGAAAAGAATATCCGGCAGGAAGAACTGGCAAATTTTGTCGGCGTGACGAAGGCGTCCGTCTCAAAGTGGGAAAACGGCCAGACGCTGCCGGACGTGATGCTGCTGCCGCAGCTTGCTTCTTTTTTTGACGTCCGTATCGACGAGCTGATCGGATATGAGCCGCAGTTGGCAAAGGAGCAGATACAAAAGATTTATCAGGAACTTGCCGCGGGATTCGCGGTGCGTCCGTTCCGGGAGGTCATGGAGGAAAGCTACGGTTATGTGAAGCGCTATTATTCCTGTTATCCGTTTTTATTTCAGATGGGGGCGCTTTGGCTGAATCATTATATGCTGGCGGACACGAAGGAGGCGCAGGAGAGCGTGTTGGATGCGGCGGCAGATTTAAGCCTGCGTATTGAAAGTCAATGCAAGGACGTCGCGCTCTGCGAGGACGCGGCGGCGCTGCGGGCGATGATCTGTCTGTTGCAGGGAAAGGGTAAAGAGGTCGTAGAGCTGTTAAAAGAGGTGCAGAACCCGATCCGGCTTCTGACACAGACGGATACGGTGCTGACGCAGGCATACATGATGATCGGAGAAGCGGAGACGGCGGACAGTTATACCCAGTGTGTTATGTACCGCCATGTGCTGTCGCTGGTCGCCAACGCAGGACAGTATCTGGCAATCCACGCAGGAGAATTACCGGTCGTAGAGGAGACGGCTGCCCGTATCGCGCAGGTGGAAAAAGCGTACGCGCTCACAAAGCTGCATCCAAATACCATGGCGCAGTTTGCGTATCAGGCGGCGGTTTCCTATGCTGTCTGCGGGGAAAAAGACAAAGCGCTCGCACAGTTGGATCAGTATATCGACTGTGTTAAGGAGCTGTTGTCCACACCGGAGATCATGCTGCGGCAGGACGCTTATTTTAATAGGTTAAACGAGTGGTTTGAGCAATTGGATAACGGCGCCCATGCGCCGCGGGACAAAAAAGTGGTCACGGAAAGTCTCGTGCAGACATTGGCGCATCCGGCGTTTGCGCCGCTTGAGGGCGGGGAGAAGTTTACGCGGCTGAAAAGACAGCTTGCGGAGCTTGCCGGAAAATAACTGACAGAAAATCCGGAAAAGTATATTTTGAAAAGAGGAGAATCACATATGAATTTAGGAATGAATGTACAGGAAATGCTTCCGTTTTTGATCCCATTGATCGTCGCGCAGTTTGCGCTGCTTGGTTTCACGTTATGGCATGTGCTGACGCACAAGAATTATAAACGCGGCAGCCGCGCGCTGTGGCTGGTCATTGTGATCGTCGGGATGGCGTTTATCGGTCCGATCGCTTACTTTTTATTCGGAAAAGAGGATGCATGATGGAGATTTTGACATTATCCCATGTGAAAAAAACATTTGGCAGCGCAGAGGTCTTACGCGACGTGAGTATCGCGGTTCCCGAACATTCCGTGTTCGGCTTTATCGGGCAGAACGGGGCAGGAAAAACGACGACGATGAAGCTGGCGCTGGGGCTGTTAAAGCCGGAAGGCGGCGACATCCGCGTCAATGGGGAGCCGGTCGTATACGGGCAGAACCGGACGAACCGCTATATCGGATATTTACCGGATGTGCCGGAGTTTTACGGGTTTATGACGCCGGCGGAATATCTTACCATGTGCGGTGAGGTTACGGGTATGGGCAGAGAGGAGATCCGGCAAAAATCCGGACAGCTTTTGAAGCTGGTCGGATTGGAGGCGGCGAATAAACGGATCAAGGGATTCTCGCGCGGAATGAAGCAGCGCCTCGGAATTGCGCAGGCGCTCTTAAACAGTCCGAAGCTGCTCATTTGTGATGAGCCGACCTCGGCGCTCGATCCCGCCGGACGAAAAGAAATTCTGGAAGTTTTGCATGCGGTCAGAGAGCAGACGACCGTTCTTTTTTCCACACACATATTGTCCGACGTGGAGCGCATCTGCGACCGGATCGCGTTTCTGCATGAGGGAAGGATCGTGCTGAACGGGACGCTTGAGGAGATGAAGGCAAAAAGAAAAGGCAGGAGCGTGGCGCTCGAATTTGTGTCCGCGGCGGAAGCAGAGCGTTTTCTGCAGCTTTACGGCGGCGGGACAAGGGAAAGCGCGCAGCGTATCGTACTGGAAAACCGGGCGGATCAGGATGCGGGGAAGCTGTGGGGCTGTCTGCAAAGCGGCGGGTTTGAACTGGGGCGGCTGGAGCGCATGGAACCGACGCTGGAAGATCTGTTTATGGAGGTGACGGGCGGATGAGACAATGGAAGGCATTCATAAAAAAGGAAGTCCGGGAGCTGCTGCGTTCGGGGCGGCTGATGCTGCTGTTATTATTGTTCTGCCTGTTTGGCGTGATGAGTCCCGCAATCGCGAAGCTCACGCCGTGGATGATGGAAATGATGTTGGAACAGATTGCGGGAAACGGCATGTCGGTGAGCATCATCGGTGTGGATGCGCTGACGGCATGGGCGCAGTTTTATAAGAACATGCCGGTCATGCTTATCGTTATGATCGTGATGTTTAGCGGAACTGTTGTGAGCGAGCTGCAAAAGGGGACATTGATCCCGATCGTGGCAAAAGGCATGCGGCGTGGAAGAATCATCGGTGCAAAGGCGCTTGTTACCGCCGTTTTGTGGACGGGCGGATATGCGGTCAGCTTTGCGATCACTTATGCGTACAGCGCGTATTTTTGGGATAACGGCATTGCGGCGCATTTGTTTTTTGCCGCATTCTGCCTTTGGATGCTCGGCATGTGGCTTTTATCCATCATTTTTGCGGCATCCGGGTTTGCAGAGTCGGCGGCGGCGGTCATGCTCACGGTCGGCGCGGGTTTTGTCCTGTCCTATGTGCTGACGCTTATTCCGGCGGTTAAATCCTATTCGCCCATGGCGTTGTCGGCGTCCATGGCGCTTCTTACGGGAGAAAAGGCGCCCGCCGATCATGCGGCGGCGTTGTGTGTGACGGCGGGACTCTGCGTTGTCAATCTGGCGGCGGGGGTATGGTCGTTTGGCAGGAGGCGGTTGTAAGGAGAGAGCGGCGGCGGTTCGAGGAAAATTCATAGGATAAGGGCATGAGCGGTTTTCCACTCATGCCCTTATTCGTCGATGCGACAGGATTTGAACCTGCGACCTCTACGTCCCGAACGTAGCGCTCTACCAAGCTGAGCCACGCATCGCGATACCAATCATCCATGGATCCACGGAAAATCCACACAGCAAAATCCGATATGCTATGAAGATACAGATCAACTCGGACTATAAGATAGTACAATAAAAGAAGGCGGTTGTCAAGAATTATTCGATGTTTTATCAAGCGTTTTATCAAGGTGTTTTATCAGGGTTATCGTGGCAAAATGTTCTCTGCAAAAAAGTTGACAGACGTCTACCCATGAGTTATACTCGTCTTAGATAGTTTATCCTGCGTGCAGAAAAGAGACAGCGGACGCTGTACACGAGACGCGCAAGGCAGAAACGGAGGATTTCATATGGAACATATTCGGTTATCGGCAAATGAGTGGAAATTGATGGAGCAGTTGTGGCAGAAGGAGCCACAGACGATCACGCAGCTTTCTGCGGCGATCCGGTCGTTGTATGGGTGGACAAAGCATACGGTCATCACGATGCTGAACCGTTTAGAGGCGAAAGGTGCGGTCGCATATCGCGAGGGGGAACGTGCACGGCTTTATTCGACCTGCATTTCGCGATCTCAGGCGGCAATGGAGGAGACGGAGACGCTGCTCGACCGTGTGTACGGGGGCAGCCTCGGTCTGCTGGTCAATTCGTTTGTAAAGCAAAAGGGAATCACTGAGGAGGAGCGTGACAGTCTGCTCGCGTTGTTAAACGAGACACCAGCCCGTAAAGAGGAGGAGTGAGCATGGAGGCTTTGTTGGTCGGATCGAGCGTATTGATCCTTTTTGTGATCCTGCTTCGGGCGACGTTGGGAAAGCGGATCAGCTTTCGGATGCGCTATGCGCTCTGGCTCATTGTCGTATTGCGTTTGGCGTGTCCGTTTGCGCTGCCGGGAAGTCCTGTCAGCGTCATGAATTATGTGCCGTCCGTGCAGACATGGTTTGATCAAAATACAGAGCAGTCGGAAGCCGGGAGAGGCGTCAGTCCGACGGAGGCATGGGAAGCCGGGGGAGCCGTCAATCTGGCGGGGGCATGGGAAGCCGGAGGAGGCGTAGGCCTGGCAGGAACATATGGATACGGAAGAGGATTATCAGAGAAAGCGGTCGGCGGAGCGGCGGGACAATCCGCGAGACAGATGATCCGTCAGAGCGCGGTGATCGTGCATCCCAATCATAGCATGGAACGTGTTTTGACACAGGACGCATCTGTGCAGACAGGTATCGGACACACGCAGGACGAAGCGGGTTTGCAGAATATGGCGGTAACGCTGCAGGCAGCGGCTTTGCAGAGCCGCATGAGGATGCAGGGTACGGCGGCTTCACAGGATCTTGTGAGTATGCAGGGCGAGGCAGAACCGCGGACAATAAAGGCAGGGATATTAAGAAAAGCGATGTTATCTGTCTGGGCGGCCGGTTCGGCGCTCATGGGTCTGTATCTGCTGGCAGTCAATCTGATATTTTACCGGAAGCTGCGCAAAGCGCGGACATGGATGGAAGATATAACATGCGCAGGGAGAGGCGGGGCGATTCCGGTTTATCAATGTGGGAAGCTGGCTTCCTCCTGTCTGTTTGGCGTATGGCATCCGGCGGTCTACTTAAACGGGGCGGCGCTTGCCGATGAGAAGAACCGCGCGTTTGCACTGGCGCACGAGCGGCAGCATTAT
Source organism: Clostridium sp. (assembly GCA_023663615.1). Classification (GTDB taxonomy): domain Bacteria; phylum Bacillota; class Clostridia; order Lachnospirales; family Lachnospiraceae; genus DLAJ01. The sequence goes on along the minus strand of JAMPHA010000014.1, from coordinate 46,746 downwards.
CTGCACGGGGATCATATCTGGAGTCTTGTCCGTCTGATCTGTCTGACGGTTTATTGGTTTCATCCGTTTGTCTGGGCGGCGGCATATTTTTCAGCGAAGGACTGTGAGTTTGCCTGTGATGAGGGTGTGACCGCACGGATCACAGAGGAAGAATGTGCGGACTATGGGCGCAGTCTGCTCGACCAGGCGCCCTTAAAACGCGGCGCGATCCGGCTGACAGCAACGGCTTCCATGAGCGGCAGCGCAAGGGCGTTAAAGCAGCGGCTGCTCGCGGTCACCGGGAAAAAGAAGCGATCCGCATGGGCGGCGGTCCTTGCGGCAGCGATGCTCGTGCTGATTACCGGTTGTACGTTTACGGGAGCGGATTCCGCTGAAGAAATCGATCCTGCCGCGCGTACAGAGATGCGCGGAAACGGGCAGGACGGAAGCACGCCAAATGCCGGCATGGCGGATTATGCCGGAACGGACAATGTGAGGGAAGCGGACGAGGCGCTTCTTGCCAGACTAGAGGAAAGCATAGAGATCACAGCGGACGGAAAGCTTGTATTTACGATACCGGAAAGTGATCATCTGCCGGAGGATTGGTCTGTTTTGATAAGCGAGAAGAAACACGAGGTCTGGACAAGTCCTGCTTTTTCGATGGATCATAAGATTGAGGTTGCGGAATGGGAGATCGGAAAAAGCATTCCGATTGCGGAGGCGGAAGATGTGCTGTCTACGACGTCGATGATGACATTGAAGATAACGCTGTCTTCTGTGGATGATCAGGGAGAACAGGTACAGTCCCGTTTGACGATCGATCTGGTGGAGCGGAGCAGAGAGTTATCGGAACAGGCGCAGAATGCAGCGGGGAATACGATGCTGCGGGCATGTGCCGTGCTTGCCGACGGACAGTACGGATGGGCGTTAACCGAGGATTATCATATTCTCCATTTTGAAGACGGGACAGGGCGGTTTTCCGTGTTGGGAAGCCTGCCTTTTGCCATAGCAGATGAGTGGACAGGCAGCCGCGCATGTTTTTTGGAGGGCAGTCAGGTTACCTGCTGTTTTCTTGATGAGGAGTATGCGTATTACGCAGGGTTTTCTTCAAAACCCGGAGAGATCATCCTGATCCGTGAACTCGCTCAAAAGGCAGCGGTCGTGGGAAGCGAGAACGGCAGAGCATTGATTACGCGGCGGAGCACGCGGATTCCGGTTACGGAGTCGGAGTATTTCCCGATGGGAACCGTTTATGTGAGCTTTTCCGATACGTCGAACGGGTACCTGCTCATCTGTTCTGATCCCGCGTGCGGACTGATGGAAAAGTATCTTTATCGCACGACGGACGGCGGGAACAGTTTTTCTTTTGTGGCGGATTTAGGCAGTGTGGTATCCGGCTATCCGACCGGGATTGCGTTTTGTAACGGGGAAGTCGGATATATCGGGGTAAGTCCCCGATCTGGCGAAGATTATCTTTATTGTACGCGGGACGGCGGAGAAACGTGGGAAAGTGTATCCGTTGCCGTTTATTCGGATGCGAGATATGCGGACGGTTTTGCACCTGTTTTTTATGGAGAAGATGGCACGCAGGGTGCGCTGGTATTAAAATGTGTCGGGGACGACATTCGGTATGTGCTGTATCAGAATACGCACGCGGCAGAGTCGCCGGAGAGCTGGATTCTGACAAGGCTTCTTCCTTATGAGGATGTGCAGGGTTATAGTTTTGTCAATGCGGATACGGGCTATTTCATTGACGGGAACGGAATGCTGCAGGAATGGTATTACGAGTTTCCGTAAGGGGCGCTTGCCTTGCTATTCACCGAATGGAAAAGGTTGGCAGGTTCGTGTGTAGCAAAATGCTTTACAAATGCTATAATATAGGATATAATAAGTGCATCATAAAGAAAGAGGTGACAGGATGGCACAGATCAGTTTACGCATAGAGGACGATGTTAAGAAAAAGGCAGAGCAGGCTTGTGCAGATATAGGAATGTCTTTATCAACGGCAATCAATATTTATCTTAAGAAATTGGGACGGGAGAAACGGATACCATTTGAAGTGTCCGTAGATCCGTTTTATTCACAGGAAAATATGGCTAGACTCAAAGAGTCTGTGGCGCAGATGGAAGCGTCAGGCGGCGCCGTGCATGAGGTAGATTTTGATGATTAAGTCATGGTCAGATGCGGCGTGGGAGGATTTTCAATATTGGATGCGGCAGGACAAAAAAACGTTAAAGCGCATCCTTCAGTTGATAAAAGATATTGACAGAAACGGATATGACGGGATCGGAAAACCGGAAAGATTAAGCGGCGATCTGTCAGCATATTGGAGCCGGAGGATCGATGATGCCAATCGTATTGTTTATCGTATAGAGAATAATACGATAAAGATTGTCCAATGTGGTTCTCATTATAGGGATAAGTAAATATGATGATCTTTTCGCGGCAGAGAATGGGTTCAGATCAATGACACTGTAAAGATAAGAAGGGGATGCGCGCACCATGATGTGCGGCATCCCTTTTTGACTGTACGATAAGCAGAGAAGCAAAGCGTTTTCCGTCTGCTTGCAGCAGTTGCGGCGGGCGGAAACTATGCCAGATTGACATGCTTCTTTATGATGAATCCGCAGACCGCATAATAGATGGCGGAAAAGACAACCAATATGCCGATGATGGACCAAATCGAGGTCTGAAAAGAAAGCTGCATCAGATCCTGTACTTCTTCCAATGTGGCGGAAGTATCGAGGAGACGGGCCTCAGCGCGGCGATCCACCGCTTCTGCAAGATGAAACATGAGGAAGGATGCGGCGATCTGTTCTAAGAATACCAACGCCACACCAACACCGACCGCTGCGCGGATCTTATGCAGGTTGGCAAGCTGTCCCACGGAAAGCGCCGCAAATACGAGCAGCAGGGCATTTGCACATGCCGCAAGAATAAGCAGCAGCAGGAGCAGCACCAAAACGGGAAAATGGTATCCCGTCGAAAACAAAACGGCGCTGTCCAAATCCCGATAGCGCAAGTACTGAAAGTCGCTGAAGATGTTAAAAATATTATCTGACAGACAAAGCGCGCCCACGCTTAAGACCAGAACGATTCCCGACAGAAGCAGCCAGACGGTCGAAGTGATCAGCCGGGCGTTTAAGTTGGAAAGCGGGCTTACGGGAAGCGTGTGCGTTAAGTAGCCCTGATCGGAGTACATACTCTTATAAAAGCGCTCGCACGCCAGAACATAGGTCAGAAGCGTAAGTGAAAAAAGAGTGATAATATAAGCAAACACAAACGTAATGCCAATGACCGACCACACCTTACCAAACGTCTCATTTGCGAGCAATGCCGGAGAGAAGTCGCTGTGTATGAAAAAGCAGCATCCGAGCGTGGTGATAAGCGTGACGACATAAATGACGAGCATGGTTTTGTAAGTGGACTTAAACTCGTTTTTGATCAATTTTCCTAACATCTGAACACCTCCCTGAAAAGCGCATCCACCGATTTGCCCTGTTCCTCGCGGATGGCGTCTACCGAGGACGTTAAGCGGATCTGTCCGTTTTGAATAAACAGCACTTCATCCAAAACGTTTTCAATGTCCGCGATCAGGTGCGTGGAAATGATGATGGAAGCGGACGAATCATAATTGGTCAGGATCACGTTCAAAATATAATCTCTTGCGGCGGGATCGACGCCTGCAATCGGTTCATCCAAAATATACAGGTCCGCGCGCCGGCTCATCACGAGAATGAGCTGTACCTTTTCCTTTGTGCCCTTTGACATGGCTTTCAGGCGGTCCTTTGCGTTGATGCCGAGTTTTGCGAGCATGTCGTAAGCGCGCCGTTCGTCAAAATCCTCATAGAAGCTCTTAAAAAAAGTAATGATCTCCGATACACGCTGGTTCATATTAAGATAGGTGTGATCCGGCAGATAGGAAATCACTTTTTTGCTGTCTTTGCCGATCGGTTTTCCTTTTACCAGTACCGTTCCGCTTGTCGGCGTCAGCAGACCGTTTAAGATCTTGATCAATGTCGTCTTTCCGCTGCCGTTCGGACCGAGCAGACCGATGATGTGTCCGCTCTCGATCGTCAGGTTGACGTCATGAAGGGCTGCTGTTTTGCCGTAATTTTTACACAGCCCTGTACACTCTACTAATGTACTCATGTGATTGTTCTCCTCCCTTTTTAAGATACGTTCCCGGTAAGCTTTGCCGTCAACGCCTGCGCCGCGTCCTGTTTACTGTATCCGATCCGCTGCATTCCCTCCAAAAAGGCGTCGATGAGTTCCTTTGCTTTCCGTTCTTTTAACAATTCGATCATACCCGCGTCTTCCGTGATAAACCTGCCGCTCGTGCGCTGTGTGTATACAAGTCCGCTGCGCTCTAATTCGGCAAGCGCTTTCTGCATCGTATTCGGATTTACCGCCGCCGTCATCGCAAGCTCCCGGACGGACGGGAGTTTGTCTCCCGGCGCATATCTGCCGGAGAGGATGTCGGTCTGAATCTGTTCGATGATCTGTTGGAAGATCGGTCTGTCCGAATCAAGATTCCATGGCATTTCATCACCCCGCTTTCTTTTCTGATAGAAATATTATAATTTCAAAAGCTTTCTGCATCCGGCACCCGGACGTCTGTGAGCCGGATTGTATGACTGTATTATTGTGTTATTTGGATAGTACAACAATACAAACAAAATGTCAATAGGGAAAAAAGAAATTCCGTAAACGAAGAAGAATCCGCTGGAAGCGGATTCTTCGAAAGCGTGCGAAGCACGATTTTTTAACGTATAGGAAACTTCGTAACCTGTGAAGAATCGCGTTAGCGATTCTTCGAAAGCGTGCGAAGCACGATTTTTTTACCCCAAGGGCAGCAGGTAGAAGGAGAACGCCTTTTTGCCCTCCGCGGGAATACGGTACGGCTCATGAACGGGCGCGCCCCAGCTATCGTCGCCGCCGACGCCCATCTGCATACCGCTGATGCGCACGACGGTCTCGTAGGGCTTCGGCAGTTCAAACGGATGCCGTGCCTGCTCAAGCTCCTGCGGAAGATAGGGCAGCGCGCTCACGTTTAAGGGATGCAGCCCATCGTAGAGAATGTGCAGCCCGGCGCCGTCCCCGTTTACAATGTCGGCATAACGCACGTCCGCATGGTTTCCTGTCTCTTGCGGGAACAGGTAAGGAGCGACATTATCCATGACCAGATTGTGGTAGCGGCCGATCTTACTGCCGCTCTTGCGGTCGGCATACGTTTCCTCTATGCCTCTGCCGTACCAGCGCAGGCTGTCATAAAACAGCGGGAGGGCGGCGCACATGCCAAATTCAGGCAGTTCGGGAAGTCCCGGAAAGCCGCCGCTCTCCATGGTGACTTTGATCAGACCTGCCGCATTTACGCGGTAAGTGACAGTGCAGAGAACGTCGTTTTCATAGAGCGGAGAACGGTATTCATAGTGGATCAGGACGGTTCCGTCCGCCTCCGTGTGTGCCTGTGTGAGCGACGCGCTCAAGTTCTCGCTGATCAGCTTCCAGATTCCCAGCCGCGCGGGCATACCGCTTCCGTTGTCATTCTGTACGGGCGCTCGCCAGAAGTTTGGCCTTAGTCCGCGATAGAGCAGCTCCGCCGCGGTAACATGTTTTTGGATGTCTGTTTTTGCAAGACGCATGGATAAAAACGCCTGATTACCGCGGTTAAAAATATAATGAAAATGCATGGGCGTTTTTCCGTCTGCGGCAGGATATTCGCCGTGTACGCCCACATTGTTTATGCCTTCCTCCATGCGGGGCGCGTTCAGTCCGGGCGTCTGTTCCTTTTTATTTCCATGTGCCTTTGCCGCAATGCGGACAAGCGCGTGGTCAAGGAAGCGTCCGAACCCCTCGGACTGTCCGAATGCGACCTCGTAGCCTGCCGACGCATAACTCCGGTCTTTTTTTAACAGGACGGAAACGGTAATGATATATTCACCGTCCGAGCGCTCGGTGCTGACGGCTTTCGCGTCATAGGGAAGCAGATAGATCGCCTCCGTGCCCGCGGACACGCGCACGGGAAGTTCATCCTCGCGCACGCGCTCCCCGTTCCTGGTCAGAACGGCGACGACGCGGTAAGGCTCCGTTCCCTCAAAGAGCGATAAATTCTTGATGATCACGCGGTCGTGCTGCACGGTGATACGGAAATTCTGGTAATCATGCTTGACCTGTACGAGCTTCGGGGACGGCGTGCGGTCCGCGAACATGATGCCGTTTCCCGAAAAATCCGCATCATGCGGACGGTCCGCAAAATCGCCGCCGTAGCCTAAGAACGGCTCGCCGTTTGCGTTTGCCGTCATGAGCGCCTGATCGACATAATCCCAGATAAAGCCGCCCTGATACAGCGGTTCGGTTTCCGACAGATTCGTATACTCGTCAAAATTTCCCGTGGAATTTCCCATGGAGTGGGAAAATTCACAGCTCACAAACGGTTTCTCGCGGTGCTCTTTCAGATAGGCGGCAATATCCGCAGGCTTCCAGTACATGCGGCTGATCACGTCCGAGGTGTCGGGGTAACGGTTATCGTTGGCTAAGCCTTCATAGTGGACAAGGCGCGTTTCGTCTTTTGCGTGGAAAAGCTGTGACATCTTGTAAATGTCAAAACCGCCGGCGGATTCGTTTCCGCACGACCACAAAAGGATGCTCGGATGATTCTTATCGCGCTCAAACATGGAATTGGCGCGGTCTAAGACCGCCGCCAGCCATTCGGGTTTATCCGACGGAATATAGATGCGGTCATCGGGCTGCGCGCCCTCGCGGTAGACGCAGCCGTGCGTCTCCAGATTCGTCTCATCGACTAAGTAAATGCCCTCGCTGTCGCAGAGATCGTAAAAACAGCCCGCATTCGGATAATGCGATGTGCGCACCGCGTTGATATTGTTGCGTTTCATATTGAGAATGTCCTGTTTTTGCAGCTCGCGGGGCAGCACACGTCCGGACTGCGCGCAAAATTCATGGCGGTTGACGCCCTTAAAGACAATGCGCCTGCCGTTTAATTCCATGACGCCGTTCTGCAGGACAAACGTGCGGATGCCGACTTTTTGCACGACGGATTCCACAAGGGCGCCCGCAGCGCCGGCCGCATCGAGACGGCGTACGAAGATTTTGAGCGTATAGAGCTGCGGCGTTTCCGCGCTCCATAAAAGAGGCTGCTCCACCAGAATATCGAGCTGCTGCGTATAAACATCCGGGGAAGCGATCGTATCGGCGCTCACGGTCTCATTTAACGCCGGTCTGCCTTCAACAGGCTTTGAAAAGCGCACGAGTTCCTTGTCGTCAGGGTCATAGAGACGGTATTCGGCAATGAAATCATTCGTCTCGCTCATGCGGTGGTATTCATAGCGCATACTCAGGGAAATCTGCGCTTTGGTGTGATTGTCTTTCAGTGTGCTTCTGACAAAGAGATCCTCTAAGTGGCATACCGGCTTTGTGTAAAGATAAACGTCGCGGAAAATGCCGGAAAAGCGGAAAAAGTCCTGATCTTCGAGCCATGCGCCGGATGAAAAACGGTATACCTGGACGGCGATCCTGTTTTTTCCGTCCCGAACAAACGGCGTGATCTCAAATTCCGCGGGCGTGAAACTGTCCTCGCTGTAACCTGCGAACGAGCCGTTTATCCATAGCGCGAACGCGCTTTCTACACCTTGAAAGCAGAGATAGACGGGTTCGTCCGTGAGGACGAGCGATACCTCGCGCACATAGGAACCGGTCGGATTATAGCGTACGGGCACTTCCCCCGGAAGCGCCGCCTCCATGCCGTCCCACGGATACGTGACATTGAGATACTGTGGATGTCCATAGCCCTGAAGCTCTATATGAGACGGCACGGGAATCGTGTCCCACCCGCTGTCGTCGTAGCCGTCGCGTTCAAAGCCCTTGGGCGCGGAGGCGATATTTTCGCTGTAGCGGAATTTCCATTCGCCGTTTAAGGACAGCCTGCCGTCCTGCTCGCCTGTCTCGTCCCGATAACAGGCGTGGTCGGAATGCGCTTTTAAGCGTCCGATCGCAAAAATTTCGGGGTTACGGATGACGTCATAATCAAATTTCATGAGGCACCTCCTTTGGTGATTTTGCATAAAGCACTTTTAGTATGATCGGCGTCGCGATGGAGGAGACAATGATGAGCAGGATGACCGCCGTAAAATAGACGGGCTGCATCAGTCCGACCGCCAGTCCCTTTTGGGAGACGATCAGCGCGACTTCGCCGCGCGTCATCATGCCGACACCGATCTTTAATGAATCGCTCCATGTAAAGCCGCAGACTTTAGAGATCAGACCGCAGCCGATGATCTTGGTGATGAGCGCCACCACGATAAATGCCGCCGCGAACAGCAGAATGGAAGCGTTTAAGTCGCCGATGTCCGTTTTCAGACCGATGGAAGCGAAAAAGACCGGACCGAACAGCATATAGGAATTGATGTCCATTTTTTCGGCGATATATTTGGAGTCGCGGATGCTGCAAAGAATGATGCCCGCGACGAACGCGCCCGTAATATCGGCGATTCCGAAATATCTCTCTGCAATGTAGGCCATGGAGAAACAGAGCGCGAGCCCCGCGATCGGAATACGTCTGGTATGCGGATAGCGCTGATCGACTTTCTGAAAGATTTTGTAGCAGAGAAAGCCGACAAAAAATGCCAGAAGAAAGAACAGCGCCGTCTGTGTGACGACTTTGATCGGACGGATGTCGGGGTCGCGGAAGGCGATCACAAAGGTGAGCACAATGATGCCGATCACGTCGTCGATGATGGCGGCGGACATGATCGTCGTTCCCACGCGCCCGTTTAGATGACCAAGCTCACGCAGCGCCTCCACGGTAATGCTCACGGAGGTGGCGGTCATGATACAGCCGATAAAGACCGCTTTCAGGAAATGATCGCTGCCGAGAGCCCCCCAGCCGTAAAAGCAGGAATAGAGGACCGTTCCGCCGACAAGCGGGACAAACACGCCGCAGCAGGCGATGAGAAACGCCGCTACGCCCGTTTTTTTCATTTCCTTTAAGTCGGTGCCGAGACCTGCGGAAAACATGAGGAGCACGACGCCGATCTCCGCCATTTTCGCCAAAAAATCACTTTGTGCGACAAGACCGAGCACGCTCGGTCCGATGAGCAGTCCCGCGACGATCTCGCCCGCGACCTGGGGCGCCTTGATCTTGCGCGCCAAAAGACCGAAAAACTTTGCAAAGATAATGATGACTGCCAAATCCTTGAATATGACATAGGATTCCATGATACTGCGCCTCCGGATACGTTTTCTGCCAAAGACTTTCTCGGATGTGATGCGGAAGTCTTTGGAACCGGTTTCATTTTATCACGCATACTGTCTAAAAAAAAGATTCAATTCCACGAAATCGGAGGCTGTTTTTCACTTTTTCATAGAAGTTTTTACGAAAGCGTCGTATAATAAGAATGAAACCGGTCATACACTCGAGGAAACGATCATGTCGGACATCGCTAATCCCTGCATTGACAGAGAATTGTTTTTGCGCGCCTGCGACTATGTGCGCGGGTTAGAAAAAGGCGCAATGGGAATCGGTACGCTCAGTGAAAAAACGATCCATGCCATTATGAAATATTATTATGCGCCGGATCCCGCGTATCATGAGCGGAAAGTCGGCGCGTTTGTGGCGGATATTATGGTGGACGGCGAGATCATGGAAATTCAGACGCGCGCGTTCAACAGCCTGCGCCGGAAGCTGGATGCGTTTCTGCCCGGTCATGATGTGACGGTCATTTATCCGATTGCGCATACAAAGTGGCTCTCATGGATCGATCCGGAGACGGGAGAGGTCACGAAACCCCGTAAATCGCCGAAAACAGGCACGATCTATCATCTGATCCCGGAACTGTATAAGCTCAAAATGTATCTGCAAAACGAGCGTCTGCATTTTACGGTTCCGTTCATCGATGTGCAGGAGACGCGGATCCTGGACGGATGGAGTTATAATAAAAAGCGGGGTTCGCACCGCAGCGACGGCGTTCCCGTGGGAATCTTTGACGAGGTGCGCATCAACACGAGGGAGGATTACCGCGTGCTTTTGCCGGAGGGACTGCCGGAGGAATTTACGACGAAGGATTACAAACGCGCTGCGCATGTTCCGGCAGGAATCGCTTCGACCGCGCTCAATATTCTTTTTTCACTGGAACTGGTCGAGCGGGTCGGCAAGGAGGGCAATGCGTATATTTATCGGGAGATGCCGCGCGGAAGCTGAGGGCGCGGCACGAAAGGGAAAACAACGCTGCTGCCCGTGGGCGCGGCACGAAAAAGAATAGAAAGGATAGATTGCAATGACGAAAAAAAGAAACGATCAGACTGTAAAGGATTTACTGCATTTTATAGAGCGGGCGACCGCGCCGTTTCAGGTGGTGGAGGAATCCTGCCGCCTGTTGTCGGAAGCGGGATTTGAGGAGCTTGATTTTGCCGAGCCGTGGCGCTTAGAGCGCGGCGGCGCGTATTTTGTACCCGTGTACGGCACAACGCTGTTTGCTTTTTGTATCGGAAAGGACTATCAGGCGGGCGGCGTGATGCATGCCGCGTGCGCGCACACGGATCATCCGTGCCTGCGCGTGAAGCCGAAGGCGGACATGGTAAGCCACGGTTATCGGAAGCTGGACGTGGAGGTGTACGGCGGCGCGATCTTAAATACATGGCTTGACCGACCGCTCTCCATTGCGGGGCAGGTGACGCTAAAAAGCGACGATCTGTACGAGCCGGTGACGAAGCTGGTGGACTGGCAGCGTCCGCTCATAACGATTCCGAATCTCGCCATTCATATGAACCGGGAAGTGAATAACGGCGTCAAGCTGAACGAGCAGGCGGAAATGCTGCCGTTAGTCGCTATGGTGCAGGACAAGCTGGAGCAGGAAAACTTTTTTGTGGAACTTTTGGCGAAAGAATGCAAGGTATCCGCGGGGGAGATCTTGGATTTCGACCTTTATGTCTACAACGCGGAAAAAGGATGCGTGCTCGGTGCGCATGAGGAATTTTTGAGCGCGCCGCGTCTGGATAATCTGACGTCGTGCTACGCGTGTCTTCAGGGAATCGTGTCCGCCGCGCAGACGACGGATACGTCGGAGCGGCTGAACCTGATCGCGCTTTATGATAACGAAGAGATCGGCAGCCGCACGAAGCAGGGGGCGGCATCCCTTGTGACAAATTTTCTTTTGGAAAAAATATATGACGGGTTATCGTTTGAGCGGGCGCGGCTTGCAGATAGTTTCTTTAAGAGTATGATGCTGTCGCTCGACGTAGCGCACGCCCATCATCCGAATTATGAGCAAAAAAGCGATCCGAACCTGCGCGTGATCTGCGGGCAGGGACCGGCGATCAAGCTGAATTACTCCCAGCGTTACGCGACCGATACGAAGGCGGTCGGTATCGTCAGCCAGCTTTGCGAGGCAAATCATATCCCGTACCAAAAGTTCGTCAACCGCTCCGATATGGTGGGCGGCAGCACGATCGGCACGATTACATCCTCGTATCTGCCGATGCGCACCGTCGATCTCGGAATTGGTGTTCTTGCCATGCACTCCGCGCGGGAGCTGATGGCAGCGGAGGATCAGGGAGCGCTTAATACGTTGGTGTATTGCTTTTTTCTGTAATGGACGCGGTCGGAAAGTTAAATGAGCGCCGTGCTGAAATACCGCTCCGCGCGGTCGGGAAGGACCGTTGCAACAATTTGATCTTTTCCGTATTTTTCCGCCATTTGTTTTGCTGCCCATACGTTGGCGCCTGAGGAGGTTCCGACCAAAAGTCCCTGAATACGCGCCAGTTCGCGCGCCGTTTGAATCGCGTCGTCATCCGAAACCTCAACGATGTCCGTGATGATGGAAGTATCTAAAATGTCGGGAATAAAGCCGTCTCCGATGCCTTGAATCTGATGCAAGCCCGGCTCGTCGCCGAGAAGCGCCGATACGTTTTTCGGTTCCACGGCGACGATCTTGCAGTCGGGATTCTGCTCCAGCAGATAGCGCGCGATCCCTTGCAGTGTACCGCCGCTTCCGATGCCGGAAACAAAAATATCAATCCGCTTTCCGAGCTGTTCTGTAAGCTCGCGCGCTGTCGTCCGGTAATGCGCGTCAGGGTTTGCCGGATTTTGGAATTGCTGCGGTACGAAGCAGGAGTCCGATTCTGCGCATAACTCCATTGCTTTTTTGACGGAACCGTCGATGCTGAGTTCGGGCGGTGTGAGCACCAGCTCCGCGCCAAGAGCGCGGATGATCTTTTTCCGCTCGTCGCTCATGTTTTCGGGCATAACGATGATCACACGATAACCTTTCCGCACGCCGCACAGCGCAAGCCCGATGCCGGTATTTCCCGACGTCGGTTCAACGATCGTCATGCCGGGTTTTAATTTACCGCTTTTTTCTGCTTCTTCGAGCATGTTCAGGGCGATCCGGTCCTTGATGCTCCCGCCGGGGTTTAAGAATTCCGCCTTTGCGTAGATCGTAAGCCCGGTCGTCTCCTCTAAGCTGAGTAACGGGGTGTTCCCGATCAGATCTAAGATATTCGTGTAATACATAGAATGCTCCTCCCATAAAAATCCGTTTCCTAGTTATGATTATGTTATGTGCATCATGTTGAAAGACATTCTACCATGATTGCTACGCAATCATGCCAAGTTCATGCGCACTCCGCTTCGCTCCGGCGCGGTAGAATGTCTGACGACATTCTACCACATTTTTTTCCGTTCGCCTATATGGAGCGGATGTTTTATGAAACGGATTTATCAGCCGGAGATTTTTACTACTTTTGCGGTGGCTGCCGGACGCCGCCGCTCAATGCTTTGCGTTGAATTTTGAGATACGTGATGGTATAATGTCGTTAGACATGATACCGCGCCGTAGCGAAGCGGAGTGCGCATGAACTTAGCATGATTGCGAAGCAATCATGGTATAATGTCCGCAAAGGGCAGAGTCAAGTGACCGAAGAAACAGATGCCGAGCTTGTTCGAGCAGATGTTTCTTTGGTCATTTGACGAGCGAAGCGAACCCGAAAAATCAAGGATTTTTCGGGTGTCTGCCTAAGAATGTGCATGATAAAACAGTTTGGAAACGAGGTGTGCATGAGTACGAATCATACGATAAAAAATCAGGCTTCGGGTATTGTGAGAGCGGTCATGGTCGGGATCGCCGTGCTCCTGCAGCTTGCCATGATGGTACTGCTGGTGTTTTCCCTCAGGCAGTATTCCGTCTGGGTATATTATGTGATCGAGCTGATCAGCGTGGTCCTGATCTTTGCATTGGTCAACGACAGCGAATCCTATAAGCAGTTTTGGATCGTTATTGTGCTCGGTCTGCCGGCGTTCGGTCTGTTTTTGTATTTTATGTGGGGCAGAAGAAGGACGAACAGCAAGGCGAACCGGCATTTCCGCGAAGTGGAAAGAAAAATGCTGGACAGCTTAAAGCAGGATGATGAGCTCCTGACACATTTTCAGAGTATACACCCGAACAAAGTACAGATCAGCCGCTATCTTGCACGGGAGGGTTTTCCGATGTATAACAACACGGCTGTGCAGTATTACGGACTCGGAGAGCAGATGAAAGAAGCGATGCTTAAGGATCTGCGCAGCGCGAAATCCTATATTTTCATGGAATATTTTATTATCAAAGAGGGTGTATTCTGGCGGGAAGTGTATGAGATATTAAAGCAAAAAGCAAAAGAAGGCGTTGAGGTATGGCTTCTTTTGGATGATTTCGGCTGTATCGTTATCAATACGTCGCAGTTTCGCGCCGAGGTGCGTGCGAACGGGATCAATCTCGCGGAGTTTGCGCCGATCCACAAGGATATTACGCGTCTTTCTTTTAATTACCGTAATCATCAAAAGATCACAGTTATCGACGGAAATATCGGATATACGGGCGGCATCAATCTTGCGGACGAATATATCAACGAGGTAAACAGGTTCGGGCATTGGAAAGATACGGCGGTACGCTTAGAGGGTGCGGGCGTGTATTCGCTGACCAGCTTCTTTTTGGAAATGTGGCAGATCGCGGAGGGAACGGAAGAACTGGATTACACGCTGTATAAGCCGACGGTCCACATAGAATCGGAAAGTATGGTGCAGCCGTTTGCGGACGGACCGGCGAACAATCCAAAGAACACGGCAGAAAGCACGTATACGCATATGATCAATAAGGCGCGGGATTATATTTATATCACGACGCCGTATCTGGTACTCGATCAGAAAATGGCGGACGATCTGTGCAGGGCGGCGGAAAGCGGTGTGGATGTGCGGATCATCACGCCGCACAGATATGATAAATGGTATGTATACATGGTCACGGTATCCAATTACGGAAACCTGATAAAAAAGGGTGTGCGGATTTATGAGTATACGCCCGGCTTTATCCACGCGAAAAATGTGGTTGTGGATGACGAGATCGCGATCTGCGGCACCGTCAATTTTGATTACCGGAGTTTTTATCTGCATTATGAGGACGCCGTGCTGATGAGTAAGACGCCGGCTGTCATGGACATCAAGCAGGATTTTCTTCGCACGCTCGAAGAGTGTAAAGAGATTCAGTACGCCGAATGGATGCACCGCCCGATGCGGCAGCGTTTTGTGCAGTCGGTGTTGAGACTGTTTTCACCGCTGTTATAAAATTGTGCCGTCCAAGTCAAAGACGATTGTGTCATAGGTGTTTGGCATGAGGAGTCTCCTGAGCATTTTAGGATGTATTTACTAAAAATCATAGTGTCCTTTGCATGAAATGATATAAATGGTGTTGTCCTGCTCAAAGTAAACAATGCGGTTTACTTCATCAATTCGGCGACTCCAATATCCGCTTAAAGAACCCCTTAGCGGTTCTGGTTTCCCCATGCCTTCAAAAGGGGTACGTTTTATTTCACTGATCAGCGAATTGATCCGTTTTAATGCTTTTTTATCCTGAGTCTGCCAATAGAGATAATCTTCCCATGCTCTGTCTTCCCAAAGCAGCCGCACTATTCGTTCACCTCCGTTAGTTCATGTTCCGCAAAACGAGCCTGTCCTTGGGTAACTTCGCGGGCAATTTGTTCCAAATAGCGCATATTGCTTTCAGAGTAAAACGGATCGACGCTTACGTCAAAAGGAATCCGTTTTTCACGGCTTACTTTTTTTGCAAAAATGGTAAATGCCGTTGTCATAGACATTCCTAACTCTGCACATGCCTGTTCCATACTTTTTTTCAAATCTGCGTCCATACGAAAGTTTACATTTACTGCCTGCGCCATGTTTCAACCTCCTTTTTTGATAGGAAAAATTGTAGTCTATAGGAATTTCCGCAATCCTAGAAAAAGTCGCACAGCGAATCTTGCGTTGCAATTCACCGCACAGCGATTCACCCACCGCGATTCTTTTGCACTTTATTATATACAAACGCAATGAAAAATACAACATATTTCATTATGTTATCATTACAAATAGAACGAGTTACTACAAACAGAACAAATGTGCCGGGACGGGATCGGCTTTTAGGGATATAAAAAAGGTGCCGTGACGCATTCGTTCTGTCACAGCACCTTTTTTCTGCAAAACGATCACTTATTCTTCAGCATCCCGATCAATGCCGCCGGCTTAGGCGGATTGCCCTTGTAAAGCGACATCATGCGGTATACCTTACCTGCGGCGGCAAGGCAGACGGCCACGCAGATGAGCACGAGCGCAAGCGAGACGCATGCGGTTGGAATGGAAACATAGCCTAAGAGCACGCGGCTCGGCGTCACGAGGATCGACGTGAACGGAATGTAGTCGTACCATACGGCGGCTTCCGACATTTCGCCCGTGATCGCGCCGCCATAGATGACAGCAAAGAAACTGACGAGCAAAATGATTGTAAACAGCCCGTTTGTCGAGGATAAGTCTTCCGGCTTGCTCGCAAGCGCACCGCTGATCGCGGCGAGCGCGCAGTAGAGCGCAAATGCACTGACGATCATGAGCAGGGCAATGATCGCGCCCGGAACCGTGAACATCCCTGACATGTCACCAAGCAGATCAAAGAAGGCAAGCAATACCATATCCGACTGCGGGTTGATCATCCTTACGAGCGAGGAACCGGCCGCAAAACCGCCGATGAGCGCGGCGATCCAAAGGACAAACTGGATCACGCTGGCGCAGATGATCGCAAATACCTTGCCG
Source organism: Clostridium sp. (assembly GCA_023663615.1). Taxonomy (GTDB): domain Bacteria; phylum Bacillota; class Clostridia; order Lachnospirales; family Lachnospiraceae; genus DLAJ01. The sequence continues at coordinate 30,644 of JAMPHA010000014.1, read as the reverse complement.
AATACCATTGCCGTCGGTTTGACGGATACCAGAAACGTGTCCATCAGCTTCGATGTTTTTTCCATGATGACACAGTTTGCGACGCCCTGACCGTAGAAGAGAACAAGGAAGTAGATCAACATGACATTAAAATACGGCAGGACCATGGACAAGATCGGTTTTATCGCCGTCAAAGGATCATCCGGATCGCTGTTTTCATCCGCGGCAGGCTGTCCGTCGGCGGTCACATGCGTTGTCTGCGATACGACCGGAACGGAGAGCGCGGCAAGCGTCTCGTAGGAAATGCCTGCTTTTTCGCTGAGCACAAGGCGGAAATACAGGTTGATATACTCCTCAAGCGCCCTTGCGTCGTCCTTAGAAATATCGCATTCATCCACGCGCAAAAGATTGAAACGATACGTTCCGCCTTCTGCGGGGGGCGCCTCCACGCCGTCGGCATATTCAGCGTCCGCCTGCGCCGCATAGCTGCGCACGTCTACCGCTAAGATCAGACTGGTCGGATTTGCGTCGGCAAGCGCCTTAGCCCTGTCCATGTCATCGCCGCAGTCGGTATAGGAAATGCCGGCAAAGCGCTCGTTTCCCATCTGGCTTAAAAAATTAAAATCAACGGAAACAGGCGTGCTGTCCACCACATAGACGTCCGTGACGGGCGACGGCTCATCCGACTTTGCGCTGTGCGTGCCGAACGCCTCCACGAGCGGCATGATCGCCGCCGGAAGCAGGAAAAAAATGAGCGCGAGGACCAGCGTGATCGAGCGGTAGCTTTTTGCCTGTGTCTGCTGCTTCAATGTAAAAGAGAATACCCGTTTCATTGCGTTTGTCTGACTTGGTCTTTTCATATTACTGTTCCCCCTTTACTGAGGATGTTTTTGCCATGGAAAGCATATCTTTTAACCGGATGCGGTTTCCGCGGTGCATGAGCAGACTGCTGTAGATCCTTGCGCAGAAAACGGCGAGAAAGATCACGACGATCGCCTGCAATACCCACGAAAGAACTAGGATGCCGAACCCGATATTGCCCATCATATAGTGAACCGGCGCGCAGAATACGGAGACGACCGGGATAATGCTCGTAATATACGCGAGCGCCGTACTGCCGCTTGACGTTGCGATCACGGAGAGCATATAGCCTGCCATGATCAGAAGCGTTACGCCCAAAGTCGCACTCTCCGAATCCTCCGTGGAGGAACAGCCCGTCGCCGAGAGTCCCGCGATGATTGCGAACGTTAAGAATGCGAGCAGGAGGGAGATTACGACAGCGATCACAAAAACGACGCTGATATTTGTCAGGCCGCCCGAAAAGGTAAAGCCGCCTCCCGCGAACATGTCCGTAAGCGGGGCAACGGTCATGAATCTGCCGCATACCGCGCGGGACAGGACATAGGCGAGCGCCATGCCGCCTATCGTGATTAGGACATAGGACATGGCGGCGAGGATCTTGCCGGCGATCAGGGCGAGCGGCTTGACGCTCACCATCAAAAGCTCAATCAGCTTGGAGGCTTTTTCCTCAATGACCGTCCGGACGATATAGGATACCGAGAGGACGCTCACCATCATGACAACGATAGAATAGATAAGCTGAACCAGATATTGCGTACTCCATCGGTCCTCGTCCTCAAAATAAGAATCATAGGACTGCGTGTCGGATTCCCAGGAAGCCATGACGAAGGAAAGCTGCTCCGCGGAAATATTCAGCGTGCGGTAGCGCATCTGATCGAACTGTTCCATGAGGAACGCGCTGAGAGTGGACAAATCCTCGTCCGACAGCTCCGTATCTTCGGCGGCGGTAACGGAAAGCCGGTACATGCCCGTTCCCGCATCAAAGAGAATGGAAGCGTACGCGTCGCGGGGAGCCGGCGCTGCCTGCTGCCCGTTTAGCGCCTCATTCATGCTGTGGAATGTCGTTTCCGCCCAAAAATCAATCGACGCAGCCGCCGTCTGCAGATCGGTATATGTCAGGGTATACGGTTCCTCACAGTCGGCAAAGTACACATTGGAAATATCCGAATGCTGCGCCGTGCCACCGTCCGCATTTAAGAGGGACGTCACGGGAACGGAGCCGGCGGCGAACAGGATCATGATGACGAGTGCAAGAATATTCGCTTTGTTTTTCAGGAACTGCAGCAGGGTAAAACGATAGACCATGCCGGTTCCCGTCAATTGTTCTTTATACTGTTTCATGAGCATCACCACCTACTTTTTCAACAAAGATTTCATGTAAGGACGGCTCGCGCAGATCGAAGGTAATGACCGGAATGTGGTCTGCGATCAGCATGGAGAGCAGCTCGTTTGCCTGTGCCTCACCGGTTACTTTCAATTGATATTCATACTCTTTTTCCGTCAGAAGCGTGATGCCTGCGCGCGTGATATAAGGCGCGATGTCCTGTTCGACCTTGAGCGCGAGATTGACGCGTCCGTAGCTCTTTTTGATCTCGTTTAAGCTGCCCTGGAGAACGACCTTGGAATGATCAAGGATCGTGATGTCCGTGCAGAACTCCTCGACGGTCGCCATCTGATGACTGGACATGATCAGGTATTTGCCCGCCGCGATCTCCTCGCGGATGATATTCTTAAACAGATCGGTATTGACAGGATCCAGACCGGAGAGCGGCTCGTCCAAGATCAGCAGTTCAGGATCGGAAATGAGCGCGGTCATGAACTGGATCTTCTGCTGATTTCCTTTGGAAAGCTGGTCTGCGAGTTTGGGCTTGTTCTTTTTGACCCGCTTGCGCGCATTGCCTGCGCCGCCCGCAGCGGACATGCCTGTGCCGGAATCCGCGGAAGAATCCGCAGCGTTCGGGTAAAGATATTCTTCGACCTCAAGCCGCGCCGCCCAGTGTTTGATGCGCTTTTTTGCCTCCGCCTTCGGGACGCCGCGCAGACCGGCAAAATAAAGAAGCTGATCCATGAGCGGGTATTTCGGGTACAGACCGCGTTCCTCGGCAAGATAACCGACATTGCAGGTCGCGGTGTCGAGCGGTTTCCCGTTCCAGAGAACTTCGCCGGTATTTTTGGAGAGCATACCGAGCATCATGCGGATGGAGGTGGTCTTGCCGGCGCCGTTTGTGCCGAGCAGCGCGTAAACACCGGGTTTTTCCATGGTAAAGCTTAAGTTTTCCAGTACGGTTTTATCGCCGTATTTTTTGGAGAGATTTTTTACTTCGAGACTCATACATTTCTTCCTTTCCTAAAAAATAATGTGCAGGCGATCGCAAAACGCAATTGCCTAAAAAATAATGTGTCGTTTCAAACGGGCGTCCCCGTAATACGAGCTGATCTATGCCGTAATCTGCTGGCGCAGAAACATACGGTAGCTGAAAAACAGGAGTCCGCACAGGATTCCGGTTCCGAGTAACAGCCATACAAAGAACGGCAGAGCGGAGAAAACCTGTAGAACGGCGCGTCCGATCAGAGAAAATACGGTCTGCCGTTCTTCTTCCAGATCCTCCATGACGAGCGGAATGAAAAATGCGCCGATCATCCATACCGTCCATATCGCCCAGAAAGCGAGTTTACCGAAGCGAAGAAACAGGGCACCGAGAAACTGTGAGAACACGATAAAGGTAAACACAAAAAGCAACAGGACCGCCGGGGTAAACGATGCGAGAAGATGGGATTCGCAGGAGTACCCGCGCCACCAGTGGCGCAGTCTGAGCTGTTCCGCCGCCGCCGAAATACTAAGGGCGGCAATGCAGGACAACGCAGAGACGAAAGAACAGAGCAGGCTGCCTGTAAAAAAACTTTTGCGCGTGCGGCTCATACTGACAATCGCTTGAAAATTCTTCTGGGTGACCAATATCGAAAAGAGAAAGGTCCCCGCCATGAAAGCAATCAGCGACAGCAAAAACGCCATTTCAAAGGTCTGCGGGTTTTCGGAGGCCGTCACGACCGAAAGGCGCATGGTCAGTTCAAAAAGGATCGTGCCGAACAGCCCGAAGCCGAAGACAAAGAAAAAGCACAATATGTAAAACGGAACGTTCTGTTTCAGCATGAAAAGCACGGTTTTTTTCATGACGTCAGACCCCCCTTTGATTCACCGCCGTCTTATGAAGCACAAGCCAGCGGATGACGGTACTGCCGATGAGCAGGACGAGCAGTCCGGCAAACAGCAGGTAAGGAACGCCGCCCGTGAGCGACGCTGTGAGTGCGGAAAAACGCTCAGACCCGAAATCGAAGAAAGCCGAGCAAAATCCGACGATGCCGCCCAAAATGCCCGAACAGACGCTCATGACCACGGCGGCGGCTTTGCCGCAGCATAGTGCGAATGAGGCGAGCAGCGAGCCGAGCCCGTCCGCCATGGCAAAAAGACCGATGAAGGAGGGCAGCAGTTTCAAAAACCAGCGCCCGCCGAGCGCGTCAAAAAACAGACAGGAAATCCCTGTCAGTAAAAGAATCGCAAACACGATCAAAAACACCATCCACCGGGCGCCCCAGAAAATTTGTCTGCGCGTACCGCTTACGGAGAGGATGATCGGCGGGATGATGACGTAGAAGCCGATGCTGATCGTGGCGATGAAAAAGCACAGGATCAGTAACATGACCGTGACGAAGGATGCGCCGATACCGCTGAGGCTGCCGCCGTGCCGAAACAAATCCGACAGAAAGCATAGGACCATCACAAGAGCGCAAAGCCCGATATATTCCGCCGCCATGATGCTGAAATAACGCAGAGAGCGTGAGAAGCCTTTCATAAAAATAACCTTGTCCTTTCTGTGACCTGCGAACTTTATGCCTGCATGTCCCTGCCGCAGAGGGCGATCAGCAGGTTTTGCAGGCTGACGGGCTGGGAGCTGACGTCATAGCCGCCTGCGAGCGACTGTCCCTTGTCTAAGAGGACGGTCACGCCCTTGCTCCTGCCGAGCTTTTCGGGATGATAGACACAAAGTCCCGCCGTCGCCGCATCCACATCCTCCGCTCTGCCGCTGACATGGACGGCGCGCTCTAAAAGCGTCTGCGTGGATTCCTTCAAAAGGATCCTGCCGTCGTTTAAGAAGATCGTCTCCTCGAATAAACCCTCCGCCTCCTCAATGATGTGGGTGGAAATGAGGAACGTGCGCCCCGTTTCGGTGTATTCCTCTAAAAGCTCGCGGTAAAACGCGTCGCGGGCAATGACGTCCAGACCCGCGACAGGCTCGTCAAGGAATGTTACATCCGATTTGCTCGCAAGTGCAATGATGATCGTCACCATTGACATCATGCCCTTGCTCAGCTTGCAGATCTTCTTTTTTGCGTCCAATTCGAAATCTTTGGTGAGCCGTTCGGCAAGCGCTTTGTCCCAGTTCGGAAAAAAGCAGGAGGCCGCCTGAAAATAATCCTTTACCTTTAAGCTGTTGGCGCCCCATCCGATCACCGGGCTTAGTTCGCGCGAAAAACAAATATGATCGAGCGCCGCCTGATTTTCCCAGACAGGCATACCGTCATAGGTTACCGTGCCGCTTGTCAGGGGACTCTGCGCGGTGAGAACGGAGAGCAGCGTTGTCTTGCCTGCGCCGTTTCTCCCGATCAGTCCGTAAATTTTGTTCGGCTCGATTGCTAAGTCGATGCCGTGCAGAATTTCTTTTTTGCCGTATTTTTTGACGAGATTGCTGCCGATCAGTTTTCCGGTGTTCATTTTTTCGCGGTACTCCTTTCGTAATTGCCGTCGATCATGGAGATCAATTCGTCGCGGCTGATATTCAAACGATTCGCTTCTTCCAAAATAGAATTAAGATAGGTGTCAAAAAAGGCGTCCCGCCGCCGCTTACGGATGGATTCCTTTGCGCCGGAGGAGACAAACATGCCGATGCCCCGCTTCTTATAAAGGATGCCGGCGTCCACCAGCAGGTTGATGCCCTTTGCCGCGGTTGCCGGATTGATGGCGTAAAGCTTTGCAAGCTCGTTCGTGCTGGGAACGCGTTCCTCCTCAAGAAGGACGTCGCGGAGAATATCATTCTCCAGCATTTCGGCGATCTGCAGGTAAATGGACTTTTCCTGCGACAGATATTCGTTCATGCGTCCTCCTTTCCGGGTTTGTCGGTTCATTAGTTGTGTAATTAACCACGCAACCTAAATATATACCGGGGAAAAGAGGATGTCAATATGGAAAATATAATTTTCCACGAAAATGAGATTTTCCAAGAAAATGCAATTTTCCACAGAAAAATTTTTACAAACCGTGCGGATACTGTTATAATGAGCGTGTTTGGGTGCTATAGAGAAAGGTGCAGAAATCAAGATGGATGTGAATGTATTTTATCAGACGTTGGACGATCTGTTTGCGGAGAATGCGCTTGCGCAGGTGGAACCGTATCTGACGGCGTCGCTCGCGCAGGCAAAAGAGGATGAAGACTGGCAGGCGTACATCGCCGTCTGTAATGAGATGATCGGTTTTTACCGGAGCATTTCACAGCACGAGAAAGCGTATCAGGCGTCGGAGGACGTACTGCTGCTCATGGAGGAGCTTCAGCTTGAAGATACGGAGCATTTCGCGACGGTGCTGCTCAATTCGGCGACGGCGTACCGCGCGGGCGGACGTTACCGCGACGCGTACGAACAGTATATGAGGGCGGCCGCAATTTATGAAAACCTGATCCCGCCGGAGGATTATCGTTTTGCGGGACTTTACAATAATATGAGTATGCTTTTAGAGGCGATGAATGAGAACGTGCAGGCGGCGGCGCTTGCCGAAAAAGCGCTCGCGATCATCAAAAAGCAGCCGGATGCGCGGATGGAGGAGGCGACGACGCTGACGAATCTTGCGCTGATCGACTTTAAGCTCTTGAAGGCGGAAGAGGCGGAACGCCTGCTCACGGAGGCAGCCGCGATTTTTGAGGAGGCGGGCGGGCAGACGGACGCACATTACAGCGGCGCGCTCGCGGGGCTTGCCGAGGCGGCATTTCGCAGGGAGGATTATGCGCGCGCGCTTGTTTTTTATGAAAAGGCGTGTGGAGAAGTCAAAAAGCACTATGGCGAAAATGAGAGTTACGCGATTTTGTCGGAGAACTGCGCCGCCGTCTGCGAGCGGCTTGGCGATGCGCCGCGCAGGCAGGAATATCTGTCGCGTGCAAAACGTGTGAGGGATGCGCTGGAAAAGCGGCAGACGGGCGGGAATCCGACCGGATGATGCAGGTAGCATCACGGATGGCATGGCAATCGTGCGCGGATTGTTTCGGCTGTGGGGATGTGATCGGCGGTCAGAGGGTTTGCGGAAACGTTGAAGAAGAAGCCGGGCGGAGGAGTTTGGGATGAGCGGGACAGTGATAAAGGGACTGGAGCTGTCGGAGCGGTTTTATGAGGAAGCCGTCAGACCGATGCTGTCGGAGCGGGTTCCGGCGTTACATGAGAGATGGGCGGCAGGGCTTGTCGGGCATGGTTCGGAGTGCTACGGCTATGACGATGCGTTTTCCGCCGATCATGATTACGGGGCGGACGTCTGTATCTGGCTGACAAAGGCGGACTATGAAGCGTATGCGCCCACCGTGCAGGAAGCGTATGAGGCGGCGCGCGGCGTGTGGACGCAGACGGCGTGGGAACGTTACGGTGTATTTCCGCGCAGGCAGACCGCGCAGGGAGCGGGACGCGTCGGGGTATTGGAAGTATCGGCTTTTTATTACGGGCTGCTCGGCACGGACAGGCTGCCGCAGAATAACATGGAGTGGCTTGCGCTGCCACAGGAGCGCCTTGCGGCGGCGGTAAACGGGCGGGTGTTTGCGGATGGCGCGGGCGAGTTTCTTGCGTTTCGCGAGGGACTGCTCGCCTATTATCCTGAGGATGTGCGCAAAAAGAAAATGGCGGCGCGCGCGGCGGTGATGGCGCAGAGCGGGCAATATAATTATGCGCGCTGTATGCGCAGAGGGGAATATGTGGCGGCGGAGCTTGCGCTTGCGGAATTTGTGCGCGCGGCGTGTTCGCTCGCGTATCTGCTGAACCGGCGCTATTGTCCTTTTTATAAATGGATGCACAGGGGATTAAAAGACCTGACAGTGCTGTCGGAAATCGGCGATATGCTGATGCTTCTGACAGATGTGACAGATTCAAAGCAGAAATGGAAGGCGGAGCAGACGGAACAGCCATGGCAGGCAGACGGAAGGCTTCTGATCGTGGAGGCGGTCTGTCAGGTCATGGCGCAGGAGCTTCGCGCGCAGGGATTCACGACGACGGAGGATACTTATATGGAAGCGCACGCCGTAGAGCTGACGCGCAGCATCGGAGACGAAGCGCTGCGGAACCTGCATATTTTGCAGGGTTAGGCAGAATGTTTTCTCACGGCATGGACGCGGCGCTTTCCGCGATCCGGAAAGAGATGTTGTTTCCCATGTTCGGGTGCGCGTACGAATAAAACAGATCGACGAGGAACAGCAGGCAGAGCGCGCCTAACGCGATATGCAGATAGTTGACGCCGCGGATCCGGCGCAAGGCAAGTCTCTGCGGGATGCGCCGCAAAAACGGCAGCAGCCGGCGTTCGAGAAGCAGTCCGCCAAGTCCGAAAAACACGAAGGAGATCAGGCAGACTTTTCCGCCGATGGAAAGCGGCCAGCCGGTATAATCCCAATAGCGCACATGGCGGCGTGTCTCCAGATAAAGACCGAGCAGATATTCCGTCGCCGTGCAGACGAGCGCAGACAAGAAAAAGAGCAGGGGGAGCCGCTTTTTGAGCCGGGCAGGAAGCCGCTCAAGCAGTGCGGCGAGCAACACGGCGCCGAGCCCGTAGACCGGCAGCCACGGACCGTGGAAAAAACCGCGGTTTGTAAAGGTACCGTTCATGAGAAAATAGAGCAGAATCTCCCACAGGTACCCCGAAACGGATACGGTGAAAAAAAGAAGCAGCATGGTATCAAGATGTTCCTGTGTGCGGTTCGAATGTGTTTTCATAGAGATAGTGTTTCCGCGAGGGCGGAAAACATGCGGGCAGGAGGAGGAAAATGGAGCAGATTTATCATGTAAGACCATTGAAAAAAAAGGGTATGATACGGGTGTGTGTTCCGGGTTCTAAGAGCATCACGAACCGCGCGCTGATGCTGGCGGCGCTTTCGAATGAAACCTGCGTGCTGGAGGGCGTCTTATTCAGCGAAGATTCCCGTGCTTTTTTAGCCTGTCTTCATGATCTGGGCTTTCAGCTTACGATTGAAGAAAATGACAGGCGCGTCACAATATGCGGGACCGGCGGCGTCATACCGAAACCGCAGGCACGGATCCATGTGCAGAGCGCGGGTACGGCGGCGCGTTTCCTGACCGTGATGCTTGCGTTTGCGGGCGGCGATTATGAATTATGCTCCTCGAAACAGATGGCGAAACGACCGATGGAACCGCTGCTATCCGTGCTGGAACAGGGCGGTGCAAAGATCTGTTATCATGGCGAGAGGGGACATTTTCCGTTTACGCTTCATGCGCAGGGCATGAAGCTTGCGGAAGTCACGATTGATACGAGTGTCAGCAGCCAGTTTGCCAGCGCGCTCCTCATGGCGGCGGCGCTGCTCCCCGACGGACTGACCGTGCATATGGCGGGAAACCGCACGGCGGGCGCGTATATCCGTATGACGCTTGCGATGATGGAGCAGTTCGGTCTTGTCGTGCGGCAGCAGGGGGAACACAGCTATTATGTACCGGGCGGACAGCGTTTCGGCAGAACGCGCTACGAGGTGGAGCCGGATGTGTCGGGCGCGGCATATTTTTACAGTCTGGCGCCGCTTTTGGGTGCGGACGTGCTCGTGCGCGGCGTGCATGAACAGTCGCTGCAGGGCGATATTCAATATGTGATGCTGTTAAAAAAGCTCGGCTGTATGGTCGAGGAGACGGCGGACGGGCTGATCGTGCGCGGGGCGGGAGTGACGCATTATGCGGGACTTCGCGCGGATATGCGTGATTTTTCCGATCAGACCATGACGATGGCGGCGCTTGCCGTCTATGCCGACAGCGCGACGGAGATCGTCGGCGTGGGGCATATCCGCGGGCAGGAGACCGACCGGATCGCCGCGATCTTAAACGAGCTTGCGCGTATGGGAATCCGCTGTGAGGAAATGACGGAGGACGAAGGCATCCGTATTTATCCGGGAACGCCGAAGCCGACGTTGGTAGAAACGTATCATGATCACCGCATGGCGATGGCATTTACGCTGATCGGTCTGCGCACGGATGGGATCGCGGTCAACGATCCGGAATGCTGCAAAAAAACGTTTGAGAATTATTTTGAAGTGCTTGAAGAATTGTATGAATAGGCGGCAGAAAAAAGCATTGCAGCAGGCTGACCGAAGGGGAGAGAGCAGGAATTGAAACTTTATGGCAGGGAAAACAGTCTAATCAGTAGGGCTTACAAAGGGGAACGGTTGTGAGACAGAGCAGAGAAGAAATGATAAGCGGAATACTGATGGAAAATTACCAGAAGTATTACCGATTGGCATACAGCTATGTACGCAGCGAACAGGACGCTTTGGATATTGTGCAGGAGGGAGCCTATAAGGCGATCTCGCGTGCGCATACATTGCGAAACGAGTCCTTTGCGGGTACATGGATCTATCGGATCATGATGAATGAAGCGGTCAATTTTGTGCGCCGCAACAGACGGGAATATGCGGAGGTTCAGGAGGATATGCTGTCAAAGGAGGACAGTTATCAGGATGTCGATCTGCGCAAAGCGCTTGAGACACTGACCGAGGAGGAGCGGGCGATCGTCACGCTGCGGTTTTTTGAGGATATGACGATCGAGCAGGTCGCGCACGTGATGAACCTGAACTTAAGTACGACAAAGAGCCGGCTTTACCGTATTTTGGAAAAGTTGAAATTAGAATTAGACGAAGAGTGACAGGTTAAGTGCGGCAGGTAAGGTGCGGCGAAAACAGCAAAAACAAAAGGTTCCCGTTAAAATAGGAAAAATTCGGGGGGGGGGGGGAAAAAATGGATCGGAAAGAGGAATGGCAGCAGCTCATTGAGGAGTACCGCGAAATAACGGTGCCGCAGGACGTCCGTGACCGGATCCGGAATGCGATCGCGCGCGGAAAAAAGCGTGCGGCAAGAAGGCGCAGGGCGGCGTATATCAGTGCGGCGGTATCCGGTGCGGCAGCGGTTGTTCTGATCCTTGTTCTTTTGCCGAATCTGAATGCACGCATGGCGGAGCAGATGGGCAAGGCGCCTGTGGTCGGCAGATTTTTCAGAGCGGTGACGCTGCGGGAATATACAGACGGACATACGGAGAGCACGGCGGATGAGAGCGGAATGCCGATGGCGCTCAGCGCAGGGGCGGACGACGGATTTTATGTGGCGGACGGCGGAGCGGATGGTATGGCATATGATGCCGCGCTAAATGACGCTGCGGCAAGTGACGCTGCGGCAAGTGACGCTGCGGATATGCCCGTGGGCAGAGCGGGTACGGAGCCCGCGGAATGGGACGAGACAACGCAGCCTGAATCAGAAAGCGCGGCGGGCGCGCAGGAAGATGCGGACGGGATCGCAATGCAATCGGAGATTGCAATGCAATCAGAGACTGCGGATGGAGGGATTTCCACGCATGAGATACAGGCGGATGGATATACGGAACGGCTGATGGCGTGCTTTGAGGAGGAAAACGTCAGAAACGGCGGACAATTCAAAATGACCGGCTATGAGGTGGTAACGGACAGCGACGACTGGTTCACGTTGATCATTTATGCAGATACAGACGGTGATACGGAGGGTTCTGAGCTGCGCAGATATTATAATGTGGATAAAAAGCAGGATGCGGTGATGACGCTCGGCGAACTTTATAACGACAGGGATTACGTTACCATTATCAGCGATGAGATTATAAGCCAGATGGAAGCGAGGAAGGTACAGGAAACCGGGGAAGGGGCATCGGAGAATGCGGATGTTCCGGAAGCGCAGGAAGAGATAGAGATCGTTTTTACCCAGATCGAGGAAGATCAGAATTATTATTTTAATGCCGACGGCAATCTGGTGATCGTGCTGGATCAAAGCCAGACGGACGCCGGTACGGACGAACAGAGCGAGTATGTGATCGCATCGGAGCTGTTGGAGTAAGGCGGGGCGGAATCTTAAATTTATGTGGAGAAAGGTTCTGTCTGAGAAAACGCGGCAACGTGGTCGGGAATGTTTCTCACACTAACGTTTCAGGCTGCCGCGGTCGCCGTGCAGGACGCGCTGCTGTACCGAGGCGTCGGGGGAAATGAGATTTCCTTTCGCGTCGTAGTAGGTGAGCAGGGAGGAATTTCTCGCAGGCGTGCGCCTGCCGTCTTCCGATAAAAGAGAACGGAAGTGGTTACGGTCGCCGGATTTGAGCGCATGAAGAATGCGCGCGTCGTTTGCGGCGTGCAGGGGGTCTTGCGCAGACGCGGTTCTGCCGTTCGGCATGGCATCAGCGGCACCAATGTTACCTGCGGTAGTATTGCCGGGTGTGGAAGCGCTTTTATTTGGTATGCCGCCTGACGGCATTTGGTCTGCCCCGGCTGTTTCGTCTGCGGACAGGGAGCCGTCTACGGCAGCAGGATTGTCGGCGGTTCCGCCGGACAGCGTGACGGAGCCGTCCGATTCGCCCGCCCGCGATTCCGCGGCGATCTCTGCGCCGTCCACCGTTTCTGCGTCGTTGAATTCTTCTTTTGTCAAAACGGAGGCGTCCTGATCGGCGGGACGGCTTTCCCATATCGCTGCCCAAAGCCGGCGGAGCGCCTGCAATGCGCGCGCAGCAAAAGCGCGTAGCATGTCCGTCAGGGAACGCTGCGCAGAAGCCGGCTGCTGATTGGCGGCGGGAGTGCTTTCGGTCAGTTCCCGCAGTTCGTCCGCGGCGGCCGCCTGAAAAGAGCCTGCCTGTTTTTTTGCCGTTTCGTCGGTCTTGTCTTTTTCCTCGGAGGATGGCTCGTAAAGCACGCCCTCCTCGGCATAATCCAGATTAAATTTTCCTTTTTCTGTATTCGCGCCATCAATCTTTTTGGACTGTTTTAACCGTTGATAGTCCTGATAGACGGGATTACGGATCGGATCGATCATAGTTTTCTCCCACACGTTGTTTTTTTACGGGGAATCTTATATAATTATATCGGTATTGTAACAAAGAAACTAAGGGGTACGCAAGAAAAAAGGAGGAAGTATTTTATGGGAGGGTTATCATTGCCGGTAATTATTGCGGCGGTTGTCGTGCTGTTGATCGTGATTCTGTTTGCGATCGGTTATGTGAAGGCGCCGCCCGATATGGCGTTCATTATTTCCGGCGTAAAAAAGAAATCCAAGATCGTAATCGGAAAGGCGAGCATCCGCGTGCCGTTTTTTGAGCGGCTGGATAAGCTGAACCTGCGCCTGATCCCGATTGACGTAAAGACGAGCAACGCGGTGCCGACAGCGGATTACATTAACATTAACGTGGATGCGACCGTCAACGTGAAGATCAGTAACGAGCCGGATAAGTTACGGCTTGCCGCGGAGAATTTCTTAAATAAGAATACGGAATATATCGCGAGCGTAGCAAGAGAGGTGCTGGAAGGCAATGTCCGCGAGATCGTCGGCAAGATGAAACTGGAGGAGATGGTTTCCGACCGGCAGAAATTCGCGACGCTGGTAAAAGAGAACGCGGAACCGGACTTAGCGGCGATGGGACTCGATATTATCAGCTTTAACGTGCAGAATTTCGTGGACGGGAACGAGGTTATTGAGAATCTCGGTATTGATAATATCGTAAAGATCAAGAAGGCGGCGGCAATCGCCCGCGCTGAGAGCGAAAGAGATATTAAAGTGGCGCAGGCGTCGGCGGATAAGGAATCAAACGACGCCGCCGTTGCCGCGCAGACGGAGATCGCGAAGCGGCAGAACGAGCTGGCGATCAAGAAATCCGAATTGCAGCAGGAATCCGACACGAAGAAGGCGATGGCGGATGCGGCGTACGAGATTCAGAAAGAGGAACAGCGTAAGACGATCGAGATCACGACCGCGAACGCGGATATTGCGCGGCAGGAGCGGGAGATCGAGTTAAAGCAGAAGGAAGTCGCGGTCAAAGAACATGCGCTGGAAGCGGAAGTTAAGAAGCAGGCGGAGGCGGATAAGTACGCGGCGCAGCAGCGGGCGGACGCGGCGCTTTATCAGCGGCAGAAGGAAGCGGAAGCGAAGCAGTTTGAGGTACAGCACGCCGCGGAGGCAAAGCAGTTCGAGATCGAGAGAGAGGCGCAGGCGAAAAAAGCACAGGCGGAAGCGGAGCGCTACGCGAAGGAGCAGGAGGCGGAAGGTATCCGCAAGGTCGGCGAGGCGGAAGCCGCCGCAATTCAGGCGAAAGGTCTTGCCGAGGCGGAGGCAATGGAGAAGAAAGCCGAGGCGTATGCGAAGTATAATAAGGCAGCCGTGGCGGAAATGATGATTCAGGTGCTGCCGGAGGTGGCGGCAAAGATCGCCGAGCCGCTCGGACAGATCGACAAGATCACGATTATCGGCGGCGAGGGCGGTTCCAATGGCGTGGATCAGGTTGCGGGAAACGTGCCCGCCGTGATGGCAAAGCTGTTTGAAAGCATGAAAGAGGCGACGGGAATTGACCTGGCGGAGATCGTGAAGGCGGATACTTACGACGCAAAGGTGAACCGCAACGTGAACTTGTCGGGGTTAGATGACGTTCATGTGGTGGTGGAACCCAATGGGAAGAGAAATTCTAAGTCCGCAGAAAACACGGACTAAGAATTTCTAAGAAAGTCCCATCGCGTAACAGATCAGATAGAGCAGGGCAAGATGGACGGGATAGAATGCGTAAAAAACATATTTCAGGCTCAGTCCGCGTTTTCCGTTGTATCGGGAGATCGGGATGAGCATGAGGAACGCCGAGGCTTCCGAAATATCCATGAGCGTAAGGCAGATACATCCTGCCAGCATGGACTTTACGGGGTGCTTTCGGAATGCGTACATGAGGGCGATCGTGATGACGCCCATGCCGCTGTAGTCGGTCATTAACAGATCGGCGGCGAAGGCGGCAATGCATAACGCGCCCAAGTCGGCGCCGACCGCCTGCGCGTAGACAGCCCCGTGCTTATGGGAGAGCCAAAGGAGAAGGAAAGCGATGATGACGGCCGTGAGGACGGCAGGTATGATAAAAAATGCTGCGTTCCCCAGCGAGGCAGGAATGAACGGATCGAGCAGCGCATAGGCGATCGTTGTGGTGTAATAAGCGCTGTAACCGCCGTAGCAGCCGGTGAGGAGAATACCGGCGGCAAGGCAGAGAACACCCGGCACGCCGCCTTTTACATGCTCTTTGATCCAGGAGAAGGCGCACATCGCTAAGAGACCAAGGAACAGCGTGAAGAACACGTTCTGATAGCCGGTATAGAACCACTCTCCGCGGAATGCGAAATCAAACGGGATCTCGGAGACGAGGGCGAACAAACATAAGCGCAGCGCGTATTTTTTGCGGTTATGCGTATGTAGGAAACCTTCTACGAGCAGGAAGCAGAAAATGGGGAAGCCGAACCTGCCGATCAGGCGCATGATCATGTAACTGAAATAAAGCAGCCGGTGTTCCGCGATCCATTCCGACAGAAGATTGGTGTTCGTCGTGGCAAGCAGATAGCCGGCGCGCATGAGCATACGCTCTAAAATGACGGCGGCAATATGGTCGATCAGCATGGCAATAATGGCGATGAGCTTGATCGTGCTGCCGGTGATTCCTTTTTTAGCAGGAGCGCCGAAGGCGGAGCCTGTGGAAGTTGTTGGGGAAGCTGTCGTAGTCATAGTAAAACTCCTTCTGAAATAGATTTGCCCGCGGGCGATACTATTTTATACCATGGGGGCGGGAAGGTCAATCGTGGACTGCGAGGAAAAAATAAAGAAAAAACGGAGGGCATTTTGTAATGGAACAGAATTATCAAAAAGTGCATTTGGGAAAGGCGGCGTGCGGACTCGATTTGGGGGACGGCAGCGAGCGCGCGGAGTATGTGAATCAGGATTATATTTTATGGAAGCTGAGACGGCCGCACCGCTGCGTCAACATCATGTATACGCTGTATCCGCATGACGAGCAGTGGCCGCAGCGTATCAGCGAGGCGTGCAAGGATATGGAGATTCATTTTCAGTGGGATTATCCGTATGACGATTATTTTCCGTACGGTGTGAACGGGCAGCCGTTTGAGCAGATGAAGGATATTCGCAGGCACGGACAGGACGTGCTCTTGACGCTGACCGTGGACTGCGGGCTTTCGGATGAGGAGCTGCGCGCAGTCGCGCGCGACTTAAAGCCGTTCGGCAGAATGCGCATCCGCATCAACCATGAGTGTACGGGAGATTGGTTTACGCACAACAAGCGTTACAGTTTTGAGGAGATCGGTCAGTTTTTTGTACGGTTCGACCGCATCATGAAAGAGGAAGCGCCGAATGTGCAGACGATCCTCTGCGCGGGATTTGTAAAAGACGACGGCTCGGAAATGGAGCAGGAAAAAGCGCTTCTGGACGCGTACAAGGCGGCGGATATTTGGTCGGCGGACCGTTATCTTGCGCTGCATTACGGCTGGCCCTACGACATTGCGGAGGCGGGCGGCGGTCAGTACACGTCAACGAGTGTGGATTATACGTTTGAAGCTTATAAAAAGACGGCGGCGCATCTGACGAAGCTCTGCGGCGCAAAGCCGATGACGACGGCGGAGTTTAATGTGGACGGCGACGTGACCGGCGCGGCGGATCAGGGCGAGGCGGTGAAGCGCTTTGCATGGAAGGTGCGCGACGAGAAAGCGGATTGGTTCCAGGGCATTTCCATGTACCAGTTCCGCGACAGGGGGCGGCTGGGCTTAGAGCAGGAGGACCCGAATAACAAGGCGGTCGGCATCGAGCAGCCGCTGTTAAAAGATTATCAGGAGGTTCTGGCGGATCCGTATTTTAATCCGGTCATGACAAAGGGGGCGGATGTGCAGTTCCCTGCCGTGCTGCGCTGGGGCGGTTCCGAGGATGCGGACGGAATCTGCGTTCCTGTCACGTTTGAGAAGCAGCCGGATTTCTGTGAGATCACGATCGAGGATGAGATCGGCATGATGTTAGAGGTAAACGGACGTTGGTTTTATAAGGCGCCCGCGACAAAGACGATCGACCTGATGCCGGCGTTCTGGGAGAAGCCGGTCACGGCGGGGCAGACCGTGACGGTATCTCTGTTTGCGCCGCCTGCGGACGGCGTTAATCCCGTGACGGAGAAAGAGGATTGGGCGACGAACTATTACGCGGAACTAAAGAGTGCGCCGCAGTTCCGCATCCGCTATGAGGTGCCGGGCAAGGTCGGATGAGAGACGTATCGGGGTATCCGAAAGACGTAAAGCTGACTTTTTGCAAATATGAAAAAACAGGCAGGCGATGACGGAACCCATGTAGACAGACCGCCGGTATCGCAGACGTCTTTATGCGTTTTGCAGCGGTCGGGAATGTATCGGAGAGGAAAGGAAGCGGACATATGGGCAAAAAAGCGGCGTCCGCCGCGACCGTGATCGGCGGGAGCGACGGACCGACCAGTATTTTTTTGACAGGCGGAGGAAACACAAAAGAAAAGAACCTGTACCGCAGATGGAAGACCGCTTACCGCAACGCGAGGTACCGGCATAAGCGCGCAAAGGCGGAAAGGAGCGTCCGCCCCGGCACGCACAGCATGGACGAGGTAGAGGCGTACATGATCGAGCGCTACGGCGCGGTCGAGGTGCCGCACACGGATCAGACCTATCTGGAGAATTGCAAAAACATGCGCGCGGCGCTCGCGATGAAGTATCACCCGGAGCTGGTGGGCGAGCGGCCGCAGAAACCGGACAGGGAAGCGCTGCAAAAAATGGACGAGGCAAAGCGCAGGGAAGTGCTGGAGAAGTTTATGGAGGAGTGCACCCGGATGCAGGAGCGCGCCGCCGCGCTTCCGGAGAGCCTTGTGCCGCTCGACTATCATTGCTATCAGATCACGCCGGGCGAGTGGAGCAGCGTGCATATCGAGCTGGAAAAGGCGCACGGTCTCATGATGGGCGGATGCAGCGCGTCGAATATGCGCCGCCACGGCGGAAAGCGCCTCATGAAGGAGGCGCAGGGCATCATGGCGGATATTCACCGCTATTACGGCGTGACCGAGGAGGACATCCGGCAAAAGAGCGAGCGGTATCATGATCTGGTCGTCGTGCTGACGAATGTGATGTGACTGTATTACTTTTACCAAGCTTTAGAGCATTTCTAAGATAAAAACACCATCCCCGTAAGATGAACAAGCAGCGCGGCAGCCCATGCGATCACGCACTGTCCGACGACGACCGCGCACGCCCATTTCGCGCCGAGCTCCCGCTTGACGGAAGCGATCGCCGCAACGCACGGCGTATAGAGCAGGCAGAACACGAGCAGGGCGGCGGCGTCAGCCGGCGCAAGAAGCCCGAAAAGCAGCGCTTCGGACGGAAGAAGCACGGAGAGCGTTGCGACGACGCTTTCTTTTGCCATGAAACCGGCGATCAGGGCGGTGGAAACGCGCCAGTCCCCAAAGCCGAGCGGCGCAAAGACAGGAGCGATCAGTCCCGCGATCAGCGCAAGGATGCTGTCCTGCGAGTCGGACACCATATTAAAGTGCAGATCAAAGGTCTGTAAAAACCAGATCAGGATCGTGGCGGCAAAAATGACCGTGAACGCGCGCTGTAAGAAATCCTTTGCCTTATCCCATAAAAGCCGCATGACATTTTTGAATCCCGGCAGGCGGTAGTTCGGAAGCTCCATGACAAACGGAACGGGCTCGCCGCGGAACAAGGTGTTTTTCATGATGAGCGCGGCGAGAATGCCGACCGCAATGCCGCCAAAATAAAGCAGGATCATGACGAGCGCCCCGAAGCGCGGGAAAAACGCCGCCGTAAAAAAACCGTAGATCGGCAGCTTGGCGGAACAGCTCATAAAAGGCGTGAGCAGGATCGTCATTTTGCGGTCGCGCTCGGACGAGAGCGTGCGGCTTGCCATGACGCCGGGAACCGTGCAGCCGAAGCCGATGAGCATCGGCACAATGCTGCGCCCCGACAGCCCGATCTTGCGCAGCAGCTTATCCATCACAAACGCGACGCGCGCCATATAGCCGCTGTCCTCTAACATGGATAAAAAGAAAAACAAGGTTACGATGATGGGCAGAAAGCTTAGTACGCTGCCGACGCCGTTAAAAATGCCGTCGATGACAAGCGAATGCAGCGCCTTATTGACATGTCCTGCCGTCAGTGCGGCATCAACGGCACCGGTTAAAAAATCAATACCCATGGCGAGCAGGTTTTGAAGTCCTAAGCCGATGACGTGGAACGTAAAAAAGAATACGAGCGCCATGATGCCGACGAACGCGGGAATGGCGGTGTATTTTCCGGTCAGGAAGCGGTCGATCTTACGGCTCCTGATATGTTCCTTGCTCTCGCCCGGTTTGATGACGGTCTCGCTGCATATTTTTTTGATAAAATGAAACCGCATATCCGCGATCGCCGCCGCGCGGTCGAGTCCCCGTTCTTTTTCCATCTGCACGATCGCGTGTTCCAACAGATCCAATTCGTTTTCATCTAAAGAGAGCGCGTCTGACAGGTTCGGATCGCCCTCCACGATCTTGGACGCCGCAAAGCGGATCGGAATTTCCGCTTTTTGGGCATGATCCTCGATCAGATGCATGATGCCGTGGATGCACCGGTGTACGGGACCGCCCGCCTCATCGTCGGCATCGCAGAAATCCATGCGTTTCGGACATTCCTGATATTTGGCGACATGGACCGCATGCTCGATCAGCTCATGAATGCCCTCGTTTTTGGCGGCGGAGATCGGCACGACGGGAACGCCGAGCGCCTCCTCCAATTCGTTAATGAGGATGGAGCCGCCGTTTTCGCGCACTTCGTCCATCATGTTGAGCGCAACGACCATCGGGATATGTAATTCCATGAGCTGCATCGTCAGATAAAGGTTCCGCTCGATGTTGGACGCGTCCACAATATTGATGATGCCCTTCGGCTTTTCCGTAAGGATGAAGCCGCGCGTGACAAGCTCCTCGCTGCTGTACGGGGACATGGAATAAATGCCGGGAAGATCGGTGATGAGCGTGTTCGGATAGCCCTTGATGACGCCGTCTTTGCGGTCAACCGTGACGCCGGGGAAATTGCCGACGTGCTGGTTCGCACCCGTTAAACGGTTAAACAGCGTGGTTTTTCCGCAGTTCTGGTTTCCGGCAAGCGCAAACGTGAGCGTCTCGGAATCGGGGAGAGGGTGCTCCTCGTCTTTGTTGTGGTATTTGCCGCCCTCGCCGAGGCCGGGGTGCGGAATGGGTTTGTTCGAACGTTCTTTTTTTACCTGCTCCGATGCGGGGGACGCTTCGGCGACCGCAATCTGCGCGGCGTCGGCAAGGCGCAGCGTCAGCTCGTATCCGTGAAGCAAAAGCTCCATCGGATCGCCCATCGGGGCAAATTTTACCAAGGTCACTTCCACACCCGGAATGAGCCCCATATCGAGAAAGTGCTGTCGCAGCGCGCCCTCCCCTCCGACGGAAAGGATGACGGCGGATTGTCCGACTGTCAGGTCTTTGAGTGTCATGAAAAAGCCTCCTTTAGCGCAGGTCATGTTTCACCTATTGTAGCACATTAGAAAGAGGAGTACCACAACAGGATTTTTTTGCGATTTTTTGAAAATATTTGGGAAAAATGCTTGCAATATAGTGGGGGGAGACGTTACTATAAAGATGATTCTGCAAATCAATCATTGTGGATAGGATAGGTGTAAGGCGATGGAAAAAAAGAAAACGATACTGATAGCGGACGATGCGGATATTAACCGCGAACTATTAAAGATGGTTTTTAAGGAACGGTTCCGGATCCTTGAGGCAGCGGACGGCGAGCAGGCGATCGAGATCTTAGACGCCGGGCATGATGAGATCGATATGCTGCTTCTCGATCTGATGATGCCGAAGAAGACGGGCTTAGAGGTCATGGAATACATGACGGAAAAGGGCTATATGGATCGGATTGCAGTCATCATGATCACGGGAGAGGCAACGGCGGAATCGGACTTAAAGGCGTACGAGTACGGCGCGTCGGATGTGATTTATAAGCCGTTTAATCCGAAGGTTGTCATACGCCGTACCTTAAACATATTAGAACTGTTCGAGAAGCGGATCGACATGGAGGCGAAGCTGGAGGAGCGGACGGCAAAGCTTGTCGAGATGCAGAAGCGGCTGGAAAAGAATAATGAGTTTTTGGTCAATGCGTTAAGCTCTGTTGTCGAATTCCGGAGTCTGGAGTCGGGCGAGCACATTAAGAGAGTAAAATATTTTACGCGTATTCTGATGAATTATATGATGAAATTCCATCCGGAATACAATTTGGTAAAAGAGCAGGTTGATATGATCGTCAATGCGTCTGCACTGCACGACATCGGAAAGATCACGATCCCCGACAGTATTTTGTTAAAGCCGGGCAAGCTGACGAAGGATGAGTTCGAGCAGATGAAGAAGCATACGACGAACGGCTGTGAACTTTTGGAGCGGTTTAAGCAGGAGGAAAGCGAGTTTTACAAGTATTGCTATGATATTTGCCGCTATCATCACGAGCGCTACAACGGAAAAGGGTATCCCGACGGTCTTGTCGGCGAGGAAATCCCGATCTGGGCGCAGGTTGTCTCTATCGTGGACGTCTATGACGCGCTTGTGAGCAAGCGCGTATACAAGATGGCGTATCCGGCGGACGAGGCGGTCCGCATGATACATAACGGCGAGTGCGGGGAGTTCTCGCCTCAGGTTATGGAGTGCTTTGACTTAGCAAAAGACGATCTGTTTGAGATCGGGCAGGGCATTTCGTATGTGGATGCCGCAAGCGCGATGACGCGGCTGACCGATACGGCGCTGTAATAACGGGTGTGGAATATGCATGACAGGCTGTGGCGGAACACGGTTTGTCATGCATATTTTTTATTTAAGTATGCTTTACTATTTATAAATGAGAGTTGAGAAGAACCATTTTTTGGGATATACTTGAAAAAGAAAATGATATTGAAGTTTAAGAATATTTGAGGTATCGGAATATGGAAGAAAGAATAAAGAATATTACGTCAGAGGTAAATGAAGAATTGATAAAGTTGTTTGGCGAAAAAATTAAATGTATTATTTTGTATGGTTCTTATGCGCGAGGGGATTTCAATTTAGAATCGGATGTTGACATTATGATTTTACTAAATTGCGATCAAGAAGAAATAAGGGGAAAGCGAAAAGAGATCAGCCGGATTGCAAGCCGTGTGGGTCTGCGAAATGATATGATGGTTTCGCTTCTTGCGCGCAATCATAAGGAGTATGAAGATAACATAAAATATCAGCCGTTTTATCAGAATATAGAGAGAGAAGGAATGAAGATTTATGGATAAAGCAAGGGCAGATTTAGCGGTATATCGTTTGGAAACAGCGCGACAGTGTATCATATCTGCGAAGACATTGATAGAAATATCAGATTATAAGGGAGCGGCAAATCGCTCCTATTATGCGGTTTTTCATTGCATGCGAAGTGTTTTGGCGCTATATTCGATAGACTTTTCAAAACATTCAGCAGTGGGAGCTTATTTTCGGAAAGAATATATAAAAACAGGGATATTTGATGAATCAATGTCAGATATTATATCAGAAGCTTTTGATATTCGCAGTGACAGTGACTACAATGATTATTTTGTTATATCGAAAAAAGAAGTTGAAGAACAGATAACAAATGCGCAGTATTTTTGTGATAGAGTTGAGGAATATGTAGTGGCGCAAATTAAGGGGAATAGATAATTATAGGAATTCTATATGCGTCTATTTTTGTTTCATTGCTTTTATTAAATTAAGCAGGGCGTCAATCTCCGCCTGTGAAAGTCCGGATAAATCTATTTCTTGTCTGCGTTCTACACCGAGAAGATAATCGGTAGACACCTTAAATATTTGTGAAATATGAATAAGCACATCATAGGATGGCAGGCGCAGACCTGTCTCATAAGCGCTGATAACGGATTTTGTCAGTCCCAGCTTTTGAGATAGCTGCGCCTGTGTCAAGTGATCTCTTAAACGTAAGGTCTTTAATAAGTTTCCAAAATCAACCATCAGAAAATCTCCTTTGCACAATCATACTATGTTGATTGTGTTTAATGGGTGGATAAAGTATTCAATTAGTTGACCTTGTGAAACTATTTTGATAAAATAAAACCAGTTTTTGGGATACCTAGAACCGAGGGAGGATACATGGCATGAGAAAGAAAAAGAGCATTACATGGATAGCATTGCTAATGACGGTAATATCGGCTGGAAAATTTGATATTGTTCCGGAGGACAGTCTTCATGTGGTATATGGAAAAGAGGCTGAAATGGAATTGCCCTGTTATCAATATGAGTTTGAAGGAGACAGCCACTATGAACTTTCGGATGAAGGTCCCGCGGGTATGGGAGAAGATACTTTCGGAGTGCTATCCATCAACGGCGAGGTGAATCCGATCGATCCCGTAAATGGGATTTCGTCCTATGAAGTGGCGGGCGGTAATGTATCGTTAGAATATTTATGCAAAGAGGCTGCCGACGATATTCCATCCGATGAATGGCATATCGCAGAGGATAAATCAAAGACGGTCGATGGAGTGAAGCTGGATGAAAATATCAAGAGCGGAGCGCTCATTCTTCAAACGTCTCTCACGGGTGAGGACTGGATCACAGAGGCGGTCTACACAGATATTTTGAACGAATCAGCGGAAACATTTTCTGATTTTTATACGACGCGGGAGATTCAGCAGATCAACGGCTGTTATTATCGGATTATTGTGGCATATAAGATGGAGCGGCAAACAGAGGATAAAAAGTATTGGTTTGTGAGCGTAGATAATTTTGAGTATAAGAAATATGCAGAAGTATATGAATTTTATCTGATCAATAGCAGTGAGAACGCGGCAGATACGACATTACCGTCCGCATTGCCGAGGCGGGAGCTTGGAACAAAGATCAACACAGGAAAAGATAACGGTTTTTCCGGGAATGTGGAGATTACAAGAAAAGATCCTCATTATGGCTGGGACATCGGGACGTTTTTTGTGAACGGTTATACGAGAGAAACAACGGATGGAGAGGACCTTATATTCCTCAAAAATGTAGGGGACCGGGTGACGCTGTGGTTTCTTTTGTCCGAGGATATTACCTGCCTGAACGGGGACAAGAATTTATCGGTCAGTGAGGATACCAACGGATACGACCAATATTTTGAGATTGACAGGACAAATTTTAAGCATGGCACATTGATTATCCGGTATACCGATCACGAAGGAGTACGGCATGAGCCGGTGATCTATACGGATTTCCTCGCGGCGAACGCGCGTACCGGAGCGAATACAAAGGTTGAGTTATTTGAGGAAGGCGATTATGAGGTAGCGCTGGATTATGAAATAAAAGAGGATTCATGGGTAGATTCCTATACGAATTATCGAATTTTCTTTACGTTTCAGATACGCAACGGAAATTGTATGGTATACCCGTTTGATACGGCTACGGGATCGGAGCTTGCAGATCATGCGATCACAGAGAATGGATTTAAGCTGGATATGGCAAGATCACGCTATCTGACGATAGATGTGACCAGAACCATTCTGAGACCGGATGGGGATGGCTATATCGAGGATGTTCGATTTAACAGACCGGCAAAAGACGGCGACATGTATGTGGAAGAAGGAATTTATACATTTACGGTAAAAAATCTATATACGGACAGCGAGCCGACGACGAAACAGATTTATGTTGGCAGCAGTCCCATATTAAGGGCGCTTTCTTCAAGCGGGCTGTCCTTGCAGGAAATCAACGAATTGTTAGCTGCGGGAGCGGAAATTAGCGAATCCGGACAAATAGAAATACCGACAGAACTGTTGTCGGAAGAATTGGCGGAAGCGGAGGCGCCGGAGGAACCACAGGAAATGGTACAGGATACGGAAGTGCCTGCACAGGATAATAGCGGACTGACAATGGAGCTACAGCCGGTACAGGAGGAAACAGAGACCTTTGCGGAGGAGACGGAGCCTGATAACGCAGACCTTTCCGGGCAGGGGACGGGATGGTCTGCGGCGGCAATTGCAATCGTGGTTACAATTGTAGTCGTGGCAGGCGCCGCCGGTGTGTGGATTGCTATTACCAAAAAGAAAAAAGTGCAGAAAACGGAGTCTGTTGAACCGGAAAAGGAGGACAATGACTGATGAAAAAGATCATTGCATTATTATTAAGCTGTTCATTATTATTGACCGCCTGCGCGCAAAATCAAATACCGGAGAACACGACTGCTCTGCGGGGACAGGATGCGGCGGCAGGAGAACCGGCGCAGGAAGAAGCGGTTACGGAGCTTACAGATGCCGGGCTGCCCGACGAGGAAATTCCCGATCCGACGCCATATCATTATGAGATCAATTTTGAAAGCCTGAATGATGAAGATCTCATGCGATATATGGAGGATGATCTGTATTTAGGGATTGTCGGAGCACTGGACAGTGACGAATATGTTGTGGAAGAAATTCGCACGGTCTATGTCTCGCAGGAATATATTGACGAACTGGCGTACAATTCACAGGCAAATATCTATTTTGGATATACATTGGAGGAGCTCGACGCAGCGTTTGAGGGTACGAGGTATGTATTTACGCTTGGAGAAGAGGGAGATACCATTGTTACCGAATTTGAGGAATATGTTGATATAGACATTTGCGAAAAAATGATTCGGGATGTTGCTATTGGAACAGGCGTGATTTTGGTTTGCGTTACTGTTTCGTTTGTGTCCGCAGGACTTGGAGCGCCTGCTGTCAGCATGATATTTGCTATGGCGGCGGAAACAGGAACAAAATTGGCGTTGTCCTATGGTGGAATGAGCGCGATTGCGGCAGGTATCGCAACAGGAATTCAAACACATGACATGAATGAAGCGTTACAGGCAGCCGCACTTGCCGGAAGCGAAGGGTTTAAGTGGGGCGCGATCACAGGCAGTATATCCGGCGGCGCTTCGGAGTATTCATTGCTGAGACAAGGAACGCAAGCCGGTCTTAAAATGAATGAAGTGGCAAGGATTCAACAAGAATCCAAATTTCCTATTGAAGTGATTGCACAATTTCGTACTATGGAAGAATACGAGGCATTCAAAGCAGTGGGACTTAAATCGGCTATGATCAATAATAGGATAGCATTGGTGCGTACGGATATTGATTTGGATTTGTTAGATGATTATGGGCGGACGAATCTTGAAAGAATGCGCCAGGGGCTTGCACCGTTGGACTCCTCTGGAAAGTCGTTTGAATTACATCATATAGGACAGGAGGGAGATGCGAGTTTAGCAATTTTAACACAGGTAGAACATGATAATCCTGCTTACCATATTAGCGGATATGAACCAGACATTCCGGTTGGTCATGGTACAGCATGGACGAAACAAAGGCAACAATTTTGGAAGGCATTTGCGAATTGGTTAGAAAGCGGGGGCATCTGACGATGGAAAACTTTTGTGAACTCTTGAAGAAAAGTGAGGATTTCGTGTCCGTCAACGGAGCAGAGGAGGCGGAGATCACGGTGGCGGAGGAGGCGTTATCTCTGCGGTTTGCAAAGGATTATAGGGAATATCTAGCCGCATACGGAGCGGCATCAGCGAACGGACACGAATTTACCGGAGTGATAAAATCTGCAAGACTGAATGTGGTCGATGTAACAAAAAGAGAACGGGAAAGAAATGCGCACGCTTCCAATGCGTTCTACGTTGTGGAAGAATGCCTGATTGACGGCATCATTATTTGGCAGACGGCGACGGGAGAAGTATTTCAGTCTGTCGGAAACGGTGGGCTGAAAAAGGTCTATGATTCTTTAGCGGATTACTTTCTTTCGGATTTTTAACGTTCACAAAATTTTTACCGCTTTTTGCAAGACGACCCGCCGATCCGCCGCGTCGCAGAAAAAAACAATCCCAACCCGCATTTTCCATGATTGACGACGCCGAACGGCTTTGATAAAATAAAAGAAGATTTCATCAATTACAGCGAGGGGGAGAGCCTGTGGCGCATATTAAGTGGAACGATCGGTATAAACTTGGCGTTGATTTTATTGATAAGGAGCATAAGCAGCTCTTTTCGACAATGGACCGGCTGTTAAGGCTCAGCGAGAATGAGGAAAAGAGCGAATGGGCATGCCGCGAGGGCGTGAAATATCTGAAAAACCATTCCCTAGAGCATTTTGAGCACGAAGAAAGCTACATGCAGTCAATCAATTACAGCGAGTATGAGATACATAAGCGTCTGCATAACGATTTCCGCAATAATACACTGCCGGCGCTGGAAAAAGAAATGGAAGAGTCGGGGTATTCCACAGACTCTATCCGGCATTTTTTGGGCGTCTGCATCGGATGGGTGGTTGCGCACACCCTGACGGAAGATTTGGCGATCGCGGGAAAACAGACCAGCAAGTGGCTGGATATTCCGCATGAAAAAGAGCATGAGATCATGGAGCAGGATCTCGTGCAGCTGATCCAGGAAATGTTCCGGCTGGATGCGAAAATGATCAGCGGACAGTATGCGGGGGAAAATTTTGGCAAAGTAGTATGTTTCCGCTTCGTTTACCGCGGCGGGCAGAAAGAAAAATGGGAGATTACGCTCGTCTTTGAGGAACATCTTCTTTTGGCGGTGGTAGGAGCGATCTTTAACGCGGAATATAAAAAGCTGGACGACATGGTGATCAACATTTCCCGTTACCTTTCCAAACAGTTTATGGAACGCGTTAAGGAGAGCTTTCCGGCGCTGGCGTCATTCACTTTGGAAAAAGAAAATCTGCTGACCTATGAACAGCTTGTGGATTCCTTTGACCGCGAGCAGCCGGCGTGCAGCCTGCTGTTTGATACGGGCGAAGGATATTTCGCGTTCTGCGCGGTGTCCGCCGATCTGGTCCGCGGTAAGAGCGAAATGGCGATCAATCACGAGAACGCCATAGACACGGTAAAGCAGTATCTGGTAAAAGAAGATGCTTCTTTCAAAGGGCAGAAGAAAAAGATTCTGGTGGTGGATGATTCGGATTTTATGCGGAGCAGGATTGTGCGGCTCTTTGCGGATGACTATGACGTGACGGAGGTGGCGTCCAGTGTTTCGGCGATCCAGAGTATCACGATCAACAGACCGGATCTGTTGCTTTTGGATTATGAGATGCCCGTCTGCGACGGAAGGCAGACGTTAGAAATGATCCGTTCGGAGAAAGCGACGGCGAATATTCCGGTCATCTTCCTGACCGGCAGGGGAGACCGCGAGAGCGTCAAAAAAGTCATGTCGCTCAAGCCGGAGGGCTATCTGTTAAAGGCGATGCCGGAGGGGGACATCAAAAAGATCATTGACGATTTCTTTGCGAAGCGGGCATAAAGGGGAAATCCTTTGCAATGAAAGACGTGTATTCTGAATCCTAAAACGGGGAAAACTGATTCTTTTCAGCTTCCCCGTTTTCTTACGCGATAAGCAGAGAAGCGAAGCATTTCTGTCTGTGTGCAAAGAAAAAAGCCCTAGAGCCCGCATAAAATGCAAACCCTAAGACTTCAGTGCACCGCCAGGGGCTCGAACCCTGGACACCCTGATTAAGAGTCAGGTGCTCTACCAACTGAGCTAGCGGTGCACAACGTATTACAACGCTGCCGCATTACGACTGCCGTATTTACAACGCAAGAGTTATTATAGTATAATGCTTTTTGTTTGGCAAGCTTTTTTTCACAAATTTTTCATCATTTTCAAAAAACGGAGGAAAACTTATGATACGGGAAAGAATCACACGGCTTCAGAACTTGATGAAAGAGAGGGGTATGGATTATTATGTCATTCCCTCCGACGATTATCACAGCTCGGAATATGTGCATGAATTTTTTAAGTGCCGCGCGTACATGTCGGGATTTACAGGATCGGCGGGAACGCTGATCGTGGGCGCGGACAGCGCGGGTCTGTGGACGGACGGCAGATATTTTTTGCAGGCGGAGGAGCAGCTTTCAGGCAGCGGCATCACGCTTTACCGTTCGGGGGAAAAAGATGTGCCGACGGTGACGGAATATCTCGCGGAGGCGCTTTTGGGCGGCGGCACGCTCGGATTTGACGGGCGTGTCATAACTAAGTCGTTTGTGGACAAACTGTTTGCGGTGCTGGAGGAGCGCAAACGGGGTGCGTCCGAGGCGGTGACGCTTCGTTACGAGGAGGATCTGGTCGGGCTGGTGTGGGAGGACCGTCCCGCGCTCACGGCGGAACCTGCCTATGAACTGGATGTCTGTTTTGCCGGCGAGAGCCGTGCGGACAAGCTTGCGCGCGTCCGCACCGAACTTGCGAAGCAGGAGGCGGACTGCCTGATCCTGACGAGCTTAGACGATATTGCGTGGCTGCTCAATATTCGTGGCGGCGACGTTGCGTATAATCCGGTCGTGCGCTCCTATTTTCTGCTGGAAAAGGACGGCGGCATTTTGTATATGGATCAAAACGCATGCCCGCCGGAACTGACAGCTTCGTTAAAAAATGACAATATCGTCATAAAAGAATACAATGCGATCTACGAGGATGTGCGGACGCTTGCGGACGGCACGGTCGTACAGTGGGATGAACAGGTCGTTAATTATGCGCTGATCCAAAACGTAAATCCGGCATGTACGGTCGTTGCGCATGAGAATCCGACGCTGCTTTTTAAGGCGTGCAAGAATCCGACCGAGGTAGAGAATATGCGTAAGGCGCATGTGAAGGACGGCGTGGCGCTGTGCAAGTTCCTCTGCTGGCTCGACAAGGCGGTGCCGGAAGGAAATGTGACAGAGCTGTCAGCCGCGGACAAGCTGGAGGAGTTCCGGTGTGAACAGGAACATTACCGCGGGCAGAGCTTTGAGCCGATTATCGGTTACGGCGCGCATGGTGCGATTATCCATTACAGCGCGACAGAGGAGAGCAGCGTGACGCTGCAGCCGGAGGGTTTTGTGCTGATGGATACGGGCGGGCAGTATCTGGAGGGGACGACCGACGTGACGAGAACGGTGGCGCTTGGCAAACTGACACAGGAGCAGAAAAAACATTTCACGGCGGTCTTAAAGGGAAACTTAAATCTGGCGTCGGCGCGGTTTATGGAAGGGACGACCGGCTTAAACCTTGATTTTTTAGCGAGAAAAGCGTTGTGGGAGCTGGGGCTTGACTACCGCCACGGCACGGGGCACGGCGTGGGGTATTTCTTGAATGTGCATGAGGGACCGAACGCGTTCCGCTTAAAAGCGGCGACGGGCAGGGAGACGAAAACGCCGTTTGTGGAGGGCATGATTACGTCGGACGAGCCGGGCGTGTATTTCGACGGGCGCTACGGGATCCGGCTGGAGAATCTCATTGTCTGCTGTAAGGATCAAATGACGGAGTACGGGCAGCTTATGCGCCATGAACATCTGACAATGGCGCCGTTTGACCTGCGCGCGGTGGAGCCGTCGATGCTGACGGAGGAGGAAAAGGAAGCACTCAACGCGTACCACAAAAAAGTATATGACACGATCAGTCCGATGCTGAACGAGGACGAGCGGGAATGGCTTGCGCAGGCGACAGTGCCGGTCGCGTGAGAAGAATGCGGACAAAGGGCGAACTATTTCGGTTCCGAATCTTGCGATGCAGAACGGTACGTTGAAAAACGCTTTGCGCCCTGCCGCAGGCTTGTTATGGAAAAACAGCGCGGAAATGGAGCATTCCTGTAATTCAGAAATAACGCCAATTGAATAAAAAGAAACCTC
>JAMPHA010000013.1:0-61564 GCA_023663615.1 Clostridium sp. | reverse complement strand
GCCGGATATCACAGACGGCAGATAAAGCAATGCTATCCCAATAAGCACTGAAATAAAATTGTTTTTCACGATGGAGGATACCAACATAAGTTCCCCTGCAAATCCGATCGCACCTAATAAAATATAAATATACTGATAAACTTCTGCTTGCAGCATATTAAAAGGTGCAACTGCCAGCATTTTAATAAACTGTACCGGCATATTCCATCCGTGCGTTCCCAAAAAGAATATCTGTGTCACTATATTTCCCAAAAGAAGCACCAGAAACATTTCAAAAACAAACGAGATCCCCGCCCCTATTTTTGCGTATGCCAATTCACGCCATCCCTTTTTAGTCGTTAAGATAAACGCGCTTGTATTGTTATGCCATTCTCCTGCAAATATGGTTGATAATACAATTGCTATGAAAATCTCTATTACAGTCTCTGTATTAGGGATTACCGCACAAAGAATGAAAGTCCATCCTTTTGACCATTCATAAGAAAAGGGTATCTTTACCTTGCTGTTCATTTGCAGCAAAAATGCTTTCTCATCTCCGGTTTGTCCATTATTATCTAAAAATTCTTCAATCTTCTCCTGCCGTCTCTCATAAAACCCTGTAATCTGATATGGATCGATGTAATTTGTCATTAGTTCGTAAGAATTTTTTGCCATCAATTCGGGGTACAGTGTCTTGAGCCAGCTATTTAGATTACTCCAATCTGCATCCCATACACGATCCATTTCCTCATTTTTTAACATCTGCTGATAATCTTTTATCATTTGCTGTAATACCTGATCTGT
Source organism: Clostridium sp. (assembly GCA_023663615.1). Classification (GTDB taxonomy): domain Bacteria; phylum Bacillota; class Clostridia; order Lachnospirales; family Lachnospiraceae; genus DLAJ01. Next base: position 60,781 of record JAMPHA010000013.1, on the reverse strand, counting down.
CAATTCCCCTTTCCATTTTTCTCCATATGCCTGCTTGTTTCTGATCTGAGAGTAACCATCAAAATGATTCCCGAATCCATCTTTATAACTGCCAAAAGAAATCCACTGAAAAGAAAGAATGTTGACCGCAATAAAGATATACGCAAAGCACAATAAGGCGCAGATCCTGGTACTTCTTTTTTTCCACATTTTTTTATGCTCTGCAAGAAATAATTCCATTGTTTATTCCTCTCCTTCCTTTGTTGGAAAATAGCATCATCCATATATGCTCACACTTTCTTAAAAGCAGTAACTATATAATATAACGAATCACAAAGATAAAATGATTTTATAAATTAAATTTTTTACAAAAAAACACCAGAGCAAGAATTATAGATGTTCTCACTCTGGCATTTTGTCCTACATAGCAAATTTACTTCATTTACTCTGCGCACACAGGATGCCGGATCACTGTCTTTAGGTTTTCCGGCTTACATTTTCTGACGTCGCTTAAATAGATCTCGTGATGGCGGCGTGTTCCGTCCATATCCGGTAAAAATCCCTGTTCTTTGGCGTATCGTTCCATAGCCTCTATGGTGGCGGGTTCGTCGTCATAAGAGCCGATGTGCATACACTGTACGCAGAGTCCCTCTTCATAGGGCAAAAATTCCACTTGAGAAAAATCGGTCTTTTTCTTTTCCGAAGCCTCTGTGACAGCCCATGCAAACTCCGCCTTTGTCACAAAATCGGGCAGGCGGATCATGGAGATCCAGGTAAAATCCGCTTTTTTGGAATAGTCGATGCCGGTCATGCCCTCCTGCCACCATAAGCCCTCCAAAGGCGGCACGACATAGTCAAAATAGCCCTCAATGCGATGATCGCCCATCTTGCTCATTTTAATGGTGTAAGCGACGCCGTAAAGCAGATTGATGGACTGTTTATACGCACCGCCCTCTTCGTTCGGATCGCCTTTGCCGCGCACCGCGATAAAATTCATGGGCGGCACGGTGATCAGGGACGGTTTGTTTTTCGGGAGATAAAACTCTTTGTACTCTTTTTTGTAATCAAATGCCATAGCCGACTCCTTCGCTGTATGGATCATTTCACTTTATGTATGATATCATCTTATCTGTATTGCGAGCTGAAATCAAGAGAAAATCCATGTTTCATTGTACGGGCGCCTCGGCATAATACGGTACGATCAGGTGCGCGTCCGCATAGATGGCGTCGTTTTTCAGGTTATTGATGTGCATGACGTCGCTGATATAGTCCTGAATGGAATCATAGTGCATCTCGTCCATATAGGTCTCAGCGATCGACCAGAGCGTATCGCGTTCGGACACGGTGATGCTCTTATAATAGCGGCAAGTCTCTTTCGCGGGATCCCCCTTTGCATTGGAGCGGAAAGAACTGACGGCGATGGATGTGGTGGCGATCAGACAGAGCGTCATCACAAACAAAAGAAAGTTTTTTCTCATCTCCCGGATCCTGCGGATGCGGTTATTGCGGATCCTTCTCTCGCTCCTGATATCCTGTGTGCTTCTGCGTCTCTGTGTCATAATCTCCAACTCCTCCCTTGAAAACAGAACAAACGTTGCGAACAAATGTTCTTTATGCGTTTATTATATCGAACATATTTTCGGATGTCAATACCGTTTTTGAAAAAAATCGAACAAATTTTCAGAATATATGTTTGCTTTTTGCGAAATCCTGTGTTATACTGTTTTCATAAATATAAATATTAAATTTGGAAAGGATAAGGATTGATACTATGGCACAGGGAAAAATTACCGTGAAACAGCAGCAGATTCTTGATTATATTAAAGAAGAGATCTTAAAAAGAGGATATCCGCCCGCCGTCCGCGAGATCTGCGAAGCGGTCAACTTAAAATCGACCTCTTCCGTCCACTCTCATCTTGAGACGCTGGAAAAGAACGGTTATATCAGAAGAGATCCCACGAAACCCCGCGCGATCGAGATTTGTGACGACAGTTTTCAGATGGTGCGCACGGAGATGGTCTCCCTGCCCGTGATCGGTCAGGTGGCTGCCGGAGAGCCGATTCTGGCGGAGCAGAATATCGAGAGTTACTTCCCCGTTCCCGCCGATATGGTGCCGAGCGGCGAATCGTTTGTCTTAAAAGTAAAAGGCGATTCCATGATCAATGCCGGCATTTTCAGCGGCGATCAGATTTTCGTAAGATGCTGTCAGACGGCGGATAACGGCGATACCGTGGTGGCGTTGATCGACGATTCCGCCACTGTGAAAACTTTTTATAAGGAAGACGGTCATGTGCGCCTACAGCCGGAGAACGATGAGATGGATCCCATTATCGTAAATGACTGCCAGATTTTGGGAAAGGTGTTCGGCGTTTTCCGTCTTTACCGATAGAAATGGGCGAAATTTTTCCAGCATAGGATCACTTCCTCCGCGTATACTAGCTAATGATCATAATTGCCGGGCTGTTTGGCGAATATGATCGAAAAATCGGATTGTATTGATAAGGGGGAAGAAAACATGAGAAATAAAGCGTTAGACTGTCTTGCCCTGACGATTGCCATCATCGGTGCATTAAACTGGGGGTTGATCGGACTTTTCAGCTTTGACCTTGTAGCGTTTGTGTTCGGTAACATGTCGTGGTTTTCCAGGATCATTTACGCTCTGGTGGGTATTGCCGGGCTGTATATCATCACGTTCTATATGTATGCCGGAAATGCGGCGGAATCAACAGACAGGGTATAGCGAACGAAAGAAAGGCTTCGGAGTTATTTTACCGAAGCCTTTTTCTGAAACTGCATCAGTTCTTTGGTAAGCTGTTTTGCAGAAAAATAGCCGTTCATCATGATGATACACTGGACAAGGAGAAAGATCACCAGCACACAGAGCATGACGCCCGTGATCACTTCGGGATTTTCCGTGTGAATGATAGGACTTATGATACAGAGCCCTACTACTTCTGCTTCTATTACCACGAACTGTATGATTTTACGCAGAAAGATCTGCCTGTCCGATAATTCTTTCGACGAATACATCAATAGATTCGGAATCATACCCAGCGCTGCGAAAATAAACGGCGAGGCAAATGCGCTGTAGCCGAATCTTGTGTCGGGATCCAATGTCATACCAAGAATCATGATTCCGGCGGTAATGCAGGTGACAAGGATAAAATAGATCATAATCGATCTGTACAGGATTTCTTTCAGGCTCATATATTTCCACCTTTCAGAGCGTTTTTCAGCTCGGGCACATATTTTCTGGAAACGATAACTTGCTCTCCGTTTTGCAGGACGGCGATAAATCTGCCGTTCAGCGAGGCTTTGATCGACTCGACTTTCATAAGGTTCAGCAGAACGGATTTTGATACGCGCAGAAAATGCTTTTCCCTTAAATCTTCTTCCAGTTCGTACAATTTCTGGCGCGTTTCATAGACCTGGTTTTCGCAATAGATAAACACTTTGTTGTCTACGCCTTCCATATAAAACACGTCGGAAACGGGAATTTCATACTGCGCGCCCTCGATCATACCCGTAAGCTGTCCCTGTAGGGATTTCACAAAGCGGACGATCTCCGTTATTTTATGGTCCTCATTATGACAGTAAATTTCCAGCCGCTCCGGTTCCTCTTTTCGGATGTGAGAAATATTGATGATCATTTACCATATACCTGTTTACTCAATTTTCGCTGTCTGTGCATTCCAGGGTTCGATACCCGGTTCGCCCTCTCCTTTCAGATAATAATCAAAAAATTGAAGGATGATGTGATTTATTTCGGGAAGAAATTCGGCGGAGTCCACATCGCCCTTTCCCAGCATTTTCGATAATGTGGGCGAAAAAAGCGGCAGATCCGTGAAATCCATATGTTCCGTACCGTCAAAATGCGCCTCTCTGCCGTCGATGGCATTGTCAAGCAGATATTTGTTCACATATTCCTGTTCTCCGGCAGCGCGCAGCATGGAATAGGACTCCCAATGACTCGCGTTGTCGAGGGAAAGGATCGGGATCGGGTAAGGTTCGGGATTGTAGATGATCTCTCCGTCTTCAAAGCCGATCTGCTCGCCGAGCATCGTGCCGTCGATGTCAATTACCGCGGAAATGTCGTCGCGCTCTCTGCCGAGCTGTACCGCGGCCGCACCGCCGATCGAATGTCCCGTAAGACCGATCGTTTCCGTGTCTGCCATCGCGAGCGCCGCAAGAATCTCTGTTTTTTCGCGTTCAGATTCCGTATACCATGCCGTATCAAGCGCATTGCTGTTCTTTGCGGCTTTTATGGCATCGAGTACAAAGTTTTCATCTGTCGTACGCAGCGACATCCATTCACAGGTAATGTCATAATCCTCTTTGGTCTCAGTAAAATCGGTGCTGTACTGCATATAAACGGCAGTCTGCACAAACTCCGTATCCACGATAATGGTGTTGCCCTCGGTGTCCTTGGTAAAGAATGCGTAATAAGGATGGTCTATGCTTGCGACGACGTAGCCGTTGCTTGCAAGCTCCGCATACAGAGAATAGTTGCTCTGGTAATAGCCGAAAGAGCCGTGCGCGAACAATACCAGAGGACAATCCGCCACCTCGCCGTCAGGATAATAGAGGTGGATCGGGATCTCGCGGTTGGAACCGTCGTTTTCATAGGGTTCCAGTCTGCTGTGATCGACCAGGATCGCCTGCGTTTCCTTTACTTCATACGGTCCGCTTGTCGCAAGTCCGGCATAGTCGGCAAACAGAAAGGCAGGGACAAGCGAGAAAACGATGAGGATCACGCCCATAACGGCACTGACGATCACGCCCGCCTTTGACTTGTCTTCTCTTGGACTGCGGAGCCTGATCAGATAGACGATACAGGCTATGGCAAGGCGTATCCCAATGATTACAAGACAGCCCGTAAATCGCCATTTCTGTCCCGTTACCGTCATAGGTAAAAGCATAACAAGCAGCATGAGCACAAACTCCGCCGCACGGAAAAAGAATCTGTTTTGGTACCAAAGGCTTCTGTACTTCGAGAGACTAAGCACGGCAAGCGCAATTTCCAGCAGCGTAAAAATCACAAATAATAACACCCCCATTTTGAATACTCCATTTCTTTTGTTTTGTATTGCAAATGACTTATTCAGCATACATCATATCCAAAACAAAACAACCCTCAAAAAAGTAAGATGCAATTTTGAACGGTAAAATGCATCGGCAGATCATTGCCCGGCAAGTGCGCTTTTTTCAATGGGAACGCCGTCGCGCCAGATTCGTTCCAGATCGTAAAACAGGCGGTTTTCCTGATCGAAAATGTGAATGATAACGTCCTGAAAGTCCATGAGGATCCAGTTCGCGTTTCGGTAGCCCTCCATCTGGCGCATGGTAACGCCGGCTTTTCCCAGGATTTCCGCGACATTGTCCGCCATCGCCTGAATCTGGCTTTTATTGGAGCCGCCCGCAATGATAAAATAGTCGGCGATCGTTGAGATCTCGCTGATATCAATGATGCGGACGTCCTCTCCTTTTTTATCTTCCAGCGCGTTTACCGCAAGCAGCGCGGTCTGTTTGGTATCCATCGTTTTTTCACCATACCTTTCTTAAGATTCCCGCCTGTAAAATTCATAGGTCCTGGCTGTCATTTCATCCACCTGCCCGTCCGTCGTCCGCAGATAGGCAAGCGTGTTTGAGAGAATGTTTTCCATCGTCCAGTCAAGATCCTGATAGGCGATCCGGCGGATCATCTCAAGCCCCGCAAGCTGTTTCCTGCCGGGTTCGATATAGTCCGCTATGTAGATGATCTTTTCGAGTTTGCTCATGTCGGGTCGCCCCGTCGTGTGGTAACGGATCGCATTCAGAATGTCTTCGTCCGTCACGCCGTATTTATGCTCCGCCAGATAGGCGCCCGTCTTTGCGTGCAGGAGCGCTGTCGGATTGCTCCGCTCTACGGCGGTCATATGCAGACGGGCTTTTTCGCAGATGGCTACCAGTTCGGAACCGTGCATGGATTTGGCACAGTCGTGTAAAAGACCTGCCACCATCGCAGATTCCATCGGCTCTCCGTGCGCCATAGCAAGGCAGGAAGCTGTGTAGGCGACGCCCAGCGTGTGGGAATAGCGGCTCGTTGACAGTTCTTTCTCCATTGCCCTGCGGAGTTTTTCGGTTTCTGACAGATGGTGGTTTTGGCTCATAATATCAATCCTTTTCTTTGCGCGGTATTACAGATGACTGGTGACCCACATCAATATCCGCGATTTGATTGCAAAGTTTACGGTCTTACTGCCGCCGTACTCTCCTACGCCTTTTATGGTGACTTTGGCGGTTCCTTTCTTCCGGTTGTTCTCATAGGAGACGATCGTGTAGTTATCCGGATCAAGTTCCTTGCCGTTCAGCTTTACGACCAGTTCCTCCTTTTTCAGGGTGACAGGCTCTAAATCATAGTATTTCTTTATGCCCTTTTTCAAGGAGACGCTGGCGGATTTCAGGCTCATTTTCGCAGCGAGCACCCGATAGGAAACCTTTGTTTCTCCCGTATAATTTTTGCACCCTTTCACGGTAACTGTCAATACGGAGTTTTCCGGCACCCGGTCTTTCGCTCCAAGCACGACACCGTTTTCATCCGTAAACGTATAGGTCTTTTCAAAATCCGCCCCGGCCGATAAGGTTTTGCCGTTTACATCCGTTATTTTCGGTGTGCTCTTATATTTTCCGGCGGCGGTCATTCCGATTGTTTCATTCTTCTTTGCATTCGGCGCAGCCGCCATCACATCTTCTGCCGTAATGGTAAGCTGACTGATATCCTGCGGCGTGACGGAAAAAGTCTGTGCCATCAGGGCATCTTTGAAATTGCCCTTTCCTTTGATCGTGTAGGAGGGCGCTTTTGTCTCATCTTTCGAGGCGGTCTTATTATTATTTTTGTAGCTGACGGTATAATCCGTTCCCTCTGTCAACAGAGTATCTCCGTATTTTACGATGACTTTCGGTTTGGCGCCGCCCTTTTCATAAGGAACAGCATTGTTTCGGCTATCTGCCAGAGCGGTTGTTATCATCTCCGCCGCAGAAGAATCTTTCAAGGAATAAGGCGTAATCTGGAAAGTCTTTTTCACGGTGCCGGTGTAGGCGCCCTTTCCGGTAATGATCACGGCAGCTTTTTTGCCGACATTCGTTGCGTTCTCATAAGTAAGCGTATAGTCTGTACCGGGAGTCATGGAAATCTGCGTATTTCTATCTTTCTTATAGGAAAGTGAAATATCCTGCGTCTGACTTGTGCCGTTGTAGGGCATGGTTTTCTTCCAATTTTGTCCAAAGTCAAGATTATTGGCTTTGAGCGGCATTCCCGTGATCTGAAAAGTCTTCTGCACAGTTCCGGCATAATTTTCACCGATTCCGGTAAAGACTGCGGTGTAGGTGCCGACCTCTTTTGCGGCGGCATTAAAAGACACAGTGTAGTCGGTTCCTTTCTTGAGTTCATCGCCGCCTTTTTTCAACATAACGCCATCGTCCGGTTGGAAACCGCTCTCTTCCAGCGTTTTTCCGGACCAGACCATATCTTTCATTTTGCCCTTAAAAGATACTTTACCAAGCAGCGTTTTTGTGGTAACGGTGAGTGCAATATCCCGCGCGTCGGTGAAATTCCCTTTGCCGGATATGGTAACGGTATAGATGCCCTCATCCGAACAGCCTTCCGTCAACAGATTCTTGGAATCGCCCTGTTTTACGATGCTCGTAACGTTAAAGTCAATATTGTTTTTCAGCTTCTTTCCGTTCCAGGTCACAACTGGCACGACGGAAAGTTTCCGGCCGTTATTGTAAGCCAGATACAAATCGGGGATGTCGATTCCGTCCGCTCCGGAAGCAATGCTCTGCGGGACGATCTGGAATGTCTCAGTGTCGGATTTTTCGTAGTTTCCCTTGCCCTTTACGGTTACGGTAGGCGCTTTCTTTAACGCAGCTTCCGTCCATGGCTTCAAGGATGCTTTGGTGTTATTTTTATAGGAAACGGTATAATCGGTTCCCAAAGTCAGCAGCGTATCGCCGTCGTAAACTTGAATCTCCGGCTTTACGGCTTTTCCCGTATAAGGCTGATCGGCAATCGCTTCGATTCGCAGACCCGTTCTTGCGGCCGCCCATTTTGCATACAGGAGGATATCTTCCGCCGATCCCATGGGTATTTCTTCAAGAGGGCTGCCGGAATAATCCTCTTCCAGATACCAACCGACAAACCGTTTACCGCTATCGGCGGCAGGAACCGCGTCATACAGTACAAGTTCGGATTGTCTGGTTTCTACAGTGTAGGCAGCCGGATTCGTGCCGGGATTGGTTCCAAGTACGACTCCGTCTGTACCGATCAGGTTCTTATAAGTGATCGTAAAGGTCTCCAATGTGTAGACTGCATGGATATCGGTATCTGCGCTGATGCCTTTCCAAGTGGTTTCCGGTTCTTTCCAGCCTGTAAAACGATAGCCTTTCGGCGCTGCACTTTCCATTACCGCCGTATCAGGCGGCGTGGCGTTCTGACCCCTGTATACGGATTCTGTTTTGGCCGGTTTATCATGCAGTCCTAAGAAGCGGACGGTGTACTGTTTCGGATTGACCGTCACCTGACAGCAGGCATAGACCAGATCGTCCCCGATATAAACGGAGGCCGTTACCGTGACTGTCTGCGGGCCGACAGCGTTGGCAAGTTGTTTTGAGGAGATCTGCAAATTGCCGTTATCCATAGAACTGCCGCTGATCAGGGCGGAATCGGATATTTTCCACATCACCTCGTCGCGGGGAATACCGCCGGGCATTTTGGTGATCTTGATCTCCGCCTGCTCTTCCTCGAACATGGTGATCTCCGGCGTGATCTCCAGCTTGCCGGTAACGGTCACGCGACAGGATGCAGTCTGCGTTCTTCCGGCATAGTCGTTGATGGAAGCGGTGATCGTACATACGCCTGCCTTGTCAAAACTTTGGACTTCATGCTGACTTCTGATCACATCACCATCTGCATTGGTAATATCCGTGGTTCCGGCGGAAGCGATCTCCGAGTCGCTGCTTTCCCAGGTCAGGCCGCTGACATCGCATCCGCTGGGAAAACTGACTGTCAGCGTTTTTGAGGAATCCTGCGCTATCGAGACGGATGCGGGAGAGATTGTCAGTTTCGGATTCCCGATGCGGAATTCACTCTCGGTAACATCGCTGTCACCATAGCCGTTCAGTTTGGCATAAGCCTTAATAGTTGTTTTTGCATTGATCGTGATCGGTCCCTGATATAACTTGCCGGAGGTCGTCGGATCGCTGCCGTTGGTGGTATAATAGATCTGCGCTTTCTCTAATCCCCGCAGGGAGAGCGTCACTTTGCCGCCCTTGTCGATCAGCCAGAAATAGTTCTCGCTTTCCACCTGTTCGCCGTCGATCGTCTCGGTAACAGTCTCCGACGTCTCCCCGCCGGATTCGCTGTCCATGACGGGAAGCGGAAGTTTCATGCTGACATTGACGTTACAGACGGCATAGTGTTCCTGTCCTTTGAAATCTTTGACGACAGCGGTAATCTGTGTACGGCCGTAACTCTGTCCAAATTGCAGCATCACGCCCTTTTCCGTCTGTTCCTTGACCTTGACGATCCGCTCGTCTCCGGAGTTCCAGGAAACATCTTTTAATTCACGGCCATCAGGAAGTTTGAGAACCTGGAGTTCCTGCTCCGCTCCGTTCGGGACCGTATTGATCGTGCTAGGTGTGATGGTAAAGTCCGTCTTATAGCTGTTAAATTGAATGGTGTAGATCGCAGAAAGGGTTCCGCGGCCTTTCCGCCCGGTTTCCAACAGCACCTGAAACGGATATTTGGGATTCAGCGCAGCGCTTCTGGAGTAGACCTTTCCCCCGGAAACACGGTTGTTTCTTATGGTCATTCCACGGGAACTGTTGGCGTAATAAAAGCGATACTCTTCTTCGGTTGGAGCTCCTTTATAAGTCAGCGTAAAATATTTATTTTTACTGCTCTGATCGAAGTCTGCATCCCAAGTGTTTTCCGCTCCCTCTGTTTTTTTCAGATTTCCCACCGCACCGCAGAAAAACTCGATATCGCCAAGACGCATCCCTTCCCCTTCTGACGGTGCAAGAACAGTGACTTTGCAAGTCTTTTCCAGACGGGTCCCACCCGCACTGACTATAGCAGTCAATGTAGTCTCGTGAGGCAGTTCGGAAGGCGTTCTGTATACGGATAAAATATCATTCTGCACCCGCAGTCCGCTTTGGGAACTATTTCCTATTTTCCAGGAAGTTCTTACCTCAGAGACCGCGCCCTCCGGCAGTGCCTTGATTGTGAGTTTTTTCTGCTGACCGGGTAAAATGGAGATACCGCTCTCGGAAACTGCGCCCTCATTCTGCACAACGATCTCGAAATCGGTCATCAGCGGCAGAAACTCGATTTGACAGCTTCGTGTCAACATCAGTTCGCCTGTCTTGATCGTCGCCGTTACCGTGCCGGAAAGCGGCGCAGTCTCAGGGGTTTCTGCAAGGGAGATTTTCCCTGCCGCAACTACGATCCGTTCATTGTCACAACTCCATTCGACGGAATCCTCCACGATAACAGCTTCCGCGGGCATAGGTTTTAACGAAAGCTGTCTGGTCGTACCCTGTTTGATCCGAATCGTCTGTCCGGATACGATATTTTCTCCCTCGTCCATGAGTTCAAAGTCTGTCAGTTCCGGCGTTTCAGCCAGAGCAAACAAATTGTTCATGGATACTGTATTTCCAGATACGGTATCCTGCGGGTCTGTAGGTTCCCCATCCGGTTCTTCCGTTGGTTCTTGTATTTCCGGAGTCGATTCTTCTTCCGAAGAATTTGACTCTTCTTCCGTGGAAATTTCCGTTTCCGCAGATGTTTCCGGTTCCGGAATGGTATCTGACGGAGAATCTGTTTCGTCGGAAGTTTCATCATCCGAAAGAATATCCGTATCGGAAGAAGCCGCATCCTCAGAAATTGCATCGTCCTCCAAAACGTCTTCCGCTGTCTCAGCAGGGGTTATTTCGGCTGGGGAAGGGGTAAAAGGATCGGCTTCCGTATCTGCTTCTAAAGGAGCGGCATATGCTATGCCGGCCATGCCTTCACCGGTAAGAAGCATGGCAGCGCTCAATAAGCCGACAATCAATTGTGTCATTTTCCTTTTTTTCATAGGGGTTTCCTTTCTGCGATCCGTTCTTTATGAATTTATTTGATAAAGGCAGCTCTGCCGGATATACTGTGCCACCGCCTCCGGCACAAGTCCGTTCACGGATTCGCCGCGCCGCACCCGTTCCCGGATCTGTGTGGAGGAGATATCCATTCCCGCAAATTCCAAAATCTCGATGCGGGCATGGTATTTTTCCCGCAGATACGAGGTCTGCCTTTCCAGTGATTTTTCCTCATCGTTTCGCACCGCGGCAAGAAGCGTGCAGTTTTCAAAAATGAGCGCCGGATTTTTCCAACCCTCTATTGCAAACAGATTGTCCGCGCCCAGAATAAAAAAATAGTCGGCATCCGAATCGATTTTTCTTAAGGTTTGCAGCGTCTCATACGTGTAAGTATTCTTTCCCCGTGCGGCGTCTTCGACTTCCAGTTTGGACAGTGCAAAAGCGGGCGTATCCGCGATGGCAAGAGTCGTCATCTCACAGCGGATCTCGACGGGCGAAACGTTCTGCCCCTCTTTCATATAGGGCACGCCGCTTGGCAGAAAGAGCACTTTTTCCAAAAGAAACTGCTCTCTCGCCCTCCCCGCAATCATAAGATGCCCGTTGTGGATGGGATCGAACGTGCCTCCAAGGATACCGATCCGCTTCATTGACGCGCCCCGGCTGCTTTCGCAGGAGGAAGAACGATCTTCGGATCCTTTTTGTCCGGCTTATAGAGGATGATCTTTTTCCCGATCACCTGTACTACCTGCGAGTGCGTGCGGTCCGCGATCATCTGCGCCAGTTCTTTCGGGTCGTCTCCGCAGTTCTTCAAAACCGCGATCTTAATCAGTTCCCTCGTATGAAAAGCCTCCCTGATCGACTCCGTAAATTCCGGCGTCAGACTCAATTTTCCGACTTGAAATATAGGATCGATACCGTTGGCTAAACTTTTCAGATATGCGCGTTGTTTACTTGTTAAATCCATGTGATAACTCCTTCATAATATATTAACTTTTTTGCACAGACTCACTTATAATAATCAAAGGAAAGCCCGTACATTCTGACCGTCGCACCCTCCTCGATCCCCAGCTCCTCCAACTGCGCAAGGATCCCCTGCTTCCGCATAAAATCCTGGAAGAACTTAAACCCTTTCTCGGATTCCAGATTCGTGTAGGACAGCATCTTCTCAATGCGCGGCCCCTCCACCACATATTCGTCCGCCGCTTCGTCGTACGTCACGGTAAAAGGCTCGTTTTCCACATCAAAATGAAATTCCGGAAAGAACTCCCGTTCGAAAGTGAGTGGTTCCTCTCCGATCTCCTCCAGCCGGTTATTGACGGCGTAGAGAAGTTCCTGCACGCCTTTTCCGCTGAGGGCGGAGACGGCATAGACCGGAACGCCCTCCGGCTCGAACGCCTCCCGGATCTTCTGAACGGGATCTTCGTCTTTCGTATAGATCATGTCGATCTTGTTGGCGGCGATGATCTGCGGGCGGCTTGCCAGTTTCTCGTCGTAGGCGGCAAGTTCCTGATTGATGGCGCGGATGTCCTCGATGGGATCGCGCCCCTCGGTGGAAGCCGCGTCCACGATGTGAACAATCAGCCTTGTGCGTTCGATATGGCGCAGGAACTCATGTCCCAATCCGACGCCCTGCGCCGCGCCCTCGATCAGACCGGGGATATCGGCGATCACAAAGCCTTTCGCATCCGGCAGATCCACCACGCCGAGATTGGGATTTAATGTGGTAAAATGGTAGTTGGCGATCTTTGGTCTGGCATTTGTCACCTTCGCCAGAAAAGTGGACTTTCCGACATTGGGAAAGCCGACCAGCCCGACGTCCGCGATGACTTTCAGTTCCAAAAGCAGTTCCAGTTCCTGCGCGGGCTGTCCCGGCTGGGCGTACTTGGGAGCCTGCATGGTGCTGGTGGCGTAGTGCTGGTTGCCGCTGCCGCCGCGTCCGCCCTTTAAGAGGAGAAAACGGCGGTTTGTTCCGGACATATCCGTGATGACCTTGCCGCTTGCGGCTTCGCGGATGACAGTGCCCTCAGGCACTTTGATGGTGATATCCTCTCCGGCTTTTCCGGCGCAGTTTTTCTTGCCGCCCTCCTCGCCGTTTCCGGCATGGTATTTGCGGATATGGCGAAAATCCGCGAGGGTGTTTAGACCCTCGTCCACTTCAAAGTAAACGCTGCCGCCGTTTCCGCCGTCCCCGCCGTCGGGGCCGCCGTTCGGCACATATTTTTCGCGGCGGAAAGAGACATGGCCGTCTCCGCCCTTGCCGCTCTTTACAAAAATTCTTGCGCGATCTGCAAACATCTTGAGATTCCCTTATGAAAAAAGCTCCAAACATCAGGATGTTCGGAGCTTGACCTTACGTTTCTTACTTCTCTACAGGATAAACGGAAGCCTGTTTTTTGTCTCTGCCTTTTCTCTCGAAACGAAGCACACCGTCCACCAGTGCAAACAGCGTATCGTCTCCGCCTCTGCCGACATTGACGCCGGGATGAATCTTCGTGCCGCGCTGTCTGTACAGGATGTTTCCTGCTTTCACGAACTGTCCGTCAGCTCTCTTTGCACCTAATCTCTTGGCTTCGGAATCACGACCGTTCTTGGTGGAACCGACACCTTTCTTATGTGCGAAAAATTGAAGGTTCATATTTAACATGGTATTACACCTCCTCAACTGTCAATTTACAATGTTTGCTGCCGTACTGCGTTTGGATATTCTGCAGTCCCAGCATCAGGGATTCCATCAATACAAGGGAAGTCTCCCGCAGGGGATGGTTCTTAAACGTACAGCAGATCTTCCCCGCCGCTTTGTCCGTCTCCACCTGCATCGGCTCTTTTGTGAGCTCCTCCAGGGAATTGATCGTATTGATCACCAGAACCGATATCGCGGCGCAGACAATGTCTTCTCCGCGCTTTGCATAATCGGCGTGGCCCTCGCAGACAAATCCCAGATAGTCTCCCGCCTTGTTTTTATGGATCGTAACCTTTGTCATTACGCTTTGATCTTGTCGATCTTGATCTGCGTATAAGGCTGTCTGTGGCCGTTTTTCTTGTGATAGCCGGTCTTTCTCTTATACTTGTAGACGATGACCTTGCGGCCCTTGCCCTGATCCGTAACGGTTCCTGTCACGGTAGCGCCGGCAACATCGCCCGCAACCTTGAGCTCCTTATCGCTGACGGCGATCACCTGATCGAATGTAACGGTAGAACCGACTTCGACGTCGAGTTTTTCCACACGAATCTCGTCGCCCTCGGATACCTTGTACTGTTTTCCGCCTGTTGCAATGATTGCGTACATCTCTGCGCACCTCCTATTCATGGACTTTCGCCCATTTACTCGCTAGCTTCGGTGACGCCAAAAGGGCATACTTTGACCTCGCTATGCGGCATACTCGAACATTATAACGGACTTTTCCATGTTTGTCAACACCAAAAATCGCGCTATGTACGCCGGTTTAATCGATGTTCAACAACTGCGTCATCTTATCGACCATGCTGTTGATCGCGCCCGCCTGCGCCGCGACTTCGGCAGTGTCGCCCGCGCTGCTTTCCGCCATAGCGTTGATCGACGCAAACTGCTCGTTCTCGTTGCGGATATTTTCCGCGATATCCTGATTGATGGAGATCGTCTGCCGGATCACGCCGGATTGTTTGGTCTGCGCCTCGCCCATAGCGCGGATCGCCTCCACCGAAGTGTTCAAAAGCGAAGTCATATCGCGCATGCCGGAAAATACATTTTCGTAGTATTCGTTCTGCGTGCCGAGTTTCGCCGTATTTTCATCTACCTGCAATGTGATCTCACGCACGTTCTGCTGCACCCGTTCGATCACGGACTGCACCACTTTCAGAGATTCCTGCGTGCTGTTTGCCAGATTGCCGACTTCCGTGGCAACGACCGCAAAGCCTTTTCCAGCCTCGCCTGCTCTCGCCGCCTCGATGGAGGCGTTTAATGCCAGCAGGTTCGTGGAACTGGAGATATCGCTGATCAGATTTAAAGTAACGCCGATCTCCTTGACGGCGTCCGAGAGCCGCAGCGCGGTATCGGTCGTCGCCCGAATGGACTCGGCGACTTCGCTGTTGATCGCATGCAGATTGTTGAGGAGTTTTTCGTTTTCTTCGGATTTATCCAAAAGCTCTTTGGAGGCCGTCTCCACCTTATCCATATTGGAGGTGACGATCTTTTCCCATTCGCGCAGTTCGCCAAGATTTGCCATGCTCTCGTCGGTTTTGGCGCCAAGACGGTTGCTGTTTGACACAAGCTGCTCGCTCGTGGAAGCCAGTTCCTCCGCGGATGCGCTCTCATTGTCGGAAATCTGCGAAAGCGCCGTGCCTGCGACGGAAAGCTGTTCGGACAGTTCCCGCACGGAAGCCAGAACATTTTCCACATGCTCGTTGTTCTGTTCCAGTTCGTCCTTCTTGGCATTGACCAGAAAATGCGCGACAAAGAAAACGAAAATGAGCAGACCCGTTAGGGATAATAACAGCGCCATCACGCAGAGGATGATATCGGTGACGAACAATTCGTCCTTGACGGGCATCAGCGCCGTGCCGCGGATAGCCCAGCCAATGAGCAGCGACACGAAACAGAGCAGGCCGCTTGACAGTAACAGCTTAATGTCCAGAAAGAAGGCGATCAGGATCAGGAAAAAGAATAAAAATCCCCAGAATGTTCTTGTTGGAACCATATATAACAGGTAATTCCACTGCACTACCACAACGATAAAGGAAAAGATTTTTCCCATTCTGAGACGTTCCTCGCGCAGATACCCCTCCTCATCAAAAGAAGTTTTGACAAGCCACAGCGCGACAGCGACATAGCACAGATCCATGACGCCCAGCAGAATGGTGGCAAGCCACGGTACATTGGGATATAAGCCCAACAGTTTCTCGATGTTGAATGTGGCTGTGGCGCACATACAGGCTCCCACCAAAATGATGAGGCCCCATTTGAACACCGTGGAGATATAGACTTCGACCGCTGTTTTTTTCCTGTTCATAACCGTTCCCGTCCTTTCCGTCTTTTGTTTCATACCCCCTGAAACCATGTTATCGTTTTTTGCGGAAAAAGTCAATTGAAAGCAGGCTTTCGCACTCCTCTTCCGTGTAATAAAAAAGCAGGAGCACGGCAAGGACGGCGACGCCCACGGTGATATAGATATCCGCCACGTTGAATTTCGGGAAATCGATCGGGACAAAGTAGATAAAATCCACGACATAGCGTCTTGCCAGGCGGTCGATCAGGTTGCCGACGGCGCCGCTTAAGATAAAGAGCAGACAGATCCGCAACCATACAAGCCGTTTGCCTGCCGGAAGCGTAACGTAACGCCATGCGAGGATTAAAATGACCAGAACGGTCAATGCAATCAGAAACGTCTGTTTTCCGGAAAAAGAGCTGAAAGCCGCGCCCGTATTTTCCAGATAAGAGAACTCAAGCACCCGATCCAAAAGGACAAAAGGCGGCTGTTCTTTCAAGTGCAGGACGGCAAGCCGTTTCGTATACTGGTCCAAAAGGATCAGTAGGGGCAGCCAAAGGAGGGAAAGCAGATTGTATTTTGGGTTTTTCATCGTGATAACGGGCATTCCTTTCAAGTGGTGATAAAGCCTTTACTGAAAAAGTAGGCGGCGACCTGCGCGCGGGAACTGAACTCTTCCGTCTCTAAAAGCTCCCGCACTTCTTCCTGCGTATAGAAATCCGCCGTGATCTCCTCGTTTTCGGAGGTGTGGTCCTCCAAATCCCCCTCTGCCTCCACAAAGGCGATCTGCGTCTTTACGTCAGAAAAGCCTACCGCGGCATAAGACGGCGGCAGGATGTAGCGGATCTTTTTGACGGCAAGCCCGGTCTCCTCGTAAAGTTCCCGCTGGATGCACTCCTCAAGGGACTCGCCGTCGTTTAACATCCCGGCGCAGAGATTGTAGACAAAGCGGTTGACGCCCATGCGGAATTCCCGCAAAAGCAGCAGTTTGTCCTCGTGGTAGGCGACGATGGAAACGCCGCTCACCCGCGTTCCGAGTGCGTCCGGCGAGGGGATCTCGCCGCGGCTGACGATCTCGTACTTCTTTTCCCGACCAGCCTTATTCAGATAGGTCAGCTCATAGTTTTTCAGATATTTGCCGTCCTTGACCTTTTCCATGTGCAGCAGTTTCATAGGCTTTCCTCTGTGATTCGTTCTTTTTGATCTATTATGATTATGACGGTTTTTGCGCTATCTTGCAAGCTGTTGTGCAAGGCTTGGGTCTATTTTTTTGCGGGTGATCTCCATCAGCCCTAATGCCGTCATATCGACGGCTCTCGTATGGACGGGGTCGCGCTTTACCAGTTCCTGCATCTGCTTCAAAAGGGCGCGCTCCCGCTCCTTATTTTTCAGATTGATAAAATCCGCAAGGATGATGCCGGAGAGGTTTCTTGCCCGAAGCTGCCAGGCGATCGCCTCCGCCGCCTCCGTGTTGATGCGAAAGTAAGTCTCTTCGGGGTCTTTGCCCGCTTCGTATTTTCCCGTATTGACGTCGATGGACACAAACGCTTCCGTCGGCTCAATGACCAGATAGCCGCCGGACTTTAGCCAGACTTTTCGGTCGGTGATCTCCCGCAGGCGCTCTTCCAGTGCGTAGAGTTTATAGAGCGGCAAAAGTGCATCTTCGTAGAACCGAATCGGAATAGACGCCCTGCCGCATACGCCCTGCAAGTCTTCATAGACGTACGGAAGGTCTGTGATCACTTCGTCATACTCCGAGCGGTAAGCATTTTCCACAAAAGCAGCCCAGTCGGGCGGCACGCGGTACAGGCAGCTGTAGCAGGTGCGGCTGTCCGCGATCTGTCTGATGCGGGAAAGCGTTTCCGAAAGTTCCGATGCCTCGGTAAGAAGCGGCGCATCGTCCACAAGGTCAGCCGCGTTTGTGCGGACGATCACGCTATAGTCGGCAGCGATTTTTTGCAGAGGTTCCAGATTGCGGAAGCGCTCTTTGACTTCTTTGTCGAGTTTTGCGGAAGTATGTATCGTGCCTGCCGCGCTCTCACTGTCATCGTCAGACTGCGCTTTTTTTCCGGCAGCATGGTTTGGCGCATATTCTCCCACGACCGCATACCTTCCACTGAGGGTAAGGTTTGCGCTCACCCCCGCCAATTTGGTCTTTATCGCCTCTTTTACGATCTGAACGGGAAGCTCGTCCCCGGCTTTCAGGCGTCCGTCCGACGTGCGGTTCGTGATCTGCGCCGCTTTTGCCTCGGCAAGCGGCAGGAACGTGAGACAGCCGCCTCCGATGTCTACGAAGGCGGCTCCGATATTTTCGGATATACTCGTCACCCTGCCCACATAGATGTTTCCCACCGCGTGTTCCTGCGCCCGAAATACCCGGGCGGAGAGAATGCGGTTTTCCTTGTGGAGCAGACCGAGCGTATGATCCCTGATGGTCGTGATAAGGAGTTTTCCGTTGTTCATGCCTCTAGTGTATCACATATTTCACGGCAGTTCCATAGGCGATCGCCTCAGCGGCGCCCTGCATGACGGAAGACGATGCGTAGCGGATGTTGACGATAGCGTCCGCGCCCAGTTTCTCCGCCTCATCCACCATGCGTTTCACGGCGATCTGCCTCGCCTGATTGAGCATATCGGTGTACTCTTTCACCTCGCCGCCGACTAACGTTTTGATCCCCGCCATAAAGTCCTTGCCGAAATTTTTGGTCTGGACAATGCTTCCCTTGACGATTCCCAGCATTTCCAGTTCCTTTCCGGTAATATAATCAGTATTTACGAGCAGCATCTTCTTCTCCTCCTTCCAATTCTTTGATGCGCTGGATCAGCGCGACGATCACACATAAAATGGCTATGCCGGGCACCGCCAGAAAAATGCCGAACACCAGGTTCGGTGGCGGATCCTGTGTATAACCCCAGATGAAAAAGCCGATCAGCGCAAACATCAATAGAATAAAAACGATGGTCGCTAAGATCGCGCCTCTCTTTTGCCGGATGGTGTCGTCAGACACATTTTTGAATTTGGTTCCTTTCTCTTCCATTTCCGTCATCCTTTCCAGATATTCGTCAGGGGAAAGGGTCTGGTAGAGCGCATTCTCCTCCAGAATCAGGCGGCACAGCCCGGAAGTCTCCGTGAGATTTTGCTGTTCCCGTTCCAGGACGATGAGCTGCCGCCGCAGGGCGTCCGCAAGGAGCAGTTCCCCGCTCTGGATTTTTCTGATCTCCTCGATGGGGAGAGACAGTTTGCGCAGCAGTTTGATCTTCTTTAGACAAAGAACATCCGCTTCGCCGTATTCCCGATAGCCGTTCTCACTGTTCCGCGCGGGATGTAACAGCCCCTGCTGTTCATAAAAACGGATATTTTTCTTGGTGATGCCTACCGATTGTTCCACTTCGTTGATCTTCATGCGAGCCTCCTTTCCGGAGTGTGTTTTTTCAAACAATCATCCTTTTCGAAGCGCTTTCTTTCCCCTGACACCGTCAGAATAAGGCTTCCACAAAGGGGAAGGTCAAGTGAAAATTTTCATGATGCCTGAAATTTTTTAGATAAGGCGGCACATATTTCAGGATACTGCATTAAGTGGGACAAGATGCCGCAATTCACCCTCTTTCGACATATCCGCATAGGTTTCCAGACGGGTCACCTGGATTGCGGAGAGCGGTATCTCTAAGCCAGCAAAGGCGCAGAATTTCTCGAAAACGACCGTCGGTTTGATGTTGCCCGCGCTGCTGGCGTCCACGGTCATCGCAAGGCAGGGGACAGTGATAAGCGGCTCGTCTGTAAGAAACATGGCAGCCGCGGCGGATGTACCGGTCTGCGTCACTTGTGTCTTACCGGCGTGCAGATCGAAAATGCCGGACCGGATATTTGTCTCGATGACATTCTTTTTCGTCTCTTTCGTATGCAGGATCGTTTCCTGTGCGAGGAAATTATTGACCGCATTGGTCAATCCCTCAAAACAAAACGCATACGGTTCTTCTTTTTTATGGATCTGATAAGCGGCTGCCGCCACGCTTGCCATAGCGTTTTTTGCGGAATCCGGCAGAACGCTCACGGAAAGGATCTCCACGCCATCTGCCATCACGGCGTTCAATGCCTGTTTCATGTCGCCGCAGGAGTCCATCGAGAGCACTTCCATGTCCAGATATTCCCCGCAGCTCTCGATCCCGACGCCTAAGGGCGCGGCAAAAGACATGATCTGGTGGGGGCTGTAGCCTTCCGAGTATTTTACGTCGATTTCGGCTCTTCTTACGGCTTTCTGAAAAAAGCGCATCATGTCCAGATGACCGATAAATTTCATGACGCCGTATTTGGCGAATTTGATTCTGACTTTCATGATGATTCTCCATGTTTCTCAAAGCAGACGCCGCACCCCTGGCACTGTACAAACTTTTAGAAGTGATTCAAAATATCATGGTGCCCAACATCAATGAGAATAATCATCTTATTACTTTCATAATACCATATGATGCGAATATCCATATTGACGCTGCACTCAAACAAATCGTTTGTACCCTGAATGCGTTTGGTACGAAGAGACGGATGCATGGGATTTACTGCAAGAAGTTGAAGTTTGCCTTGGAGTTGCTTTTTTTCCTGTGCGGTCAAATTTTTAAAATGTTTCTCAAACCGTTTGGTATAAGTAATGCGATATGCCATCAAGTATCCTCCAGTTTAGCAAATAACGCTTCTACATTATCAAAGACAGGCTGTTCGCCGGAAGCAATTTTCATTTTTGCTTCATCGATTTCGCTGCGAAGTTCCTCCAGATACTTTTTGGGATAAACAACCACCGGGAGCATATATATCGCGCCGTCGCGCTCAAATATATCTAATTTATCGCCCTCTACGAGTCCTAATTTCACAATGATTTCTTTTGGTATCGTAATTTGTGATTTTTGACGTAATTCCGCTAACATAATATCCCTCCGTTAAAATGTTGGAAAATAAGAAAGTTGTAGTTTCTTACTATATTATATTTTTTTTATCAAGTTTATGCAAGAGAAGGAAAAAGAAAATTTATGCCTTTTCAAAGCAGACGCCGCACCCGAAGCGGTTCGCGCCGCACCCCTGGCACTGTATCCGGCAGTTCGGGCTTACGGTCGCCTCCTGCGCTTTCTTCCACTCCCGCAGAAGATATTCCTTTGTCACGCCGCAGTCGATGAAATCCCAGGGGAAGATCTCGTCGTCCGCCCGCTCTCTCGTGGTGTAAAAATCAATATCCAATCCGCATTCCGCAAAACTTTCCATCCACAGATCGTTGTGGAAAAATTCGCTCCACGAATCGAAGAGACACCCTTTCTCATAGGCTTTTCGGATCGCCTGCCCCACCCGGCGGTCTCCTCTGGCAAATACGCCTTCCAGGACGCTCACATCCGCCTCGTGCCAATTATATTTGATGCTCCTTTGGTTCAGCTGGCTCAAGATGCCCTGCTTTGTCAGGCGGGCTTTGTCCAGAAACTGCTCTTTGGTGCACATGGGCGCCCACTGAAACGGCGTGAAAGGCTTGGGGATAAAGAAAGAAGTGCTCGTCGTGATCTGAACCTTGCCGTTTACCCGCTTGTCCTTGGGGACTGTCTCAAAAAAAGCCGCCGCGATCTTGTTGGAAAGGTCGCCGATCCCGAGAATGTCCTCCTCCGTCTCCGTGGGAAGACCCAGCATAAAGTAAAGCTTTACCTTTGTCCAGCCGCCCTCAAACGCCAACGATGCGCCTTTTAAAATGACTTCTTCGGTCAATCCCTTGTTGATCACGTCGCGAAGCCGCTGGCTGCCCGCTTCCGGAGCAAAGGTCAGGCTGCTCTTTTTCACGTCCTGCACCTTGCTCATCACATCCAGGGAAAAGGCGTCGATGCGCAGGGACGGCAGGGAGATATTGACATGCCTACGGCTGCATTCCTCGATCAGGAAAGAAAGAAGCTCGTCCAGTTTGGAATAATCGCTGGAACTTAAGGAACTTAAGGAAATCTCCTCATGTCCCGTATGTTTCAAGAGTTCTGCAGCATAGGCTTTCAGCGTGTTCACATCCCGCTCCCGCACGGGACGGTAGATCTGACCTGCCTGACAGAAACGGCAGCCCCGGATGCAGCCGCGCTGGATCTCCAGCACGACCCGGTCCTGCGTGACCTTGATAAAGGGAACGACAGGCTTTACGGGGTAATAAGCCTCACTCACATCCGTCACGATCTCCTTGCGGATCCGGTCGGGAAGATCCTCATATTTTTTGCGGCGGCCAAGGATGGCGCCGTCTTCCCGATACAGTTCCTCGTAAAACTGCGGCGCGTAAATGCCGGGAATCTTTGCCGCGCCGCGCAGAAAGTCCTCCCGCGTGCCGCCAAGGCGCTTATTTTCCAGATACCAGTCAAAGAGCGGCCGATACTGCGTCTCCCCCTCACCGATATAGAACAGGTCAAAGAAATCCGCGATCGGTTCCGGATTGTAGGCGCAGGGACCGCCGCCGATCACGATCGGCATGTCCTCCCCGCGGTCTTTCGATAAAAGCGGAATCCCGGAAAGCTCCAGCACCTGTAAGATGTTGGTGTAACACATTTCATATTGCAGGGTAATGCCTAAGAAATCCATTTCCCTGACAGGCTCTTGGGATTCCAGACAAAAAAGCGGGATGTTTTCTTCCCGCATGATCCGGTCTAAATCTACCCACGGCGAATAGACGCGCTCGCACCACACGTCCTCCCACTCGTTCAACATACCATAAAGGATCTGGATGCCAAGATGGGACATGCCGATCTCGTAGACGTCGGGGAAACACATGGCGAACCGCAAGGCGGTCTTTTCTTTGTCTTTCATGACGGCGCCGATCTCGTTGCCGATATAGCGGGCGGGTTTTTCCACCCGCATTAAAATGTTGTCGTTTAGGGCTGGTTTTCTCATAATATTCTTTTTAATTTTTCCTTACGCTCCTCAATTCGTTGATTTTGGAGAATGCTTTGTCAAGTGGAAGTTCCCTGCCAGCCTCCATGTCATCGATCCCTTTATCCAATATTGCTGCTGTACTCTGTAATTCCGCCAACATAATCTTCTCAATCTTAATGATATCTGGCTGCGTTGGCGTAAAACGCACTCCCCTATGTAATAGATTGATTACCTTTTTTGCAGTTTTTTCTAACTCCTGTATCAGCTTGGGATTTGCAATTCTTACGGGTTGACCACCTTTCATATACTGACCATCAATATATTCCGCAGTTATAGGAAACATATCCTGAAAGAGGAGTAACCAATATAATCCTGTTTTACTATCCTTGAAAGCAAAATAATGCGGGCGCTTTGTGTTTTCATAATTAACTTTCAGATAAGGGTCTTGTATCTTTGTAAAAAAACTGTCAGAAACAAAATACAGATTTCCTGTCAAAATCTCCATGAGCAGCATTTCTCCTTGTACAAGTTAAGCCCCTTGCCCTTTTCGGCAAGAGGCTTAAAAACTTTTTCACGGTCTATTTGTTATTCGCATGACCGGAAGCGAACCACGTTGACACGACCTATTTCTTTTCCGCATGGTCGGAAGCGGACTACTTTTTAGATAGTTACCTATCCATCGCTATTATTATACGCAAGTCTTAAAAATATGTCAATCCTCACGAAAAATTTTTTGTAAAAAACGGATTTAATCTAATAACGCCGCGACCTCTTCCAGCACCGCATTTCCGCCCTCAGACAGATGCAGGCTGTCCGAAAGGATCATCTCGTAGATCTGCTCGGTGTCATAAGACAAGATTTTCCCCTGATTGGTGTCACAGAGCAAAAATCCCACAAACAGAAGCACGGCAAGGGTCATGCGAATCTTAAAGCCGCCAGAGGCATCGCGCGGCGCCTCTCCTGTTCCGGAAAAAGTTCCATATGCGTCCTGCGATTCCGAAAAGGAAGCTTTGTCATAGAGCGGCATATCTTCCCTGCCGTATAAAATATGCTCCCGCTGACGGAGCTTAAAACGGTTTCCCATATTTTCTTCCCGAATATAGCGGGCAAGTTCCATTCTTTTTTCCGGCGTCACTTTCTTTTCCATGTTTTCGTCGTTCCTTTCGCTGTGCCGATGATGTTTTGACTCATCCGGTCAGTGTATTTTATGCGGAATGGGACGAAAAAAGAACGCACCTATTTTTCATAAAATACAAGTGTAAGTCTTTCATTTATGAATTCTGTTTTTCCTGTCTGTCGATATCCCATTTTTTCATACAAATGACAGTTTTTTGATTCCTGCAAAATGGTGTCCAGTTCCCAATTTCCGTTTCCATGCACTTTTTCACACAGACGGATCGCCTCCTGCGCAATGCCCCTGCCCTGAAATTCCGGCAAGATAAAAATAGGAGAAATTCTCTTGTTTTTTCCGGTTTCCTTTTTGTCAACAATACGAATAGCTCCGACTTTTTGCTGTCCGATACAGATAAAATAGTAAAATGTGAAATCCTGCTTCAAACGCGCCTCCACCCTTTCCGGACTTTCATTTGCGGGACTAGTATCAAAATCCTGATATTTTTCTAACAATTTTTTGAAGGCTCTTACCTGCATGACATGCAATTCTTTTGCATCACCAATATTTGCTCTTAATAGTTCTACTTTCGTATCTCCTCCCTCTAAATTCATTGTAATCACTCCTTAATTAAGTTTTCTAAATTTTTCCAGCCGATAATGCTGTTCATCATCCAACTCCCTGATCCCGTTTTTGTAATCATACCCTTTCTTCCGGTAAAATTCCACAGCGGTAATGGAAGCCGGAATTTCTATTCTCTCGGCTCTTAAAAACAGCGGATCTGATTCCAGCGTATCAACAATATAGCTGCCGATTCCCTGCCTGTGAAATTCCGGCAGCACAAAAACGGTCAACAAAATACTTTCCGTAGGGCTTCCCCAAAAACTTGCTATAGAACCAACGCCCACGATTCTATCTTCATGCCAAAACACATATACACTTGCGTATTCCGCCACGCCTCGAAACCACTTCACGTCATGCGTTGCGGTCAGTGCCTCTATTGCGTCTTCTCCGTAGTCTTTTACGTTGACTTCCCTGAAATTTCTGATGATCAGGTTGACGATCTCCTCTGCGTCCTCATCCCGATAAGGTTTTGCAATGATTGTACTTCCGTCTGCTAATTTCATAATTGGTCTCCTTTCTCAAATCAGCAGAGACTCGAAATGCTTCGCATTTCTCGTTCGCGTTGCTCGTCATAAATCATCCTGATCATCTGCCCGTGCAAGCACGGCATCTGTTCAGTCTGCTTTCTGACTCTGCTGATGCGCGCAAAAAATGCACCAAACAATCGTATGTCCAGTGCATTTCTAAAATCATCGGCTATTACAATCATTGTTATTACAACTTACACCTGACGATTACGATGCACAGACATATCAGACCTACCTGCGTAACTGTGCATCTGATCGAAACACAATTACGTTTCAGTACGTCTGCTATACATGTACATATCGCTCATTGTCTGATGTAAGTTCTGCATTTCCATGTTCTCCTGAATTTTCTGACAATATATCATGATTCCGTTGCTGTGTCAAGAAATATTTTTGTGATCAGCGTTTTTTGAAAATGTCAATATTAAATGCGAAACTTTTTCAAAAAATTTTATCGAACGTCAGTTTGTAAAATAGCGGCGATCTCTTTTTCAAACATTTCATTCGCCGAAGCATACCCAAACAGGCGGCGCGGATAATTGTTGATCCAGTCCTCCACTTCTTTTATTGTCTTTTTGTCGATCTGATCTAAGTCTGTCCCTTTGGGAATCCGGCGGCGGATCATGCGGTTCTGGTTCTCGTTGGATCCCCGTTCACAACTTCTATATGGATGACAATAATATATCTTTGTCCTGCTGCCTTTTCGGTTCAATGCCTTTTCCAGTCCCTCGCAGTCCTGAAATTCGGATCCGTTATCAACCGTTATTGTCTTGAAAATTTTATAGAACATTGCGCCCGCCTGTCTTTCCAGTCTGTTCAATGCCCGCGCGACATTTTCGGCGGTGTGCTGCTTTAGTTCGATAATTATTTCTTTTCGCGTTTTTCTTTCTGTCAGTACCAGAAGCGACTTTTTGGAAACGCCCTGTTTTCCGACGACGGTATCCATTTCCCAATGACCGAACGTTTCCCGGCTCTCGACTTCCTCCGGGCGTTTTTCTATGCTGTCCCCCTTTTGCGCCCGCGCCCTCTGCCGCTGAACCTTTTTATATGCCCTTTTCTGATTCTTTTTGACGGTCAGGGCGTCGTTTGTCAGATTCAGGAATATTCCCTTGTCGATATAACTATATAATGTGGTTACGCATATTGTGACGCCGAACTGCAGTCCTTTTTGCTGAATCTCTCCCAAAACTGCCGCAGGGGAATAATTGTCGTTTATGATCCTATCCTCTATATAATTTGCCAGTTCAATATTATTCCCGATTTTTAGTCCCGGACCCTTTTCTGCTAAATTGTTTCTATACTTTTCATCCGCTATATCTGGACTATACCGTTCTTCTGTCGTCAGGTCAGATAATAAATGTGTATAGCGTCCCCGCTTCTGCTCCCGGTAGATAGTTGATACATGAACCCCGATATTATCCGCAATTTCCTGCGGCGTGTGCTTCTCTTTTAACAATGCTTCAATTTTTAACCTGTCGTCCCTTGTCAAGTGATGAAATTTTTTCATTATACGCGGCTCCTTCCAAAAGTAAAACGGGATAGACGTATAAATTTATAGCCTACCCCGTTTTATTCTTCCAGAAGCCAGTCAACCGTTACATTCAGCACTTTAGCAAAAACTTTCAACTCATAATCCGCAATAAAGCGCGTCCCGATCTCGATCCTGCTTATACTGTCACGTTCCATTATGACGCCCTCGATCTGTATCTTTGCGGCTAAATCCGATTGTGATAACCGTTTTTTCTGTCGCGCTTCCCTTATCCTGTTCCCGCATAGGTTTTTCTTACCTTTGTATGAATATATTTTCATGTTTTCGTCTTTCCTGTGTTAATAATCAGAATTTTTCTTGACTTTAACACATAAAAGACATTATATTGTGTTAAAGGTCAGCAATTAGACCGAAACACACATTTATATTTCAGAAGGGAGAATCAAACCATGTTTATTAGTATCAGTATCGACGAAAACGGTCATCCAGTTGTCAAAACGTCCGACGAAGAATCCCGGCGGACTGTCCGCGAAGGCAAGGGAAAAAGCCTTGTTAAATTTCCGCCAGATTATACCGTGATCGACATTGAAACAACCGGACTTGATCCTGAATACTGCGATATTATCGAAATTGCAGCGGTCAGGTATTCCGGCGGGCAAAAAAACGCTGAATTTTCTTCGCTTGTCAAGCCTTCCGATCCTGTCGATGACTACATAACCGAACTAACCGGAATCACGGACGAAATGTTAAAAGACGCCCCGGATCCTGCTGCCGCCCTGCGTGATTTTTGTAATTTTGTAGGTTCTGACTTGCTCATAGGCTATAACGTCAATTTTGATATCAATTTCCTTTATGACAAAATTAAACTTTATCTTTCCGATACTTTTTCTAATTCCTTTATTGATGTTATGCGGATCGCGCGTCGCGCCGTTCCCGGCTCAAAAAATTACAAGTTGAAAACTATCGCCGACGCCCTGAAGGTTCCCGCGTCTGGATCCCACCGGGCGACTGCCGATTGTGAAACGTGCGCCGCCGTCTTTGAAGCCTTGAAAATACGGATCGTCGCCGACGGCGGTTCCCTTGATGACTTTTCGACGCGCAGTCCCAAACATCAGTTGAAGGCTTCGGACATAGCGGCGAATGAATCCGCGTTCGATGAATCACATCCGCTTTTCGGGAAAATATGCGTCTTTACTGGTACGTTGGAAAAAATGCAACGCCGGGACGCCATGCAGCTTGTCGCCGATCTCGGCGGCATAAATGCCGATAATGTCACAAAAAAGACGGACTTTCTTATCCTCGGAAACAATGACTTCTGTTCCTCCATAAAGGACGGGAAAAGCAACAAACAAAAACGGGCGGAAGAACTTATTTTGAAGGGCGCGGATATTAAAATCCTTTCCGAAAATGTTTTTTATGATCTCGTTCTTGACGAATAAGTCAGGTAAAGGCGGCTTCAATGCCGCCTTTTTTTATGTGTTTCCGCCTTTTGCTTGTCCTGACAATATTTTTTCTACAATCAGTTTTTCCATATATGCCGGGCATTGTCTTTCCCCGTTTTCCCAATTTGTAATAGTTCTATATGGTATTTCCAACCATTCCGCAACGTCTTTTCGTGACATTCCTTTGCTTTTTCTCGCTTCCGCTATCGTCATTTCCGCGCCCCCTTGATTTTTTCGCTTTATCCTGCTATTATTTATTTATGCACTTGGGCGGCATAGCAGGAATATTATAGGTTGCCGCCCTTGTGTTACCCCTTATTCAGTTTCTATTCGATCAATTCCTGCAAGTATTCCAGTAATTCATCTTTTGGCGTGTCATTTCTGATTAATGCCATAATCATTTTTATAATTCCTTTGAATTGATTGTTTGTCATTTTGTTACTCTCCATTGTCTACTCCTTTCCTGCTGTACCCTTGTTACAATTATATTATATACCCATTGAGTAACTATGTCAACAACTTTTTTACTCAATGAGCATATTTTTCATATTAAAAGACGGCTTTTGAATCCGCCTTTTATCCGTGACATATTATTCTTTCGACCAAAAGAAAGTTAAATTGATAGTTACGCGCCCGCCCCTTTTGCGGACTGGATCCCCCTTTCTTTTTCAGGATGTTTTTTTTTCAGAAATTCGCCGCTTGAAAATCCCGTGTATTGTGTGCCGTTCATGGTAAACTGGATATAAAGCCATTTCACGCCGCCGGACACATTATAATATCCGTAACACTGAACCGCCGTTCCCTTCGGAATCAGGCACAACGCCTTTTTATTCTTTCCGGCGTCATTCCTGCAATACAGATCCGCCGTCGTGGTATAAGTCCCGGCGACGGTTTTATCGTATTCGTTGGCGTAGCACGTCGCCGCCACTTTCCGGGCGATCGGCTGCGCCTGATCGACGGAATTATCGTTGTCGGCTTTTTCGGCTCCGCCGTTCACAATGCGGTTGATCTCCGCCTGAACGACGTCGTAATCATACCCCGCCGCTTCCATGTTCCGCTTCCGATCCGCGCCGTTCCCCCACTGTCCGGCGATCGCTTCGTGTGCGATTTCTGAAACGCTTTTCCCGCCTGTCTTTTCAGGCTCCGCGACCGCGCCGTCGTCATACTTCGGCGTGATGAACCCGCGTATATATCGACCGTTCAGGGAAATTGTACGCTTTTTAACGGCGTTCCCATAATTCCCTTCGGTAACGACCATATAACCGGAATCGGCGTTCACATAGGTTACAACGCCGACGTGATCCGGGTTCCCGGTATTGTCCCCGGCTCCGCTGTCGTCCCAATCATACAGAACGCCGTCGCCCGGCTCCGGGATATAATCGTCGTTTTCTTTCCAGACGCCCATTTTTTTAGCCGCTTCGATCAGATAATAACAACTGATTTCGATCGGCATAATAGCAAGGTATTTCAGGGCGACCGCCAACGCCGACCAGAAACACGCACACCACGCCCACCCGTAAACCATTTTTGTTTTCCTCGGAAGCTCCGACGCCGGAAGCGTGTTGTATATGTCGATGATCGTTTTATACGATCCGTCCGCTTCTTTCTTTCCCACCCAACTATTCGCCAGATCGACGACTTTCTGTCTGCTATACATTGTTTCGCTATCCCCCTTCTGTTCCTGATTCCCGGTCAGTTGCTTGTCCCATTCTGTCAGGTTATGCGCCCGGACGACATTCATATTATTAGCGACGTATGCGGACGACGTGGCATATCCCGCCGCCCTGATCTCCGTCAGGTATGCTTCGGGCGTGTCCTGCTGCCTGACCGCCTTATAACGCGAATATTCCAGAAAATCAAAATATCCCCTGACGCCCTGTTCCATGTCGCCGAACACGCGGAAATTATCGGATATCGGCGTCAGTGTCCCCGGCGTGTATTCCTCCATTGTTTTCATATTTACGGACGCGCCCTTCCATGATCCGCCGCATTTCAAGCCGAAATAATTATGATAACCCGCCGCCAGTTTTGACAATCCATAACCTGATTCCAGACACGCCTGCGCGATTGCAGCGGACGCGCATTTATACCCGCGTTCCGCTGCGTGTTTGACAATCAGCGGCGCGATCTTTAAGATAAACGCCGCCTGTTCTGCCTTTGTTGCCATTTCATACGCCCCCTTCGTCGTCCCCTGTTATCTCGATCGCCGTATCGACGGAAGTTTCTATGTTTGCGGAATCCGTCAACCCCTCGCCGATGATATACGCCACGACGGACGCGCCCGCCATAATAAGCGCAGTTACCTGTGTAGCCGTGTTTTCCGTCCCGCCCGTTGCAATTATCATCATTGAAACAAACGATCCTACTGCCGTCCATAATTTCCGGCTTGTCAATTTTCTTTTCCAGTTGATTTCCTTCATTTTTCCTTATCCTCCTGTTCTTTTAACGAATAAATCCTGCCGCGATTGCCGCGCCGATTGCCCCGGCGATCGCCCCGATAATCCCGCCGACCAGTGTTTCCCACCGTTTCCCCGGCTTTGATTCGATCCCTTCAAGCCGCTGCCCCTGCTTTGATATTTCTTCCGTCATTTGCTGAATGGAAACGGCGATCCGCTCGATCTGCAACGCCAGTTGATTAAATTCCTTGACCGATTCTTCGACGATCGCGATCCGCTTATTCTGCCGCCCGTTTTCGTCCTTTATCCTTTCGTTTTCGGAATCCATGCGGCGGGCGAATTCCTCATGTTCCCGGCGTGTGATATAATCCTGATCCATGTGTCCGACCTCCTTTCTTTCGCGGATTTCCTTTTACGCAGACATGATACAAAACGAAACCCCGACGAAGTGACTAAATTAGCCACCCCGCCGGGGATATTCAGGAAAAGATCCGGAAGCCGGATCCGCTTCCGGCTTTTTTACGCGGCGTCCTCCGCCGCCTGTTCGTCCAGAACCTCCGCCACGATCTCCTGCAGATTAAACATCTTCGGAACCTGATCGCGCGTGTATGTCCCATTCTGAACCAGATTAACCCATACTTTAACGATCCCGCTTTCTTTGCTGAATGTCATCCTTTGCGCCCCCTCTCTACATCATAAGACCGGAAACAATGATCGTCAGTTCCGCGACCGATTCCTGCGCCGCCTGAAGCTGTGATTTCAAATTCCGGTTTTCAATTTCCTGCGCCGTCATTTCCCGGAACGCGAACCGGGTTCCGCCGTCCCACGGGTACGAACAGATCAACATCATGTTATAGTACACTGTCCCGTTGATCGTGACCTCCGACAAATTTTCGTCTGAAAACGCGCCGTCAGGAACCGAATCCCCGCTTTCGTATGTCGTCCCGTTCAGGACGCCGTTCAACTCTGTGCCGTCTTTCAGCCGGATCGATACGTTCGGGAAGGTTGTATTGCTTGTACTCTCCCCGGAAGTTTTTGTGTTTTTTGCCATTTCTGCCGCTCCTTTCTTTTCTGATTTCCTCCGAAAATAATTCGTGGAAAAGTTTATCCATATTCCGCGCGGTGCGGTATGAATCAAAATGTTTTATGTGTCCCTGCCATGAATTATATGCTTGCTGAACATCCGCGAACGTAACCGCCCCGGCGTCCAGTTTCCGGCGCAACGCTTTTAATTTGCGCCGCTCCCGCGTTATCGTCCCGCGATCCGGACGCATTACGACGCGCCCCGTTTCCGTCAGGTGTGTTTTTGCCTTCAGAAACTTGAATTCGTCCGATAATTTGACGATCCGCGTCTTTTTCTCGTTTAACTCGATCCCGATATCCGCATACATCCGCCGGATCCGTTCCAGACATTCGACCAGATATTCCCGGCTTTCATGTATCAGGTAAAAGTCGTCCATATATCGCCCATAACCTTTGATCTTTAACTGTTCCTTGATATAGTGATCGATCCGGTTCGGATAGAAAACGGCGGTCATCTGTGAAACCTGTGATCCTAAACCTAACGACTTTTCGCCGAAGGCGTCGATAAAATCCATTGTCAGATTCACGATATCAGGATCATACCCGAATATCCTTGAATACTCCCGGAATACGACGTCGTGATCGACGGAATCAAAATAGGAATGTAAGTCGCCCATAAGGATATAACCGTCGTTTGAACCGTGTTCCCGGTAATATTTCCACAAGTGAACCTTCATCCGCTTTAACGCGAAATGCGTTCCCCTGTCTTTTAAGGACGCCGCATTGTTATAAATCAGCTTCGGGCGCAGTACCGGAACCAGAATCAGATCGTTTTCTGCCCTGTGGACGACGCGTTCGTTTATATGGATCGAACGGATATCGCGCCGCTTTCCGCGTTCGCATACCGTGAACTGGACGAAGCCGTCCGACATTCTGTCCCGGCGTTCCAGTCTTTCCTTCGTGATCCGGATCCGCTCTATCCTGTCTAAATAAAACGCCTGTGTCGAATATTTCCACATAACGCCCTGCATACATTTCTTCGCGGCGTCCATAAGGACATTCGGATCACATAAATCTTTATATGTCGGTAAATTTTTCATATTTCCTCATAAAAACGCCCGCTTACAGTCCGACGA
This sequence comes from Clostridium sp., assembly GCA_023663615.1. Taxonomy (GTDB): domain Bacteria; phylum Bacillota; class Clostridia; order Lachnospirales; family Lachnospiraceae; genus DLAJ01. The sequence continues at coordinate 28,110 of JAMPHA010000013.1, read as the reverse complement.
AGTGTGAATCTTTGAAGCACTCCCGGACGTCAGGCGATAAATTTCAGCGGTTCCCCGCTGCGGTCATGCGTTCCTATCGTTCTGCGTCAGGCGGATCCTTTTTTATTCTGCCCGCCATGCTGACGATATCGGGGCGACGCCGCCGTCCGCCGAAGCGTTGTTGTTGTTGCTGTTACCGTTGTTGTTGAAATTGCAAAAGTTCGTCGTGTTCGCGGCGGACGGATCGGCAGTCCAGTACCACATCCGGGCGGCTTGTGCAACGCATAACCGAAATATTTTATTGTTTCTGTGGTTTACGGCTTTTCCTTGCCTTTTCCTTTTCCAGACGCGCCGCCTTTTTCTCTGGATGAATGAATTCGTCGTAATCCCTGACCGTTGACTTTTTCCACCTATACAGATAATTCTTTGTCAATTCCAGTTGTTCGGAATACTCCATATAACGCGACAAGTCTATATTGAAAAATTCTTCAATGAAAAGAACTTCCTGCCGGATCCGCGCGATATCGCCGATCGCGTCATCCTCCAACAAAATCCGCTTCATGAATTCGTTTTGTGTCCGACACTGAATCTCATTCGCTGCCGCTATGTTTGACACCAGTTCCGAAGAATAGCGAAACAAATTGTCCCTGACTTTCCCGATGATATATTCAGGATATTCTGTCAGAAGCCGCGCCTTTTCAACTTCGTTCTGATAGGCGTCGATCCTTGCAATCAGGCTTTTTAATTCCGGGTACTTTTCCCGGACTTGCCGCCCGACGATCGCGTCGTACTTTGTCCGCTTCAGTCCGAAATTTCTCATTATCATTTGTGTTATGATATGCCGCAATTTAACCGCTTCCGCGAACGCGTCCAACTTCGACGCCGTTTGTTTCCATGACGGGACTGCCATTTCCTGAACCTCTTTTCTGTTTTAGTGTTTCGTCCCCGGTAGTATGCGCCGCCGCTGCCGGGCGGCGCGATTGCCGGATTATCTGTCTTACGACAGAACGATAAGCGGGGCGACGCCGCCGACCGCCGAAGCGTAGTTGTAGTCGCTGTGACCGTGGTAGTGGAAACGGCAAAAGTGCGTCGTGTCCGCGGCGGACGGATCGGCAGTCCAGTACCACATCCGGGCGGCTTTCTTCTTGTTGAACCCCGCGCCCTTCAAAATATGCGCGTTACCTCCGGCGAAAAGCGGCAACTGATTGAACGCGCCGCCGTCGTACTGATCCGCCCAACCGTGGAAGCCGACCAGTTCAGGATTCCCCGGAAGGAATATCCGCCGGGACGCCCACGCCCACGCGCCTTTGTTGTTTTCCAGACGCCGGATCTGTGTCATATATCCCTGCAACTTTGACGTGAATTTGTTCGCTTCCGTTTCCAGATTCGCGGGCATAAGCGACGCGGCATATCCCCCGGCGTTTGTGTTCGTCGTATTGTATTTATAATACGTTTCCAGACAGTCGCGCGGGGACGCTACAATATGCGGCTTCGACAATTCCGTATCGCCACAATGTAAATATGAATTCTTTCCCGTGACCTCGAAAAGAATCTTTTCCCCCGCCGTGTTAGTTTCGACGAAATAATCGCCGACCGCGAATTTGTCCCACTTTCCCGCCTTGACAAGTTTCATCAGATCGTCGATATTCCATTCAACGCCATAATAACCGTATGACGCCATTTGTTCGCGTTTCAGGATCTCATAATCCGCCGCCAGTTCCCCATGATCTGAAACCACTTTCAGGATCTTTTCGTTCATCGTGTACGCCAGTAAACCGGAAATGACCTTTTTTTTCAAGGCGGCGGCTTCCTGATCCTCCGCGTCTTTTGCGTCTGCCGCTTCCGGGAAGTCCTGAATGATAGATGACTGCAGGATATACGCTTCGATTTTCTTTATCGCGTCCTGCTGCCACTTGACGATCTTTCCCGCGACGGTTTTCAGATCGTCGTCTGCTTTGATCTCCGGGAATTCCGCCGTCTGTTCGGCGACGTCAGGCAGCGCGACCGATTCGCATATCTGCCCGAATGTCGCCTGTTTCGTGCCGTCTGCCTGTTCTACTGCGAAAAGATCCGCTTTTTCCAGACTGACGGCGGGCGTCAAGTCCTTAAACATTTTCTGCATTTTTCTTTCTCCTTTCTTGTGCTTGTTTATATGCTAACAGTGACACGTTTCGGACGTTTTCAGCGTCCAGAACGCGATCAACTGATCGCCGTCCGTTGTTACCAGTTCGTCGCCCTCCGACGTAATAAGAACCGCCGGAACCCTGCCTGAATATATAATGTCCTGAAGGACTTCAATTTCATTTTGTAACGCGCCCGCCGGATCCGTCCCCAAAACGCCCTTGATCCCGTCGAACCATTCCAGAAATTCATTCGTCCAGTTCCCCGTATTATTCAGATACCAGTTATTGAACGCCTGTTCCTGATTCTGCCGCCACTGTGCGAAGGCGGACTGCTGCCCGCCGCTCCATTCCTCGAAATCCGTTTCCTGCTGCCCGATCCATGTTTCGTATGTTTCCCGCTGCTGCTCGGCGTATGTGTTGAACGCCTGAACCATTAGATCATATTGTTCTTTCGCCTGATCCTCGAACGACTGGATCGCGGCGATATAATCCTGATACTGATCCGATATGTTTTTCTTGTATGCCGTGAAATAGGCGTCAAACTGCGCCTGAATCTGTGTAAAGTCTATCTGTGTCACTGTCGCCACTACCCAACCGCAGACGGCGGCGTTCATGCGCGTGTCTTTGATCTCCGCCTGTGTGATCTTGACGGTTCCGGCGGCGATATAGATTTCCGCCAGTTTCAGATCATAGATCGCGCCCTCCCTTGTCGGCGCGGGCGCGACCGGGGACTTCGCGTTTCCTCCCTTTTCAATCACTAAATGGATCCGCCGCTCCGTATCATCCCGGCGCAGGATCACGCTGTCGATCCTGTCAAGCGTTCCAGACGCCACTTCCAGATCAAGCGTCGTCGGCGTCAGGAAATGCCTGTGTTTCCCGTTTATGTAGCCATATCCCGCCGCAACCGTCACGGACATATTATCGTTTGCCGTCACTTGCATTTGTCCGTTAAAAATGCCATTTTTGAAGAACGGGCGCAGCCAGTCCCCCATTGATTCCGCGTCATAGTACCGATCGGAATCTGAATTCCAAAAATAATCATAACTTCTTTCTTTTGCCATTGTTTCCGCCCCTTTCCGCGCTTTTTATTCATCCCACTTTATCTTCTCAGGAAGCGGATCCCCGAACGTCGGGACGACGATCATTCCGCCGTATTCGTACACTTCGGATAGTTCCGTGATCCTCTGGTTCATGTAAAGATTCCATTTTTTCTTCCTGACCGTCACAATATCCCCTAAATCATAATCTTCTTTGTAGATGAAATTGATCGCGGCGTCCGTTTCGCTTTCAAGCGTTTCTGACACGATCGCTTCGTTCAATGCTTCCTGCGCCCTCTGTAACAACGCCGCCTTATACTGTGCCGCCGTCAGTCCCTCCGGGTTTATGTCTTTCGCGTCAACGAATACTTCCCGTAAATCGTAGCCTTCGCCGCCGCCTAATTCGTAATATGTCCGGGCGTCGCCCTCCCCCTGACCGCCGACGATCGCGAATGTTTTCAAGTTCTGACTGTTATAGCGGTAAATCGCGTTATTCAGGTTGTTATAATCTTCTGAAAACACGACGCGGTTATTTGTGTGCTGACTGAACGTCCGGTCTTTTCCCTGATACGTTTCAAAAATAATCTTCCGCCTTCGGAAATCCGGGCGGAACCGGAACCCGATCGCGCCCGCCTTTGACAATTTACTTTCATACGCCAGAAGGTTCTTCATTGTGACCTGAAATTCCACTTTTTCCGGGAACCCGTTCAGGCTCCCCAACTCCACAAGCGGGATCGGGATGACGCCGGAATATAACTGACGCATAGCGGCTTCTGTTTTCCCTGAAAAGTTGACCGTCTTTTTTATCAGGCGGCGATCCATGTAGGACGATAAAAACCGCCCTTTTACCGTGATTTCATTCTTGATATCGCTTTCTTCCTTTTCGATATCCTCAATGATCCCGGCTTCGTCGGAACCCTTTTTCCCGACGATGTTTCCTTCCTGCAGCAGGGACAGGTTTTCATCCGTGATCGGGGCGTGAAGTTCAAACGTCCCCGGTTCGTAGAATTTCCGCGTCCATATTAGCGACGTCTGGTTTTCAATCTGCCCGCGTCTGTATAAATCCCGCCCGTATATCCTGACTTCCATTCCCTCACGCTCCTATACGCCTAAATACCGGAAACGATACATGATCGTGACGTTTAAGTAATTGACGCCCTGTTCCGCGTCATAAATAAACGTGTTTGATCCGTGTACTAACTGGATGAACTCGCTTTCTTCGTCCAGATATTCGTTGATCTTCCTTGTTTCCCCGTCCTTTACCAGATAGACATTTTTTTCATTCGTCCCCGTCGTGATCCTTACCACGTCGCCCGGCTCCATGTCGAACGGGAATTCCGGCGTCCCGATCTGGATATGAATATCCTGCTGCGTGTGGTATAGTGCCGGGTTCCTGACCGCTCCCAACGCTTCCATGATGACTTCTATTCCGATATAGTCCGCCGCTGAATCGTTTTCTATGTTTTTCACAAGTTCCGCGACGCGGACGCCGAATTCCTCCAGTTCGTCCGTGAATTCGTGGACGAACTCGAAACACGGTTCCCACCCCGCCATTGTGACCGTCGTGTCCGCCGGATCCTTGAAAAACGGATCCGGACATATTAGCGAAATGACCGCGTTTCTGCATACCCCCGCTTCGTCTATGTCGATATCCTCGACAATATAGTCAATCTGCCGCTGTTCGTCGTTTTCCTCATAGTAGAACGTCCCCGGCGACTTTGGTTTGAATGATTTATACAGATAATCGCGCCGCGCCTGATAATCTGAATCAAATTCCGCTGTGATGACGATATTCCTTTGTTTTGTCGTGGATCCCTGATATGTGGATCCGTCCGTCATCGTGTTTTCAGACGTGACGACGTTGTTTGACACCGAATAGATCCCGTCGCATGATATCAGGAAATATTCGGCGTCATCCTCATAACTGAATTCGATCTGGACGTCATCTTCATTTTTACAGACAATTCTTTTTGACATATCACTGTCCCCCCTGCAGCCGAAGAACCATGTTCCGCGTCTGGTTCCGCGTCTGCCGCGCCACCTCATACGCCGATAACGGCTTCGGACTTTCAATCTTTATATTCTGGATGTAGTCGCCGCCGCGTTTCCCTGTGTCGCCGTCCTGGACTGCTGCCGTCGCCCGCGCGATAGCGTCGTCGATATACCCTTCCGTCCGTTTATAGAATATGTCAAGCGGCAGGATCGCTTCGTCCCCGGCTTCCCCTCCGCCTTGCAGCTTGCCGCCCAACATTCCGAAAATAGTCGGGTTTTTCATAATTCCGCCGATCGCGTTCCATGAAATCGACGGAACCGGGACTTTGATTGTCACGCCCGCGATCGTCTTTTCCGTTTCGCCCCATGATACGGATAACCTCGGAATGTGGATCGACTTTATCGCATTGACAAACGAATTCATGATCTGCGTTCCGGCATCCGCCAGACTGAACCCGTCGAAAACGCTTTTGATCTTGTCAATAACATTTGTCTTGAACCACGATCCGATATTCTTAAAAACATTCGTGACGTTCGTGTATGCTGTCTTGAATGTTGTCTGAAACCATGATCCAACCGACGACAGGGCGTTTTTAATGTCCGTCCAACGCGCAGAAAACCATTGTCCGATTCCCTTAAAAACATTCGTGACGTTTGTGTATGCTGTCTGGAATGTTGTCTGAAACCATGAAGCAACCGTTGACAACGCGTTCTTAATGTCCGTCCACCGGGCGGAAAACCATTGTCCGATCCCTTTGAATACGTTCACGACGTTGTTATATGCGTTCTGAAACATCGTCAGGAACCACGAAGCGACCGTTGACAGGGCGTTCTTAATATCCGTCCACCGGGCGGAAAACCATTGTCCGATCCCTTTGAATACGTTCACGACGTTGTTATATGCGTTCTGAAACATCGTCAGGAACCACGAAGCGACCGTTGACAGGGCGTTCTTAATATCCGTCCAACGCGCCCCGAACCACTGTCCGATCGCCTTAAATACGTTCGTGACGTTTGTGTATGCGTTCTGGAACATCGTCAGGAACCACGAAGCGACCGTTGACAGGGCGTTTTTAATGTCCGTCCACCGGTCGGAAAACCATTGTCCGATTCCCTTAAATACAGACGTCACGGCGTTGTATGCTTCCGTGAACCTGTCGGAAAACCACTTTCCGACGCCCTGAAAAATTGATACAATCCCGTTCCAGATATCCGAAAATATTTTCTTTATATCAATGCCGAACCCCTCGAAAAACCCGACAATATACGCCACCCAAGCGGAAATAATATTTTTTACAAAATCAATCGCATTTTGCAGGGCGGCTCCGATATACTCGAAAAATCCGTCGAAATCGCCGGATAACAACGAAGTGAACGCCGAAATAATATTCGTTATGAACTCGACGATATTTGTTACCGCTGCTATAATCGGCGCGGCGGCGTTTATGATTCCGTTCACGACCGCCCCGACATACGTTAAAATGAATTCAAAAACAGGTTTTAGTCCGTTCATCAGTTTTTGAAATGCGGATATCAGGACGGACGCCAGTTTTTGAAATGCTTCTTTTAATTTATCTAATAGCGGTTTGACCTTTTCGACCATTCCCGAAAACGCCTGTTTTACTTTTTCGACGGTTGCGTTCACTTTTTCGCGGAATTCGTCATTTGTTTTATACAGATAGACGAACCCCGCCGCCAGTGCCGCGATCGCCGCGATAACGATCCCGACCGGGGACGCGACCGCCGACAATGCCCCGGACAGTCCGCCTATTTTTGAGATCACGCCGCCGATCTTTGTTATCATCCCGCCGATCCCCGACGTCAGTTTCCCGACGCCTGACACTATTTTCCCGCCGATTAAAAGCGCGGGCGCGACTGCTGCCACGACCGCCGCGATCCTGACAATCATTTGTTTCTGTGAATCGTCCAGATTCTTAAACCATGCCGTGAATGATTTTACTTTCCCGACGGCGGCGTCAATCGCGGGCTGCAACATTTGAAGAATCGTCCCCGCCAGTTCTGCGCCGGACACTTTCAAATTATTTGTTGCGACGGTCAGTTGATCCCACGGATCCAACGTCGCGTTATAGGTATCTTCTACCGTTGACGCGTAATCATCAAGCGACGCCGACAGATCGTCGATCGAAAAACGCCCTTCCCGGATCGCCTGTGTCATTTCAACCGCGCCTTTTTTTCCGAATAGTTCCGTCGCAATCTGCAAGGCTTCCGTTTCCGACGACGCCCCTTTGATTGCTGTGATCTGTTCGTTCAATGCCTGATCTAACGTCTTTCCCTCTGCCGTCGCGTTCTGCTGTGCCTTTTTTAATGCCGCTAACGCCGTCGCGGAATCAACGCCGGACGCTTCAAACTGCGCTAACAGGTTCACGGACTCTTCCAGTCCTAACCCCATTTCTTTCAGCGTCGCGCCGTTCGTTTCTAACGCACGATACAGATCATCCATTGACAACCCTGTGTCCTGCCCGGCTTTCGTCATCAGTCCTAAAACTTTTCCCGTTTCGGATGTATCGACGCCGAATTTCGTCATTATCGCGTCCACGGAATCGATCGAATTGTTCAGATCGGTTCCGTTTATTTCCGCGAATTCAATAAACTGCTGTGACAGATCGCCCAACGCGTCCCCGGTCAGTCCGAAGCGCGTGTTGACCTCCCCGATCGCGGTTCCCGCTGCTTCCGCGTCCGTCGGTATGTTTTCAAACACGCGATCCATTTGTTCCGTCAGTCCGTCCAGTGCTTCCCCCGTCGCCCCGGTTTTCGTTATGATTATGTCATAACCATTATCAAGATCCTTTGCTGCCGCAATAGACGCCGCGCCGACGCCCGTTATCGCCGCCGTGACAGGCATTAACGCCTTCCCCGCCGACTGCATACCGTCCCCGACTTTCGTTATCTTTTCCCCGGCTTTCGTGAGTTTGTCCCCGGCGTCCTGAATCGCCGCGCCGACCTTTTCGAAGGCGGTTTTCTCTTTTTCAAGCTGCGATTCCAGATTTTTCAGTTCTGTTTCCGTCTTTGTGATCTCGGTCTGCAGGGCGCGGTACTGGTTTTCGTCGATTTCTCCACGCGCAAAAGCCGCAGCCGCCTGTTCCTGTGCCGTTTTCAGCGTCTGCAACTTTTCCTTTGTCGTTTCGATTGACTTTGAAAGAATTTCCTGTTTTTGTGCCAGTAATTCCGTATTTTGGGGATCCAGTTTTAACGCCTGATTGACGGCTTTCAACTGGTTTTGAAGCGTTTTCGAAGTGTTGTTTATGCCCCGTAACGCCTTGTCAAGTTTCGTCGTTTCGCCGCCGATCTCGATTGTGATTCCCTTTATATTTCCTGCTGCCATATTATCGCCCCTGTTCTATTTCCTGCCGAATTTCTCACGCAGACGCGCCCGATCCGGCTTCGTCTGTTTGTAATAATAGGCGTTTTCTAAATATTTCCGCCCTTCCTCCGTCTGGTTCATGCTATGGATAAAGGCGTCCCGGAAATAATACATATATTCGTCGATTTCCATTTCGCCGATCTCCCGGATGTTCAACCCGGTATATTCGACGACCATTCGTTCCCCCGCGCTGTCCGGCGTATAGAATAATTTGTCGCCGCCGCTATATCCCGGATAGTGCGGGATCTCTAATTTGGGTTATTCTGGATCCCGCCGACGAATTTTTCGTAATATTCCCCGATAAACGCCGTCATTTCCTCTATGTCGTAATCATCCGCGATCTGATCCGCGCTTATTTTTGCCCCGTTCAGGTTATTAGACAGGCAGTCCGCCATAACTCCCGCCATTGTGTCCATGACGTCGCCGACGTCGGCGTTTTCGTCCTGCTGCAGCCTGTTCAATGCCTGAACCTTCCCGAATGTGTTCTTCGTCGGCATTTTGACCTGAAGAACCGTCCCGTCTTTCATTGTCACGTTGAAATATGTCCGCTGAATTTTGTTGAAATTAAAAGATAAATTTGCCATGATCCGATCCTTTTCCTTTCTTTCCCTGAATGAAATAATCCGGCGGCGGGCGTTTCTTTCGTCCCGACCGCCGGATCGTCTTTTGTCCTGCTGCCTTTTACGCGTCCGCTGTCGCCGCCGCTGTGATAATGACGTCCCCGGTTACGCTCTCGATCGTGACGGTTCCGTCCGTACTGTTCCACGCCGACGCCGTGACGTCCTGTCCGTTCATTGTGACCGTGGGCGTCTGGATTGTGTGATCCGCGTCCGCCGTCAGTGTTGCCGCCAGTCTTTCGCCCTGATTAACCGTCGTCCCCGTGAACGTGGACGACACGTTCGTCAAATTCTGTTCGACCTGATACGTTACCGGATCCGGATCGCTGCCCTCGCTGCCTGTCAGGATTTCTTCGACGTAATTAACAAGCGTCCCTTCGTCGTCCAGATTCGGCATAGCCTTGAATTCCGCGTCAACGACCGTTGCGTCCGACGGGGCGAACGATAACGTAAACCCTGCCTGATTCTGACCGACAATCATAACCCATATGTCGCCGTCTTCCGGATCGACGTGATGAAAACAGATAACGTATTTCGCGCCCTTCCGGTTCCCGACGCCGCCGATCTTTGTCTTGCGATACTTGCCGTCCGATGAAACGGAAACGCGGGCGGTATCACATAATTTTTCGATTGTGTCCCCGATCAGTGTCATCAGTCCCGCCTTCAGCGTGACTTCCTCGGACGTGATGACGGTTTTTGACACTTTCCCCATGTCGTCCTTCGCTTCCTGAACCTCGTTCGTATATTCAAGCGTCGCGCCGTTTTTGATGTAGGAATAACGGTTCCCGTCGTTGCAGAAGTCCTGCGGCTCCGGTATCTGCTGCCCTTTCTTAAACGTCGCCAGATGAATATATCCGGATCCTAAAATGATTCTTTCAGGTGCTTTCTTTTCGTCCATTTTTTCTTCACTCCTTTTCTAAAATTTTTGAACGGCGATAAAATCATACGCCGTCTGATACATATTTTCCGACTGGATCGGGGCGGTTGTTTTGTGGAGGTCGATATCGAATAAGACTTCCCGTTCGATCCGGCGTTCCAGATCGTGATCCGGCTTCCTGTCTGTGTAAAGTTCAATCGAACCGTTGATCTTCCGGATCCTGTTCCCCGCGTCCGTCCCGGTCTGATCCTCCGAACTGAAATAAATCAGGAACGGCGGATCCGGCGCGGGATTCTTTTTCGTTTCCCGGAACTCATATTCCGCGATCGGAAGTCCCAACGCGACCGCCCGTTCGATGATCCTTTCATACTTAACGCCCATTACAACCCTCCGTTCGCGCTCCTGACGGCTTTTTCGACCGCTTCGACTGCCAGTTCCTCCGCCGCCTGTTCTGCCGGAAGGATATGTTCAAACGCCCGCGTCCGCTTGCCGCTCCTTGTGACGTGTCCCTTTTCCAGAAGGTGCGTCAGTTGATAGTGTTTTCTGTTATGGACGGAATACTGTTCGCCCTGTGTTGCAGATACGGCTTTCCTTGCCGTCACGCTCCAATCAGGCGTATATTTTCCCGTCCGCTCTTTATAGGCTCCGCCCTTTTTCAGCGTTTCCGCCGTCTTGTCGGCGACCTCTTTCAGATTTTCGTTTATCTTTTTCTGTATTTCCTCGCTGTATGTTTCCAACTGCCCCCGGACTGCTTCGTCCAGTTGTTCCGGCTTTATATTAACGACCATGATTTCCCACCCGTTCCGCCGCGTACAGTTCGATCTTTCCGTCCGGTCTTGCCCCGTATGTCCGGTAAATCGTCAGACGCTTATTTCCTGCCAGAAGTTCCGGCTGTTCGTCGTATTCCTCCGCCCATATTACAAACTGTTTCTGCGCCTTGTAGCCGTTCACGCCCGCCGACTGGAATTCGTCGCGCCCGATCGGGTTCATTTCCGCGAATACGGGCGTCTTTTCGTCATCCTCCGGCGTTTCCCCCGGATGTATCAATAGGATCTGACATTCCGTCATCAGGTGCGCCCCCTTCCTCTGGTTCAGGCTCCGGGGCGGCAGAAAAATATTTGCTGTCGCCCTTTAGTTTCGTGATATTCAAGTCATAAATGCCCGATAATATCGGATAGGCGTTCGTGTCTATGGAATAATTCGCCTTGACATACGACAGGACAGTTTCGACAATCAGCGGATCTGAAGGCTCCGATAACCAACTGTCATCAACCCCGATCCGCTTCATGTCCGCGATCGCCGTATCTGCCACGCGCCGGACGTCCGCGTCCAGATCGTCCGATACGGCTTTCCTGACGCGAAGCCGCGCCGCTTCGTACAGTTTTTCGATCGTCATTTACTCCGCCCGCCTTTCCGCTTTCCCTTACGCCTTCGCCGCCGCTTTCTTTACGCGGATAAAGCCGTTCCACGCTGCCACGGAACCGCCCGCGAACATGGACGCCCGGAACGCCGTCTGACCGTTCTTGAACTTGTAGTCGTCGGAACGGCGGACGTCGATATCGGAAAAGATCGCAAGTTCATAATTCTGTAAATAGCCGTATGCCATTTCATACGCCCCTGCTGCCGTCGCGCTGTCTGATACTGCCGCGCAAGCGGAATTGATGACGAACGGAACGCCGTCGATCGTCCCGGTCTGCCCCCGGTTGACAATCGTGTAAACCTTGCGCCCCTGCTTGTCGCGCAGTTTTGCGAACGCTTTCAAGTCCTTTTTATTCAGGATCAGCGTTGCCACGCCCTCGACTTCCTCGTCGCCGCCGAACGAATAAATAATTTCGTCCAGTGTGCCGTCATCAATCGCCGTGATCGTGTCAATATCCGTTGCGGGATCAATGACGCGCTCCGCCGCCTTTGTGGGATTGTAGAAAATCCCCTTCAGCTTCGACGTGGAACCGTCCCCGATCAAAATCTGCCTTGACAGGTAACGGCGGATCGCCTTGCTGACGGAACCCTCAATCACGGAATCATAATCGGCGTTCGGAAGTTTCTGCATTTCCTCCGGTTCCTCGGTGTATGCCGTGATTTTCTGTTTCTCAATCGTCACATAGCCGAAGGACGGTTCCACGTCGTTATATGCCGCGCTTTCTGCCGTCACGCCCGCGCCGTCCGCGCCGTAATCCTTCACGAACCCGCGTTCGTATGTTTCGCCGCCCTGAAGCGGAACTGCCTTGACCATATCGATCAGGGCGGAAACCGGGTTCACGGTCTGGTTTAATTCCGGGGCGGTATGCACGACCGGGGCGGTCTGTTCAACAGACAGGGACGCTTTGACGTTCGGCGTCGCAATACGGGCGGAAAACTTGACGCCCGCGCCGTCTTTCAACTCTTTTCCGCGCTTGTCGTATGCCTTGACCGCGCCGTCCGCCTTTTCGTCCTTTTCCCCCTGATCCGGCTCCGGATCGTCCGCGCTGTCCGCGAAGCCCTGAAGCTGTTCGCGTTTCTTTGCCTGATCCAGAATGTCCCGGATGTTCTGCGCTTCGGTCAACAGTGCGTCCAGAACCTCGCCTTCCGCCGTCTTTGCGGACGCGCCGATCTCTTTCAGACGCGCGTTCAACTGGTCTTTCGTGAGTTTCAAAAGTTCTTCAAGTTTCATGTTTTTTGTTCTCCTTTCACAAACTATTGATGATGATCCGCGCGATTTCGTCGCGCTTGCTATTCTGAATCAGTTCCGCCGACCGCGCGTCCTGATTGTCAGACGTTTTACTTTTTGCGGCTCCTGCTGCCCTCTGGATGACAATATCCTTCGGCATATTGTGAACCCTTGCAACATAGCCGCCGGACGCCGCCGCTATTTCCGCGACGCTTTCCGTCGTTTCGATGTTGAAATACTCCGCCGCGTCCTGACCGTTCAGCCACGTTTCCGCGTCCATAAGGGCGCGGATCTGATCCTCCGTCACACCCTCTTTGACGTGTTCCAGATACACATTCAGGATCCCGCCCGTTATGACGTCCAGATCGTCCGCCATTTTCCGCAGATCCGCCGCGTTGCCCTCTACCAACGCGAACGGGTTATGAATCATCAGGAACGCGTTTGACGGTATCTTCGGCGGCGTGTTCCCGGCGAAGGCAATCACGGACGCGATCGATCCCGCCAGTCCGTCAACGAATACCTGAACGGCGTTCGTTTCAGCGAAACGCCGGATCATGTTGTAAATCGCTATCCCGGCGAACACGGAACCGCCGCCGGAATTGATGTAAATATTCAGGCTTTTTCCCTGCTGCCCGCTTAAAAAATTCTTGATTGCTTCCGGGTACTGATCTTCTTCCTGCCATGCGCCCCACCAGTCGGACACAATGTCGCCGTAAAAATACAGATCCGCCGACGTCGGCGTTTCGTCCTTTACCTCGAAACAGTTAAACATTTTCACTTTCGGCATAATCTGCGCCCCCTTTTTTCTCTGTTTTCAGGAAATAGACTGCGGACTGCCTGACCGCGTTTTCCGGTATTCCCTCCGGCTCCGTCCCGCTGCCGCCGTCTGTCCCTGTGCCGTCTTTCCCTACCTGATAAAGCGACTGATCGTCGGTATTGACATAATTCAGGCTAATCATGCGCGCGTCGCCGCCCTCGATCGGCTCATAATACATAAGTTCCCGCAGTTCGTTTATCGTGATGATCCCCCGGTCATACAGTGCGCCGCCGATCGTCATCCGTGTTTGAAGCGTCGCGTATTGAAGGCGGTTCGCCGTGAATATGACCTTGTTACCGAACCCGCGTTCCCGCTCCGACAATAATTTGAACGTGAATTCAAGCGACAACTGGATCGATATCGGTTCGATGACGTTTTCATAAAACGAATTCCATTCCGCTTCGGTAAACGATGACGTCAGGATCTTTTCGTTCACGTTATAGTACCGATAGACGTTATCCCTTAAATACTGTGACTGTATGACGGGAATGTTCGGCGTCGTCTGCTTGACCTCATGGAACGACATGGAATTATCCAATCCCGCGATCCCGCCGTCGTTCGCTACTGACATATAGGCGTCCTGAAACTCTTTGACTTTCTTTTTCAGTTCCTCGTCGTCAATGAAATTGTTATACTGCAGATATCCTTTCAGGTTCGCGGAATTCCTGACCGCCGCCCGCAACGCTTCCCCCGTCGTGTCGATCAGTTCAAGCGTGTTCTTCAACTGCCCGTCCGGGGCGGATCCCATAAACCGCTTCTTGTCAAAACGGCTCTTGACGTGGATCACGCTCTGGTACGGCAACGTATAGTCTTTTTTGTCATAGTCCCACCGGAACCGGAATAAAAGGACGCCGTTTTCATCCTCCCATATCTTCACATTTGACGCCGTTATCGGGACGATCGACTGAACGCGCATAAAGTCCGGCGTGTAAAATATGACCGCGTAGGCGTTGGAATGGTACACCAGATCCGACGCCATTTTGTAAAGTGCGGAATATGTGTCTGTTTCCGGCGACCAACGAAGCGACAGGATCCGGGACAGATAATCATTCCTGACCGACAGTCCGGCATCCGTCCGCCTGACAATCTGCGGCTGCAGCTTGCCGACGTTCGACGCGATCACGTTGGCGATCGCCCCGACGATATCAGAATCCGCCAGATTCCCGTTTGCCTGATAATCCCCACGGACGGCGAAAAACGGCGCGAATTTTGCCTGGCGCAAGTTTAATAAATCCCGTATCAGTCCCACGTTTTCCGCCTCCTTCCTCCGCGTCTGTTTGTCCTATCATGCAGTATCATACAAAACGAAACCCCGACAGAATGACGAAATTTTTTCCGCCCTGCTGCCGGGATTATTTCCCCCTGTTTTCCAGAAGCCGCCCGATCTCGTTGTGGTACTTTGCTTTGACCGTGAACGCGTCGAACAGGGCGACCGCGCCGTCGATATGCGACCGCCTGTCAATCTTGACAGGCTTCATTCTGGAATCGTTCATGTTGATATCCACGGCGACATTTAACAGGTGCGACTGCAGCAGTCCATTGTCCCCCGTCACGATCCGCCCGTCTTTCAAATTCCCCTCGAACTCAATCAGGATCGGCGTCAGGTTCGTTCCCTGATACACGTCGTCCATGTGGAACCCGGCTTCTTTCATTTCCTGAACCAGATACTGCGCCGAATATCGGTCATAACCTACTTTCAGCGGCTTTATTTTATAAACCTTTACCAGATCAAAAAACCACTTGAAAACGTCGTGATAATCGACCGTATTTTCCCCGCTTATCGTCAAGAATCCCTGTTCACGGAAAATATTATAGGCGACGCCCTCTTCGTCGATCGCTACCTCATACCGTTTTTGCGGCATGAAGAACCGAACCAGACAATAATTCACGCCGCCGCGCTCTATCACAACGCCCGCCGCCGTCAAGTCCGTTGTACGGGACAGATCGATCCCGCCGACGCAGTAACATCCCCGGAAATCGTCAAGCGACAACGAAACAGGGATCCCCGCTTCGTCTTTCCGCGCTGCCTTTTCGACGTCCTGAAAATCCAACCACGCGACCGCCGAATTCTGTTTGATGTTACAGAACTTCGTCAGGAATTCCGCCTTTTTGGATAAACTGGAATGTGCAATCGCGATCTGTTCTTCGTAATACTGCCATAAAACGGACACGTCCAGATTCGGGTTCGACTTTTCGATTTCCTCCCGCGTGTCCCATTTTTCCACGTCGTCAATGATGAACAGGAACGGCAATAAACGCCGCTCTTTTTCTTTCCCGATCGACCGCCCCTTCAGAAATGCCGTCGCCCGGCGGATCAGTTCGTCGTATATGCCTTCGTTCTCATACCCCGCCGTCCCGGTTGACATGATAAGCGGCTGCGCCCTGCTGCCAGTCGCCGACGATATGACTTCGTACTGTTTCAACCCGGAATCCCCGCGCCATGCTTCGATCTCGTCATTCAGACAAAAATAGACGTTGAATCCGTCGGACTTTTTGGAATTGAACGCGATTTTTTTCACGGACGTGTTGAAGTCCTGAATATAAATGTCCGTCCGGCGTTTTTTCGTCATTTTGTTTAGTTCGTCGTCGGACTGGACGATCTGGTAAAAGGCGTCGAAACATAATTCCGCCTGATCCAGTTTCGGCGCAAGGCAATATAATTTCGCGCCATACTCCCCGTCTATGTATGCCATGTATGCCATGATCGCCGCCGCTAATAGCGTCTTACCGTTTTTCCGGGCGACAATCAGAAGGACTTCCCGGAACATACGGCAGTCCGGGCGGTCTGGATCCATGATCCCGAATATCGCGGAAACGACGGCTTTCTGCCATAACTCCAACTTCAGCAGATCGGCGCGTCCCTCGGAATGATGACAAAAGTTCTCAATGAACCGGATCGCCTTGTCCGCTTTTTTCTTGCTGAAAAGGTATTCGCCGGAATTGATACCCCGCGTCAGGATCCGGAAAATGTCGTGTATATACTGCCCCGCCGCCCGGACGCCCTCGACCTTTTCCCCGCGCTTAATCCGCCGGATCGCGTCGTAATACTGGAATATATAATTGTCCGATAGCGGCGGGCGGATCCGCCCTGCTGCCCCTGTCTGTTTTTTCCTCATGCCTTAATCATCCCCGCGAAGCTGCATTATCCGCGAAACCTCTTTCTTCTGTTTCGGCGGTAACATATCGATCAACGCCTTCATGTTCGACGTGTAGGCGCGGGCGTATTTTTCGTATGTCTGGACTGCCGGGTTTTCCTTGACAAATTTCTGTGACGCGTTTTTCGTCGTCGTCTGCAGTCCGTGAAGGATCATGTCCGCCTTTGCCGCTTTCATAGCGACCTTCTGGAACGCCACTTCCTCGATAATGCGTTCTAACAGTTTCATTTTGTCCGCGTCGTCCTCTTTGACGCTCTTAAACATCCGCCGGATCGCGTTATACTCTTTCTTGATGTTCGCTTCGGTCAATATTTCCGTATTGTCCGAAATAGTGGTCTTTTTTTCCGCCATTTATTGAAGTTCCTCCTAACCCCCCTATATGTGCGCGTATTGCAGCGTTTTTTGACAGTCCCTCCCTCGGTTCCAAACACCGATTATTTTTCGCGCATACCGGGGGGACGGTCTGCGCCGCGCTGCCTATATGCTTATAGCGGGACAGGCTGACCGCGTTCGTCGAAACGGTAACGCTTCCCTTTTCCCGCTTTGTGTTCCTTGTTGTGGTGTTCCTCACATACCCCTTCCAGATTGTCGAAGGACAGGCTGACCGCCGGATCGTTTATGTTCCCCGGCGTCAGATATTTTTTGTGATGAACTATCTTGATCGGCTTCATGTCCGCCAGTGTGCGCTTCCCCTGCTCAACCTCCCGGCGGCAACGCTCACAATATCCGCCCGCATATTTGATATATGCCGCCCGCGTATTCTTCCACGCTTGCGACTGATAAAACCATTCCGCCCAATCTTTCGCCATGCTATCCGCCACCCTTCGACTGCTGCCGCCTTGCGTCTATCAATCCCATGTAATCCGCTATCAGGAAACAGAACTGTTTCCGGTACTGGTAGAACTGCCCGCGATAACAATATGTTTCCCCCATGTGTTCCCACGGCGTCCCGTATGCAATCGACTGATATATCTTTCCGATGATGACGCCACGGACGCCCGGATCAATGTCCCCGACGTCCATATTGTCCTTCGCTTTCCTGATTGCTTCCGCCGCGCGTTTTGAAAAGGGCGACGTTTTCCCCGCGCGGGAATCCATTCTGACCGCCGCGTGAACGATCTGTCTTTCGTTATAGTCCAGAAAATAACGCTTCACAATTCCGCCGCCCCCTTCCGCCTGTTAGAATGTTTCTTCGTTGCTGTCCCTGAACGTCGAACGGATCCGGATCATCCCGTCGGAATCCGTGTCGATCTTGTGTGTGCGCTTGCCGATCTTGACTGTGACATAATCGATCGCGCCCTCGAATGTGGAACGGATCGCACATAACACGACTTGCAGTTGTCCGTTCTCTTTGCTGAACATATTCTGCGCCCACGCCCCTGCCGCTTCCATTTTCGCCCGCCGTTCCCTCTGACGCCGCGCTTCGTCGCAGTCGCACTCTTCCGACGCCTGTTCGTTCAAGTCGGCGGCTGAAAATCCTTCCGGTGCTTCGATGATCCGCGACTGCCCGCAATACTTACAGAACCCGATCTGTTTTGATATTACCCGGACGGCGGGCGCGTTCGGCATACCGACGACTTCCGGTTCCGGTTCCGGCTCTATGTTTTCCGCTCCCCTCACTTCCAGAACATCCCGGATCGTCAGGATGAAACAATCAATCCCGGACTGCTGCCCGATCCTGATTGTGACCTTTACACGAACCGCCGCCGCGCCGCCCGCCGTGAATGTGACTTCCCGTTCCGCGTCCGTCGTCCCCGCCCTGTCCTCTGCCAGATTGTGCATGATCTCTTTCCTGTCGGAATCCGCCGCCCCTAACAGATTGACGATCCGTTTCGTCCAGAAGTCCGTGATCGGAAGCGTCCGTTCCCTGATACTCCGATCGGCGATCCTCCGGATCTCCGCCTTGTTTGTTGTAATTGTCAACATTGTTTGATCCTCCTTTTTTCTTTTCCTGAATTCGCTTTATATCCTCGGCGGCTCACTCAATCCCGAACCATTCGGGCGTATATGTAAAAACCGCCGTTGATATCGTTTACCTTGACTTCCGCGTCTATGAACTTATAACCGGGATATGATTTTTTGATCCTGCTTTCTAAATACGCCCGGTCTGTCGCCATGCGCTCCGCCGTCCTTTTCCCGAACCGACAGACGGATTTCGTCACAATCGGCTTTTTCAGATTCTTTGACGCCCTCCACCGCTTCCGCCCTTTGGGATCCTTGCTGATATAGTTCACTATCCCGGCGATATGTGTATCAGGATCCGGATCGATCCGCCTTGTCTGGTTCCTTTTCCCCTGCCCCCACACTTTTTCCAGTTCGTCCCGGTTCACATCCCCCGACATAATGACATGATGATGACAACGCGTCTTTTTCCCTTCCTCCTCCTGATACTCTGTCACACATATATATTTCACATTATCCAGTCCCGCCTTTTTCCTCCGCCTGTTTATCCTCCTGATAAAATTCCCGAATATCCGATCCGCTTCATCCTGATCCGCCGGAAGGTGCGCTTCGTCGTATGTGAACGTACACCATAGATCCCCTTCCCCAAAATTCGCACTGACTAAATTATTCAGATACCGCTTCGCCCTTTTACTGTTCAGGTTTTTCTGCGCCGGGCGGCTTTCCTTCCCCCTCTTTGTCCGGGGCGCGTCCTTCCTGCTGCCGAATACCGGGTATATATCCGCTTCCAGTTGATCCCCCGCCTTTGTCGTCTTTGTCTGATATGCGATCCCCGCCTTTTTCTCTTTCAGGTAACGATCAATCTGATCCTGCTCCATATCCTCCAATGATTTTTTATACGATTCCTCAAAATCATAATCATCTATATATTTTTTTCTCGATCCCATATTATCCGCCCCCTGATCTGTTCAATATAAAAATGGTTGATATCTTAATACCCATTACAAGGACGGGAAACCACCCTGTCCCTGCTTCCATTTTATCGAACGTCTGTTCTTTCCGTTGCGGCGTTATCTATATAAGAAGAAAAGGCTTCCGCCCGTTCCAAAATCTCGACCGTGTATTCCGTTTCATATATTCCTGAATCCCTCATGTTCTGCGCCCCTCTTTCGCCCGCGTTATATGCCATAAGAACGAACGTCACGTCGCCGTCATACTTTGAAAACAGTTCTTTCAGGATATGGACGCCCGCTCCGACGTTCTGTTCCAGATCGTACAGATCTGAAAACCCTAAATCAGACAGGCTTCCCGCGTTGCAGTCGTTTATCTGCATATAACCGGAATCCCCGGTCTGTGAACGCGCTTTCCTGTCAAAATGCGATTCGTGTTCAATAACTGCCATTACAAGCGGAAACGCGACGCCGTTTTCCTGACAGATACCGAAAACAATTTCCTGATCCGCGTCCGTCATCGGGACGGGCAGCGGGACGAAGCCGACGTCCTGATATGTGCGCGGCGTTTTTGTTTCCGATTCCTTTTCCAGTATTTCGATATGTATTTCCGGGGCGTCCTGCCCTGTCTGAATAACTGTCATCGGATCCGGCGTCCTACCTGTTTCCGGGGCGGTTGCTGACCGCGACACAAACACAACCACCACAACGCCCGCGACCGTTATTCCCGCCAGAACCGCACGTCGTATTCTCTTGATCCGCCGGATCCTTTTCCTTCTGTTCCTGATACTCTGTCTTTTCCTGATTTCCTGTTTTTTCCTGATTCTCCGTTTTGACATCTTCCCCGCCCTTTGGTATAATAATTATGGTTTGATTCTTTGGATCCCGGCGTTGTGGCTCCCCGCCTTTCGCCGGGATCCTTTTATTCCTTTTTGAAATTGAACCCCGCCGGAACGACGGTAAAATGTCCGGCAATCGGGTTCACGGCTTTGTCGTCGATGTAAAAATCAGCGTTTATTTTCCGCGTGTCCCCGCCGTACAGTTCGATCAGTTCCGGTAAATTCTCGTTTACGAATTCAAATTCCAGTCCGTGATCCCGGCAATACTCCACCGCGACCGCCAGATCGTCCCCTGTCCTGCAAGTGTCCAGAATCATACGCGCCCCGCGTCCCTGTTCTTCTTTCAGGAACCGGAACAATTTTTCGTTCGGTTCCCCGACACCGGGGAACCTCCCGAACGATAACGTCCCGTCAAAATCAACCGCATAAATTACATTTCCCTTTAAGTCCATGCCCTGCCCTCCTAAAATCCGCCGTCTATCCTTTTCAGCGGCTCCGACTGTATGATCCTGTGTCTTGTGGCTGCTGCCAGTCTGACCGATGTTCCTGCGATCTGGATTGCTGCCCGGTATATTTCCGTCAAACAGGCGTGAACCGTTTCCGGATCCTGATCGGAACCGTTGCCGTATATCCAGACGTCCTGCATTTCAACAAATATCCGTTTCAGTTCGTCCAGAATCCCTTCCGCCGTTTCTGATATCATGTCCGCCGCGTCGTCCGCCTGAACCGCGTCCGCGTTTATGTCTGACAGTTCCATTTCTAATAATTTGTAAATGCCCGCCATTGTTACGGCGGTAGGCTCCCGCTTCATGTTTCCCGCCCGTCCTTTCATTGAATATAAATGTCGTAATACAGAAAAAGCGTCAGATCCTTAAATTCATACATCCGCGTGATCTCCGGCTCATACGGCGGAAATAACCCGCGTTCCCTGAACTCTTTATGACGGACTTCTGTATGTGCGATCATGCGGACGACTTCGGGATCCCGCGCCAGAAATTCCGTCGTGTCGTCGGCGTACTGAAGGGATCCCATATATCCGCAATATAGAATTTTCACGCCCGGATCGAATTGTGGTTCCCTGTTCCCGTGTTCCCCTTTGATGATCCGGATCCTGTCCGTTGTCGCTATGACTTTCAACTGTTCCGATAATCTCATTATGGTTTGATCCTTTCGTCCCCGCTTACCGCGCCGGATCCTGATAAATATAAACGTGCATGATGTAACGCCCCTGCGCTGCGCCTGTTTCCCGCTCTACCTCCGGCGATATGTGTTTGATTGTCGCGCCCTTCCCGGCATATTCCCGGAACGCCTTGACCGCCGTTCCCTTAAACGCCGTTATTTCATCAGGATTGACAAAATTTCCCGTCGGCGTCAGTGTTTCATCCATGATCCGGACGACCTGCCCCGGCGATATGACAGTCAGTAATGATTCCAGTTTTACGACCTGTTTTTCCATGCCCTCATTCTCCCTTCTGCTCTAAAAAGTCAAATAATGATATCTGCGCCGTTTCCCGCTCATACCGAGCAGCGGCTTCTTTGTAATATTCCCGGTGCAACTCAAAACCGACGAACCGCAGTCCCGCCCTGTGCGCTGCTATCAGGGACGACGCGGATCCGACGTGTGTATCTATGATCTTTTGTCCGCGCTCCGTATAATTTGCGAATATCCATTCGTAAAGGGCGACGGGTTTTTGTGTCGGATGTATGCGGATTTCTTTTTCCCTCATGTTCCCCTGCCGCATACCCGCCCATGTGAACCGGAATATCCGAACGGCGGACTGGAACGACGTGAAGGCAAGTTCCCCGTCTGCGAAGTCGTTCTGCCCGTTCTGCTTGTCCCACACAATCCAACACGGGGACGACACGCCGCCGAACCCGGCGACGATATTATCCATGAAATGATTCGCGCCGAATATGATCTGATTCTTTGATATCCGTTTCAGTTGCGCGAAATATTCAGGATCCGGGGCGGCTGCGTCGCCGCCCGCGTATTCTTTATATGCTTTTGACGCCGCCAGTTTCGACCGGGACGCGTTGTCTTTGCTGAAAACCTTTATCCCATACGGCGGATCCACGACCGCCAGATCGAAATAATCGTCCGGGAACTCCGGCAGGGCGGCGTTGCAGTCCATATTGTAAAATCCGAAGTCTAACATAGTCCCCACCTTGCGCCGCCGCTACCGGGCGGCGCGATTCCTGATTATTTGATGACGAATAGCGGGGCGACGCCGCCGTCCGCCGAAGCGTAGTAGTAGTCGCTGTCACCGCTGGCGTTGAAAAGGCAAAAGGTCGTCGTGTACGCGGCGGACGGATCGGCAGTCCAGTACCAGACAGGATCCCCGTCGTCATCGTATGCGATCCGGTTCCGGCGATCCTCGAAATATGGGAACTGTTTATCGGTTCCGTTATATTCCGCCCAATCATTCGATCCGCGCCCCTCATACAGTGACATAAGGAACAGGCGACCTTCACATTCCACTTTTTCGCCGTCGATTTTCTGGACGGTCTTATGTAATGCAATCACGGACTGCAGTTCATCCGGCAACAGGGAATAGACTTCTTCCAGATATTCGCGCATAGCGTCCGCGCCGGGGAATCCGCCCTTGTTTGTGTCGTCTTTATTCATGCAATGCCGCCCGACGATTTTTCGGAACCAGAACACGCAGTCGCCCTTTTCGTAATGATCCACGCCCACCACGACGGCGGACGCCTGATCCCCATTTTGCAGCGTGAAATTGATTTCCGTTCCGGGCGGAAGCGATGCGCCCGCGCGTCCTTTTCTGATAATGTCCTGAATGTCGATCCATTCGACGCGCTGTTCGTGCTTCCTGATAATGCCGACGGAACCGGATCCCGACCTGACGTCCTGTCCTGCTGCCCGCGCCGCGTTTTCCTCCGCCTGTTCCTGATCGCCGTCCTGCTGCCCCGGCGTCCAATCTTTCCCCGCCGATAAATCAATCCCCGCCATGATGAAGGGCGCGTCCTCTTTTTCGCCTGTCGCAATCTGCCGGGCGTATGTGTGCGGAATGTCACACTTGACCGCGTTCAGAAGAAATTCCGCTTTTACGGCTTCCCTCATAAGTCCGTACATTTCCGACGCCTTGACGTCGAATTCCGTTTCCGCCTTGAATAAATCAACTAAACTGTTTCCCATTGTCTGATCCTCTCTTTCTTGATTTTTATATATTCAGCTGATTAAACCAGTGTCAGCTGAATTTCCTGTTTGTAGTTCATCCATATTGTTTCAGTCCGCCGGATCCCTTTTTCCGCCGTCGTCTTTTTCTGTTTCTTTTCCCACCCTGACAACATGGAATTATAAAGATCGTTTTCGTAACCGCTAATCATGATCCGCGCCGGATGTTCTTTTATTGCTTTCAGAAGTTCGACGTGCTGTTCCTCCGTCATTTCCTGTTTGTATAAATGGCTTTTTCTTATCCCCGGTAAATATGGCGGATCAAGATATATGAAAACGTCCGGCGTATCATACCGCCGTATCAATTCGATCGCGTCCAACTTTTCGATCTGCGCGTTTTTCAGGCGTTCAGCTGAACGCAGAATCCTGTCAGGAAGGACGTTCCATTGTTTCGTTGTTTGCGGACTTCTCCGGGACTGACTGGAACGGAAGCCGTTTTTATATACGTTGCTGCTTCCAAAACCGAACCAACAACGGACGGCAAACTTCCGCGCCCGTTCGACCGGATCGTCGTTTTCCGAAATTTCTTTGAAACAGTTTTCGTATTCTTCCCGGCTATACGGCGTCATTTCAATTTGTTTTGCCAGTGCGGCCGCATTTTCGCGGATCACTCTGAAATAGTTGTAAATGTCGCCGTTTATGTCGTTTAGCGTTTCAATCTTTACGGGCGTTTTACTGAAGAAAACCGCTCCGGATCCGAAATATGGTTCCAGATAGACTTCATGTTCCGGCATATTCTGAATAATCCAGTCCGCGATCCGCTGTTTCGCTCCCGGATATTTCAACACTGTTTCCACTATCTGCCGCCCTCCTGCTTTATGTATTCAATGATTTGTTTCCCGATAAATTCCGTATATACGGGCGGGATCGCTTCTGCCAGTTCTTCGCGCGTCATCCAGTCTATACCACCCAACGCAAAACCCCAGTATAAAATAATCTGCTTCGCGTTCATTCCCCGAACGCCGCCGGATCCGCATATTGAAATAAATCCGTCCTGACCGAACCCGTTTCCCGCCGTCGGCGTTTTTCTTTTGACATACGGACGATCTGGTTCTTTCAGTTCGATGTTGCTTTCAAACATCCGCCGCCGCTGCGTGTATATGTTTTTGAACTGTGTTCCGTTTAATGCGATCGGATTTATAAGCGGTGCGCCGACGACATTTTCTATCACATACGGCTTTCCTGTTTTCTGTAATAACTCCATCGTCGCCTGAATGAAATCTTTGTGATCTCCATATTGCCCGCCGTTCCTTGCCGCCGATAAATATTTTGCCCTTGTGTGCGCTTGACAGGGCGGGGACGCGTGTATCGCGTCATATTCCGAAATGTCCTGCGTTTTCAGGAATTCGATCGCGTCCATTTTGATAAACTTATACGGATAATTCGGTTGATCCACGATATCGACGCCGACAACCTCGAACCCGGCGCGGGCATATCCTGCCGCCGCTCCCCCTGCTTTGCAATATAGATCTAATATTTTCAATTTGTTTCCCCGCCTTTCCTGAATATCCGTGTCAGGATCCGGCGGACTGCTGCCCGCGCGTTTATTAATGCTGCCAGAATCCCGCCGCGCTTTCCGCTTTCCCTCTGCCCGATCCGTCGGAACGGCGCGACGATCGTTCCTATCAGAACCGCGACCGCCTGATCCAGACGTTCCAATTCCTCCGCGATTGCCTGTTTCTGTTCTTCCCGCTTTTCTTCCTGAACCTTGTCCGGCTTCGGCTTCGGCGTCCGCTTTGCCGTCCTGACCGCCGTTATAAAGACAGTGTTATCCACGACGACGACTTCCTGAAGCGTATATTCCGCCGCGCGTCTGATAATTTGATCCGCCGATTCCTCCGGCGTGTATTCGTTCAGGCTTTCGACTTCCGGTTTTTCGTCCTGCTTGTCCGCCTTGAATTCGATTCGGATCCCCGCCCCGCTAATATGGACGACTTTTTTCAAAAATTCAGATACCTTCATAATGGTTTGATCCTTTCCTGTCCTGCTGCCGTCATCGTGTTACATACCCGCGCCCCGGAATATTACGACCATTGACGGGAAGGGCGCACTTTGGGACGCCCCCCCAAACTTCAACCGCCCCGGAACGAACCTGATTTCCGACCTATGTAAAATAAAATCGTGAAAATACCGTGTATCAGTCCGCGCCGGAATCAGTAAAACGACGACCGTTCCGTCCTTTGTCCCCTCTCTGTATGCCTTTTCTACCCATGCCGCGATCGCACGACCATGCGGCGGATTACAGAACACGCGCCGCCCGCTCCAATCCTGAAGAAGTCCGTCCTGTTCTTTCGTGAAATATTCCGGCGTCTTGTGGTTCGTTTCGTCCGCGCATGGATCCAGATCGAAATGAAATTCCCGATCCAGTTCCGCGAAAAAGTCCGGCGGCGTCGCCCACTGATCCGTTTTACTGCTGAATAGTGCCTTGTTTATCATGGTTTGATTCCTCGCTTTCCGTCTGTTCTCTTTGCTTTATCTGATACCGAACCGTCGTCCGGGCGTTCCCTTCGCTGTCATATACCGTTCGCGGCTTCTGTATCAGGTAATGTTCCGGGCGTTCGTCAAAATACCAGTTCAGGATCCGCAGGGCGTCCTCCGCCGCTGCCCTGTCAACTGACAACCCGATTTCTAACGGCTTCCCGTTTGCCTGTTCGCCCATGTCCCCGCCCTCTTAATAATCCGCTTCGATCTGTTCGTCTGATTCGTCGTAATACTCCCCGTCGTAACCCTTCGCCATAAGTCGCGCGTAACATTTCCAACACACAAGCCGGAACGGGATCCCGTGACAGTCCCGCGTGAAATTCATTTCCGACCGTTCGACCTCTTTTTCGCATACCGGACAGATCCGGACGTCTTTATTCTCATTCATACGCCGCTTTCCCCTTCCTGTCGCGTAACCTCTGATCCAGACGCGCGATCTTTTCCCAAAATATCCGCCCTACCTCTTTATTGTTTTGGAAAATGATTTCCATTTGTGCAAGCATGATCTGAACGTCCGCCATTTCCTCGGCGATATTGTGTTCCCGTCCCCGGCGTTCGTTCAGGATTTCCTTCATCAGTTCCGCCATTTCCTCGATCATCATGTCCGTTTGTGCTTCCTTGCCCCATGTCTGGACGGCGTTTTTCAATATTGCATCCAGATCAAGCGTTATATGCTGTTTGCTGTTCATGGTTTGATCCCCCTTCCGCTTTTACCGCGCTATTCCGCATTGTGCTTTTATTGCGCTATATCCGTTTTCTGTGTTTCCTCTTTCAAGTTCACGGTACATTGTCGCAACATGGACGCCGATAGTTTCCGCCAGTTCCTTTGTACTGATCCCGACCTTTGTTTTTTCCTCTATAACTTTTCGATCCTGAAACGTGATCGCCTTGTACCGTCTTTTCGTCTGCTTCACGTTCTAACCTCCTTCCCTTTTCTTGCAAAAAAATAATGCGGACTGGTTATTAAAAACCTATCCGCATTATTAAAAATCCCATATTTTCAGGCAAAAAATAAATGCGAACAGAGTTTTAATAACTCTTTTCGCATTTAATTCTAAAACTTACGGTGATCAGCGTTTTTTGTTTATCACGTTCCTGATCTCCTGACACAGTTTATCCATATCCACCGGTTTCGCCACATGGCCGTCCATCCCTGCAGTCAGGCAGGCGGCGATATCCTCAGCGAAAGCATCCGCCGTCATGGCTATGATGGGGATATTTTTCACATAATCCCGCGATGCTTTGCGGATCTCCATTGTGGCTTCCCTGCCGTTTAAGATTGGCATCTGCACATCCATCAAGATGACGTCATATTTCCCGTCCGCTGCATTTTCCATCATTTCCACGGCTTCCCTGCCGTTTTCGGCATGCTCCGCATCCATGCCGTACATCGCAAGCAGCTCGCTCACCACTTCCCAGTTCAGGTCATTATCCTCAGCAACAAGGATATGTAAGCCCTGCAGATCCTCGTTTTTCGTCTCTTTGATAATGCTTTTGCCTTCTTCCAGCTTTAGCGCATGTTCTATCTTTTCCCACAGATACGAACGGAACAGAGGCTTGCAGATAAATCCGTCCGCCCCGCTGCTTTTCGCGTCCTCCTCGATATCCGCCCAATCATAAGCCGTCACAAAGATGATCGCCATATTCCCGCCCACAATATCACGGATCGCGCGTACCGTTTCCGGTCCGCTCATTTCCGGCATTTTCCAGTCAACGATGGCAACCGCATAATCATTGCCCGCTTCATGCCGCGCTTTCACAAGCGAAAGCGCTTCTTTCCCGCCGACAGCCGTTTCCGCATTGGCGCCCATTTCCTCGATCACTTCTTTCGTGATCGCGAGGAACACTTTATCGTCGTCCACCAGCAGAATATCGACGGGCGGCAGCGTATAAATCCGGTTGTCATTTTCCCCTATGGGCAGTTCGAGCTTTACCGTGAACTCCGTCCCCTGATTCGGTTCGCTCTTGCAGTCTATCGTACCGTTCATCAACATGACCATCTGTTTCACGATGGCAAGCCCCAGTCCTGTACCCTGGATTTTATTTGTGCGGCTGTCATCGGCGCGGGTAAACGCTTCGAACATATGTTCCATATACTCGTGATTCATGCCGATGCCGT
>JAMPHA010000012.1:0-62147 GCA_023663615.1 Clostridium sp. | reverse complement strand
CGCGGCGAGCAACGCGAGCGTGGAATGCGAAGCATTTCACGTCTGCTTGCATGTGGGAAATTTCGCGAAACTCTTTTTTACCGCCTTTTTCGTGATATTGAAACAGCGGCCGGAAGCCGCAGAAACAGCACGAATAGGAGGATACGTACAATGAAAAGGCAGGACAAGAAAGGACAGGAAAAAGAAAGGGCAGGACGGGAAACGGCAGAAAACGGGAGGAGCGGGAGCAAAGGGAATCCGTTTTCCGTCTCGCAGAATTTTATCACGGGTCATCAACTGATAAGCAGACTGATCCGATTGAGCAGGATCGAAAAGAACGATACCGTGCTTGAGATCGGGACAGGAAAAGGGCATTTGACGGAGGCGTTGTGTGAAGCGGCGGGGTATGTGTATTCCGTGGAAATCGACCGCAGGATGTATGAGAGCGCGGAAAAACGGCTGAGACGGTATTCGAATCTGAAACTGATCCATGGCGATTTCCTGCAATATCATCTGCCCATAAAAGAAGATTATGTGGTGTTTGCCAACATTCCGTTTTGCATTACCGCGCAGATTGTCGAAAAATTGACTTGCGCAGTCAACAAACCGAAAGAAATCTGGCTGGTCATGGAAAAGGGCGCGGCGAAACGGTTTATGGGCAGACCGCGGGAGACGCGGAAATCTCTTTTGCTCAAGGTTTCCTGGGATATGGAGATCCGCTATCATTTTCGGAGGGAGGATTTCCATCCGGCGCCGTCGATTGATTCGGTTTTGCTTCATTTTTCCTTGAAACCGAAGCCGGATCTGGACAAAAAAGAATACGCGGCGTTTAACCGGTTTATAGAGCATTCTATGAAGTACGGCGTTTGCGGAAAAAAAAGACTGCTCACGAACCGGCAGGCGGAAGCGGCGCTAAAGCGGGCGGGGCTGCCGCATGCGCATGAAGACGGCGTGACGCTGTACATTCAATGGCTCTGCCTGTTTCGATGCTGGTTTTTACAGACGAAGCATTGAAACCGCGTGGCGGAAGCGTTTCACGAAAATAGCCGAAAACATGGAAAGTGCTTTCTTTCTTTTCGAAAAAAGATTATAATGGAAAAAATGAGGGCTTCGGACAAGGGGGTACATATGGCAAAGCAGAAGGCAGGGAAAGCGCCGCGCATGGCAAAGGCGGAGAAGGCAGGGAAAGCGCCGCGCACAGAAGGGGCGGGAAAAGGATTCTCCTTTCACAGTATCATAACGAAGATGATCGCGGCGTTTATGGCGCTGATCGCAATGATCGTGATTCTGGGAACGGTATCCTATCAGGTGGCGAAGCGCACCGTTACGAACGAGGTGAAAACCTCGCTTGTGGATACGGTATCGGCAAAAGGCAGTTATCTGGAGCTCGGCTTACAGCAGGTGGAGGACCGGATGCTGGAGATCATGACGCTGAGCGAGACAGTGGCATATTATTTGGATCCGAATCTTAACATCGACAAGATGACGGAGGAACAGAGAGAGGCAAAGGGAGTTGTGCAGTCCCGGATCCAGAGCCTGCAGACGATCTCGGATTTTGTTTATCACGCTTATCTGATCAGCGATCATATGACGGGCTTGTCCACGACGCCCGCTGTGATGACGTCGGATCTCTACGAACTGTTTATCGGAGGGGAGGACGGCGCGGCGATCGATGCTTCTTCGGATAATTACGGATATATGGGCGCGCACCCGACGCTGGAGGCGCGCGTGCTGGAAAAGCTGGACACGTTTGAGAGCGGGGATTTTGCGATCAGCTTATGGCGCAAGATCAACATTCGCGGGAATCTGATTCTGGTGGTGGATGTTGACAGAAGCGTCATTTATGACGCACTGGCGGAGCTCGACAACGGCGCGGGAAGTTATACGGTATTCATTGCTCCCGGCGGAAACGAGACTGTTTACTGCGGGACGGATAACGGAAAGGCGGCTGACGGGGCAGTTCCGGTATTCAGTGAGCTTAGCGCTTATCAGAATGCGATGAGCGCCGAGGCGGCGGACGGTTACAGTGAAATGAAATGGAACGGCAGGCAGTATCTGTTTGCATATTCCAAGATCGGCGGGACAGGCGCTATGCTTGCGACGTTTGTGCCGACGGGACTCTTTTTGGAGTCGGCAAAGACGATCCAGCGGATCACGTTTCTGATTGTGTTCGTGGCGTTCGCGGCGGCGGTCGTTATGTGTATCCTGCTTTCCAGAACCTTAAGCGGGGGCGTTTCCAATATCACGGAGCCGCTCGGACGCGCGGCGCAGGGGGATTTCACGGTCAGTCTGCGTGCAAAGCGAAAAGATGAATTCGGGCAGATCTCGGACAGTATCGAGGAAATGATCGGGGGTATCCGAAAACTGATCGCGGGCGTAAAACAGGTGATGGGAACGGTGACGGATGCATCCGGGCTTGTCGGTGATAATACGGACCGTCTGATCGCGTCCAGCAATGAGATTTCCCTTGCGATCGGCGAGATCGAGCATGGCGTGGCGGAGCAGGCGCAGGATTCCCAAAACTGCGTTCAGCATATTCAGACGCTCTCAGACCAGATCCGCACGGTCTATGAATATACGGATGAGATCACGCGTGTTTCCGAGGATGCGAACCGCACGATCACGGACGGCATGAAGGTCATTGACGACTTAAGCGAGAAGTCAAGGGCAACGGAGGACATTACGGGAGCGATCCACAAAGATATTATGTCGCTGAGCGAGCAGACGAGGTCCATCGGCGATTTTGCGAATATCATCAATGACATTGCGTCCCAGACGAACCTGCTGTCGTTAAACGCCTCCATTGAGGCGGCGCGCGCCGGGGACGCGGGAAGGGGCTTTTCCGTTGTCGCCGAGGAGATCCGGAAGCTTGCCGATCAGTCCTTAACCGCTGCGAACCAGATCGGAGAGATCGTGGAGCGGATTCAGAGACAGACGGGGGAGACCGTCGATTCCGTGAATCGGGCAAACGAGATCGTTGCGTCACAGAGCGATTCCCTGCAGCATACGCTGGATGCGTTCCATAATGTCAATTCGCGCGTCGGGATGATGGTTGGAAATCTGTCTAAGATCACGGAAGGCATGGAACTGATCGAGAATACAAAGACGACGGCGGTCAACGTGATCATGAATATTTCCGCAGTCTCCGAGCAGACAAGCGCCAACTCCCAGCAGGTGGAGGGCAATGCGAGACGGCAGAAGGAGGCGGTCGAGGAACTGCAGAAGACCGTAAACCTGCTGCGGACCGGCGCAGAGCAGCTTGACGAGGCAGTCAGCCATTTGCGGGTGGAGTAGAATAGTCTTTTTGTGATACCGATAGTCTTTTTGTGCCGAACGATTATAGAAAGCGGCCCAAACAGCCGATATAATACATAGGAAATCGGATGCGACCGGGAAGGGGACAAAAAGCATGGCTGTCGTCAAAAAGGATAGTGAGAAAGCGGCGGAAACGTTTCGGTTCCCTTTTGTCGAGGGAAGCACGCTCATAGCGGCAGACGAGCTCATTTATGTGGAGACGGACCGTCACCGGAACCTGTTTCATACAACGGGACGGGTGTATAGCATTTACCGCAAACTGGACGAGATCGAACGGCAGCTTGACGGGACAGGCTTTGTGCGGGTACACCGGAGTTTTTTGGTCAACATGCGTTACATCCGGCGGATCAGCAGCTATCTATGCCATCTGAAGACCGGCGAGCAGATTTCCGTACCGAAGCCGCGTTATCCTTATGTAAAAAAGCAATTTGAATTGTTTTTGACGGAGAAAGACGCGGAAAGCAGCCGGAAGTCGGGGAGATAAGAGTATGACATTGGACAGAATGCAGGATCGGATACAATATCGTCCGCATGGCAGCGTGTGGACAAAAGAAAAGAAATCGTCGGATACCGTACAGACGGATGCGGCGGAGAGCGGATTTGCAGGAACGCTCACACAGGCGCAGGGTGTGGGAGCAAAACGCGCGGACGCGTTGGGTGCGCAGACGGAGCAGCCGCTTGAGGCGGAAGAAGATACGCGTACGCTTCGTCAGAAAATGCAGGACATCATCGCCATGCTGAATGAAAAGGTCAAGAACGGGGAGACAGCGCCCAGCTTTCAGATCGGGGCGCAGTCCTTCACGATCGAGGAATGGGACCGCATGATCGAGCGGATCGACGCCGTGCAGGAAGAAATGCGGGAGCAGCAGCGCGCCAAGCGCGGAGAACGCCTGAAAGAAGAAGCGCAGGAGGGCATTGCGGACGCAGACTGGATGAATAACCGGTATGCGGAGGACGGCGTGATACAGAAGGACGATCATACGCTGACCATTGAGGAGCAGCTGGAGCGGATTCTCATGGATATGGAGGATCCCGATGCGGAAGCGGCGGCAGCAAAGCAGGAAATGGAGAATGACGCGCGGCAGGAAGTCTTTTTGACCACAACATCATCCCTATAGGAAATTTTGTAACACCAAAGAATCCGGACAGCGGATTCTCTGAAAGACTTTTGCATCAGCGAAAGTCTTTTTTTGACTTATGGGAAATTTCGTAAACCCCAAAGAACTGCCGCTGGCAGTTCCTTTGAAAGCGTGCGAAGCACGATTTTTTTGTTAGTCCGTGAACAATCGCAAAGAATATGTTATAATAAGTTTAATAATCCTGCCGCTGTGCATCCGGTGCGCGGCGGCAGGGGGAGACAGGGGCGGCAGAATGTTTTTTTCGGGAGGTTCGCAATGAAGAAAAAATGGTGGCTGGGACTTGTTTCGGCAGGGGCGGCGCTGTTTAGCGGTTATCGCTATATGAGGAACCGGCATCACATATTGATGAGCGATGCGGGGGATCAGGCGTCTTTACAGATCAAAAATGAGAATCCGGCGGTTTGGACCGAGTATCCGAGACCGCAGATGAAGCGCGCGCAGTGGATGAGTCTAAACGGAGTCTGGGACTGCAACGGACAGAGGATCGTTGTGCCGTTCCCGCCGCAGTCGGAACTGTCGGGGTATCGCGGACATGTCGGCGCGAAGCTTGTGTACCGGCGTTCCTTTACGCTGCCGAGGCAGTATGAGGGTAAAAAAATCCTGCTGCATTTCGGTGCGGTCGATCAGGTGGCGGAGGTCTATGTCAATGAGCAGTGTGTGGCGATGCACGAAGGCGGATATTTGGCATGGACGGTTGACATCACGGAGGCGGTGCGGCATGAGCGGGAGAATGAGCTGCGTGTGGTCGTCACCGACACGTTGTCCCACGATTACCCGTACGGTAAACAGCGGAAAAAGCGGGGCGGCATGTGGTATACGCCGGTCAGCGGTATCTGGCAGAGCGTCTGGATCGAGGCGGTGCCTAAACGGTATATCAGTTCCATGCAGGTGGAGCCTGATCTTAAGGGAATCCGGCTGAAAATCAATGTTGATGGATGCGATGAGGAAGAAGCGCTTCCCGTCACCGTGCGCGTGACGCTTTCCAATGGAAAAGTCCATACATGGCAGGAGCAGTCAGACTTACGGGCGCTTGCAGGGGACGGTATGCGTATCGAGCTTGCAGGAACGGTCTGTGCGGATGGTCATGCATACGAGCCGCATCTGTGGAGTCCTAAGTCGCCGTATTTGTATCCGATGCGCGTGACAGTGGGGGAGGATACGGTCGAGAGCTATTTTGCGCTGCGTACGGTCGAAATTCGCGAGGCAGGAGGCGTGCAGCGCGTCTGCCTGAACGGAGAGCCTGTTTTTTTGCATGGGGTATTGGATCAGGGCTATTACCCGGAGGGTATTTATCTGCCCGGAGACGAACGGGAATATGAGCGGGATATTCTGCGGATGAAAGAGCTCGGCATCTGTATGCTCCGCAAGCATATTAAAATAGAACCCGAATGTTTTTATTATGATTGCGATCGGCATGGTATGCTCGTGATGCAGGATATGGTAAACAGCGGAACGTATTCCTTTATCAGGGATACGGCGCTGCCGATGATGGGCTTTGTGCGGGCGAACGACCGCAGGCGCGGCGGAAGCCTCAGGCGGAAACAGATTTTTGAACAGCATATGAAGGATACGCTGATACAGCTCTATAATCACCCGTGCATCATTGCCTATACGATTTTTAACGAGGGATGGGGGCAGTTTGACAGCGACCGTATGTACGAGACGGCGCGCGGCGTGGACGACAGCCGCCTCTATGATGCGACTTCCGGCTGGTTCCGCCAAAAGCGCAGTGATTTTGAGAGCAGGCATGTGTATTTTAAGACGGTCAGGCTGCAGAAAACGGAGCGTCCGCTGATCGTATCCGAATGCGGCGGATATGCCTATACGCTTCCGGCACACCGTTACAGCCGCGTCGGGCATTATGGTTACGGAGAGTGCCGGAGCCGCAAAGAACTGACGGACCGGATCGTCCATATGTATGAAAAAATGATCCTCCCCGCGATCGGGAGCGGCGCGTGCGGCTGCGTATACACACAGCTTTGCGACGTCGAAGACGAGACCAACGGATTTTATACCTATGACCGCAAGATCTGCAAAGTAGATGCAGAACGGATGCGTCAGATCGCGGCGCGGATCGATGAGACGCTCCGACAGGCGCAGACCGCAGGGCAGACTGCGGATCGATGAGGCGCTTGGGCAGGTTCAGAATGCAGAGAGGGCATGTGGGCGTATGCCGCAGCGGAGCAGAGAAGAAAAGCACAGGAAAGAAAAATCGCTTAAGTCACAGGGCTTAAGCGATTTTTGGTATCATTCGGGAGATACAAATCAAAAGAACTGCCTCCGGCAAATTCAAAAGAACTGCCTCCGGCAGTTCTTTCTAAGAGTTTGCGCGCCCACGCGCGCAAACTCTTATACAGCCTCATGGAACGTTCTGCTGATGACGTCCGCCTGCTGTTCCGGCGTGAGCTTGATGAAGTTGACCGCATAACCGGATACGCGGATCGTCAGCTGCGGATAATTCTCAGGATGTTTCTGCGCGTCGAGAAGCGTGTCTCTGTTTAATACATTGACATTTAGGTGATGTCCGCCTTTCGTTGCGTAACCGTCCAATAAATTTACCAGATTATCTACCTGTGCCGTATTTGTTTCCATGGTCATATCCTCCTTTTATGATTAAAAATAGTAATCATTACTGTTATCAATATCATATCATACTTTCTTAGAATGTCCATAACGAAAAAATAAAATCATTGTATTTTTTTTCATACAAAACGATGCTGTCATATTTTATATGCCTGTTCATATACTTTGGTGTGAGGGTTGTACCCTTTTCGTGCGGAAGAAAGCGGCAAAAGAAGCCGCGGCGCAGACGCCTGCTAAGGTCAAGGCGCACAAGAAACAATAGAAAGGTTGAGGACGAAAATGGATCGGGAACAGGAATTTTTAGGACTTTTTCCGGATACAATGCGCCCCGGATTTAAGAAGGTGGCGGCAAGGTTGAAACAGATTCAGGAAATACGGCTGCGGGTCGGAAAACCCATCATTATTTACGCACATGGCAGGGAGTATTTTTTGTCCGGGGACGGGGAGCTTCTCTATCAGGCGGACCGGGCGATTTGTCCGGATAAATTCTATATGGACAGGCTGTTTGCGCATTTATGCGGGTATTCCGTGTATGCGTATGAGGACGAGATCAGACAGGGATTTCTGACCGTTGTGGGGGGACATCGCATCGGGCTTGGGGGAGAGGTCGTGTGCAGGGAGCATGAACCGGTCTCCATGAAAAATGTCAATGCCATGAACATCCGCATCGCCCATCAGATCAAGGGGGCGGCAAGCGGAGTGATGCCGTATTTATTTCAGGGGGAGGCATTTTTGAACACATTGATCATTTCGCCGCCCGGAAGTGGGAAAACAACGCTTTTGCGTGATATGATCCGCTGTCTCTCGGACGGATGCTGCGGTCATGCGGGCATGACGGTGGGAGTCGTGGACGAGCGCAGTGAGATCGGGGGAAGCAGTGCGGGCGTGCCGCAGAACGATCTTGGGATGCGGACGGACTTACTTGACGCATGTCCGAAGGCGGAGGGGATGTTTCTCCTGCTCCGAAGTATGAACCCGCGTGTGATTGCCGTGGATGAGATCGGGGGAAAAGAGGACGCGGACGCGATCGGGCAGGCAAGCCGATGCGGCTGTAAGATCATTGCGACAGTGCATGGCAATGACATGGAGCAGCTCGCGGAGCGGAAATACATAGGGGAACTGTTAAAAGACGGATTATTTGAACGCTATATTCTGCTGAAAGGCGCCCTGAGACCGGGGGTGATCGCCGGCGTATTTGACGGGTCGTTTGCGCCGTTGTCCGGCACGGCATGACAGAGAGAGGAGAGGGAGCTATGAGGTGGATGGGCGCGCTGCTGCTCACGCTCGGAACGACCGGACTCGGTTTTTTCTATAAAAGAGCGGGGTATGAACGCATCAAAGAGCTGGAACGGATGATATGGTTTTTTTACTATTTGGAGAGCGAGATCACCTATCATAAAGCGGAACTTTCCGGGCTATGCCGCCGCGGCGGGGCGCGGCAGAAGGGGGCGGCGGGGCGGCTTCTTTGTGCCGTCGCAAAGCGGATGGAAGACGGAGAGGGCGCGGTATTTGAGCGGATATGGCAGGAGGAGAGCGGGGCACTTTCAGGGAAATGCGCGCTGCGGGATGAAGATATTGCGGATATACGGGAGTTTGCGGCGCAGGAATTTGCCGACAGCCGTATGCAGCTCATACAGGCGGCGTTTTGCAGGGAGAAGCTGGAGGAAAAAAGAAAGCGTTTGTCGGAGGATGCGGTTTCAAAGAGCAGGATGTATGTGTGTATGGGCATGATGGGCGGACTGGTGATCAGTATTGTTCTTTTATGAAGGATAAGCGGACGGGGACAGTAAGGAAGGCGTATGGAGATCAGTATCATATTCAAGATTGCGGCAGTCGGGATTCTTGTGACAATTTTAGGACAGGTGCTCAAACACAGCGGCCGGGATGAACATGCTTTTCTGGTCGGACTGGCGGGGCTTATTTTAGTGCTGACCTGGATCGTTCCTTATATTTATGAACTGTTCCAAACGGTGCAGGAGCTGTTTGCCATGTAAGGCGCATTCTCTGTGCGGATTTTCTTGTCCGCGGGGCAGCGTGCGGGAGGTGTGGCGGAGGGATATGGACATCATAAGGATCGTGCTGCTGTCGCTTGCGGGAATTTTCCTCGGTGTGCAGTTGAGGGGCAGCAGGCAGGAATTTTCTTTTTACATCGGGATCGTTTTAAGCATGATCATTTTTGGCGCCGGAATGGATAAGCTGGGCGCGGTGCTTTCGGAGCTTTCTCAGATCAAGGGGTTTATGGGGGATCAGTACAGTTATTTCGGCATCCTGCTCAAAGTCATCGGCATTACTTATCTGTGTGAGTTTGCGTGTTCCGTCTGTAAGGATGCCGGATTTTCTTCGGTGGCGGGGCAGATTGAGATTTTCGGGAAGCTGACCGTGCTGCTGGCGGGAATGCCGGTCATTCTGGCGGTCATTCAGACCATACAGGAGTTTGCATTGTAACGCGGTGCCGCGGTGCGGAAGCGCGCAAAACACGATTTTGGACGATCGGGAATGGGGGCGGCAGATGGATCTGACGGTGGATTTTACGAGGAGTCTTGAGCTTGAGGAGCTGTCCGAGCGGATCAGCAGCGTTTTTACACAGACCGATGTTTCTTTTTTTGACCTGATCGCGAATGCGCTCAAAGGGGAGAACGGGCTGAGTCTGAAATGGATCGCAGGAAGCGTGCGGGAGGCGTTTCGTGCGGAGGCGGCGGATTATAAGATGATCTTTGCGAGTATCCTGATCCTGGGGATTTTTTCGGCGGTCTTTGCGCAGTTTGGACAGCTTTTTGAGAGCAGGCAGGTTGCGGACATCAGTTATGACATCGTGTTTCTGCTGATGGTGATGATCCTTTTGAAGATCATGCAGAAGGGGATGGACATCACGCAGGAAAGTCTGGTCACGATCGCTGATTTTTCCAAACTCCTGGTCCCGACCTACTGCCTTTCTGTCGGGTTTGCCGCCGGCTCGGCAACGGCGGTCGCCTTTTATGAATTGGCGCTTATCGTCATTTATCTGATCGAAAACTTGCTGTTGGTCGCCGTTGTGCCGATGATCTATGTCTACACCCTCTTGTCGGTGATGAGCGGGATCAGCCCGGACGGCAGGCTGGACGGAATTCTTGCGTTTACGAAAAAAGGAATCGGCTTTGTGCTCAAATGCTGTATCACGGTGATTTCGGGCATTGGTCTTTTGCAGGGGATGATCACGCCGGTCGTGGATAGTGTCAGTACCGGCGCGCTGCAAAAGCTGGTATCCGTCATTCCTGCCATCGGCGGTTTTGTGAATACGGCGACGGATGTGGTGTACGGCTCGGCGGTTCTGATCAAAAATGCAGTGGGCGTGGCGGGCATTCTGCTGCTGCTCTTGTTATGTGCCATGCCGCTGTTGAAGCTGCTGCTGCTCGCACTTGCCTTAAAGGCTGCCGCGGCGATCTCCGGCGTTGTCGCGGATGCGCGCATGAGCCGGTGCGTGGAGCAGGTGTCGGAGGGGAGCGTGCTGCTGTTTCGGACGACGGCATGCGCGATGGCGCTGTTGATTGTGACGATCGCGGTCATTTCCGTGACGACAAACCGGGGATTTTAGGCGGACAGACGGGAGGAAGGAATGCTGGAACTCATTCGGACGGCGGGAGTTTTTATGATCATTGCGCAGACGATGTATCATTTTGTGGGCGGGAGCCATTATGCCCGCTATGTGCGCCTGCTCATACGGATCATGACGCTCGCGGTTCTGGTCGTGCCGATGCTTGACCTGATCAAAAGCGGTACGGAGGCGGATTTTCAAGAACAGCTTACCCGGTTTGAGCAGGAGTACGAAGCGATCCTGCGCGATGCGGAATATACGGGAGAAAACCTGGTGGAAGAGCAGATCAGACAGACGACGGCGCAGGAATTAAGAACAGCGGTCAATCCCGTACTGGCAGCTTATGGATATGAGACGGTTTCCGTATCTGCCGGTGAAAACGGTCTGTTGTTTCTGCT
This sequence comes from Clostridium sp., assembly GCA_023663615.1. Classification (GTDB taxonomy): domain Bacteria; phylum Bacillota; class Clostridia; order Lachnospirales; family Lachnospiraceae; genus DLAJ01. Next base: position 51,162 of record JAMPHA010000012.1, on the reverse strand, counting down.
GCGCCGCATGGACGATCAGACGGAGGAAATCGTGGTAAACCCCGTCCGCGAGATCAACATTCAGACCGGAGGGCGGGAGGATCCGGAAGGCGGAGAATATTTGGACGCGCAGGATCTGAAAGACCGGCTTGCCGATGTGATCGCGGCATATCTTCAGACGGAACGGTCCTGGGTGGAGGTGAGGATTGTTGAATAAGATAACGGAAAAAATAAAGACGCTCTTAAAAGGACAGAAGTTCGGAAAGGACAGCCTGCTCATTCTGATCCTGGCGGGACTTTTGCTTCTCGTGATCGCATGGCCGACGGATTCTTCTGACAAAAAAAAGGAAAAGGAATCCGTAAAGTACCAACAATTGGACAGGGAGAGCGATACACTGGACACATCCGCAGAAGAAGGCGCGGAGACGGATTATGAGAGGGAGCTTGAGGAGCGTCTGGAGCGGCTTCTCCGGGAAATGGACGGCGTCGGCGCGGTGCGGGTCATGATCACGTTTTCTGCATCGGGGGAAGAGATCCCGCTGAAAGACGTGGTGAAAGCGGATACGGATACGACGGAAGCAGACGGCGGGGGCGGGGTGCGGGTCATCAACGAGAGCGCGCTGGAGGAGGAGACGATCTATGTGACGGATGAGGCGGGAAGAAGGACGCCTTTTATCGTGCGCACGACAAAGCCGGAGGTCATCGGCGTGGCGGTGATCGCCGAGGGCGGCGGGAACCCGGAGATACAGAAAAATATAACTGCGGTCATTCAGTCATTATTCAGAATTGATGCGAATAGAATTATTGTAACCAAAATGAAAGGATAGCAAAAGGGGGAGGAAATTGAAAAAGATACTTAGACGTAATCAGGTAATGATCACAGCATTGGCAATGATGATCGTCATTGCAGGGTATCTTCATTTTGCGGGAAGTCAGGTAAAAACAGAGGATTTGATCAGCAATGATGCGGATACGATGGAAGCTTCCTCCGTCAGCGTGGACGGCTTTGTGGAATATGATGCCGACACGATGGAGGAACTGTCAGCAGCGGATCTTGCCGACATCTCGGATGAGGATATGGAACTTAGCGCGGCAGGGGGCACACAGGACATAGAGAGCCTTGACAGCGATTACGCCGCGGCGGAGGAAGGGTATCTGAACGAACTGGCGGATGTTTCTTACGCAGGGCTTGACGAGGAGCAGGCGGAGATGCTGAATGAGGAAATGACGGTCGATGAGATTCCGGGAGAAGCGGTCTATACATCCACAACGGCGGTGACATCCTTATCCGCAGCGCGTCTGCAAAAGGAACAGACGCGTGCCAGAAATAAAGAAGTCATGCTGGAGATCATCAATAATGTCAATATCGGTGATGAACAGAAGCAGGCGGCGATCGACAGCATGATCGAAGCGGCGGATATTGCCGAGCGGGAATCGGCGGCGGAGATCCTGTTAGAGGCAAAGGGGTATCAGGAAGCGGTCGTGAGCATCACCGGAGAACAGGTGGATGTATTAGTATACGGCACGATGCTGACGGAAGCACAGTGCGCGCAGATCGAGGATATTGTAAAACGGAAGACCGGGATTGACGGCGCGAATATTATTATTACGCCGGTAGCACTTTCACAATAGCCAAGGCGCGGGGAATGTGGTATACTTTATTTCACACAATGAACAGAAGGCGGGATTGCATATGAAAAGAGTATTTTTGATCGTACTGGATAGTTTCGGAGTCGGGGAGATGGAGGATGCAGCGCAGTTTGGAGATGCAGGGACGAATACCCTGCGCTCCGTATCCTCCAGTCCCTTTTTTTGTCTGCCCAATCTAAAACGGTTGGGATTGTTTGATATAGACGGCGTGGATTTCCTTGAGGGAACGGGTGCGCCGGGAGCGCGGATCGCGAGAATGAAGGAGCGTTCCATGGGAAAGGATACGACGATCGGTCATTGGGAGATCGCGGGCGTCTGGTCGATGAAGCCGCTTCCCACCTATCCGGACGGCTTTCCGGGGGAAGTGCTGGAGGAGTTTTCCGGGCGGACGGGCAGAGGCGTGCTGTGTAACCGCCCCTATTCGGGAACGGAAGTCATTCAGGTTTACGGCGACGAGCATGTAAGGACGGGCGATCTGATCGTTTATACTTCCGCGGACAGCGTGTTCCAGATCGCGGCGCATGAAAAGATCGTACCGGTGGAGCAGTTATATGAATATTGCCGGACGGCGCGGGAGATTCTGAAAGGAGAGCATGGCGTCGGAAGAGTCATCGCGCGTCCGTTTATCGGAGAGAGCGGGCATTATGAGCGCACGCCGCGCAGACATGATTTTTCCTTAGAGCCGCCGGAGAAGACGATGCTTGACAGGCTTTGCGAACACGGAAAAGAAGTCATTGCAGTCGGCAAGATCTGGGACATCTTTGCGGGACGCGGCATGACGGAGCATGTGTATACGACGGGGAATGCCGATGGAATGGAAAAAACGCTTTCTTATCTGGCGCGTGATTTTGAAGGATTGTGCTTTATCAATCTGGTCGATTATGATATGCTGTATGGGCATCGGAATGATATTGACGGGTACGCGAAGGCGCTGACGGCGTTTGACGAATGGCTTCCGAAGCTGACTGGCGGCATGAAAGAGGAGGATGTGCTGATGATCACGGCGGATCACGGCTGTGATCCGGGCTACACGGTCTCGACGGACCATTCCAGAGAACACACACCGTTTCTGATGTACGGGAAGTCCGTTACACCGGCGAATCTGGGAACGCGGGAGAGTTTTGCGGACATTGCGGCGACCGTGCTCGCCTATTTCGGAATCCCGTATGACGGACACGGCAGTTCCATGCTGTGAGGCGGAATCAAACAGATAACGAGGAAAAAAACATGACAGATCATACGAAAGAAATCAATAAAAGAAGGACCTTTGCGATCATTTCCCACCCGGACGCGGGAAAGACGACGCTGACAGAGAAATTTCTCCTTTACGGGGGAGCGATCAATCTGGCGGGAAGCGTGAAGGGAAAAGCGACGGCGCGCCACGCGGTGTCGGACTGGATGGAAATTGAGAAGGAGCGTGGAATTTCCGTTACGTCCTCCGTGTTGCAATTCGAGTACGGCGGCTGCTGCGTGAATATTTTGGACACGCCCGGACATCAGGATTTCTCGGAGGATACCTATCGTACGCTGATGGCGGCGGATTCCGCAGTCATGGTGATCGACGGCGGCAAGGGTGTCGAGGCGCAGACGAGAAAACTGTTTAAGGTTTGCGTGATGCGCAAGATCCCGATTTTTACGTTCATCAATAAGATGGACAGGGATGCGAACGACACGTTTGATCTTTTGGACGAGATCGAAAAAGAGCTGGGCATCGCCACCTGCCCGATGAACTGGCCGATCGGGTGCGGGAAAAGCTTTAAGGGCGTATATGACAGGCAGGAAAAGTGCGTTATCACCTATTCGGATACCGAGAAGGGAACGAAAGAAGGGCTTTCCACCAAAATCCCGATGACGGACAGGGACGCGCTACGCGCCCATATCGGGGAGGCGTTTTTGGATCAGCTTGACGGAGAGATCGAACTGCTTGACGGAGCGAGTGCGGAGTTTGATCTCGAAAAAGTCAGGAGCGGCGATTTAACGCCCGTCTTTTTCGGTTCGGCATTGACGAATTTTGGTGTGGAAATCTTCTTACAGCACTTTTTACAGATGGCGACGCCGCCGCTTCCGCGCCGGGCAGACGTAGGACTGATCGAGCCGGCCGGGCGGGAATTTTCTGCGTTTGTATTCAAGATTCAGGCCAATATGAACAAAGCGCACAGGGACCGGATCGCGTTCATGCGCATCTGCTCCGGCAGATTTGACGCGAATGCGGAGGTAAAACATGTGCAGAGCGGCAAGGTCATGCGGCTTTCGCAGCCCCAGCAGATCATGGCGGATGAAAGAAAGATTCTGTCAGAGGCATATGCGGGGGATATTATCGGTGTATTTGATCCGGGTATTTTTTCCATTGGCGATACGGTCTGTATGCCGAAAGAGCAGTTCTGCTTTGAGGGAATCCCGACGTTCGCGCCGGAGCATTTTGCGCGTGTCAGACAGCTTGATACGATGAAGCGCAAACAGTTTGTCAAAGGGATCACGCAGATTGCGCAGGAGGGCGCGATCCAGATTTTTCAGGAATATAACACGGGCATGGAGGAGATCATTGTCGGCGTTGTCGGCGTGCTGCAGTTTGACGTGCTCAAGTACCGCCTGGAGAATGAATATAATGTGGAGATCCGCCTGGAGAATCTTCCGTATGAACATATCCGCTGGATCGAAAACACGGATATTGACTTAAAAACGCTGACGGGAACGTCAGACATGGAGAAGATCAAGGATCTGAAGGACAGACCGCTGCTTCTGTTTGTCAATGAATGGAGCGTCGGTATGACATTGGAACGCAATAAGGGACTGGTTCTTTCGGAATTTGGACGCGGCTAGAAGTCAGGATGTGATAAAAATGCTGTTTTATCGATTAAAAAAGCGTGCGGAGCACGCTTTCAAAGAAATGCCTTTGACATTTCTTTTGGACTGTAAAATTTCTCCGCGGTTAAAGGAAATCGGTCTGGCAGGGATGCTTGCCTGCGCGGTGCTTTTGTCCGGCTGTGCGGGCGTACCGGGCGGCGGGACGGGAGAAAGCGCGGCTGGGGGTCCGCGGTCGTCCTATGATGCAGGTGTACAGCCGGATGCTGCAGCGGGACAAAACGGTACGGCTGTGCAGCCGGATGGCGGATATTATTATGAGTCACTCATGGATGACGGGCAGAAAACGATCTATATTCAGATGCTCCAAAGCATGCGGCAGATGGGACAGGAGGAGCTTTTAGACTGTCAGGACGCGGATCTGCTTTATCGGATCTTCTGCGCGGTGCTTGCCGATCATCCGGAACTGTTCTATGTGACGGGCTATACGAACACGGAGGTCCTGCAGGGCGGAGAGATCCTGCACATGCTGTTTTCCGCATCGTATTCGATGTCTGAGGCAGAGGCGGCGCAGTGTAAGAGCAGAATAGACGATTTTGTGACGGCATGTCTTTCCTGTCTGCCGGAGGGGGATGATTATGCCAAGATCCGTTATCTGTATGAATACGTGATCTGTAATACGGAATACGATCTTGAGGCGCCGGAAAATCAAAATATCTGCTCGGTATTTTTATACGGGCGGTCCGTATGTCAGGGGTATGCAAAAGCATTCCAGTATTTGTGCAGGGAAGCGGGGATTGAGGCGGCGCTCGTGACGGGACGGATCAGGGAGTCTGGATACAGACATGCGTGGAATCTGGTGCGCTCAAACGGGGCATACTACTATGTGGATGCGACGTGGGGCGATGCCTCCTATACGATGGAGGGCGCGGCGGCAGCGGGAATGCCGGACGTCAATTATGAGTATTTATGCGTGACGACGGAACAGATCGAACGGACGCATGAAATCGACCTGTCCGTTGCCGGGATGCCGTATTGTACGGCGACGGAGGATAATTATTACGTGCGCGAACATGCGCTTTTTACGGTGTTTGATGAGAGAGCACTCGATCTGTTTCTGGCGGATCGTCTGGGAACGGCGTATGTCACGTTCCGCTGTGAGACGGCGGATGTGTACAGCGCTTATCATGACTATCTGATCGGGCAGGAACACATTTTTGATTACATGGATTCGCCCGCAGGCGTGTCTTACTCGGACAATGAAGATACGCTGACGTTCGGTTTTTGGCTGCCGCAAAACGGATGATCTGCAGCCGGAAAAATTCAACTATACATCTTTTGAGATATTTGCTATAATACAAATAACTGTTTGGAGATTTTAGAATCATCCGAAGGAGGTTGATCATATGGATAAGGATATGGAAAAAGGGACCTATGTGCTTCAGGAAGATAACAGCATGGGGACGGTCAAGATCGCGGACGATGTGGTTGCGATGATTGCCGGGCTTGCCGCGTCCGAGGTCGAGGGCGTGTCCGCCATGGTCGGCAATATCACGAACGAGCTGATGAGCAAGGTCGGCATGACGAAGCTGACCAAAGGCGTGAAAGTGGAGATCACAGGCAGAGAGGTGCGTGCCGACATTGCGGTCGTGCTGGAGTACGGTTATAATATTCCGGCAACTTCGCAGAAGGTACAGGAAAAGGTCAAGACAGCGATCGAGAATATGACCGGTCTTGTGGTGTCCGACGTGAATATCCGGATCGCCGGCGTGAATATGCAAAAGAGCAAATAAGGATTCATTCATAAGCAAACGCGCAGAGGACACGCTTAGCGTGTCTTTTGTAAGTTAAGGAGTCATCAATGAGCAGACGAGAGTTGAGAGAACGGATTTTTTTGCTGCTGTTCCGGGTGGAATTTAACCGTATGGAGGACATGCCGGAGCAGATTCAATTGTTTTTTTCGCAGGAAGAGAACGAGGCTTCTGAGGAGGAGCAGCGATATATTTCCGGAAAATATGGAAATATTGCTGCCAGACTGCCTGAAATCGACGCCCGCATCAACGAGCAGGCGAAGGGATGGACGACGGGGCGTATGGGAAAGGTGGATCTTACGATCATCCGCCTCGCGGTCTACGAGATCTGCTATGATGACGACATTCCGACGAGCGTAGCGATCAACGAGGCAGTGGAACTGGCAAAGAAATTCGGTCAGGACGAGTCCGCAGGCTTTATTAACGGCGTGCTCGCGAAGTTTGCATAGGCGGTGAGCGTAGAATGGCACAGCGTCAGAATGACGTCATAAAAAATGTATATACGGTCGCTCAGGTCAATTCTTATATCCGCAATATGTTCGTGCAGGATTTTATGCTGAATGCCATTCATGTACGCGGTGAGGTCAGCAATTGCAAATATCATCCGTCAGGGCATATTTATTTCACATTGAAGGACTCAAACGGGGCGATCGCCTGCGTGATGTTTGCCGGGAGCAGGGCGGGTCTTACGTTCCGGCTGCAGGAAGGGCAGCAGGTTATCGTATCGGGAAATATCGACGTCTATGAACGGGACGGCAGGTATCAGCTTTACGCGAAGCGGATCAGACAGGACGGCGAAGGCGATCTGTACGCGCGTTTTATCGCGTTAAAAGAAGAATTAGAAGAAATGGGGATGTTTGCCCCGGAGTATAAACAGCCGATCCCGAAATACAGTAAGACGCTCGGCGTTGTGACCGCATCAACGGGAGCGGCGGTGCGGGATATTATTCACATTGCCAGGCGGCGTGACCCCTATATCCAGATCATACTTTATCCCGCCATCGTACAGGGAGAACAGGCGGCGGCGAGTATCGTCGAGGGAATTCATGCATTGGAGCGTCTGGGCGTTGACGTGATGATCGTCGGGCGTGGAGGCGGTTCCATCGAGGATCTTTGGGCATTCAATGAGCGGGAGGTCGTGCAGGCGGTATTTGACTGTTCCGTTCCGATCATATCGGCGGTCGGACATGAGACAGATACGACGCTGACGGATTATGCGGCGGACTTACGGGCGCCGACGCCGTCCGCGGCAGCGGAGCTTGCCGTACAGGAACAGTCGTTATTGGACGAGCGCCTGATCGGCGCGGCGGAGGCATTGAATGGGCGGATGCGTGCCATACTGGATAAAAAGCGGATGCAGGCGGAAAATGATCGTCTGCGCCTGCAACGCGGGAATCCGCTCCACCGCGTGCGGGAACAGCAGAACCGGCTGGTCTATATGGAGGAGCGGCTGGGCGCGGCGATGGAATATCAGATAGAGGCAGTGCGTCATCGGTTTTTGTTGTATGTGGAACGGCTGAAAGGATTATCGCCGTTGGAGAAACTCAGTCAGGGATATGCGTATGTCTCCGATGAAGGCGGCAGGACGCTCTGCACGGTCGATCAGGTAGAGCCGGGCAGCAGGATCTCCGTTTATCTGCGGGACGGCGTGGCGAAGGCGCAGGTGACAGAGAAAGAAAAAAATGCAGGGTGATCCTGCAAGGGACGGAGCCGGAAAAGATACCGTAAAAGTGCGTGCGGGTCACTCCGGCGGACAGGATTTTGACTTGACAGAAAGGGCGTGCGGCGGGCATGGCGGAACGAAAGCAGGTTAAGGACCGGGAAGCGGCAGAACGGCAGGAGCCGCAGGGTAGTGTAAAGAGCGGCAATGCGGCGCAGGAGCAGAGGAGCAGTGCCGAGAACGGCAATGCGGAACAGGAACCGCAGGAATCGTATCGTATCGAGGAGGCGTTTGCGCGCATTGACAGTCTGATCGCGCGGCTGGAGTCGCCGGAGATCAGTTTGGAGCAGTCTTTTCAGGCGTACGAGGAGGGCATGAGGCTCTTAAAGGCGTGCAACGATCAGATCGACAGGGTGGAGAAAAAAGTACTTGCCATAAACGGGGACGGAGGCTTTGATGAACTGGGAGAGTGAGCAGGAAGAAAAAGTGCGCCGCGCAGAGGAACGGATCCGGACGTATCTTCCGGAGGAAGCAGGGTATCAGCACACGGCGGCGGAAGCGATGAACTACAGCATGTTAGCAGGCGGGAAACGGCTCCGCCCGCTGATGATGTATGAGACCTATCGGATGTACGCCAAAGAGGAGAAAACGACGCCGCAGACCGGAGAGCAGGTCATCGCGCCGTTCATGGCGGCGATCGAGATGATCCACACGTATTCCCTCGTGCATGACGATCTGCCGGCAATGGATAACGACGAGTACCGCAGGGGAAGAAAGACCACGCACGTCGTATATGGAGAGGCGATGGCGATCCTTGCGGGGGACGGGCTTCTGACACACGCATTTTACACGGCTTCGAGAGCGTTTGCGGCAGTTGACGCCGCGGCGGATTGTCGTGCGACGCAGGCACAAAACCACACGGCGGATACCGCGGAAGGCACGATGTCCGGCAGTTCGCTTCGCGCGGCGGACACCGCAGGAGAACATGTACAGGCGGAAAATACGGCGGATTGCGTGCATAAAAATATGCTTCGCGGCAGGATCGGCAGGGCGGTCGGTATCCTAGCACAAAAGGCGGGTATCGACGGTATGCTCGGCGGACAGAGCGCGGATGTCGAAGCGGAAAAACGCGGAGACAGCGTGACGATGGAGCAGCTTCTTTTTATCCACGAAAAGAAAACGGCGGCGCTCATCCAGGCATCGCTCATGATCGGCGCGGTTCTGGCGGGCGCGCCGGAGAAGGATGTGGAGCGGTTGGAGCGGATCGGGCGGCATGTGGGAGTCGCCTTTCAGGTCAGGGATGATATTCTCGATGTGGAGGGCTCCTTGGAAGAACTTGGCAAGCAGACGGGCTCCGACGCCAAAAACGATAAGGCGACCTATGTTACGCTTGTCGGAATGGAGCAGGCAAAGCGGGATGTGGAACGCATTTCCGAAGCGGCGCTCACGGAATTTGCGGATCTGAGCGTGCAAAATGAATGGCTGTCCGAACTGATAAAGCGGCTGGTATACCGGACAAGCTGACCGCGGGCAGTGCGTAAGAGGTGCAGATATGTATTTAGAAGAGATCAGACAGGCAAATGACATCAAAAAAATAAATAAGGCGGATCTGCCGGAACTGGCGGAGGAAATCCGCGAATTTTTGATCGAAAAGATCAGCGTCACGGGCGGACACCTCGGTTCGAATCTCGGCGTGGTGGAGCTGACGATGGCGCTGCATCTGGCGCTCGATCTTCCGGAGGATAAGATCATCTGGGACGTCGGGCACCAGTCCTATACACATAAGCTCTTAACCGGAAGGAAAGAAGGGTTTGAGACGCTTCGCAAATACGGCGGCATGAGCGGGTTCCCGAAGCGCAAGGAGAGCGACTGCGACTGCTTTGACACGGGGCACAGCTCCACATCCATCTCGGCCGGATTGGGACTGGTCAAGGCACGCGATTTGCAGCAAAAAAATGATCTGATCGTCTCCGTTATCGGAGACGGTTCCTTAACGGGCGGCATGGCGTATGAGGCGTTGAATAACGCCGCGAAGCTGGAGACGAATTTTATCATCATCTTAAACGATAATAATATGTCCATTTCGGAGAACGTCGGCGGCATGAACCGATACCTGAGCAGTATCCGCACGGCGCAGTCGTACTTAAATCTCAAAGAGGATGTCTACAATAAGCTGCGTGCGGGTAAGCATGGGGACGCGTATGTCTCGGCGATCCGGCGCGCCAAGAGCAGCCTGAAACATCTGGTCGTGCCGGGCATGTTTTTTGAGGACATGGGACTGACCTATTTAGGACCGGTGGACGGACATAATATCATGGGGATCGTCCGCGCCATCAATGACGCGAAGCGCTTCAAAAAGGCGGTGATCATCCATGTTCTGACGCAGAAGGGAAAAGGCTATGAGCCTGCAGAGAAGCACCCTGCGCGGTTCCATGGCGCGGAGCCGTTCTATGTGGAGACGGGGCTGCCGAGGAATCCGAGAAACAAGGCGAATTATACCGATATTTTTTCCACGGTCATGTGTAAGCTGGGAGAGCGGAATGAAAACGTGGTCGCGATCACGGCGGCGATGGCGGACGGCACGGGCTTAAAGCGTTTTCGCAACAAATATCCGGATCGTTTTTTTGACGTCGGGATCGCGGAGGAACATGCGGTCACGTTTGCGGCGGGTTTAGCGGCGGGCGGGATGCGCCCGATCGTTGCGGTCTATTCTTCTTTTTTACAGAGAGCCTACGATCAGATTCTGCATGACGTGTGCATCCAGAATCTGCCGGTCGTTTTTGCCATTGACCGGGCGGGACTTGTCGGCAGCGACGGAGAGACGCATCAGGGGATTTTTGATCTCTCGTACTTATCGTCCATTCCGAATATGCATATCATGGCGCCCAAAAATAAATGGGAGCTCTCCGATATGATGAAATTTGCGGTCGGTTTTGACGCGCCGATCGCGCTGCGCTATCCGCGCGGCGAGGCGTATGACGGATTGGAGGAATACCGCGCGCCGATCGAATACGGGAAAGCGGAGACGATCTATGAGGAAGAGGAGATCGCGCTTGTGGCGGTCGGCAGCATGGTAAAGACTGCGGTCGAGGTCCGTGAACTGTTAAAAAAAGAAGGACGGAAAGTCAGCCTTGTCAACGCCCGTTTTGTCAAACCGATCGACGAGGAACTGCTCATGCATCTGGCGCAGACGCATCTGTATCTCGTGACGATGGAAGAAAACGTGGCGAGCGGCGGATTCGGGGAGCGCGTCAGGAAGTTTCTTTCGGATTGTCCTCATGCACAGGCGCAGGTGTTGTCGTTTGCGATTCCTGACGCGTATGTGGAGCACGGAAATGTGGAGCAGCTAAAAAAAGAAATCGGTCTGGATGCGGAGTCGGTCGCGGAGCGGATCCGGTCGCAGGTCGTGTGAAAGACAGCAGAGAGACAGGGGTGTGACACTTGAAAGAACGGCTGGATGTACTTCTTGTAAAGCAGGGACTTGCGCCGTCGCGGGAAAAGGCGAAGCTTGTCATCATGGCGGGGGAGGTTTTTGTAAACGGACAGCGCGAGGACAAGGCGGGAGCCGTATTTGATGAGGAAAAAAGCAAAATCGAAGTGCGCGGCGCGGCGCTGCCCTATGTCGGCAGGGGCGGACTGAAATTAGCGAAGGCGCTTCAGGTATTTCCGATCCGGCTGGACGGTCTGGTGTGCATGGACATCGGCGCATCGACGGGCGGTTTCACGGACTGTATGCTTCAGAACGGCGCGGCAAAAGTGTATGCGGTGGATGTGGGACACGGGCAGCTTGCGTGGAAGCTTCGGAACGACGAGCGCGTCGTCTGCATGGAAAAGACAAATTTTCGATATATGAAGCCGGAGGACATAGACGAGGCGCTTGATTTTGCGGCTTGCGACGCTTCTTTTATTTCGCTGACGAAGCTATTACAGCCGGCGTGGCAGCTTCTAAGGCCGCAGGCGTCGATGGTCTGCCTGATCAAACCGCAGTTTGAGGCGGGCAGGGAGCAGGTCGGAAAAAAGGGCGTTGTGCGGGATGTCGCGGTACATAGGGAAGTCATCGGGCGGATTCTTTTTTTTGCCGAGAGCAGCGGTTTTGCGGTGCGGGGACTGGACTATTCGCCCATCAAGGGACCGGAAGGGAATATTGAGTATCTTGCTTTTTTGCAGAAATGCGGGGATGGCGCGCCGGAACTGACGATACAAGAGACGGGCGGTCGGGCATGGCTGGAAGAGGCGGCAAAAGACGTTGTGCAAAAGGCGCATGACGCTTTGGATGCCGGCGGAAGGAAAGGAACATGAAGCAATTTTATCTGATTACGAACCGCATGAAAGACGCGGAACTTGTATTGACAAATCGGATACGGGATGAACTGCAAAAGCAGGGCGCGCACTGCACGGTGCATGTGCAGGAGGAGAAGGACGGACGTTATCATACGGACAGCGGTGACATTCCGCAGGATTGTGAGTGCATCATTGTATTGGGGGGCGACGGAACGCTGTTAGAGGCGGCGCGCGACACGGCTGACCGGGATATTCCGCTGATCGGCGTGAACTTAGGAACGCTCGGCTACCTTGCGGAGGTGGACAGGGAGAATCTTTCGGGAGCGCTGACGCGGCTCTGCGAGGACGATTATACGATCGAGCGGCGTATGATGCTGGAGGGGCAGATCACGGGGGAGAGGGACTGCCGCCGCAGCTACGCGCTGAATGACATTGTTGTTTCAAGGAGCGGTTCCCTGCAGATGCTCCACTTTTATATTCTTGTGAACGGTCATTTTTTGAAAGGCTACAGCGCGGACGGCATCATTGTCTCGACCCCGACCGGTTCAACCGGTTACAATATGTCGGCGGGGGGACCGATCGTGGAGCCGTCGGCGGAACTGATGGTGATTACGCCCATCTGTCCCCACACCTTAAATACGCGCAGCATCGTGCTCTCGCCGGATGATGAGATCGAGATCGAGCTTCTGCCCGCCCGTGACGGGAGGACGCAGCAGGTGGAAGCGGATTTTGACGGCGCCTACGGGCTGGCGCTTGCGGCGGGCGACCGCATGAGGATCGTCCGGTCCAAGCGCACGACCGCGATCGTCAAGTTAAGCGGCGCGGGGTTCCTGGAGGTGCTGCACCGCAAGATGAGGGAATCCTAGGATCATACAGGAGGAGGCTTGTTACAGGCTATGACGAAGCAGAGACGGCAGGAAATGCTGCTTACGCTCATTGAGAAACAGGATATTGGGACGCAGGAGGAGCTTGCCGAAGCGCTGAGCGGCGCGGGATTTTCGGTCACGCAGGCAACGGTTTCGCGTGACATCAGGGAGTTGAAATTGATCAAGCTGCAGGGAAAAAACGGTACACAGAGATATTGTGCGCCGAAGGTGCAGCCGGATATGCCGGAGGATAAATATATCCGCGTGCTGCGCGAGGGAATGCTTTCCATGGACTGCGCGCAGAATATTCTTGTCGTAAGGACGGTATCCGGCATGGCGATGGCGGTCGCGGCGGCGATCGATGCAATGCAGCTTACAGAGATCGTCGGGAGTATCGCGGGGGACGATACGATCATGGCGGCGGTGCGGACCGCGGAGGATACGCGGATCGTGATGGAGAAGATCCGGTCGGTCTGCGGGGACTGAACGGCTGGCAGAAGATCCGGTCGGTCTGCGGGGACTGAACGGCTGGCAGAAGATCCGGTCGGTCTGCGGGAACGGAACGTCTGATATAAGCAGGTGCGTAAAGAGAGAAGCGCCCTGCCCGGAGAGGCACAAGGAGTATAGAATGTTACTGAGTTTACACGTGAAAAATCTTGCTCTCATTGACGAGGCGGAAATCGAATTTACCAGGGGGCTGAATATTTTAAGCGGCGAGACGGGCGCAGGAAAATCCATCCTGCTCGGCTCGATCAATCTGGCGCTCGGAGCAAAAGCGGACAAGGACTGCATCAGGAGCGGTGCGGAGCAGGCGGTCGTTGAGATGGTATTTCAATTGGAGAACGATTTGCAGCGCCGTCGTCTGGAAGAACTGGAACTGACGGCGGAGGAGGACGGCATCGTGATCGTGCAGCGGCGGATCTCCGAAAAGCGTTCCGTCTGCAAGGTGTGCGGGGAGACCGTGACGGCAAAACAGCTCGCGCAGCTTGCCGAGGTGCTGCTGCATATTCACGGGCAGCGGGATAATCAACTGCTGCTTCACGAGAAAGAACAGCGGGCGTATCTTGACGGCTATGCGGGAGCGCAGATGCAGAGTCTGTCAGAACAGATGCGGGAAGCATATCGTTCTTTTTGCGCATGCAGGGACGAGGAGCTTGCCGTACAGGAAAAAGAGGATGCGGGCGAACGTGAGATCGCGCTGGCACAGTTCGAGGTTTCCGAAATTGAACAGGCAGCACTCACGGAAGGAGAAGATGAGGAGCTGGAACGCCGTTATCATAAAATGATGAACGGAAAAAAGATCATGGAGCATGTACAGCGCGCATACAGCGTCACGGGGGATGGTGAATCCGGGAACGCAGGAACGCTCATCGGCGCGGCGGTGATGGAAATGAGGAGCGTGGCTGCTTTGGACGTGGAGGCGTCCGGCCTGGAGGAACAGCTTGCGAATATCGACGCGCTGCTCAGTGATTTTAACAGAGATTTGTCCGACTATATTTCCGACATGGAGTTTGATGAGCGGGAATTTCATGAAGTGGAGACGCGCCTTGATCTCATCAATCATCTGAAAAGCAAGTATCACGCCGACTCCATCGGGCAGATCCATGCATATTTGGAGAAACAGCAGACTTATCTGGAGCAGATGAGCGATTTTGACGCATATAAGCAGCGCGTGCGGGAAAAACGAATGCAGTCGGAGCGGGAACTGCGCGCGCTTTGCGAAGCGGTATCCGCTTTGCGCAAAAAAACGGCGCAGCAGCTTGCAAAGGAACTGAGCGCGGCGCTTCAGGAATTAAACTTTTTGCAGGCGGGCGTGCAGATTGACGTGGCGCCGGAGGAAGGGCGCTATACGGCGGACGGATATGACAGGATCACATTCCAGCTCTCTTTGAATCCAGGAGAACCTTATAAGCCGCTTTCCACGGTGGCGAGCGGCGGCGAGCTATCCCGCATCATGCTTGCATTAAAGACATTGAAGGCGGATAAGGACGGTATCGACGCGATGATCTTTGATGAGATCGATGCCGGTATCAGCGGAAAAACGGCATGGCTTGTCTCAGAGAAGCTCGGCGCGCTCGCAAGGAACAGCCAGGTCATTTGTATTACGCATCTTCCGCAGATCGCGGCGATGGCGGATACCCATTTTGTCATTGTCAAAGAAACGAAGGACGGCAGGACAGTGACGCGGATTGATCTGGTGGAGGAGCAGGCGCTTTTGGAGGAGCTGGCGAGGATGCTCGGCGGCGGTCAGATCACGGAGGCGGCGCTCACAAACGCTGCGGAGATGAAACGGATGGCGCAGGAAGTCAAACAGGGATGATTTCGGTTTTCCCGCAGGCGCAGTGCGGTTCGGGGCGGTCACAAATCGTAATATTTCAGAAAAATTTGCCATCAAAAAATAAGGACGGCATCCATAAAATCAAAATATCGCTGCATACTAAGAGAGACTGACAAGTCTCTCTTTATTCATGTCTGCTTATGATACCCGGATTAAGAGAGACGGAAAGGCATGGGCAGGAATATGGAAGTGACTAATGCGGTCAACGGGAAACATCGGAGAGCGTATCGGATATTTTTGTGGATGATTTTATTTTTTTCGATAGGAACGATCTGCGCGATCATGATCGTGGACATTTATCAGACGGTGCCGGATACGATCTACTTAAAGGCGGGCGAGGAGTCGGAGCTTTCTTTTCATGTACCGCTTTCCGGGGAGATTATCATGACGGCGGGCACAAGCAGGCGGGCCCGCGCCGTCATAAACGAGCTTGACGGACAGCAGGGCGCACCGGGAGCGGCGCGTCTGGCAGACGGAGAAGAGGAAAAAAACGGGGAAACTGGAAACGGACAGGCGGATGACGGCGCACCGGAGATCAGCGAAGCGGATGCGGAAAGCATCATCGGGCGTATTCCGGTCAATCTTTCCGCGGACGTGACGTTTGTGGCGAACGCGGAGAACAGTTACCGCGCGGAGCTTCGGCTGTTCGGTCTGATCCCGTTTAAGACGGTGCAGATCGAGGTGATTGATGAGTCGATGGTCTATCCGGCAGGGCTGCCGATCGGTATCTATGTGAAGACGCCGGGCGTACTGGTGATCGGTACAAGCGATTTTATCGATGAGTACGGTAATGTCGTGATGCCTGCGGAACATGTATTGCGTGTGGGAGATTATATATTGACCGTAAACGGCACGCAGGTAAAAGGAAAAAGTGATTTTGTTTCGCGGGTGGCGCAGTCGGGCGGAGAAGTCATGGTCATGACGATCGAGCGCGGCGGAGAGCAGTTTGACGTGGCGGTGCGCCCCGTGCGCGATCAGGACAGGGAGTATAAGATCGGCATCTGGATCAAGGACAGCGCCCAGGGAATCGGGACGCTCACTTATGTGGATGCAGATGGGGAGTTCGGCGCGCTCGGCCACGGCGTGAGCGACAGTGATATTGGCGTGATGCTCGAACTTTACGACGGTGCGCTTTACCGTACGGATATTATCGGGATCACAAAAGGAAAGAAAGGAGTTCCGGGGGAACTGACCGGGATCATCCGCTATACGGACAGTAACCGTCTTGGAAGCGTGACGGAGAACACTGCGGCGGGGATCCACGGCGAAGTAAATGCGAGACTGATGGAGCAGATTGATTCCCCGCCGGTGGAGATCGGATTAAAACAGGATGTCAGCGTCGGTCCCGCGCAGATATATTGTAATGTTGACGGAGAGGCAAAATACTATGATATTGAGATCATTGCCTTAGACTATGACAGCCAGAACGTGAATAAGGGGATCACATTACAGGTCACGGACAGAAGGCTGATCGCGCTGACGGGCGGTATTGTGCAGGGCATGAGCGGCAGTCCGGTCATCCAAAACGGCAGGCTTGTCGGCGCGGTAACGCACGTGCTTGTCAATGATCCCACACGCGGATACGGGATTTTTGTCGAGGAGATGCTGAAGAGGTAAGGAACTGCTTCGGTATGGAAAAAAGGCGGGGAATTTTATGAAACTTTAATGAAATGGGCGGCGCGGCTGTGATACAATGAGCGAAAGGGAAATTTTTGCAGGAAGAATATGGAAAAATGCAAGTTTTCCTGCAAAAATCTTCCCTGCAATTACCGAAAAGCCTGAAAGGAGGCGCTGTATGGGAACCGGTATTTCCGACATCAAGAAACTGACTGAAACGGTCAACGAGATCGCAGCAGGCAGGAATACCCTGCAAAAGCCGGTCATTATCGCGATTGACGGCAGATGCGGCGCCGGGAAGACAACGCTTGCCGGCCGTCTGCATGAGGAGAACGGCTGGAGCGTCTTTCATATGGACGATTTCTTTTTAAGGGCGGAACAACGCACGAAGGAGCGCTTCGAACAGCCGGGCGGCAACGTGGATCACGAACGGTTTTGGGAGGAGATATTGAACCCCTTGCAAAGCGGGGAACATGTGATCGCCTATCGCCCGTTTGACTGTAAACGGCAGGCGCTTGCGAAAACGGTGTCCGTGACGGCGGGTGCGGTCAACATTGTGGAGGGCTCGTACAGCTGCCACCCCGCGCTTTGGGACGTCTATGATCTGCATGTATTCCTAGACGTCGGAAAAGAGGAACAGGAGCGTCGGATCCTAAAAAGAAACGGCAGAGACGGCGCGGTTCTCTTTGCCGAACGCTGGATTCCGCTGGAGAAGCGCTATTTTGATACATACCGGGTGAGAGAGCGCTGCGAGTTTTCTATAAGAAACGACGCGATGCCTTAACCTTGTCTGCGTAATCGTGACGAAATATAATAAAAACTGTCAGTATGAATTGCTGACGGTTTTTATTGTTTATGAGCGTTGAGAGAAAGGCGTGGTCATGGAAATGGAGCAGATGAATGTGGTAACAAAAGACGACAACGAGAGAATGTTTCAGATGTTGAGTGATTTGATCAATAACGACAAGGAAATACAGATCATGATAACCGTTCCGTCGGGGAGAAGTGTGAGCGCGGCGTCTCAGGCGGATGTGGGGGCGGAGACGGTGACGCTGCAAAAGCCGGAAAGCGTCGTTCACGACCTGGAAAAGGACGTGACGGAGATCATTCATGAGATCGGCGTACCCGCACATATCAAAGGGTACCAATACTTAAGGGAAGCGATCATGATGGCGGTGGAGGATGTGGAAATGCTCAATTCCATCACGAAGATTCTGTATCCGACCATCGCAGGAAAATTTAAGACAACGCCGAGCCGCGTGGAGCGCGCGATCCGCCACGGCATAGAGGTCGCATGGTCACGCGGCCGTTCGGAAACGCTGGAGTCGCTGTTCGGTTACACGATCAGCGCGGGGAAAGGCAAGCCGACCAACTCGGAATTTATCGCGCTCATTGCCGATCGTATCCGCCTGCAATACCGAAGCTAGCGCGCGGTGGCGTCCGGCGGAAAGAAACATCAAAAAAAATACTTCCCCTTGCGTCTGTTTTGAGCTATACTAGGGATAGTAAAAAATAGAAATGCCTTGAGGAGGTAAGAGATGAAGAATATTTTATTTGTTGCATCGGAAGGCGTGCCGTTCATTAAAACCGGAGGACTTGCCGATGTGGTCGGCTCCCTTCCGAAATATGTGGACAAAGAGTATTTTGACATTCGGGTAATGCTGCCCAAGTATACCTGCATATCCCAGAATATGCGGGATCTCATGAAATACAAGACGCATTTTTACATGGACTTTAATTGGAAAAATGAATACGTCGGTATTTTGGAGACGGTCGTTGACGGCGTAACCTATTATTTTATTGACAATGAATCCTACTTTAACGGCTTCAAGCCATACAGCAGCAATGTGTATGAGGACATTGAGAAATTTTCGTTTTTCTCAAAGGCGGCGCTCTCCGCGATGCCGCTGCTCGATTTCAGACCGGACATCGTGCACTGCCATGACTGGCAGACGGGATTGATCCCCGTCTATCTTCACGAGCGGTTTCAGGGAAATGATTTCTTTCGCGGCATGAAGTCCATCATGACGATCCATAACCTGAAATTCCAGGGGAAATGGGACATTCGCTCGATCAAGGACCTGACGGGACTGCCGGATTTCTATTTTACGCCGGATAAACTGGAATGCTATAAAGACGCCAATCTCTTAAAGGGCGGTCTTGTCTTTGCGGATGCGATCACGACCGTGTCCGATACCTACGCTGATGAGATCAAGTGCGCGTTTTACGGCGAGGGTCTTGACGGGCTCATGCGTGCGCGAAGCGGCGATCTGCGCGGGATTGTCAACGGAATTGACTACGAGGAATATAACCCCGAGACGGACAAATTCATTGAATACAAATACAATGCGGTGAACTTCCGCAAAGAAAAAGTAAAAAATAAGCGGGCGCTGCAAAAGGAGCTTGGATTGGCGGAAGATGACCGCAAGATGATGATCGGCGTGGTGTCGCGTCTGACCGACCAGAAAGGGTTTGATCTGATCGCATATGTGATGGATGAGCTCTGTCAGGACGACATCCAGCTCGTCGTACTCGGAACGGGCGAGGAACAGTATGAGAATATGTTCCGTCATTTCGACTGGAAATATAATAACAAGGTTTCCGCGAATATCTACTATTCCGAGGCGATGTCCCATAAGATCTACGCATCCTGCGACGCGTTCCTGATGCCGTCCCTGTTTGAGCCGTGCGGATTGAGCCAGCTGATGGCGCTGCGCTATGGAACCGTGCCGATCGTCCGGGAGACGGGCGGCTTAAAGGATACGGTCGAGGCGTACAATGAATATGAAAGCAAAGGAACGGGATTCAGCTTCTGCAATTACAATGCGCACGAAATGCTCGGTTCCATCCGCTATGCGGAGCGCATCTATTACGATAAGAAGCGCGAGTGGAATAAGATCATCGACCGCGCGATGGCGGCGGACTTCTCGTGGCATGTGTCCGCGCGGAAGTATCAGGAAATGTACGACTGGCTGATCGGATAGACATGGGGGCGGGATTCGTGAGAATTCCGCCCTTTTTGATAATCGGAGCCGGACGGAAGACGGGAACCGGACGTCCTGCGATTTGGCATGTGCGTATGGATGCAGGGTTTCCGGCAGCCGGGACCGGACAGGAAGGAAAGGAACACATCATGGCATTTGACGGGATCACGATCGCGAATCTGACGGCGGAGCTTGACGAAGTGCTGCGCGGTGGACGCATCTATAAGATTGTGCAGCCGGAAAAAGATGAGCTTCTGCTGACAATCAAGAATCATGGAACGCAATACCGCTTGCTTATGAGCGCGAATGCGTCCCTTCCTCTTTTATATCTGACACAGAAAAACAAACAGGCGCCGATGACGGCGCCCAATTTCTGTATGCTGCTGCGCAAGCATTTACAAAACGCGCGTATCGTTCAGATCGAGCAGCCCGATTTTGAGCGCATCGTTGTTTTTTCTCTGGAGCATCTGGACGAACTTGGCGATCTGTGCCGGAAACGATTGGTGATCGAGCTCATGGGAAAGCACTCCAATATTATTTTTGTGGACGATAACGACTGCATGATCGACAGCATCAAGCATATTTCCGGCATGGTCAGCTCCGTCAGGGAGGTGCTGCCGGGACGCGCCTATTATGTGCCCAAAACGCAGGAAAAACAAAATCCGCTGACGGCGGACGCGTCACAGGTAAAGGAGACGTTAGCGGCGCGCCCCATGCCGGCCTTCCAGGCTGTCTATACCTCGTTTACGGGACTGTCTCCCGTGATCGCGCAGGAAATCTGCCACAGGGCGGGAGTGGATGCGGACAGGGCGGCGAATACGCTTCCCGATGAGGCGCTTACGGCGCTTGCGCGGACGTTTGTGCAGGTCATGCGGCAGGTGGAGCAGAAGGCGTTTGCGCCGAACATTATTTACGAGGGAGCGGAGCCGCGTGAGTATGCGGCGTTTCCGCTGACCCTTTATGACGGGGCGCGGACGGTAACCTATGAACAGATGTCGGCGCTGTTGGAAGATTATTACGCGCAGAAGAGCGCAGTGACGAGAATCCGCCAGAAGTCGGCGGATCTGCGAAAGATCGTGCAGACGGCATATGAGCGGAATCTCAAAAAATATGATCTGCAGTGCAGACAGCTTGCAGACACGGAAAAGCGGGAGAAATATAAGGTATACGGCGAGCTGTTAAACACATACGGGTATTCCGCGCCCGATGGGGCAAAATCGCTCGACGCGCTGAACTACTATACCAATGAGATGATCACGATCCCGCTCGATCCGGCCATGAGCGCCGGGGAAAACGCCAAGAAATATTTTGAGCGCTACGGCAAGCTGAAACGGACGAACGAGGCGCTGCTCGCGCTGACAAAAGAGACGAAGGCGGAGATCGACCAGCTGGAATCCGTGATGATGGCGTTAGATATGGCGCGCGGCGAGGAGGACTTAACCGAGATCCGCGAGGAGCTTGTGGAGAGCGGATATATCCGCAGGAAGGGCGGCGCGAAGCGCGCCCGCACGGTGAGCAAACCCTTTCATTATGTGAGCAGCGACGGATTTCACATGTATGTCGGAAAAAATAATTATCAGAATGAGGAACTGACGTTTCATATGGCAGCGGGCGGGGACTGGTGGTTTCATGCCAAGGGGATCCCCGGATCCCATGTGATCGTAAAGACGCAGGGGGAGGAGCTGCCGGACCGCACGTATGAGGAGGCGGCGGCGCTTGCCGCGCATTACTCGAAGGGCGCGGATCAGGACAAGGTGGAGATCGACTATACGCTGCGCAGAAATGTCAAAAAACCGAACGGCGCCAAGCCGGGCTTCGTTGTCTACTACACGAATTATTCCATGGCGATCGCACCGGATATTGCCGGTATCGAGGAACTCGATTCCTGACAGGGCTGTCGCTCTATGCGGCTGCCATTGCGTGGGGCGGTTTGGGAACTCGATTCTTGACGCGCCCCGCAGGCTGTACTATAATATGGAACGGAAGCTTCCCTAAAAAAGAAATCTGACGGGAGCTTACGGAGAGGGGGACGCCGCGCATCACAACGGGGGAAGCACGGTGTAAGAGAAGCTTATGATAAAAAGTATGACGGGCTTTGGCAGATGTGAGGCGGCGGAGGGGACAAAGAAGATCACGCTGGAAATGAAAGCGGTCAACCACCGTTATCTGGATGTATCGGTGAAGATGCCGAAGAAATTGAACCAGTTTGAGGCGGCGATCCGCAGCGAGTTAAAAAATTATATCGAGCGCGGCAAAGTGGATCTTTTTATTACCTATGAGGATGCGGCGGAAGGGCAGACGGTCATTCGGTACAATAAGGAGCTTGCCGCCGAATATATGCGTTATTTTACGCAGATGGCAGACGATTTTTCTTTGGATAACGACGTCCGTGTCTCGACGCTTGCGCGCTGTCCGGAAGTATTGACGGCAGATGAGCAGGGCGAGGACGAGGAAGAGATCTGGAAGCTGCTGCACCGCGCGCTGGAGGGCGCCGCGAAGAATTTTGTGGAAACGCGGATCCGCGAGGGAGAGCACTTGCAGAAGGACCTGCTCACAAAGCTGGATGACATGCTGATAGACGTAGATTTTGTCGCGGAGCGTTCGCCGCAGATTGTCGCGGAGTACCGGCAGCGTCTGGAAGATAAGGTGCGCGAGCTTGTGGCAGACCGCACGGTGGACGAGAGCCGGATCGTCACGGAGGTTACGATCTATGCGGATAAGATTTGTGTGGATGAGGAGATCGTTCGTCTGCGCAGTCATATTGAGTCGGTCAAAAAAGCATTGCAGGACGGCGGAAGCATCGGGCGCAAGCTGGATTTCCTGGCGCAGGAGATGAACCGCGAGGCGAACACGATCCTCTCGAAATCGAATGATTTAAGCGTTTCTAACTGCGGCATTGAGTTAAAGACAACGATCGAAAAAGTGCGGGAGCAGATACAAAATATTGAGTAAAAAATATGAATAAATTGATTCACATCGGATTTGGGAATATGGTGAATACGGATAAGATCATTGCGATCGTCAGTCCGGATTCCGCGCCGGTCAAGCGGCTGGTGCAGAAGGCAAAAGAAAACGGCGTGGTGATCGACGCGACGCAGGGGCGCAGAACGAAGGCGGTGCTGGTGATGGAGAATTCTCAGCTTGTGCTTTCCGCCCTGCTTCCGGAGACGATCTCCCTGCGAGCAAAAGAACTGCCGGACGGCGGAGAGGGAGTAAGCCAATGAAACAGCAGGGCATTCTCATTATCATTTCGGGATTTGCGGGTGTCGGAAAAGGAACGCTTGTCAAGCGGCTCGTGCAGAAATATGACCGCTATGCGCTGTCCGTTTCCATGACGACGCGCGCGCCGCGTCCGGGCGAAGAAGACGGCAGGGAATACTTTTTTGTGACAAAAGAAAAATTCGAAGAGAAGATCGCAGAGAACGGTCTGATCGAATATGCTTCCTACTGCGGCAATTATTACGGCACGCCGCGCGCTTATGTGGAAGAACAGATGGCGCAGGGGAAGGACATCATTTTGGAGATCGAGATTCAGGGAGCGATGAAAGTCAGAGAGCGTTTTCCGAACGCGGTGCTCGTCTATGTGCTCCCGCCGGGCGCGGCGGAGCTGGAGAGCAGGCTGCGCGGCAGGGCGACAGAGTCGGAGGAAAAGATTCATGAGCGTTTAAGCCGGGCTGCGGCGGAGAGCGAAGGTCTGGAGCAATATGATTATGTGATTGTCAATGACAATCTGGACGAGTGTGAACAGGAGCTTCACGGAATCTTATGCGCGGCGCACTTTACGCCGAAGCAGAATGTTCCTTTTATCCATGAGCTGAGAAATGAATTAAAGAAATTCCAGAAGGGAGAAACAGCAAAATGATACATCCATCTTATGCAGATTTAATGGACGTGGTAAACAGCGGAGTCGAGG
Source organism: Clostridium sp. (assembly GCA_023663615.1). Lineage (GTDB taxonomy): Bacteria > Bacillota > Clostridia > Lachnospirales > Lachnospiraceae > DLAJ01. The sequence goes on along the minus strand of JAMPHA010000012.1, from coordinate 27,261 downwards.
AGGGCGAGCAGCCGGTCATCAACAGCCGTTATTCTATTGTTATGGCAACGTCGAAGCGGGCAAGGCAGATCATTGCGGGCGACGATCCTTTGACTCAGGAAGTCAAGGCGAGAAAACCGTTATCGGTTGCCGTGGATGAGCTGGATCAGGGAAAGATCAGGATCCTTGGCGAAGAAGAGAAAGAGGAAGAAGCTTTTGGGGAAATGTAAATATGCTCATCGGGGAGGTCAGCCGTTGGTCATGGCTTTCCTGACGGAGTAGTTCAGGGAAGTATCGTGAGGTACTTCCTTTTTCCTCATTATGAAAATATGGGAATGAAGATTTTAATGGTGTCGCTTGGATGCGACAAGAATTTAGTAGATACGGAAATGATGCTCGGTATGCTTGCGGAACGCGGCTATACGTTTACGGATGACGAAAACGAAGCGGAGGTTGTGATCGTCAATACCTGCTGCTTTATCGGGGATGCCAAAGAAGAAAGCATCAATACGCTGATTGATATGGGAGCGTTAAAGCAGACGGCATGCGTGCAGGTGCTGATCGCGGCGGGCTGTCTCGCGCAGCGTTATGCGGCGGAGATTCGGCAGGAGATTCCAGAGGTGGACGCGATCGTCGGAACGCTTGCCATTGATGAGATCGTCCGCGCGGTGGAGGAGACGCTTGCCGGAAAACGGCAGACGTATCTGAAGGAACTGGACAGGGAGCCTGTCGCGGGGAAGAAACGTGTTGTGACGACCGGGGGGCATTATGCGTATCTGAAGATCGCCGAAGGATGCGATAAACGGTGCAGCTATTGTATCATTCCGAAAGTGCGCGGCGGCTACCGCAGCGTGCCGATGGAGACGCTGGTTGAGGAGGCGCAGACGCTCGCGCAGGGCGGCGTAAAGGAGCTCATTCTGGTTGCGCAGGAGACGACCGTGTACGGCAGGGATCTGTACGGCGGAAAGAAGCTGCCGGAACTGTTGAAAAAATTGTGCGAGATCCCCGATCTGCAGTGGATCCGGCTGCTGTACTGCTATCCGGAGGAGATCACGCAGGAGCTGATCGACGTGATGCGCGCGGAAAAGAAAATCTGTCATTACCTCGATATGCCGGTCCAGCATGCGTCCGATACCGTCCTAAAAAAGATGGGACGCAGGACAAACCGCGCCGAGCTGACGGAGCGGATCGCGCATCTTCGGGCGTGCATACCGGATATTTGCATCCGCACGACGCTGATCACAGGCTTTCCGGGCGAGACGAAGGAGGAACACGAGGAACTGCTTTCTTTTGTGGAGGAGTCCTGTTTTGACCGGCTCGGCGTGTTCCCATATTCCCCGGAGGAGGGGACGACGGCGGCGGAAATGCCGGGGCAGATTTCGGAAAAGACGAAAAAAAAGCGGCAGGGCGAGCTCATGGCGCTGCAGCAGGAGATTGCATTCGATCAGGCGGAATCGCTCAAAGGCCGGGTGATGACGGCGATGATCGAGGGCAGGCTTGTGGATGAAGACTGTTATGTGGCGAGAACTTACCGCGACGCGCCGAATGTGGACGGTTATGTGTTCATCCATACGGACCGGGAGTTTGTGACGGGAGAGTTTGTGGATGTGCGCATCACGGGCGCCCATGAATATGACCTGATCGGCGAGCCGGCGGAGAACGGGGTATAGGCGGGCTGACATTCCCATATTTGCGGACGGCGGATGAATGTCGGGAAGAAAATCATAAAGGAGTAAAGGGATGAATCTACCAAATAAATTGACAATGTTTCGAGTGATACTCATTCCGTTCTTTGTTTTTTTTGTGTTGACGGATTATGCGGGCGCAGCGTCGAAATGGATCGCGCTGGGTATCTTTGTTGTGGCGAGCCTGACCGACTTACTGGACGGTCATATCGCAAGAAAGCGGAATCTGATTACGAATTTCGGAAAATTTATGGATCCCATCGCAGATAAGCTGCTCGTTTGCTCGGCGCTCATCTGCCTTGTGGACATCGGCAGGATCTATTCGTGGGTGGTGATCGTTATTATTGCGCGGGAATTTGTGATCAGCGGATTCCGGTTGATCGCATCCGACAACGGCGTCGTGCTTGCCGCAAGCTACTGGGGCAAGTTTAAGACAACCTTTCAGATGGTGATGATTTGTCTGATGATCGCGGATATTCCGAATCGGGGGGCCGCTGTCATAACGGATGTTATTATGTGGGCGGCGCTCGCGCTGACCGTGATTTCGCTTGTGGATTATCTGTGGAAGAATCGGAGCATTCTGGCGGAACAAAAGTAGAGCGGAAGACACTGCAGACGGAACGGAAGGCTGCGAAGCGGAAGGCACTGCAGGCAGAGCGGAAGGCTGCGAAGCGGAAGACATTGCAGACGGAACGGAAGGCTGCGGAGCGGAAGACCTTGCAAACGGAGCGGAAACAGGCGGCGGAACAGGAAAACAGGAGAAAAAAGGATGACGGTTGAGATCATTTGTGTCGGAACGGAGCTGTTGCTTGGCAATATTTTGAACACCAATGCGGCATATTTGGCGGAACAGTGCGCGGGGCTCGGACTTTCCTGCTATTACCAGAGCGTGGTCGGCGATAATAAGGCGCGGCTTGCGGAGACGGTGAATACCGCGGTCGGACGCTCGGACATCATATTGATGTCCGGGGGCTTAGGACCGACGCAGGACGATCTGACGAAAGAGACGGTCGCGGAGGTGCTCTCTCTTTCCCTTGTGGACGATGAGAACACGCGTCAGCGGATCGCGCGTTATTTTGAAAAAAAAGGAACGGAAGTAACGGACAACAATTGGAAACAGGCGCAGGTGCCTAAGGGGTGCCTCGTGCTGGATAACGAAAACGGCACGGCGCCGGGCATGATCGTGGAGGTCGGCGGACACCATATCATTCTGATGCCGGGACCGCCCGGAGAGCTGAAGCCGATGTTTGAAAACAGCGTCCGTCCGTATCTGCAGAAATTCACAACGGGCGTTATTTTTTCGCAGACCGTGAAAATATGCGGCGTCAGCGAAAGCCTTGTGGAGACGAAGATTGAAGATCTGCTTGCGGGACAGGATAATCCGACGATCGCGCCCTATGCGAGGCTGGGCGAGGTGCATCTTCGTGTGACGGCAAAGGCGGCGGATGAAAAGGAAGCCAAAAAGCTGATCAAGCCCATCGTACGGGAATTAAAGGCGCGGTTCGGCGGGGATGTGTATTCCACGGATGCAGATACGACGCTGGAAAAATCCGTCGTGGATCTTTTACTTGCCGCCAATCTGACCGTGACGACGGCGGAATCCTGTACGGGCGGGATGCTTGCCAGCAGGCTCATCAATGTCGCAGGCATATCCGAAAGCTATAAATCGGGCTATGTGACCTATTCCAACAAAGCCAAGCGCCATATGCTCGGCGTGAAAAAGAGCACGCTCACAAAATACGGCGCGGTCAGCGAAAAAGTTGCGGGCGAAATGGCAAGAGGGGCGGCGTTATTTACGAAATCCGACGTGGCGGTCGCAGTCACGGGGATCGCGGGACCCGACGGCGGAACGAAGGAAAAGCCGGTCGGGCTGGTCTACATTGCGTGTCAGGTCTGCGGAAAGCTGACGGTCAGGGAATACCGGCTTTCCGGAGAGCGCCTGAAGATCAGGGAGAGCGCGGCGGCATGCGCGCTGACGCAGCTCCGCCGCTGTCTGCTGGAATATTGCGGCAGCAAGACATTTGGAAAAGAGAAGGACTGACAAAGCGAGGAAGAAACTGCAAAGAGGGCGGGAAGAAGCAGGCGGAAGGCCGGGAAGAACGAGCGAGGAGCAAAAGAGAACGATGAAAAGCAAACGTTTGGATTATCTGGATATGGCGCGGGGAATCGGTATCATTCTGGTCGCGGTGGCGCATTCGCAGTACTGCGCGGAATCTGTCAGGACCGTCATCACCGCCTATCTGATGCCGTTGTTTTTTGTCGTGTCGGGCATCGTCGCGTTCACGATCGGGGAGGAGAAGCGCAGTATGCGCGACATCCTGAAGCGGAAGGCACGTGGTCTGCTCGTGCCCTATGTGATCTTCAGCGCGATCTATCTTGCCATATACGGCGGATATTATTATGGAAGAAAACATGTCGGCACATGGGGTGTGATCGAGGGGTATCTGATCCAGACATTCGGTCTGGGCGGCATGTCCGTGTTGTGGTTTCTGACAGCGCTCTTTTTCTCGGAATTGTTGTTTCTTTTACTATTAAAAAAATGCGGGAAGAAGCTGTGGGCGGCTGTGCTCATTGCGGCCGCGCTCGTGGCGGCGGCAGTGTGGATCCATCCGTATTTTCTGGTGCATTTTCCGCAGACCTCGATACCGCTGCGGCTCCTTTACGAACTGCTTTATACATGGCTGCGCAGTATGCTGGGCGTCGGTTTTTTGATGCTCGGTTATCTGATGGCGCCTTTGTTTGAGCGGCTGGATCAGATCGTGACGGGTACGCAAAGGCGTCTGATCGCGGCCGCGGTCTGCGTGCTCGGTTTAGTGCTCACGGGATTTTTAAGTCTGTATAACGGGCATGTGGATATGCGCTATATGGCGTTTAACCGGACATGGCTGTATTTTTTCAATACCCTGCTCGGATGCAGTTCTCTGCTGCTGTTGTGCAAATACGGAAAAAACCTGCGCGGACTCACGTTTCTGGGCGCCAATTCGCTGATCATCATGCTAACGCATTTAGACTGTCTGTATATGAAAGAGGCCATTGAGATCGGTATGTTTTTTGCCACCGTCTCTCCGCGCGCGAAAGTGTACTGCCTGTATCTTGGGATCGCGCTCTCGCTGCTTGTCATGGAACTTGTGACGATCTATGTGGTCAATCATTTTTTACCGTTCGTGATCGGAAAAAAATATCCGAAGCGGAAGAAAAAAGAAGAACAACATTGAAAGTTTGTGCAATTTGACGATTGTCTGGGCGGCGGGAGTATGTTACATTCAAAAAAGACCGTGTTTTTTGTTTCTCAGGCAGAAATTGCCGTCATCGGACGAATCGATCCGTTTTTTTCTTTATTGTAAACAGATCATGATAAAAACTGCCGTTTAGGGCATTTTATTGGACTTATTGTAAAGTATACTGAATTTTGTTAAATATTTTATTTTAGACCATTGACAGAATCGAACAAATGTTTTATTATGAGCAAAAGAGAACATTTGTTCTGTGTTTGCATGGATCGGAAGGAGAACGATATGGAAAAGGATGAGAAGCTGAAAGCGCTGGATGCAGCGATTTCACAGTTGGAGAAGCAGTATGGGCGCGGGACTGTCATGAAGCTCGGCGATCCGGCGGCGAGAATGAATGTGGAGACGATACCGACGGGATCCTTAAGTCTGGACCTTGCGCTGGGACTTGGCGGGATACCCAAAGGAAGAGTTGTGGAGATTTACGGTCCGGAGTCGAGCGGTAAGACGACCGTGACGCTGCATATGATCGCGCAGGTACAGAAGAGCGGCGGGATCGCGGGATTTATTGATGCAGAGCACGCGCTGGATCCGATATATGCGAAGAATATCGGCGTGGATATTGATAACCTTTATATTTCCCAGCCGGACTGCGGAGAGCAGGCGTTGGAGATCACGGAGACAATGGTGCGCTCCGGCGCCGTTGATATTGTCGTTGTGGACTCGGTTGCGGCGCTCGTGCCGAAAGCGGAGATCGACGGAGATATGGGGGACGCTCATGTCGGACTTCAGGCGAGGCTGATGTCCCAGGCGCTCCGGAAACTGACCGGCGTGATCAGCAAATCGAATTGTACGGTCGTGTTTATCAATCAGCTCCGCGAGAAGGTCGGCATTATGTTTGGCAATCCGGAGACGACGACGGGCGGTCGTGCATTAAAGTTTTATTCCTCGGTCCGCCTGGATGTCAGAAGGATCGAATCGATCAAGCAGGGCGGAGAGGTGATCGGCAACCGCACGAGAGTCAAAGTCGTTAAGAATAAAGTGGCGCCGCCGTTCAAAGAAGCGGAGTTTGATATTATGTTCGGAGAGGGAATTTCCACTGTCGGGGACATTCTTGATATGGCGGCCAATGTGGATATTGTGGCAAAGACAGGCGCATGGTATGCTTATGAAGGGAATAAGATCGGACAGGGTCGGGAGAATGCGAAGCAGTATTTGAAGGACAATCCGCAGGTTTGTGACGAGATCGAGCAGAAAGTGCGCGCACATTACGGTATGGCGGAGGATGGAACCGCAGGCGCGGCATCGGCGGAGACGGGAGCTGTGGAAGCGGCGGATGTGAAGCAGGCGGCCGAAGAGAGGGCAAAGAAAGCAAAGGGAGGAGCAAAAGAGTAGTATTCAGACGTCAGAGGGATGTATGACGTGTGGGAAAAGAGAACAGAATGATCGTTACGGAGATTACGGAATTTACGAAATCGAAATCTTATGTTACAATGGATAACGGGATAAGCTTTGCGCTGTACCGTTCGGAACTGCGCCGCTACCGGCTCTGCATTGGAGAGCCGGTAGCGGATACTGTTTATGAGGAAATTTTGCATACGGCGCTTCCGAAGAGGGCAAAGCTGCGGTGTATGAATCTGCTGAAACAGCGGGATTACACGGAATCGGAGCTTTACCGCAAATTGGAAAGCGGCGGTTATCCGGACGAGGTCATCCGGACCGCGCTTGATTATGTGAAGTCCTATGGATATGTGGATGACGAATCCTATGTAAGGAAGTATGTGGAAACCTATCGTGATCGAAAGAGTATGCTGCGGATGGAGACGGATCTGCTTCAGAAGGGGATCAGCCGTGAAACGGTACGGAACGTTTATGAGCGGATGGATTTCCCGGACGGGGAGGATGCCGAGCTGTCTCAAATACAGGCATTGCTCGCAAAAAAGGGCTATCGCGAAGATGACTGCACGCCCGAACAACGCAGGAAGTTATATGCGTTCCTGTTAAGGCGGGGGTATCCGGCGTCCAAGATCGCGCGCTGCATGAAGGGGCTGCCGTTTGAGGATGATTAAGAATCGTATGCACTCAGTACATCATTCCCGGAGGACGCTGAATGAAGATACCGATTTTGTATACCTTATATTGAAAAAACAAATCGACGGGGTAAAATAAGTCGTGACAGAATAAGATGGGGAATTTTAGGGAGAAAGGAATCAGACACGAGATGAAAAGACTGAAAACCTCTATTTTCAGCGTCGTATGCTTAATACTGTTCGTTATGACCGGCGTTACGGTTGTCAGTGCGGCGGAACCGCAAAATGTGCAGACGGAGAATGCAAATATAGATACAAGACCGGATTATGTCATTTATGTAAACAGAGTCCTAAATTGTGTGACGGTCATGCAGAAAGAGGAGGACGGCACATTGACGCCGGTGAAAGCAATGGTATGTTCCTGCGGACGGGAAGGACATGCTACGCCGCAGGGGACGTTTCAGACATCCAATTATTATGACTGGCGTCTGATGGTAGATCGTACTTATGGCAGATATGCGGTAAGCTTTACCCGTCAAATCCTGTTTCATTCTGTACCGTATATCCAGACCGCCCCGGATTCTTTGGAGTGGGAAGAATATAATAAGCTGGGTGAAAATGCATCGTTGGGCTGTGTCCGGCTGTCTGTGGAAGATGCCAAATGGATCTACGATAACTGTAAGATCGGGACGACAGTCATTGTTTATTCCGACAGTGAAGAAGAGCTGCCCTTGGGAAAGCCGGAGGCGATCAAAATACCGGAGGATTCTTTGTATCGCGGCTGGGACCCGACGGATTATGACGTCGATAATCCGTGGTTTATGGAAGACAGCGTTATTCTTTCCTGTTTTGATGCCGAAGACGGATTTAATCATGTCGCCTATGCGAACAGATACCCGGATTTGAAGGAAGCGTTTGGCTATCATAAGGATGCATTATATGAACATTACATTACATATGGGATCGGCGAGGGAAGGATCGCGACCCGTTAAAGGCATATAAATCGTTGCCGGGGCAGCTTTTTAACAATTCGCCAAACTTATAAAAAGGGAGGAGCCGATGAATCATCAGGGCACAAAGAGGCTGGAAACGGAAAGGCTGATTCTGAGAAGATTTGTGATCGAAGACGCCGATGAAATGTACCGCAACTGGGCAAACGATGATGAAGTCACAAAGTATCTGACATGGCCGACACATCCCAATGCGGATGTGACGAGGGCTGTATTGGAGTCATGGACCGCCTGCTATGAACAGGCGGATTATTACAATTGGGGGATCGTGCAGAAGGAAAGCGGAAAGCTGATCGGCAATATTTCAGTGGTGTCGCAGGATAAAGAAAAGCAGTCTGCCGAGCTGGGCTGGTGCATGGGAAAAGCATGGTGGGGACAGGGCATCATGCCGGAGGCGGCAGGCGCCGTGGTCGAATATCTGTTTACGGAAGCCGGCTTTCAAAGGATTACCGCAAGGCATGATCAAAATAATCCGAAATCCGGGAGAGTCATGCAGAAGATCGGAATGCAATATGAAGAAACGCGGAAAGCCGGCGGCAGAAATAATCAGGGAATCGCAGATATGGTCTGTTACCAACTTCGCAACTTCGTCGAATAGTGCTTGACACATGATACATTACGGAGTAGAATTGAAGTGTTGTAAAATTGAGAGTTAGGATATGCTATCATATATGGTATATTCTATAACGCATATTCGTACAATGAAAACTAAATAAGGAGGTGCTCCTGTACATGATGGGACCAGTAGTGGTGGCAGTCATTGTGACGCTTATCATTGCCGTACCCGTGTCTGTATTTTTTGCGATGAACCGTCAGAAGAAGGCGATCGAGCAGAAGATTGGCAATGCGGATGATAAGGCAAGAGAGATCATTGATGACGCACTCAAAACTGCTGAGGCGAAGAAACGTGAAGGACTGCTTGAGGTGAAGGAGGAATCCATCCGGACCAAAAATGAACTGGATAAGGAGATCAAGGAACGGAGAGCGGAGGCACAGCGTTACGAGCGCAGAGTTCAGCAGAAAGAAGAAAACATTGACAAAAAAGCGGACGCAATCGAAAAGAAAGAAGCGGGGCTGATCGCAAGAGAAGAGGCGCTGAATAAGCAGAAAGAAGCGATCGCCAGGCTGAACGAAGAGAGAGTACAGGAACTGGAACGAATCTCTGGTTTAACCTCCGAACAGGCAAAAGAGTATTTATTGAAAATTGTTGAAGACGAAGTAAAGCATGAGACCGCTGCGCTCATTAAAGAAATGGAGAGCAGGGCAAAGGAAGAAGCGGACAAGAAGGCAAAGGAATATGTGGTGAACGCCATTCAGCGATGTGCGGCGGACCATGTATCCGAATCGACGATTTCCGTTGTACAGCTTCCGAGCGATGAGATGAAAGGACGTATCATCGGGCGTGAGGGACGGAATATCCGTACCCTGGAGACGATGACAGGCGTGGATCTGATCATTGACGACACGCCGGAAGCAGTGATTTTATCCGGTTTTGATCCGATCCGGCGAGAGGTTGCGCGCATCGCGCTTGAAAAGCTGATCGTGGACGGCAGGATCCATCCGGCAAGAATCGAGGAAATGGTCGAAAAGGCGCAAAAAGAAGTAGAGGTCATGATCAAAGAAGAGGGTGAGGCAGCGCTGCTGGAAGTCGGCGTACACGGTATCCACCCTGAGCTTGTCAGATTACTCGGCAAGATGAAATTCAGAACCAGCTATGGTCAGAATGCGTTGAAGCATTCGATCGAGGTAGCACAGCTTTCCGGACTCCTCGCATCAGAAATGGGCTTGGACATCAGGATGGCGAAACGCGCAGGTCTTTTACATGATATTGGTAAATCCGTGGATCATGAAATGGAAGGCTCCCATATTCAGTTGGGCGTGGAGCTTTGCAGAAAGTATAAGGAATCCGCAACGGTCATCAATGCGGTGGAATCCCATCACGGTGATGTGGAGCCGACCACATTGATCGCGTGTCTGGTACAAGCAGCGGACACAATTTCCGCAGCGAGACCGGGCGCAAGGCGTGAGACCTTGGAGACTTATACGACAAGATTAAAGCAATTAGAAGACATTACAAACAATTTCAAGGGTGTTGATAAATCTTTTGCTATTCAGGCAGGTAGAGAGATTCGGGTAATGGTAGTTCCTGAACAGATTAACGATGCGGACATGGTTCTTTTGGCGAGAGATATTTCGAAGCAGATCGAGGCAGAGCTTCAGTATCCGGGACAGATCAAAGTGAATGTCATTCGTGAGTCAAGAGTGGTAGACTACGCAAAGTAAAAAAAAGAAAAAGATTTCATAAACGTTGTTTATGGAATCTTTTTTTGTTATAATTGATCGTATGAGAAAAAAGAAAAATAAAAAGTCCCGCATGACATTAGCGGGCATCAGTGAAATAGGGACAAGGACTGAACAGCAGGATGCCATGTGGTTTTCGGGAATGCAGGAACCGCAGGCAGAGCTGGTGACGGGCGTGCTTGCGGCGGGCGAGTGCACAGGGGGAGAAAGTGCGTTCGCGGTCATTGCCGACGGCATGGGCGGATTGTCCGGAGGAGCAAAGATCAGCGGATTGATCACGGAAGGAATGCGGGATGTGTATCTTGCCGGGGACCGGACCGGAGAACCGGTACCGTTTTTACAGCAGGCGCTTTGGCGTGTGAATGAGGCGGTCAATCAATATCTGGCAGGAAGGGAGCCGGGTGGTTCCACTGTCATTGCCGCATACATAGAGGACAAAAAACTGTACTATTGCTCCGTGGGCGACAGCAGGATCTATTTATGGCATAAAAAGCGGCTTTGCAGTCTGAATGTGGAGCATACCTATGGGCATGATCTGGACGAGCTTGCAAAGCGGGGCGTTATCACGGAGGAGGAAGCGAAAGCGGATGTCCGGCGCGCTGCATTGACGAGCTATATCGGAAAAGGTATTCTGGATCAGGTGGACGGGAATGAGATCCCGATTCTGCTGGAGAAAGGGGATGTGATTCTTCTTTTAACGGACGGCGCATATCGCACGGTTTCCGATGAGGAGCTTGCGCGCTGTGCGGAGAGAGTGTGTGCGGAACAGATCGCGCAGGCGGTCGCCCGCGCGGTCGTCTGGGAACAGAAACAGCGCCAGGATAATTACACGATCGTCGCGATCCGGATCGAGGAGTGATGCGCAGCGCATGGGATCGCAGTCGCCGGTAGACAGCGGGAAGACGTACAGGGAACGGCGCATCTGCGTATTGCGGAATGGGGCGGTTGCTACTTGCAGACAGCGGAGAAACGTGCTAGAATAAGTGCAGTTTGAAAAACCAAAAACAGGTTTGGATAAGAAGTATGAGATAGGAAAGATAGGACAGCAAAGGCAGCAAAGACAGCAAAGACAGAAAAGAACCGGGCAGGATTTGGGTTTACACATGGCGGATGTCGTTCGCATGAAACCCGCGGTCAGGTAGGAATGGAGAGCAGATATGAGCGTATGGAGTAAATGGAAAAAAGGAATTTATGCGGGCATGACGGTATTTGCAGTCATGCTGATGAATCAATTATTTGGCTGTGCCGGCGCGTTAGCGGGTGAGACGGCGCAGGAGAGCGTGGATGCGCAGACAGGCTGGATCATTGTAGGGATCATTGCCGTGGCAGTCATTGTGGCGGTGATCGTTGCTGCGGTTACTTCGGTCATTGCCGGCGTGGTCGGCGCCAAAGAAGATTCCGGCGAACAGGAATAATCTTAACACAAATTAGAAAATTAAGAAAGAGCCCATGGAGACATGTTTTCTGCCAAAGCGGCAGGGTAAAACATGGCAATTGAGGCTCTTTTTTGTATTTGTTGTTTTTTTTTCTTGCATCCGTGGAAGGCATGGTGTATGATAGGAAAGGCGTGCATAGATTGTATACAATAATGCAATAATGCACATGAGAAATGCAGATCACGGGCAGAATACGGAGGAAAGGATTCTGGTTCTGTTACCGCGGCGGAAGAAACGCGGCATAAAACGAAAAAGATAAGGATGGTGTGCGATGAAATCTTACAAGTCGATGTCAAAGGAAGAATTGGAATCGCTGAAAGGTGAATTGGAGCAGCAGTTTGAGGATGCAAAGGCGAAAGGATTAAAGCTGGATATGTCCAGGGGAAAGCCGGGATCTGCGCAGTTGGATCTCAGCATGGATATGATGGATGTGCTTCATGCGGAAACCGTCTTAAAGACCGAGGAGGGCATTGACTGCCGCAATTATGGGACGCTTGACGGTATCCCGGAGGCAAAGAAGCTCATGGGCGATATGATGGGCGTTCCCGCGGAGAACGTGATTGTTTGTGGAAACGCAAGTCTGTCCATCATGTACGACACGGTTTCCCGTTCCGTGATGCACGGCGTATGCGGGAGCACGCCATGGTGCAGGTTGGATAAAGTAAAATTTTTGTGTCCTGCGCCCGGCTATGACAGACATTTTAAGATCACGGAGCATTTCGGCATTGAGATGATCACGATTCCGATGACGCCGCAGGGACCGGATATGGATCTGGTGGAGCAATATGTCAATACGGACGCTGCCGTGAAGGGAATCTGGTGTGTTCCGAAATATTCCAATCCACAGGGATATTCCTATTCGGACGAGACGGTGAAGCGGTTCGCGGCATTACAGCCTGCGGCGGAAGATTTTCGTATTTATTGGGATAACGCGTATGCCGTACACCATTTATATGAAGAAAAAGACCGTCAGGATCAGATTTTAGACATTTTGAGCGAGTGTGAAAAAGCAGGACATCCCGATATGGTCTATGAATTTGCGTCCACTTCCAAGGTGACGTTTTCCGGTTCGGGCGTTGCGGCGATCGCATCCTCCGCGAAGAATTTGAGTGATATAAAAAAATCAATGACGATCCAGACGATCGGCTATGATAAGATCAACCAGCTCCGTCATGTGAAATATTTCGGAAACATTGACGGAATGTATGCGCATATGATGGAGCTTGCGGGCGTCATGCGTCCGAAATTCGAGGCGGTGCTTGCCGTGCTCGATCAGGAACTGTCCGGCTTAGAAATCGGTGAGTGGACGAAACCAAACGGTGGTTATTTTATTTCGTTTGAGGCGCTGGACGGCTGCGCGGCAGCGATCGTCGGAAAGTGTAAGGAAGCAGGCGTTGTGCTGACGGATGCCGGCGCGACTTATCCGTACGGAAAAGATCCGCATGACAGCAATATCCGTATCGCGCCTTCTTTCCCGACTACGGAAGAGATGACGGAGACGGCAAAACTCTTTGCGCTGTGCGTCAAGCTCGTGAGCGTGGAGAAACTTCTGGCGGGTTAAGAGAGGTTGGAATAACGACTGATTTTAATAACGACTGTTATATGACCTGTCAGCAGGAAGCGAAAAGGCAGAAGAGAGCGAAAAGGCAGAAAAGGGCGAAAAGGCAGAAAAGAAGGAAAAGCAGAGAAGACGGAAAAGGCAGAGAGAAGAAAGGAAAGCGGAATATGCAGGAATGCGAATGGAAGCGGTTAAAGCGGGAATTGGTGCAGAAAGGTTCCATCATCAATTATTACCGCGATACGGTGCAGGTGCCGAACGGCAATATTGTAGAGTGGGATTTTATCGGACATAACGGAGCGGCGGCAGTCGTACCGGTGACGGAGGACGGTAGGATCTTAATGGTGCGCCAGTACCGCAATGCGCTTGACCGGATGACGCTGGAGATTCCGGCGGGGGGCTTAAACGGCAAAGATGAGCCGACGAAGGCCGCTGCGGCGCGCGAACTGGAGGAGGAGACCGGCTACCGCAGCGAAGAACTTACTTTTTTGATCAGCCTCAATACGACGGTCGCGTTCTGTAATGAAAAGATCGACGTTTATGTGGCGAAAAATCTTGTTCCGTCAAGCCAGCATCTTGATGAGGATGAGTTTATTGACGTTGTGCCGATGGACGTGGAGGAGCTGACGGAAATGATTTATGCCGGAAAGCTGATGGATTCCAAGACGGTAGCGGCAATCCTGGCGTATCGGAACCGCTATGTGCACGCATAGCGCGCCGCTGTACGGGAGCCGTTATGTCCGCCCGTAGCGGAGAAAAAAGAATGTCCGAACCACACGACTCATATATTATAAAAATGAGCCGTGGAGGATTCTGATGAGAGAACGGGAAAGGGGACGCCTCGCACTGATCGGCGGGAGCGTTCCTTTTTTGATTGGCTTTTTTGCGGGGATCGCGCTGCTGGTGCTTGGGCGGGAATGGTTTTTGGGAAGCGGGAATATGCTGGGGGCGGATAAAACGCATTATATCGGTTATCTGGATATTCATAAAAACCGCCTGTTTTTTTATGTGCTTGAGCAGCGGATGCGGACGGTCATCTTGATGCTTCTTTTGTCTGTTACGCCGATCGGACGCTTTATCCGTTACGCATATACGGCATGGTATGGTTTGGCATTCGGCATGATCCTGACGGCGGCATATGCGGTGTATGGCGTCAGGGGATTAGGGCTTGTAGGCATCTGCCTGTTTCCGCAGATTCTTTTTTATATCCCTGCCTATATTCTCCTTTGCGTGACGTCGAAGCGGATTTATGAGCAGTATACATGCGGGTATGGGGGATCAGGCGGCCACAGACTGCTGGCAGGGATCGGTGTGATCCTTCTTTTGGGAATGCTCGGCTGTATCACGGAAGCATATGTCAACTCGTTAATTGTTATGAAAATGTTAAAAAATTTTTAAGCGCCGGCTGCTATATGTGGTAGACATAATTGCAATTGCCGACGATATGTGGTAGTTTTGTCAAAATAAGATGGAAAAGTCCCGAAAAGGGTTAAAAATTGCGATTGCTTTTCTTAAAAATTCTGATTATAATAATGCGTGAACACGCTTTTTTTGATTAACATAAATAGGTAACTATGGATCGTTAGATAAATATTTTGAGGGTGGCACGCTGATACATGAAGGATGAAATCGGGCAGTTTATCGCATATCTGCATAATGTGAAAAAGACCTCCGAGAACACGGAGATGTCATATCGAAGGGATTTGAACAAGGTGCAGATGTATCTGGACGCCCGCGGCGTGACAAGCTTTGATCAGGTTAGTGAACAGATGTTGAAGGACTATGTAGAAGACCTGACAAAGAAGAATTTTGCGCCCGCGAGTATTTCACGCAATATCGCGTCGATCAAAGCGCTTTTTCATTATCTGGTCAGCGAGGGAAAAATAGAGACCGACGTATCCGAGGTGCTGAAAGCGCCCAAGATCGAAAAAAAGCTGCCGGGCATTATGACGATGGACGAGGTGGTCCGTCTGTTGGAACAGCCGAAGGGAAATGCGCCCAAAGAGGTGCGCGACAGGGCGATGCTTGAGCTTTTATATGCGACCGGTATCCGGGTGACGGAGCTCATTACCTTAAAGCTGAGCGATGTCAATATGCCGATGAATTATATCGTATGCCGCGACCGCAATAAGGAGCGGGTCATTCCGTTCGGGACGGCGGCGAGAGAGGCGTTAGCCAAATATTTGTCCGGCGCAAGGGATTCCATGCTGAAGGATTTATCCTGTGATACCCTCTTTGTCAACTGTTCAGGGGAATCCATGAGCAGACAGGGGTTTTGGAAACTCATCAAGTCCTATACGAAAAAAGCAGGCATCACGGCGGACATTACGCCGCATACGCTCCGGCATTCTTTTGCGGCGCATCTGGTGGAAAACGGGGCTGACTTAAAGAGCGTGCAGGAAATGCTCGGACATTCCGATATTTCCACGACACAGATTTATGCAAATATGAGCCACAAGCGTTTAAGAGAGGTGTATGCGAAGGCGCATCCACGGGGGTAAAAAATCGTGCTTCGCACGCTTTCAAAGAACTGCCAAAGGCAGTTCTTTTGGGTTTGCGAAAATTCCTATATGCTAAAAAAAAGAGTTGCGCACGGCGCAACTCTTTTTTATAGCAATTCTGCAATATCATAGATCAGGCGTTCGGATTCCTCCCAGCCGAGGCACGGATCGGTGATCGACTTACCGTAGATGCCGCCGCCGACCTTCTGGCAGCCGGGTTCGATATAACTTTCGATCATAACTCCCTTGACAAGCTTTTTAATATCGGTGTTCAGCCTGCGGCTGTGCAGGACTTCTTTGACAATACGCACCTGCTGCTCGTATTTCTTCCCCGAATTATTATGGTTCGAGTCAATGATGCAGGCAGGATGGCGCAGGTCGCGTTCCTGATACATTTCCCATAAACGATTCAGATCTTCATAATGATAGTTCGGCGTGCTGTTTCCGTTTTTGCTCACAGAGCCGCGCAGTACGGTGTGCGCGAGCGGATTGCCCGAAGTGGATACCTCGTAACCGCGATAGACGAAAGAATGAGGCTGCTGTGCCGCGTAAACGGAGTTGAGCATGACGCTGAAATCGCCGCTCGTCGGGTTTTTCATGCCGGAAGCAACGTCAAAGCCGCTCACGGTCAGACGGTGCTGCTGATCCTCCACACTTCTTGCGCCGATCGCGACGTAAGAGAGCACATCCTCCACATATCCCCAGTTTTCGGGATAGAGCATCTCGTCCGCGGCGGTCAGCCCGGACTCTTCGATGGCGCGCAGATGCATCCGGCGCACGGCGATCAGTCCCTGGAGAAAATCTTCTTTTTTTGCCGGATCGGGCTGGCTGGCAATGCCCTTGTAGCCGTCCCCCGTCGTGCGGGGCTTGTTCGTATAAATACGCGGAACAAGCATCAGTTTGTCTTTTACGCGGTTGGAAACCGCCGCCAAGCGGTTGACATAATCACATACCGAATCCTCATTGTCCGCCGAACAAGGACCGATGATCACAAGAAAACGGTCGGATTCTCCCGTGATAATATCTGCGATGTCCCGGTCGCGCTCCTGCTTCAGTGCGGCAAAATTCGCCGGAAGCGGGTATTCCTCCCGGATTTTTGCGGGAGTGGGAAGTAAACGTTCAAATGTGAAACCCATGATCTGCTCCTGTCTGTGTTCGGGCTTGGATTGGCAGCGCCGGTCATACCGGCTGCGGCACCCGAAAAACAGAACAATTATACATAAAAATGCGGCGATGTGCAAGCCCCGGTAAAAAAAGCAAAACTTCCGGTAAAAAACAAAATTCCCGGTGAAAAGCGAAATTCATGGAGCAGGGATCGAACCATTCATTTTTTTCTCCTGAAAGTACTATTTTTTTGTCAAGATCGGTTGCGTAAAACGATAGGATATGGTACAATAGTCACAGAAAAGGCGGTGCTGATTATGAGAGATACCATAGCGGTCTGTTTAGTGCGGGCGGATGAAGAATTTCAGCGGGATTCCCTGAGAGCAATCTTTCGGCAGGCGAAGGAATGCGGTCTGTTCGTGCAGGTGTTTAACACGTTTGAACAATTAGAATTCAGCAACCTCAATGATCAGGGAGAGGAAAGCATTTTTGAGCGGATCGATTATGACAGGCTGTGCGGGATGATTATTTTTTGCGAAAAGATCAAGGACAATGAGCTGAACCTGCGTCTGATCGAAAAGGGCAGGAAAAACGGGATTCCCGTCGTGTCCATCGACAGGGAGGTGGACGATTGTTACAGCATCGTGTTTGATTATAAGAATACATTTGAGAAGATCGTGCGCCATTTATTTGAGGTGCATCATTGCAGATCCTTCTTTGTGATGGGCGGTCTGCGCAACAACGATTTTTCCGATGCGCGGATCCAGGTCGTGCGCAATGTGGCGGCGGAGTATGGCGTTGAGATCAAAGATGAGGATATTGGATACGGGGATTTTTGGGAAGATCCGTGCCGGGAAGTCATGAGAGAGTTTCTGGAGAGCGGAAGACCGCTTCCTGACGCGTTTATCTCTGTCAATGATACGATGGCGATCGCGATCTGCGACTGTCTGCACAATGCGGGCTACGAGATACCGGAGGATACGATCGTGACGGGATTTGACGGTATTGAGGAGGAGCGGTATTTTATGCCGCGCCTGACGACGGCACAGCAGGATTTACAGGCAGGCGGCAAACGGGCGGTCGAGCTGATCTGTGAGGTCATGCAGAAAAAAGAAAATGTGGAGCGATGCACGCTTGTTCCGTTTGCAGTACGTTTTTCCGAGTCGTGCGGCTGTCTTCCCGTCAGCGGGGGCAGGGCGTCAGGGCAGATTCATAAGATGTATAATACGCTCACGAGCTATCGATATTTTTCCAAGAATATGTATGACATGATCGACGAGATGACGGGGACGAAGTCTTTGAACGGAATGCTTTCGATCCTGCCGAAATATCTCGCTTATCTTGATTCTTACCGGCACATTTATCTTTGCGTGGAAGGCTCCTATCTGGATGCGTATGATGATGTCAGCGCGCAGATCATGGAGCAGAACCGCAGGCTGAACGACCGCAGGGAGATCGAGCTGGTGCTGCTCGGCGAATGGCATATGGATAAAGGATTTTCCGTGCCGCTGCTCTGCTATAAGCGCAAGGATCTGTTTCCGGCCGAAAAGATGAGCGCGGATACCGAGAACCTGATGTTCGTGCCGCTGCATGTGCAGGAAACGGTGCTTGGTTATCTGGCGGTTAATTTTGATCCGGAGGAAAACGATTACTTGCAGTTGCGCAATTTTGCAACGAATCTCAGCCATATTCTGGATTCTGTGAGAAGCCGGCAGCAGATGCAGAATTTTAACCGCAAGTTAAAACAGGCGAATGATAAACTGGAGGAGCTCTATATCCGCGATCCGCTCACGGGAATCTACAATCGGCGCGGTTTTTATCAGGATATTGTCAAACGCCTTAAAGATCATGAGTACGGCTGGTTCATGGTTGTTTCCATCGACTTGAACGGCTTAAAGACGATCAATGATACCTACGGTCATGGAGAGGGCGACTTTGCGATCAAGACGGTGGGAAGAACGCTGTTCCGGATCGTGTCAGAGCGTGGGATCTGCGCGCGCTTTGGAGGCGATGAATTTTCCGCGGCGCTGTTTTATGACGAATATGAGCAATGTGCCGATGCGGATTTCCGCAGGCAGCTCGTGGAGCTGTTGGATCAGGTAAACCGGACGGCAGGCAAGGAATACGAGATCAGTTGCAGCGTGGGAACGCAGATGACGCCGACGGACGGGGATGTCAATATTGACGAAGTCTTAAAGGAAGCGGATCACAAGATGTATCAGGATAAAAAGCGTCATTATGAAATGCTCGGACAGAGCGCGGATGATATACGCTGACGTGATGCGGCGGGCGGTGTCGGAGCGGCAGACAAAAAGACGACAGATCATCTGACAAGCAGACGGTACCAATAGCGTATGACAATATGTGACAGGGGTGCATGGCGGTCGGGGGAAACCGTTATGATCAGGGCGGCGGAAGGTGCGAAGAGCACGCATTTTGCCGCAGGCATAGCTTGTGTGGGGGTTGGAAAAGGGATGGTATCCGGGTGCGGATGTCATCCCTTTTCTGTGTAGTGCAGGATGGTAAGCGAATTAGCGCAGGCGCAAAAAAGCTGACTTGCGAGCAGCCCCCACAGACACGCCTCAATGCCGTGAAGCGGAACAAGGAAGAAGACAAATGCAAGACGGATGCAGAGCGCCGTCGTGTTGATCACAAAAGAACAGCCGGTGTGACCGAGACCGTGCAGGATACTTGACATGGTCGTCGAAAGGTAGAGGAACGGGCAGATAAAGCTCAGCGTCAGAATAAAGCGGCCGGCGAGTTCGTTGTGAAAAAAGAAAGTTCCGGCAAAGCGCCCGGTCAGAAGAAACAGGATACAGCACAACACGCCGAAAGCGATGCTGCATGAGGCTGTCCGCCGGAAAGCGCGGCGGATCGTCCCGTAATCGACGCGTTCCTGCGCTTCCGAGATGAGAGGCAGCAAGAGCACGGAAAACGAGTTGGTCAGCGTGGACGGAAACAGGATGAAAGGCAGCGCCATGCCGGTGAAAACGCCGTAGACGGAAAGCGCCTGCGTATCCGACAAGCCGGATTTTACGAGCATCAGCGGGATATAGACGGACTCGATACCGGATAACAGGTTGACGACGACGCGGCTTGCAGAGAGCGGCAGGGCCATGCGGATGATGCGGGACAGGATCTTGTGAATGGCAGGGCTTTTCCGCAGATTCGAAAGCGCCTGAAACGATGACGCAGGGTGTCCGATGCGGCGGCCAAAACGAAGCATGACGAGCGTACCCGTGAGCAGGGCGGAACAAATTTCGCCCGCGAGCATTCCGAAAACGGAACAGGAAAGGCTTAGCTGCATCTGATGGGAAAGGCTGTAGCGGTAAAGAAGAAATACGGTGCCCACGCGGATGATCTGCTCGATGATCTGCGATATGGCGGGAATTTTTGTGTTTTTGATGCCGTAATAATAGCCGTTGATACAGGAATGCATAGCGGCAAACGGGATGGAGACGGCAATGATGCGAAGCAGCGGTTCCGTGCGGGGTTCGCACAGAAGGCGTGCGGCGATGAACGGCGCGTTTAGGATCACGATACCGGAAAAAAGCACGGACAGCCCGCCGGAAAGGGCAAGTCCGGTAAAAAGAACACGGAAAGAATGCCGGTAGTCGTGCGACGTCGGTTCTCCGGCGACATATTTTGAGATCGCGCTCTGAATGCCGCCGCAGCAGATGGAGAAGGATAACGCGAGCACGGGCGAGACAAGCTGGTAAATTCCCATTCCCTCCGCGCCGAAGGCGCGCGATAAAAAGATGCGGTAAAAAAAGCCGATAACGCGTGTGGCGAAGCCGGTCAGCGTTAAGATCAACGTTCCCTTAAAAAGTATTTTGTTCATAGAAGCGTCCTGTGATATTATGGATAATATATGAGGAAAAAAAGAAGGAAAGAACATAGAAAAGCATGAAAAGGGCGCTGTATTCCATGACAGAGAATTTCCGGCCTGCGGAGCCTGATTTTTTACAGTTTCAGAAATTCCGCTACGCGTTTCTGATAGACGCAGTAGTAGCGGAAGCCGCAGGATGTCAGAATGTCGGCGGCTTCCTTAAAATGGGAACCGACATCTTCGGGGGCATGGGCGTCCGAACCGACCGTGACGATCTCGCCGCCGAGTTCGCGGTAGCGGCGCAGAATCTCTTCACAGGGATTCGGTGCATGAAGCCCTTTTCGGAAACCGGCGGTATTTAATTCGATTCCTTTTTCATTCTCGATAAGGGTCTTAAGTATCCTGTCAATGACGTCGCGGTAGTCCGCATACGCATAGTGCTTATCCTTGTCCGGACCGTAGCGGACCACATAATCGAGGTGTCCGTATACGTCGAAATTCGTATATTTTTTGAGATTATCCAGAATGGACGTAAAATACTCGCGGTAAGCTTCTGCTTCCGTGCGCCCTTCATAGTAAGAGGGGTAATAGGGATCGCGCCCGTTTACCACATGGGAGGAGCCGATGACAAAATCAAAATCATAGCTGTGAACATAACGGGCGTTATTTGCTGATAAATGCGGCTGGAGACCAAGCTCGATGCCGAATAAAAGTTCGATGCGGTCCGCATAATGTTCTTTGCAGCGGATGAGGTCGTACAGGTAAGAATCCGTATTGACTAAGAAAATGGCACCGGATTCGTTTTCGGAGTCCGGATAATCCATATCCATATGCTCGGTAAAGCACATCCGCTTTAAGCCGAGCGCGATGCCCCGCTCGATCATGGACTCCATGGAAGCGCGGGAATCTCCGGAATGAGAAGAGTGTAAGTGACAGTCGGCATAAACAGGCATGAGTATCCTCCTTGATCGAAAATAATGTCTATCGATAAAATACCACAAATTCCCCCTTTTTTCAATTTCGGGAATTTAGAAAGTTTATCAATATTTTTCAATTTATATCTTGAATTTTGCCGGGAGATTGGTTACAATAATCGTGCTGATGGAATTTTGGTAAATCTTGGACGTATCGTGCGTTTCAGGACAAGCCAAAATAATATAAAATTTTTATGTAGGAGGATTCTTAAAATGGCAGTAAAAGTAGCAATCAATGGTTTCGGTCGTATCGGTCGTCTTGCGTTCAGACAGATGTTCGGCGCAGAGGGATACGATGTGGTAGCGATCAACGATCTGACATCCCCGAAGATGTTGGCGCATCTGTTAAAGTATGACTCTTCTCAGGGTAAGTACGCAAAGGCAGATACGGTATCGGCAGGCGAGGATTCCATCACGGTTGACGGTAAGACGCTGAAGATTTACAAAGAGCCGGATGCAAACAACTGTCCGTGGGGCGAGCTGGGCGTAGACGTTGTTCTGGAGTGCTCCGGTTTCTATACCTCTAAGGAGAAGGCACAGGCGCACATCAACGCAGGCGCGAAGAAGGTTGTCATTTCCGCTCCGGCAGGTAATGATCTTCCGACGATCGTATACAATGTAAACCACAAGACCTTAAAGCCGACGGACACGATCATTTCCGCAGCTTCCTGCACGACGAACTGTCTTGCACCGATGGCAAAGGCATTAAATGATCTTGCAGGCATCAAGTCCGGTATCATGAGCACGATTCATGCATACACGGGAGATCAGATGATCCTTGACGGTCCTCAGAGAAAGGGCGATCTGAGAAGATCCCGCGCAGGCGCTGTCAATATCGTTCCGAACTCCACGGGTGCAGCAAAGGCAATCGGCCTTGTTATTCCGGAACTGAACGGCAAGCTGATCGGCTCCGCACAGCGCGTACCGACCCCGACCGGTTCTACCACGATTCTTGTAGCAACGGTTGAGAAGTCCGTAACGAAGGAGGAGATCAACGCAGCGATGAAGGCAGCGGCAACCGAGTCCTTTGGTTATAACGAGGACGAGATCGTATCTTCCGATATTGTAGGAAGCACCTACGGTTCCATCTTTGATGCAACGCAGACGATGGTTGGCGCGGACAATCTGGTACAGGTTGTTTCCTGGTATGACAATGAGAATTCCTACACAAGCCAGATGGTTCGTACCATTAAGTATTTTGCAGAGTTAGCATAAGAAAAGGACCGCGGCATTTGACAGCCGGATGTGTGCATCCGCTGAGACGTGCTTACGGGAGTGTTATGCGGCTCTCGAAGAGAGCAGACCTAAGAAAGGTCCGGTCTTTAGGGACCGGATCTTTCTTTTGTAACGACAAGAAAATTCGCAGCTTCAAAAGAACTGCTCCCGGCAGTTCTTGGAAAGCGTGCGAAGCATGATTTTTTATAACAGATGTTTAGGAGGAAAGACCATGGGATTAAATAAGAAATCCGTAGATGATATTCAGGCGGCAGGAAAGCGCGTACTTGTAAGATGCGATTTTAACGTTCCGTTAAAGAACGGCGAGATTACCGATGAGACCCGTATTGTGGCAGCACTGCCGACGATCCAGAAATTGATCGGAGACGGCGCGAAAGTCATTCTGTGTTCCCATCTTGGAAAAGTAAAGAACGGACCGAACGAGGGCGAGTCCTTAGCGCCGGTTGCCAAGAGATTATCCGAGAAGCTTGGCAGGGAAGTCAATTTTGTTGCCGATTACAATGTAACGGGTGCGGATGCGACCGCGGCGGTAGCGGCTATGAAAGAAGGGGATGTTGTTCTTTTGCAGAATACCCGTTTCCGCGGCTCCGAGGAGACGAAGAACGGCGAGGCATTCAGCAAAGAGCTTGCGGACCTGTGCGACGCATATGTGTGTGATGCATTCGGTTCTTCCCACAGAGCGCACGCTTCTGTCGCAGGTGTGACGGATGTGGTCCGTGCAAAGGGCGGCGAGTGCGCAGTCGGTTATCTGATGCAGAAAGAGATCAATTTCCTTGGCAATGCAGTAGAGAATCCGGTGAGACCGTTTGTAGCGATCCTTGGCGGCGCGAAGGTTGCGGATAAGCTGAACGTCATCAATAACCTGCTGGAGAAATGCGACACGCTCATTATCGGCGGCGGTATGGCGTTCACCTTCTTAAAAGCAAAGGGCTATGAGATCGGCAAGTCTCTGGTTGATAATGAGAAACTGGATTACTGCAAGGAAATGATGGAGAAGGCGGAGAAGCTTGGCAAGAAGCTGCTGCTTCCGATTGACACGACGATCGCAGACGCGTTCCCGGATCCGATTGACGGACCGATCGAGGTATCCCATGTGGATGCGGACAAGATTCCGGCAGATAAAGAGGGTCTTGATATTGGACCGAAGACGGCGGAGCTGTATGCGGATGCGGTTAAGAGCGCGAAGACCGTTGTATGGAACGGACCGATGGGCGTATTTGAGAATCCGACGCTGGCGGAAGGCACGATCGCGGTTGCCAAGGCTTTGGCGGCGACCGATGCGACCACGATCATCGGCGGCGGCGACTCTGCGGCGGCGGTCAACCAGTTAGGATTTGCAGACAAGATGAGCCATATTTCCACAGGCGGCGGCGCATCCCTTGAGTTCCTTGAGGGGAAAGAGCTTCCGGGCGTTGTGGCGGCGGATGACAAATAACATGCGCTATGCATAGCACATGTTATTCATGGTAATAGAATTTTCGCAAAGCGTGAATTTTATTGTTCATGGCAATAGAATTTTTGCGAAGCGTGATTCTATTGTTTGAAATTCCATATTAGAATCTGACAGAAGTAAGGAAACGTTTTTTAAGAGGAGAAAAATCATGGCAAGAAGAAAGATTGTAGCGGGCAACTGGAAAATGAACATGACGCCGAGTCAGGCAGTTGCGCTGTGTGCAGAATTAAAGGATTTAGTAAAGTCCGATACGGTTGACGTCGTATACTGTGTTCCGGCAGTCGATATTGTACCTGTCGTAGAGGCAGTAAAGGGAACGAATGTTGCGGTCGGCGCGGAGAACATGTATTTTGAGGAGAAGGGTGCGTACACCGGCGAGATTTCGGCGGCGATGCTCGTGGATGCGGGCGTGAAGTATGTCATCATCGGTCACTCTGAGAGACGTGATTATTTTAAGGAGACGGATGAACTCTTAAATAAAAAAGTAAAGAAAGCGTTCGAGGCAGGACTCACACCGATTCTTTGCTGCGGCGAGACGTTGGAGCAGAGAGAGATGGGCGTGACGATGGACTGGATCCGTTTCCAGATCAAATCCGATCTCGTCGGTGTTCCCGCAGATCAGGTGAAGAGCATGGTCATTGCGTATGAGCCGATCTGGGCGATCGGAACGGGCAAGACCGCGACGACGGAGCAGGCGCAGGAAGTATGCAAGGGCATCCGTGACTGTGTAGCGGAAATGTATGACGCGGCGACGGCAGAGGCGGTCCGCATCCAGTACGGCGGTTCCGTGAATGCGGGTAATGCGGCGGAGCTGTTCGCACAGCCGGACATCGACGGCGGACTGGTCGGCGGCGCTTCTTTAAAGGCAGACTTTGGGAAGATTGTGAACTATTGATTTGCTACGCAAATGAATAGTCAAGAATTATTGATAAGAAGCAATATACACTATAAAAATACCAGATATAGGGCGTAAAAACGCTATATCTGGTATTTTTATTCATGACAATAAGAAAAATAAAAGTGGAGTGCTTTTCAGGATGATAGGCTGAAGAGATATTGTTCGGAATCATTGGTAAAATTCACACCTTGCCAGTGATATAAACACATATTATAATGTAGTTATAGAAAAGAGGGAATGCTTATGGTAGAAAAAGCCTTTGATGAACTGCAAATAAAGGATGATTTCATGTTCAGTGTCATCATGAGAAATCCTAAATTCTGCAAGCCGTTTTTAGAGAGAATACTTGATATAAATATATCCCACATTGAATATCCTAGGTCACAAGAGACAATAGACATTTCGGCAGATGCAAAAAGTGTGCGTCTGGATATTTATGTGGAGGATGGAAACCGGACTGTGTATAATGTGGAGATGCAGACCACATCGAACAGGAACCTCCCCAAGAGAACAAGGTACTATCAGGGAATGATCGATTTGAATATCTTGGAAAAAGGGGACAATTATAAAGACCTGAAACGTAGTTTTGTTATTTTTGTGTGTACCTTTGATTTGTTTGGCGAAGGCAGGCATATCTATACCTTTGAAAACCGATGTATCCAAAATTTGGAATTAGGCTTGGGCGACGACACAACGAAGATTATTTTGAATACAAAAGGCTCAATGAATGATGTTACATCGGAAATGAAGAAGCTGCTTGATTTCATTGATGGGAAAGAACCGGAAGACGATTTCACCAGAGAATTAGACGAGGCAGTACAAGAGGTCAGAAAGAATGAGAAATGGAGGCTTGATTATATGACTTTACAGATGCATTATCAGGAGAAATATGAACAGGGTTTAGAACAGGGTTTAGAACAGGGTTTAGAACAGGGGAAAATTGATTCGGCAATGCGGATGATAAAAGACGGGGATTTGCCGATGGAAAAGATTGCAAGGTATTCAGGGCTTACGCTGGATCAGGTATTAAAATTGGAGAAAGAGAGAGAATTACAGCCGGTATAGCGATTTCCTTAGCGCATTTTTAAGCGGAAATAGGTGGGGAGCGTTTCGAGGTGGAAGAATATCATGCACTGTTAGAACTCGTGGTTCGGGAAAGCAGGAATTATTGGGCGATGCGCTTGTCGGCGTTTATCTCCACGGTTCCGCCGTAATGGGATGTTTTCAGGCAAAAACGAGCGATCTTGATCTGATTTTTGTAATCAAACAGGAGATTTCCGATGAGAAAAAACGAAAGTTCATGGACAGAGTGGTGAAATGGAATGCGCAGGCGCCCGAAAAGGGAATCGAGCTTAGTGTGGTGAGGGAAAGCGTCTGCGATCCGTTTGTCTATCCGACGCCGTTTGAACTTCATTTTTCCATGGCTCATCTGGATTGGTATCGGAAGTCGCCGGAGGATTATATTGCTAAAATGCAAGGGACAGATCTGGATTTAGCGGCGCATTTTACGATCCTTGCCCACAGGGGCAGGACGCTTTACGGAAAAGCGATCGGAAATGTGTTTGGCGAGGTTGACGGGGCGTACTATTGGGACAGTATTGTTTCCGACATAGAAAACGCGGCGGAGGAAATTGCAAAGCAGCCCGTCTATATGACGCTGAATCTTTGCCGGGTACTCGCATACAAAAAAGAGCGCCTGATCTTGTCCAAAAAAGAAGGCGGAGAGTGGGGATTATCCAATCTTTCGGAGCAATATGCCGGACTGCTTAAATCTGCGCTGGAGGCGTACCGGACAGGAGAGCGCGTGCAGTTTGACGATGCGCTGGCACAGAGGTATGCAGGCGATATGCTGGAGCAGATAAAGGGCGGATGACAGCGGAATGAGGCCGGAAAGTGACGGCAAGATGAACCCGAAAGGATGACAACAGGACAAAGCCGGTCGGCACCGTCAGAATGAAGCGTGTCGGTCGGCACTGTCAGAATCAACAGTCTTGAAAGGAAAAAATAATTCGCACTAATTCCATAGAAGGAGAGCCTCTT
>JAMPHA010000011.1:0-63420 GCA_023663615.1 Clostridium sp. | reverse complement strand
CCGACCTTTTGGTCCGTAGCCAAACGCTCTATCCAGCTGAGCTAAACGCACACTTGCTTTACGCAACACATATATATTACTTCATTGCCTGCGCTTTGTCAACTGAATTTTCTCATCTGTTTTCTGAGACTCCTATGTGTTTCTTCGCCGCATACCTTTTACACTGTCTCTGCACTTTTATTTTTTTGCGGCACGATGCTTTGCCTTCGACCTGCAAAAACATCGTTTTCTCTGCTATGGCTTAACTATACAGGATGTCTTCGCATGAAGTCAAGGCTTGTCCGATTGTAAATCGTCGCGTGGAACCGGCTATTTAGTACCCCTGATCCGGCGGGCGCCAAATATCTTGTGAACCGTCCTATCACTGCAGTGAAAAATCATAAAAGCTGATATTCATATCGACATTCCCCGTGATGCCTGCTACCCGCGCCGTATCCGCATACTGCCAGATGTCAAACGCATATGGATAATAGAAATACGGCGTATATGCCGCAAACCACTTCGGATACTGCTCGATTCTTGTCAGATCAAGCATGAGCATGAATGTCTTTAGGTTGCCGTAGATCATCGGGCGGTAGCCCGCCTCCTGTATCCGGTCAAAAAAAGCAATGCAATTGTCCGTCCACTGTTCCATCGTCAGCACGTTCGTGCGCGCTCCCTCCGCGTTGACGTCCTCCACATCCAATACGACCGTGCATTGCAGGTTGTAAGGCGCAAGCGCTTCGATCACGAACTCCGCTTCCTCCCTTGCCTCCTCCGGCGTAAGCGCCTGCGTAAAGAAGTATACGCCCACATCGATCCCTGCCGCCGACGCGCCCTCGATATTGCGGATGAAATACTCGTCCATCACGAGCCTTCCCTCATTGCCGTAGCCGCGGATACCGAGACGGATAATGGCAAATTCCACGCCGTCTCCCGCCACCTGCTGCCAGTCGATCGCGCCCTGATAGCTGGACACATCGATTCCCTTGTGCGTCACAAGCTGTTCGTTCTCATAATACTGATATTCATTGCTCTCCGTGACGACCAGGTTGTCGGTCACATACGGATGCTTTTGCAGCGCGTCATCGATGTCCATAAAATAATACTGCCCCGCATCCGCAAACACGATCTGGTCAGGGAAAAAATGACGGAGCATGGGAACCGTCCCGTTTCCGCTCATGATCTGCTCCTTCAGTTCCGCAAGAAAGCGCTCGCGCGTCTCCAAATTCAAGGTCTGCGCCTGCTCCGCCAAAAGCTGCGAAACCTCCTCCTCCGTATAGTTCCTGTCCGCAGCCGCCATTACCTCCGCCGCCTCTTTCTCCTTTAACTCCTGACGCAGCGTTTCATTCTCTTCCCGGTAATAAAGAAATACGAGCGCCAGTCCCGCGATCGCAAGCAAAGAAAGCATTGCAAAAAAAACCGCTGCAATGCCTCTGTTTTTGTTTACCTTTTGTTTCGGGGTACGATGCCCTCCCCGCGCCTGTTCTCTTTGTTCTTCTGTCTGCTGTCCCCGCATGATGACCTTCTTACTTTTTAACTCCGAAACCGCTCCGCCTGCTCCGTGATCAGCGCCTGATCGTCAAAATAATTGATCTTCATCGCCGCCTTGACCTCCGCGAGCGTCTGCGCCGCGACTTCTTTTGCCGCCTTGGTTCCCTCTTTCAATATATCATAAATTGCCGGAATATCTTTTTCTAATTCTTTCCTGCGCTCCCGGATCGGCGCAAGCTCCTCCTCCAAAACCTTATTTAAGAACTTTTTGACCTTGACGTCGCCAAGCCCGCCGCGCTTATAGTGATCTTTTAACTCGTCCAGGTTCTGATACTCAGGCAGATAGCGTGCAAACTGCTCCTGTCTGCTGAACGCATCCAGATAAATAAAAACAGGATTGCCGTCCACATTGCCCGGATCCTCCACGCGCAGATGGGTCGGATCGGTAAACATGGACATGACTTTCTTTTTGACGTCCTCCGCAGAATCGGATAAATAAATACAGTTGCCGAGCGACTTGCTCATCTTCGCCTTGCCGTCCGTCCCCGGCAGCCGCAGACATGCCTCATTATCCGGCAGAAGGATCGCCGGATCGATGAGCGTCTCTCCGTATACGCTGTTGAACTTATGCACGATCTCTTTGGTCTGCTCGATCATGGGCATCTGATCCTCGCCTACCGGGACCGTCGTCGCCTTAAATGCGGTAATATCCGCCGCCTGGCTGATCGGATAGCAGAAAAAGCCGACCGGAATGCTCGCCTCAAAATTGCGCATCTGGATCTCGCTCTTGACCGTCGGGTTGCGCTGTAAGCGCGATACCGTTACCAGATTCATATAGTAAAACGTCAGTTCCGTCAATTCGGGAATCTGCGATTGAATCAAAATATGGGATTTTGCCGGATCGATCCCGCACGCAAGATAATCAAGCGCTACCTCGATAATGTTCTGGCGCACTTTTTCCGGATTGTCCGCGTTGTCCGTAAGCGCCTGCGCGTCCGCGATCATGATAAAGATCCGGTCGAACCCGCCGGAATTCTGTAACTCTACGCGTCGTTTCAAAGAGCCGACATAATGCCCGACATGCAGTCTCCCCGTCGGTCTGTCCCCTGTTAGAATAATTTTTGAATTTGGCATCCGTATGCCCTCCTGCTTTCGGTTTTCACACAAAAAACGCGGCGGTCGCGCACTGCGCTTCGCAACCATGCTAAGTTCATGCGCACTGCGCTTCGCTTCGGCGCGGTATCATGTCTGACGACATGATACTGTGATTGCTTCACAATCACAGTAAGTTCATGCGCACTGCGCTTCGCTTCGGCGCGGTATCATGTCTGACGACATGATACTGTGATTGCTTCACAATCACAGTAAGTTCATGCGCACTGCGCTTCGCTTCGGCGCGGTATCATGTCTGACGACATGATACCATATTTTCACCCGTACTTCCAGTAGCAGACGCGGTTTTTTGCGTTGCTTTTTGCGATCCGCTCCTCCGGTGTCAGGTATTGCCCGTTCTGCCGTCAGACTTCCGCGCTGTTTTGCAGATATTCCTGTATCTTTTCGATATATAGCGCGGCAAGACTGCTCAAAACGTGGTTCTTCTTTACGAGATACCCGATCCGCATCGTCATATTCTCCGCCGCGTCGTCCGCGAGCGGGATCGCCCGGTAATCTCCGCCGTTTAACTCCCCGCAGATAATGCCCGAACACAACGTATACCCGTTCAAGCCGACCATCAGATTTAAGATGGTCGCGCGGTCATTCGCCCTGATCGTCTGGGAATACTCGTTCATGGTAAAGACTTCTTCCAAAAAATAAAACGAATCGTTTCCGTTCTGCTCAAAAGAGAGAAACGGATAACCGCCAAGCTCCTCCATGCGAATTGTTTTTTTGTCCGCAAGCGGATGCCCTTTCCATAAATAAACATACGGCTTACAGTCGATCAGCTCATGAAACTCGATCTCGTTCGCATTCAGGAGCTTGGTGAGGACCTTGCCGTTGAAATCGCTCAAATACAAAATCCCGATCTCGCTGCGCAGATTCGCGACGTCTTCAATGACTTCCCGCGTCCTCGCCTCCCGGATCGCAAATTCATATTTGGACGTGTCAAATTCCTTTACCATCTCCACAAACGCCTTTACCGCAAACGAATAGTGCTGCGTCGTAACGCCGAATTTCTTTTTGATATTTCCCGCCGGCCCGTATTTCTCCGCAAGCTGCTCGTACTGGTCGTAGACCTGTCTTGCATAAGCGATAAATTCCTGTCCGTCGTTCGTCAGCGTCACGCCCCGCGCGCTTCGATGGAACACCGTGATGCCAAGTTCTTTTTCTAATTCCTGCACCGCCCCGGTAAGAGACGGTTGAGAAATATACAACTGCTCCGCCGCTTTGTTCATGGAGCCTGTCTGTGAGATCACGATCGCATAATGCAATTGTTGTAATGTCATAAAGGTTCCCCCTATCTTATCCGCGAATTTCAGGGACCGGCGCCCGCACAAATTCCCCTGGGGAAAAATCCCGGTTCTCTGAACTTGTCTCCGCCGCTTGAAAACCTACTAAATATATGGTATTATAGGGAAAGGCGGTCGCCTCATAAAAATCACTTTGCTTCTCTATGATAAGCAGACGTGAAATGCTTCTTAAGCTTATCGCGCAAATAAAGAACCGGAGGAAGTCCTATGCGTGTTTCAACGAAAGGAAGATATGCGCTCCGCATGATGCTGGATCTGGCTGCCCATCAAGGCGACGGCTATGTATCGCTCAGCGAAATCGCGGAACGTCAGGGTATTTCCAAAAAATATTTAGAACAGATCGTGCCGACGCTCGGCCATGCCGATTTTCTTTTGACCACCCGCGGATTTCAAGGCGGATACCGGCTTGCCAGACCCGCCTCGGAGTACACGGTCAAAGAAATCCTCCGTCAGACCGAAGGCGCCCTGTCGCCGGTTGCCTGCGTGGACAACGTCTTACATGCCTGTGAACGCGCCGCAGACTGCCAGACGCTCCCTCTATGGCAGGGATTGAACAAGGTCATCGACGACTATTTAAGCGGGATCACGTTACAGGATCTGGCGGACGGAAAAATTGATCCCAACATTTCTTTACGCAAAATTCCGCCGCATAGCTGAGCGCGATCCCGCTGAGCGTTCCGATCAGGACGTCGCTCGGATAATGCACGCCGACATAAAGTCTCGACAATGCGATCACAATCGCCAGCACAAGAAGCGGTATCCCAAACCGTTTCGGCAGATTGCGTACAAACACGCATGCCGCCGAAAAAGCCGCCGCCGCATGTCCCGACGGGAAGGAAAAATCCGTTGGTTTTTTGACCAGCGGTATCAGCGCCTCGATCACATCATACGGTCTCGTCCGCGCCACCAGATTCTTGAGCAGCAGATTATTGACGCACAGGGAAAACAGTAATGCGACAAGCGCCGTGAATCCGATCTTTCTTGTTTTTTTACAAAAGAGAAGCGCAACCGAGATCAAAATCCAGATCATGCCCGCATTTCCGAGCGTCGTGATCCCGACAAGCAGAGGCGTTAAGAACCGGTTCCTCACAAACTCCTGCAAAAATAATAAAATCCCCGAATCGATTTCCATCAATGTATGTATCATTTTGCTCCTTTATCCTATGTCCGCCCGCTCCGTCTCACATCTGGTGCCGCACGACGCGGTATTCGTCGTCCAGTGAAAAATACGGACATGCGTCGTTCGTCCCGCGCAGGAAGCGCAGCATGTCGTCCTCGTCCAGATCGACGTCGCAGACATAATATTCTTCTTCCTCATCATATGCATAATGACTGCAATTATCACAGTTTGCCATGCCGCTCTCACCCTCCCGCATCTGACTTCCTCAATTCCCTGTACTCCACTCTGACGCTCTCACCCGTCCTTATCCCGCTATCAGCAAATGCGCGAAATACCCCGCGTATGCAACAAGCATGACCGCGCCCGCCCATCTTTGAAGCTCTTTCCTGCGCGCCGTCGCTACCATCAGGAACACCGCCGCGGCAATTCCGATGATGCCGTCTAAAAGGAACGCCCGCTGATACGGTACAACCGTGATGAGCGACGTCGTCCCAAGTACGAACAAAATGTTAAAGATATTGCTGCCGATGATATTCCCGATCGCAATGTCCGCATTGCCCTTGCGCGCCGCCGTCACAGAGGTGATGAGCTCCGGAAGCGACGTGCCGAACGCCACGATCGTCAGACCGATCAAACGCTCCGTCATTCCCAGCGCTTTTGCGATCGCCGAAGCATTATCCACCGTCAACTGACTGCCGATCACGATCGCCGCGAGTCCGCCCACTGTCATGAGAAGAATGAGCCAGATATTTTTCTTTTCCCCGTCGTCCTCTTCCTCATTCTTTCCTTTTTTCGCCTGCGCGATCAGATAGACAAAGAAGCACAGGAACACACCCCAGAGGATCAGACCGGAACTCAGCGTCAGCTCCTGCTCGATATACCCCATCGCAGCGAGCAGGACGGAAATGCCGATCAAAAAAGGCATCTCATAGCGGACCGTGTTTTTCTGCACTTTGAGCGGACGGATACACGAGGTAATGCCGAGGATGAGCAGAATGTTCATGATATTGCTCCCCAGGATATTACCGACCGATAAGTCCGCGCTGCCTTTTGCTCCCGCCACAATACTGATCGCCGCCTCCGGCGCGCTTGTCCCGAACGCCACGATCGTTAAGCCGATGACAATCTGCGGTATATGAAAACGCTCCGCGATTCCCGCCGCGCCGTCCACAAAATAATCCGCGCCCTTAATTAAAAGAACAAACCCCACAAGCAGCAAGATCACATTCCAAACCAGTTCCATATGAACACCTCTCCCTCTCCCCGTCCGCGCCCGTTTTTTTTTGCACGGCAGGATATTTTCGTCTGCCAGCCTAGAGTCCTCCCCCGACGTTTCCTATCAGATAAGAAAGGATGCTTCGCGTCCTTTGGACATGAAATTCCCTATAGGTGAAAAAAGACCTTTGCATAAACCGATCCGGTCTATGC
This sequence comes from Clostridium sp., assembly GCA_023663615.1. GTDB lineage: Bacteria > Bacillota > Clostridia > Lachnospirales > Lachnospiraceae > DLAJ01. The sequence continues at coordinate 56,931 of JAMPHA010000011.1, read as the reverse complement.
AAAAGTCTTGTTCCTAATCGTCTTAGGGGTATAGCCACGGGCTGTCCACCCGGGGTATGTTGACTATACGCTTGCAACTACTCCCTTTTGTCAAAAATAATTTATCACACCGCGCCGCTTTCGTCAACCATATTTTTCGCGGCGCGGCGGCGCGGTGCGACGGTGCGCGCCCGAACGTCTTAATACGCTTTCACTTTCGTCCAGAGATCCGCCAGATATTTTTTTAACTCCGTCTCCTGATACCCGAACACCTCGTCGCCCGAATGACCGGAACGGGGCACATACGCGTCCACGCCCTCATAGGTCGTCGTCCTCATTTCCTCAAACGCGCTTTCTACCGGCGAAGAATAGCCGACCGCCTCCGAATTTTTCAGCGCGTTTTCATCCTCCAGCATAAAATTGATAAACTGGTGCGCCAGCTCCGTATCCGTACAGTTCTTTGTGATCACCATGCAGTCATACCAGATATTCGTCCCTTCCTCCGGCGTAAAATAATTCAGATTCCGGTTTTCCGTCATCATGTACGCCGCATCGCCGGAATAGACGACCGCCATCGCCTTATTCCCGGAGATCATATTGTCGATCACATCATCACCGACATACACCGGCTCCATCGCAGCGCGCTGCTCGACAAGCCAGAGATACGCTTCCTCAAGCTGCGCCGTATCCGTGGTGTTCATAGAGTAGCCGAGCGCTTTTAAGGCAACCATAAAAGAATCCCGCTCGGAATCATACATATAGATGTCCCCCGCGTAATCCGTATTTCTGAGCAGCTCCCAGCCCGCCGCCGTATCTTCCTCTTTCACGATCGTCGTGTCATAAATAATACCGACCGTCCCCCAAAAATACGGAACCGTATAGATATGCTCCTCGTCGTACGCCGCGTTTTCCATCACGGAATCCATCAGATTGCCGGCGTTTGTGAGCAGCTCCCAGTTGATCGGCTGTAAATAGTCCTCTTTTATCAGCCGCTCGATCATATAATCGGACGGGACTAAAATATCATACTCCTCGCCGCTCATCAGCTTTGTATACATGCTCTCGTTGGAGTCAAACGTCTCATAGATGACCGTACAATCGTACTGCCGTTCAAACGCATTCAAAAGGCTCTTATCGATGTATTCTCCCGCGTTATATACCTTGAGCACCTTTCCGCTGCCGCCTCCGCAGCCGGATAACGCCGCCGAAACAAGAACCGACGCCAGCAGGCATGCCGCCGCTTTCCTTCCTTTTCCTCTTTTCATCTTTTTTCCTCCCCGTATATTTCGTATCCGTATGTATCCGCGCCTCACGGTTTTTTCTTTTTGTTAATGATCATCGGCACGACATTTCCGATCAGCAGCGCCGCCAGAATCACGACAATCACGATCGTGGAAAGCGCATTGATCGTCGGATTCGTGCGTTTCGTCATGTTATACACGATAATGGAAATATTCTGCACGCCGTTTCCGGTCACAAAATAAGAGATCACAAAATCGTCAAACGACATCGTAAACGCCAGCAGCATCCCCGCAAAAATGCCCGGTTTGATACACGGCACAATGACCTTGATAAGCGTCTGAAACGGACTCGCCCCTAAATCCATCGCCGCATTGGCAAGACTGTCGTCAAATTGGCGCACCTTCGGGTACACGCTCGTGATCACATAGGGCGTACAAAACAGCACATGGGACAGCAGCATCGTCATATAGCCCTTGTCGATCTTCATGGACGAAAAAAGGATCATCAGTCCGATCGCCGTGACAATATCGGGATTCATGATCGGCAGATTATTCACATTCAGCAGCCACTCCTTTAACACCCTGCGCGTCTTTGATAAGCCGATCGCCGTCAGCGTGCCGAGCACCGTCGAAATGATCGTCGCCAGCACCGCAATGCTGACGGAGACGGAGACGGCCCCCATGATCTCACTGTCCGCAAGAAGCTGTTCATACCAGTGCAGGGAAAATCCCTCAAACCTTGTCAGCGATCTTGACGAGTTAAACGAGAACACCATCATCACAAGGATCGGCACATAAAAGAACAAAAAGCACAAAATAATATAGAGGACCGGAAAGCCTTTTTTTCTTTTTTTCATCGCTCTCCCCCTTCTGACGTATCAATCTTCTTCGTCGCCCAGATCATGATCAGAATGGCAACCGCCAGGATCAGCGAGATCGCGCTTCCAAAGTTCCAGTCGCCCACGGAAATAAACTGATTCTCGATCAGATTTCCGATCAGCACATACTGTCCGCCGCCTAACAGCTTCGGGATAACGAATGTGGAAATGGACAGCAAAAATACCATCGTCAGTCCGTTGACCACGCCCGGAAGGGACAGCTTAAACGTCACTTTCCAAAAGGTCTGCCGCCTGTTCGCGCCGAGATCGTAGGACGCCTCGATCAGCGATTTATCCATTTTGGCAAGCGCCGTGTGGATCGGGATCACCATAAACGGCAGAAGGTCGCAGACCATACCGATGATAACCGCAAAATCCGTGTACATGATCGACATATGCCCGATGCCAAGCCTGCTTAAGATCGAATTGATCACGCCGTTGTCCGACAGCAGGCTGATCCACGCATAGGTGCGAAGCAGCGTGTTGATCCACATCGGGATCGTGACAAATAAAATGAGCGTCGTCTGCGTTCTCTCCCGAAAGCCGGAAATGACATAGGCAAGCGTATAACCGAGCAGCAGACAGATCAGCGTCGTAATCAGCCCGACTTTTAACGAACGCAGAAATACCTGCCGGTAAATCGGGTCCGCAATCTTCTTAAAATTCTCCAGCGTAAACTGGATATTCAAAAGCGAATTGCCGCCCGTTGTGACGGAATATAACACGATCAGCAGCAACGGTATGATAATGAGCAAAAACGACCAGATCAGATACGGTCTTACCAAACTCTTAAAATGTCTCATAGAACTCCTCCGCACGAATTCTCTAGTAATCCATCCTATACATGACGTGAATGTCCTCTTTATCGAGCACCATCCCGACTTTTTTCCCGACCTCGTGAATGTCCGTCGTGTGAATCTTGTATGCGCGCTGCGCCGTCTTTACCATGATCTCATAATGCACGCCCTTGAACACGCTGCTGACGATCTCGCCCACAAGATTCGCCCGCTCCGGCTCGACGATCTCAATATCCTCCGGGCGTAAGACGACCTCGATCTCCTCATTTTCCTTAAAGCCCTTATCGACGCACTCAAACTCATAGCCGTCAAATTTGACAAGACAGTCGCGGATCATATTGCCCTCGATGATATTGGATTCCCCGATGAAATCCGCGACAAACCGGTTTTCCGGCTCGTTATAAATATCCACGGGCGTCCCGATCTGCTGGATCTTGCCGTCGTTCATCACGACGACCGTATCCGACATGGAGAGCGCTTCCTCCTGGTCGTGCGTGACAAAAATGAACGTGATGCCGACCTCCTGCTGAATCTTTTTTAACTCGCCCTGCATCTCCTTGCGCAGCTTTGCGTCAAGCGCGCTCAACGGCTCGTCGAGCAGAAGCACCTTCGGCTCGTTCACAAGCGCCCGCGCAATGGCGACGCGCTGCTGCTGTCCGCCCGATAACAGCGTGACGTCTCTTTTTTCAAACCCGTCCAGCCCCACAAGCGAAAGCATCTTTTTGACCTTCTGATCGACGACGGATTTGTCCACCTTCTTGATATTTAAGCCGAACGCCACATTGTCGTATACGTTCAGGAAGGGGAACAGCGCGTATTTCTGAAAGACCGTATTGACCTCGCGTTTATAGGGCGGCACCTTGGCAATGTCAATGCCGTTAAACAATAATTCTCCCTTGCTCGGTTCCTCAAAGCCCGCAATGATGCGCAGGATCGTCGTCTTTCCGCAGCCGGACGGACCGAGCAGCGTCAAAAACTGATTCTCATAAATATTTAAGTCAATGCCGCGCAGCACCTGCTGATCGTCAAAGTTCTTCGTGATCCCCTTCAGTTCGATGATGCATTCTCCCATATCCGCCATCTGTATGCCCTTATCCTTTCTTGCAGCCTTATCCGTATCTTAAAAACTGGGCGGCGCGCTCACCCACAAAATCTGCGCGCCCTTTTTCGATTCTATGTAATGCTTGTATTTCGGCACAAAATAGAACGATTCGCCTTTCTGCGCCTTATAGACCTTCCCGTCGATCACAATGGAGATCTGCCCGCTTAAAACATAGCCGAACTCCTCCCCCTCATGCGGATTGTCGGGATAGGTACAGCCGCCCGCCTCCAACGACAGCAGGATCGGCTCCATACTGTTCTTCTGCGCATTCGGAATGATCCATTCAATCCGGTTGCCCAGCTCCTGATCCTCTTTTTCAAAATAATCCGCCTTGTGAAACACGACCTGCTCATCCGCAGAATCGTTAAAAAATGTCTTTAAGTCCGTGCCGAGACACTGTAAAATGTCGATCAGCGTCGCAATGGAGGGCGATGTCAAGTCCCGCTCCACCTGCGAGATAAATCCTTTCGACAGTTCCGCCCTGTCCGCAAGCTCCTCCTGCGTCAGTCCTTTTAACATTCTCAGCTCTTTAATCTTATTCCCGATTTCCACAAGAACCCCTTTTCCACGCAGAAGCGTTTCCTCCCGCGCCCTGTATTTGCCGTCCGCCGTACCATGCGCAGTCCCCATGACGACGAAAAGCTTCCTAAACCGAAAGTTCACTTATACTATCCTTTGTAGATATAAACCAAAAGTTTAGAATTTCTAAACTCGCAAGGTCTAGTATACATCTTTATCGCAGGATGTCAATAGGATTTTTTCAAAAAAAGTATCAGAAAACAGGATAAAAACAGCAGACCGATCAAGACATGCGTGACCGCATTCTCCGATCGACCTGCTGTTTCCATCCGCGCTTTTCTCCGGTTGCCCGTTTTTCTCCGGTTGTTCCTCTTTCTCCAGGTTTGGTTCTTTTTCCGTTCCGGATCAGACTTCGCCGCCGAGCCTTTTCTTCATCCATAAACCGGTCTCGGTCAGATCGTCGTCTTCCCAGCCGGACGTTTTGGTGCAGGGCACCTTGATCATGGAGGAGGATTCGTCACGATTTGCCAGATTCCACTGTGCATAACTCATGCAGTGCGCATCCGCAAACGCCGCCCATTTATGCGCTTCCTCATCATCCAGATCGCCGTTCCCCGACGCATCGCAATTACTGTATTCACTGATGAACACGGGAAGTCCCTTGTCCATCGCATAGCTGACCTTATCACGCAGATACTGTTTGTGCGTCGCCGCATAATAGTGAACCGCATACATAAGCTGCTCCCCCGCGACCGGATCGTCCGCGGCATGATCGACGTCCTGCGACCAGTTTGGCGTACCGATGATGATAACGGCGTTCGGCGCTTTTTTGCGGATAACGGGAATGACCTCCTCCGCATACGCCTTGACCAGCGGCCAGTCCACGCCCTCGCCGTTCGGCTCGTTGCAGATCTCATAAAGCACATTGTCATAGCCCGCATATTTTTCGGTCATTTCAGCAAAAAATTTCTTTGCTTCCTCCTTGTTGGTCTGCGGATTTCCGTCGCTTAAGATATGCCAGTCCACGATCACATACATGCCAAGCTCCGTCGCCGCCTTCACGCCGGTGTCGATCAGTCCTTTTAAGTACTCCTGATCACCATCCGTTAAATAGCCGCCGTCCTCCGCCGTATACATTGCAAGGCGAATCAGATTTCCGCCCCAATTCCGGATCGTCTCAAACGCCGCTTTATTGATGTATTCGGGATACCATACGATACCGAGCGTGCTCGGTCCCTTTAACTGGAACGGCTGCCCGTTCTTGTCCGTCAGCTGCGTCCCCTTCACCGTGAGCGCGCCGTGCTCCTCAAATGCTGTTGCCATTGTGTGATCCTCCATTTTTATTCTTTTTGATCATTGCGAAACGCAATTGCCCATTTTCCTAGTTACTTCCCGTCCCACAGGACGATCTTCCGCTCCGCAAGCGATTTCTGCACGTCGATCAGCCTCTGGTTCGACGAACCGCGGAATCGCAGCGTAATATCATGCAGTTCCTCCACATATCTGCCGTCCACCATAACGTCGATGCAGGATAAAAGTTCCCGCGTCATTTCCCATTTGGGACACATTTCATCCACGATTTCGCGGTCGAACAAATAACCGGAGAAACACCAGATGTCCTTATCGGGCAGTTCTTTTTTTACCCGCTTCAAAAACGGGAGCAGTCCGACCTGATTGACGTATTCCATCGGCTCGCCGCCGAGCAGCGTCAAGCCGCGGATATAATAGGGGCTGAGCTCCTCCATCAGCAGATCCATCGTCTCACGGGTAAATTCCTTCCCATAGCCGAAATCCCATGCGATCTCATTAAAACAATTCCTGCATCTGTGATTGCAGCCGCTCACAAAAAGCGATACCCGCACCCCCGGTCCGTTCGCAATATCACAGGTCTTGATCTCTGCATAATTCATAGAAGGTCCTCAAATCATCCCAAAGTTCAGTCATACCATCCGCAAAAGCAGTTTCGGCGCTTTCACCGCTAAATCCATAATGCGTCCGCAAAGGCGGACGGTTCCTTATAAGTGCAGCACGCGCTCCTTGATCTCCTGCGTCCTGCCCTGATTCCAGAACTGCGTTCCGATATAGCCGCATGTCCTGCGCGCGACATTCATTTTATTCTGGTCGCGGTTGCCGCAGTTCGGGCACTCCCACAGCAGCTTGCCGTGGTCGTCCGTCACGATCTGAATCTCTCCGTTATAGCCGCATTCCTGACAATAATCGCTCTTTGTATTCAGCTCCGCATACATGATATTTTCATAAATATACTGCATGACGGCAAGCACGGCGTCCAGATTATTCTGCATATCCGGCACCTCGACATAACTGATCGCGCCGCCCGGAGAAAGCTCCTGGAACTGCGCCTCGAACTTCAGCTTGTCGAACGCATTGATATGCTCGGTCACATGCACATGATAGCTGTTTGTGATATAGTTCCTGTCCGTCACGCCCTCAATGACGCCAAAGCGCTTTTGCAGGCACTTGGCAAATTTGTACGTTGTAGACTCTAACGGCGTTCCGTACAGGCTGAAATCAATGTTCGTCTCCGCCTTCCACTTGCGGCACGCCTCATTCAAATACTGCATGACCGACAGCGCGAACGGCGTCGCCTCCGGGTCCGTATGGGATTTTCCCGTCATATATTTGGTGCATTCGCATAAGCCCGCATAGCCGAGCGAAATGGTGGAGTAGCCGCCATAGAGCAGTTTATCGATCTTTTCTCCTTTTTCTAAGCGTGCGAGCGCACCGTTCTGCCAAAGAATCGGCGCAACGTCCGACGGCGTTCCTTTCAGCCGTTCATGGCGGTACATGAGCGCGCGGTAGCAAAGATCCAGACGCTCGTCCATGATCTCCCAGAACCTGCCCGTATCCCCGTTGGACGAGCATGCCACGTCCACAAGATTGATCGTCACGACGCCCTGATTAAAACGCCCGTAATATTTATGCTTTCCCGGCTCGTAGTTCTGCGCGTTCGCGACATTCCCGATCCCGGTTTCCGTGAATCTGTCCGGTGTTAAAAAAGAACGGCATCCCATGCAGGGATAGCAGTCGCCCTGCTTTAATTTTTTCATGATCTTTTCGGAAATGTAATCCGGCACGAGGCGCTTTGCGGTACACTCCGCCGCCAGCTTTGTCAGCTCCCAATACTTGCTGCCCTCATGGATATTATCTTCCTCCAGCACATAAATGAGCTTCGGGAACGCCGGCGTGATATAGACGCCTTTCTCATTCTTCACGCCCTTGATGCGCTGGCGCAGTACTTCCTCGATCACCGCTGCCAGATCGTCCCTTGTCTGCCCTTCTTGAACTTCGTTCAAATACATAAACACCGTGACAAACGGCGCCTGTCCGTTTGTCGTCATGAGCGTGATGACCTGATACTGGATCATCTGCACGCCGCGGTTGATCTCCTCTTTGACGCGGCACTCCGCCATGCGGTTTACCATTTCCTCATCATAGAAAACGCCGACAAGCTCCAGTTCCTTCCGGACCTCCTCACGGAACTTTAAGCGGCTGACCTGTACAAACGGCGCAAGATGCGCAAGCGAAAAGCTCTGCCCGCCGTACTGCGACGACGCGATCTGCGCAATGCTCTGCGTCGCGATATTGCACGCAGTCGAAAAACTCTTGGGCGTATCGATCATAGTCTCGCTGACGACCGTTCCGTTCTGCAGCATGTCCTCCAGATTTACCAGACAGCAGTTATGCATATGCTGTGCAAAATAATCCGCATCATGAAAATGGATGATCCCCTTTTCATGCGCATCGACAATGTCGGCCGGCAGCAGAAAGCGCTTCGTAATATCCTTGCTGACTTCCCCCGCCATATAATCGCGCTGTACACTGTTGACCGTCGGATTTTTGTTGGAATTTTCCTGCTTGACCTCCTCGTTATTACACTCAAGAAGGCTTAGTATCTGCTCGTCCGTCGAATTGGATTTCCTGACGAGCGCTCTCCGGTAACGATAGGTGATATAGTTTCTTGCCACGGAAAAAGCACGCTGATTCATGATCTGGTTCTCCACCATATCCTGAATCTCCTCAACGCTCGGTGCGCGCTGCATGGAAGCGCATGCCTTCTCCACGCTTGCGGCAATCCTCCCAATCTGCTCGTCGGACATCTTCTCACTGTCCACGACACTCAGGTTTGCCTTTCTGATCGCAGCCTCGATTTTCTCCATATCGAAGCCGACCTCCGAGCCGCTTCTTTTGATAATTTTCATTCCTGTTACCCCTCTACACAATTTTCATACCGCATACTATATATTGTATCAGAGTTTTTACAGGAGTCAATATGTTGGTTGAAAAAACAATAAAAAAACAAAGGACTGTATGGTCACCGGTTCATTTCTTCCACAAACTCCGCCGGCTTTGCCGTCATTTCCACCCATGCCGGCAGAAAACCGCTTTTTGCCGCATTTCGCGCCGAGCGGATGTTGGACCATGCCGAACAATAAAACGGCACTTTCCCTCTTTCAAGAATCTCAACGGCAAGGCGGCTTGTGAGCGCCGCGGCGATTCCCTGTCTCCGGTATGCCGGCAGCACATCCACGCCGATCTGCCACATCCTGTCGCAGTCGGCGGAGCATCCCGCCAGTCCGATCAGTTTTCCCTGATCGTATGCGCCGACGCCAAGCATATCCAATTCCTTTCTGTCCTCACAGAGCGCATTTCCCCATTCCGGCACATACAGCGCTGCAAAATCCTGTTGTCCCAGCAGGCGCATCTCATAACCGCATTCCAGAGCACGCAGTTTTGTTACGTCCGGCAGATAGTATTCCGCCATAAAACAAATCTTTCCGCCCTTCCCTGCCAGACGTTCGTTCAACCAGTGCAGATTCGGCGTCTCAAAACAGTGATAGCACTCGAATTTCCCGATATACGCCTCGACGATTTCCCGCACGCCGTCCTTGACGGACGCAACGATATTATTTCCATACGACACCAGGTTGCATACGACCGGCTCCTTATAATATTTCCGCGCATTCTTTCCGATCACGGACGAAACGATCACATTCGTCTCCCGCACAAAATCCGACGGCTCACAATGAATGTCCTCCGCCGACTGTTCCATGGCGATTTTTAGAATGTCGTTATTGTCCATCTTGGTTTTCACTCGAATCTCCCCGTTTCTTTAACGCCGCAAGCAGCACCGCCGTCACAAGCACGACCAGAACCACCAGCACCACGACGATTACAACGATTTTGTTGTTTGTCTGCGGTGTGATCCGCTCCTGTTCTCCGTTCTCCTGCCCTTCCGCCGCATCGTCTTTTTCGATCTGAGGCGCGCCGTCCGGATACAGGGTCTCTAAGTCTGCCGTCGGCGCGTCAATGCATACCCAGACGTCCCGATACCCGTAATAATATCCGATATAACCCCAGCGATGCCCCGCCTCATCCGTATATACACTGCTGTACTGCGGCAGTTCTTCCCAATCCTTCAGGCTGACAATATCGAACGTCTCCGCGCCCGGATAACGCCAAAAATAAACGTCCTCATCCCGGAATTGTTCTTCCAGCACACCGTACCCGCTGACAATCTGACCGCCGTAATCCTGCCAAAAAGAAGTCGAATCATAAATCACTTTCATATACTCCATCGGCATCCATCCGGTCTGATCACCCATGTTGATCCCCCACAGGATTCCGCGCTCATCCTCATATGTGTGCGAAATACGCACCTTGTAACCGTTTTCCCATGTTGCGATCACTTTATCCGATTCCGGGCTTTCATACAAAATGACCACGCCGTCCGGACCGTTTGCACTGTATTGACGGTTTACATAATCACATTCCGCCGCATGTTTTTCATAAAAAGAATCCTCCGGCTCCCAGATCACATCCGCCCTCACGGAAACCGTACAGAGTAAAAAACAAAACACCGCCCCCAAAATGCATGTCCATTTTTTCATAAATTCCACGCTTTCCTTCCTGTTTTCCCACAGCTGTGCATTTTCCTGCCCGCTGTCCCCGCTATTCTTTCCATTTTCCTGTTTTTCCAACGCTTCTGCTATTTGTATTTTCTCTGATATTTCTGAGTTTCTCTGGTATTTCTGTTTTTCTCTGGCAATTTCCGATTTTCTCTGCTTTTTCTGATTTTCTCTGCTTTTTCTGAGTTTCTCTGCTTTTTCTGAGTTTCTCTGCTTTTTCTGAGTTTCTCTGCTTTTTCTGATTTTACCTTTTTACCGCCTGCACCAGCACGCCGGTCAGCCATGAACATAGATTCGCTGCGACCGACAGGAAAACCGGATGATCGATCTTCCCGCCTTCTTCTTTGGCAAAGCGGCAGTAAATCCACGCCTCCACCGACACAACTATCACCTCTACCGCAAGCTGAACCGGCATCTGCGGCACCCGCGGCATATAGGAACGGCTCAGCCAGCACAACAAAACCGCCGCCGGATTGGTGAGTACATTCACCAGGATCACCAGCAGAAAGCCGTTTCGTCCCCGCAGTGCCGGTAACAAGCAGCCATGGAGACCGCATTTCTTTCGAAGCTGTGTGCATCCGAAGACCGCAGTCAGTTCCAGCGCGATCGTCATCATCAAAGAAACGCCAAACATTTCAAGAAGATCGTTTCTCACCGCGTCCTCCTTCCGCCTTTTCCTGTCGCTGCCGCCAGCAGAAGCAGTGAAATCAGGCTGCCCGCACAGCCCAGAACATTTCCCGGAAGAAATGCCGGCATCCCCAAATATACCGGTACAAATCCCAAAAACAGCGCAAAGGTCAGACAGCCGAACGCAAAGCCGGGCATTTTCGGAAACGCGCGCACCATCCAATACAGCGTGATCGGCATTGTCATATGAAACAAAAACAGCGCCGCCAATCCGACCGGCATCACACCGGAACAGAAATAACAGACCGCCGCTAAAAATAATGATACTGCCGCCGTTTTGACCGATCCTTTCCAGACGGATAACATTCCGCCTGCCGCTTTTCCTCCCGCTACGGCGAGCACGCTCAAAATTCCTGCCAAAACGCCGCTTTTCCAAGAAAATGACACCGCCATCCCGATATAGGACCGCAGAATAACAACGAGCAGACAGCAGACCGCCAGACGCAGGCTTGCACGACGCCTGCCGCCCCCTGCTTTTTCCGTTTCGGAATTTCCCATTTTGGAAGCCGCTTCCGTATATGGCTCACACACATGCCGCATACATTGTCGGATGCGGATACACGCCGCACCCCCGCACAATACCAGCATCAAAACACTTCCTGCCCAAAAACAGGGCTTCCATATGCCATTTTGAGCAAGCAGCGTCCCCGCATACAGCCCCAATGCTCCCGGCGCCACAAACACGCCAAGCCGCGCAGCCAAACGCTTTTCCTGACTGCCATCGCTGCGGCTGCCGGATTCGTTTCCCACATTGCCGCCGTGCAGAATGCTTCCGCCATCGCCTGTCGCTCCCGGCTGAACGCCGCCGTTATGCCCGCCGTTCCCGCCATCACGTATCGTTCCCACACCGCCGCCGACATGAAACAGCGCGTTCCCGATTCCCAATATGACCGGATGTATCACGGCTCCCGCAATCGTAAGCATCACACCGGCGGCTGCCGTAAGCAATGCGAAATCTGTTTTCTTTTTTTCGTTATTCCCGTTCAGTATATCCAGCAGCACACCAAACGGCATCTGCATGGCAAACGCACAGAAATTATACAGCAGGATGTAAAAATACCCGTGTGCCATCGGAAGAAACGTTCCGAACATTGCCATCGCGCACACGCCGTCCACCAATATATGCAGAACGGAATAGAAACCTGTCATTCGCGCTTTATCCTCTCTACCCATTTACCGGCTGCGCATATATCTGCGCTGTAAATTCCTCAATGCTTTGTGCTTTCGCCGCAAATTCAAGCCATGTGAGAAGAATTGTTTCGTCCTTCTGCGCACGAATTGTAGTTTGCACTGAGCACTGAACTTCTCCCATATCACTCAACAGTTTGAAAATACTCTCCGCGATACCGGCCGCCTTCCCCTCTGCAAGCCCCTGCTCCCGTCCTTCTTCTCGTCCTTCTTCTCGTCCCTCTTTCCATCTCCGCTGTTCGATCTCATAGCTCTTCATATAATTCAGCCCTACCTCTCCGTCACGCTTGACTGCCGTCACCATTTCGTGCAGTCTCTGCAACCGCTCCGTTCTGGCATTCTCCTTTGACGTATGCTCCATGTAATACAAAAGTTCACGCAGATTCTCCGGCGGGTTCCCCTCTTTTCCTTTTGTGTAAAGAAAAATTGTCCGCGCCCCGTCCTCATACGGCAGTTCCGGAACCTCGATACATCCGCTCTTGACCGTGTAGACCATCCGGTCCAAGCCAAACGGATCATATGTCGTGATAAAGATCACGATCACATTCCGCAGCTCCGCATACTCCACACCTGTTTTCAGACAGCCCGCATCCAGCTTCGCATGGTAGAACCGCACCCGTTTCGGGAGCGACGCAACGTCATTCTCTCCGTCATTGTTATCTGGCTCCAGGTCAAAGAGTTCTCCGTCTTCCTCGTCAAGATACACATCCATGCGGATACCGTGCTTATCCGTATCCTCTCCCGGCACGGCCCTCTGTGGGGTGACTTTCAGCTTTCCGATCTTCCTGCCTAAGATGCATTCGAGGATGCACCGCGCCGCAGGCTCCCCGTACACCGCATGACTTGTCAGGCTGTTTGCCAGAAAGTCATCTACTAAGTTCAGTTCTTCCAGTTTCCTTACATTTCTCATTCGTTTCCTCCTGTTCCCATAGTGCAGGAAAACAGGAGACTGCCCGCCTCTTTTTCTTTCGTGCACTATGCCTTTCTAAGTTAGTTGTGGATAAAAGCATAGATTACAAAAGAATGCCTGTTTCAATAAGCATTTAAGAAGCGGCAGAATGCCGTCTGACACGGATTGCCCGAAGATTGGCTGATCGCGTTCGGAACACGGTATCCCTACCGGATGCCGCATAAACCCAATGCGCGTAAGACAGCCTTGAACAACTCCGTCAAAGAATGTATGCTTTGTGCTGATTATACAAACCCTCGCAGGATAAGTCAAGGAATTTTGGCAAAAACTACAACGCGCGGTATTTTTTAACCATTTTTACAATATAATAAATCCCCGCAATCCCGCCGCTGACCGCTCCTGCGATCAGGATGCCTTCAATCGTAAAATGCAGATAGGACAGCGTGATAAAACTGATGATGAGCAGCAACAGCACGACGTAGCCCGCCGTACAGCCTACCATCAGAAAAAAACACAAAATATCTTTGATAATGTCCAGTGCGGAAATGCGCCCCTCATCCCGCACGGTCCTTCTTTTCTTTTTTTTCATGGAACTCCTCTTTTCACACGATAGAATGATAAAATCTGCGAAGCACGTCGAACGCCATTTTACGCTTTCCATCCTTGGAAATCAAGCCCTTGGTATTGTAATATTTCTGCGTGACGGCCGTTCTCCGCGGACAGCGGAAATCCCGCAATATCCAAGGCGCCATTCCCTTGATATAATCTATTTTACCGATCTGCTCCACCTGCTTTTCGTAAATGTACGCCTGACAATCCTCCGTTCCTTTGTCGGTGACCGTCCCCCTGAGTCCCGCGCAGGCGTCCGCGCCAAATTCCGTGATGATGACCGGCTTATCCGGATGACTGTTTTCAAACAGCGCCGGCAACGTGCTAAAATCCGCGACATACCACCCGCAGTACTCGTTCAGACCGATGATGTCAAGACACGCTTCCAGCCGATCCTCAATGGCATTCTTGGCAAAATTGACAAGGCACGCCGCAGAGACCGGTCTTGTCGGATCCGCTTTGCGGGCGGTATCCGCCAGCGCACCCATAAATTTCAGTCTGGCATCCGTATCCTGGTTCTCGTTTCCCACCGACCAGATGATGACGCTCGCGCGGTTAAAATCCCTTGTGATCAGCTCGCGGAGCTGATTTTCCGCATCGCGGTACGTATCCTCGTTATCAAACTGAATATTCCAGTAAACCGGAATCTCCTCCCAGAGCAGGAGCCCCGTCTCATCGGCAAGCTGCGCCATTTTTTCGCTGTGCGGATAATGCGCAAGGCGCATAAAATTGCATCCGAGTTCTTTCGCGGCGCGGATATGTTCCATGCGCTCCTCATCGGTCAGCGCCTTGCCGTTTGCGGCGCTGTCCTCGTGAAGACAAACGCCCTTTAAGAAAATCGGTTTCCCGTTTAAGAGAATGTCCATGCCCTTAACGCGAATCTCCCGAAAGCCCACGCGGTCGCTGACACGATCTTTTCCGCAGCATAAAGAAACATCGTAAAGCTTCGGGCACTCCGGCGACCAAAGCTTGGGCGAAGCCTCAAACACAAGCTCGCCGACGCCGTTTTCCACCGCGATCTCCTGCCGTATATGCAGCTCGTCGATCGTGAAAACCGCCGTTTCGCTGACCGCCTCGGAAAGCGCGATCCTCACGCGGATCTTCCGGAAGCCGCTGCCCGGCTCCAACGCGGCCTCAAACCGCTTGATATGAACCGCAGGCACGCGGATGATCTCTATATCACGGTAAACGCCCCCGTAGTTAAACCAGTCCGTAACAACGGTCGGAACCTGTTCCTCCCGCCTCGTGCTGTCCGCCTGGATCAGAATACGGTTGCTGTGCGTAAGCAGCTCCGTAATGTCAAAATAAAACGGCGTAGAACCGCCCCGATGCATCCCGACATAGGTTTTGTTTAAGAATACCCTGCAAAGATAATTGACTGCGCCGATCTTTAAGAATACGCGCTCGTCTTCCTGCTGTTTTTCAAAAAAGAAGGTGCGTGTAAATATCATGCTGCCCTCATAGAGCAGATACATGCGGTCCACGGTATTCGGACAGCACGGCAGCGCCATCCTGTCCCACTCGTCAAAAGAATAATCCACTGGAAGAAGATTCCCACCCTCGTCATAGCGCTGCTCCTCATACCACTTCGCGCCGATGCACGTATCGTACTGGTCCACGGCATAATGCCATTCCCCGTTTAGGGATTCTTTTTTGCGGAACCTGTCATAAATCATGCCGTCGGCATTGGCGTGTCTTAACGCCTGTTCCTGCTCCCGCTCTCCCATGTCCGTCCTCCTCCCTGTTATCCTCTTTTTGCCCACACGCTTCGTCCGTCGTCCGTGTAACCGCAGAGCACGCGGCATAAGCAGCTGTTTTCAAAATCAAACGCCTCTCCCACAAGCGCCGTCACACCGGACAGTGATAAGTCCGTGCTCCCGCGCACCAGCTCATTATCCGTATTCGAAAATACGATCCACTCCCAAGCGCCCTCCGTGTCCGGCGCATCCCGCTCTGCCGCCGCATCCGGCTGCGCTTCCGTCCTCGCATACGCTGCATCCGGCGCATCCGCCCCGACCGGAACGCCGCCCGCCACATCAAAGCGGTACACCCGCCCGTCGGCGCGCGCCTCGCCCGCATACGGCTCCGGCGACAGCACCGGCCAGTCGTTGATAAAATACATCCTCCGCACGACCATATAATGCATACGGTAGGAACGTTTGTCTTTCTTACTTGTCGGCTCATGCACAAGCGCCGCCGCGCCGTCCCTCATATGATGCACAAAATAATACGAACCATCCGGCACGTTATAAAACGGCACGCCGTGCCCCGGTCCGCGAAACCCGTCAAAACGCCATTTCCGGCAATTGACAGACTCCTTTCTTACCCCCTGCTTCGTCCGTACCTCAAGCGTGCGCCGCTTCTTCTGTTCAGCGGAATCCGCGTACGGCGCTTCTGCAGAAAAGCAATAACTTCCCGCAAGCTTCGTGCCAAGCGACTCTCCATTCAGACTTTTACCGTCCCTGTCGCGATAAGGACCTTCGACCCTGCGGCTTAGTCCCACGCGGATGTCATAATCGTCCCCCAGCCATCCATACGAAAGGAACAGATAATAATTGCCGTTCTGCGGATTGCGGATGACCGCCGCCCCTTCCGGTCCGTCAATATAGGAGCCCGCCGGCTTATGCGCGATGAGACGCCCCAGCTCATGCGCGTCCCCCGACAGCGCAAGCCCCGTCTCCCGTGCAAGCTCTTTGATATAGATTCCGCCAAAAAAA
Organism: Clostridium sp.; assembly: GCA_023663615.1. Lineage (GTDB taxonomy): Bacteria > Bacillota > Clostridia > Lachnospirales > Lachnospiraceae > DLAJ01. The sequence goes on along the minus strand of JAMPHA010000011.1, from coordinate 40,377 downwards.
GAACCATATATCAGATATTTTCCCCCGTGCGGATCATCCACCACATGCGGATCGATCGCGTTCGGATACGAATTGTCCGTCCCCCAGGTATCCACGACGACGCCCCTGTTTTCAAACGGTCCCTCCGGATTATCCGCCACTGCGAGATAAATGCGCGACTCCGAGCTTCCGAACGCGCGCGTCGCCGAATAATACAGGCGGTACTCCCCTTTCACATACTCTGCAAACGGCGCCCAGAATCCCGGCGTCGGCGCATAACGCCCGTTATCTCTTGCTTCCGCAATCGCCTCATCGGAAAGCGCGTACCCGACAAATTCAAAATTGATCAGATCATTGCTTTTTCGGATCGGGATCCCCGGACGATACTCGGAAGTGATCGCACTGTCCGTCGAATAGGAATAATAATAACCGCTCATCGGATCATAAAACATGGACGGATCATGGGACTCAAACAGCGGGTTTAGATCCCTGTCATGACAATTCAGCCGAAACCCCGGCCGCATCATCGTTTTCCTTCTCTCTAAAGACTTTTTTTCCATTCTGTCCCTCCATGTCCGCTTTTTTTGTATAATCACATCTGTTATTAAATATCATACCGTCTGCGGCTTCTTTACTCGTACACCCTGCTGCCCCAGATCGTCACCTGGTTTTCGATTCCCATCGCCGTAAAGACGACCGTCTCAATATTCGTATTCTCCACCGCCATCTCCAACGTGACGCCGCTGTAAGATACGCCATCAAAATGTAACGTGATATACGGCGTCCCCGGCTCCAGCGTCCAGGTACCCGTGTAATCGCCGCTGATCTTTCCGTCCTCCGTCAGCGTGACAAACTGCGGCTTTTTCGTTTCCAGACTCTCATAATCGATCTCCAATTCATGGATGATCATCTCATAATCGCCCGCAACCTGCGATACGGATAATCCGTTCTGCGGCAGGCTCTCGCCCACGGTCTGATACGGCGCAGCCACAAGCCATCCTTCTTTATTGACGAACAACTGGTGCACTTTCACATAATGCCCCTCGGTACCGTTGCTCGTGCGCGTATGGAATACGATATAAGCGCGCCCGTCCTCATCCACAAACGCGGAATTGTGCCCCTGCGCTACCTGCCCCGAAATAAAGTTTCTCCACTTGTAGCCGCCGAAAAGCCGCACGCCCCTGCTCATATTAAAGTTCATGGCATAGGTGTCAAAAAACGCATCGTTTCCGAGCGCGTCCACATAGCCGCCGTCCGGCGTTTCCGAGCGGTACACCCGGATGTTATAGCCGCGCGCCGCCTCTAACCCGCCGTAGGAAATAAACAAGTAATAGTAATCGCCGATCTTTTCAATATAAGACGCTTCGCCCGACACATACATGCCGCCCGCGATCTTTTTGCCAAAATAAGCATCCGAATGAATATCCGTCTCATAGCTGACCGAATAATCGCGCAGTCCCGTCTCCTCGTCCAACGCCAGCATGAAAATGCCGCCCGACCAGGAACCGTAGGACATCCACAGATTCCCCTCATCGTCGTAGAACACGCAGGGATCAATGCAGTTCGGATACATATCGCCCCATTTATGATTGTCCACGCCGTTTGTCACGTAGCGCTCCGGAATCTCATTCTCCCCGGTCACAAGCGGCGCGTCTGTCTCGGCGTAATCCTCCGCATTAAAACCGCCGTACACGATCGTGCCCGCATAATCATACGGTCCCTCGAACGCATCCGCCGTTAAAAGAACAATGTTGGATTTCCAGTTGTCCCCGTTTGCACTTAGATACATGCAGTATTTCTCCATCGCCGTATTGTAGATCACGTCCGGCGCCCAAAGATAACCGTTCCATCCGCCGGCATTGTCGTCTAAATTCCACGCCCGGATCTGCTCTTTGACGTCCTCCGTAAAATTACCCTGAATCACGCCGTCCCGGCTCGTCCAGTCCGTCAGATTCTGGGACATCGCCCCGCAGAGGAAGCTGCCGACAATATAGTAAGTGCCGTCCAGATCACGGAAAATGGACGGATCATGACAGGTCACTTTCTGCGCCAGCTGAATATGCTCCTGCCCGATGACTAACAGATCCTGCGACGCCTTGAAATTGATGACGGCGCGGATCATGATCTCCTGTCCCGCATACTGCACCTTGATATAAGGGCGGACCGTGATCTCCTCCACATCCGCTGCCGCCGCCTGCGCGGGGATGACAGGTACCATCCCCGCCGCAAGCGCCGCGGTCAGAAAGAAAACAAGAATGCTTTGGGATGCATTCCCGCCGCCGTGTTTCCCGCTGCCCTTTTTCTTCTTTAACAGGATCAGCACCACCACAATCACGATAATCACAACCGCCGCAGCGCCGACTGCGATGCCGATGACTGCGCCGCTTCCCAAGCCCTGCGAAACGTAAATCTCCCCGTCGCCGATGAACACGCCGCTCAGCTCATAGGTCTCTCCCGCCGCGATTTCGGGAAGTTCCGTCGGCGCGGACCCCTCCGACGCCTCGATGATTCCGTCGGTATTGCTGTAGGTAAAGCTTGTCGCCGCAAGCGTCCAATGCTGCTTCGTATTTTCCACGCGGAGCGTATAATGAATTTCCTCGCCCGCGCGATATTCCGCTTTATCCGTTTCGATCGTCACGGTGACGCCGTCCTCCGTCGATGTGTTTGCCGTTTCACCCTCGGCAAGCGCCGTCATCGCAAACATCACGCCAAGCAGACAAACGCCGAGCCACGTCATGATTCGTTTTTTCATTCTCATACCCATCCCTTTCCGAAATCCGAGGTTCCTACGCTTCCGCCGCCTGTTCCCTCTTCTAAAACTGCCTATCGGGCATAACGCCCTTCCGATACACGCGTTTCCCGCCGCCCGACTTCCAATCGGCTTCACCGATCTTCCATTGAAATCTGCGGTCAGGCGCATCACTTCTCTCAAAGCGCGCCGTTTCCCGCTTTTTGCTTCTACTTAAAACCGCATATCGGGTCCAGCGCCTTTCCAATGCGCGCCATTTACCGCCATACCCAAAATACGGAACCGTGCGGGGGAAGCAGCACGGAAACATCATTCCGCATGGTTCCTGCTTCATACGCGCCCTCCCATGCGGAACGCATTTTCTTTCCCATAAGCGAAACGCCGTTTGCCGAAAGCGCCTCGGCTTTCGGCGCCGCCACACGCTCCTGCTCACTTAAATTAAAAAGCGCCAGATACACACTGCCGTCCTCCGTATCCCGATTCATCCAGACCGCGCACTCCTCATCACGGGAAAGCTGTACCGGCGTCCCGCCTTTCTGCACGCACCGAAGGAGCGTCTCATTCGTCAAAAGCCCTGTCGTCCACTCATCCAGCTTCGTCAGCTCCGCTCCGATCATCAACGGCGCACGGAAAATACACCAGAGATTCATCATCGTGACCTGCTCCGTGCGCGTGAATCCGGTATCGCGCTCATTGCCGAACGCTTTTCCGATCTTGCCGAGCGGCAGCATATCGCAGTCCGGATAACTTCCCGGCGCCACATGCTTCTGCCACAACTCGCAGCGGTCAAACATATCCTTTAAGGAATCCCAATGATCCCAAAAATCATCCGTGATACGCCACATGTTGGCATGCTGCGCATAATACCACGCTTCTTCGATTTTTGCCGGTCCCGGAGAGAGACTTAGAACCATCTGTCTGCCGCAGCGCTCCATCGCCTGATGCAGCATCTGAATCTCCGCCCGCGCCGACGGCATATCCATCCGGCAAATATCGTCGCACTTGATAAAATCAACGCCCCACTGCGCATACAGGGCAAAAAGAGAATCGTAATACGCCTGCGCGCCCTCGCACGCCGGATTGACACCGTACATATCCGGGTTCCAGCCGCAGATACTATACGGATCGGCGATCTCATTTGCCGTTACCGAAGTCCCGCAGATTGGCAGATGCCGGTGCGCCGCCTCGCGCGGGATCCCGCGCATCATATGTATGCCGAATTTCAATCCCAGTGAATGCACATATTCCGCAAGCGGTGCAAATCCTTTTCCGCCCGCCGCCGAGGGAAACCGCTGCGGACACGGAAGCAGTCTTCCGTATGCATCCATCTCCACTTTTCCAAACGGAATATACTGATACCGTTCCCGCATGGAACCCGCGTCATAGGCATACCACTCTATATCGACGACGACATATTCCCATCCGCAGGCTTTCAAGTGCGCCGCCATATAGTCGGCGTTCGCTTTGACCTGTTCCTCGTTCACGGTCGTATCATAATAATCGTAACTGTTCCACCCCATCGGCGGCGTCTTTGCACAATGCTCCTGCTTCATCCGCTCCCTCTCCCATTACCATTTTTTGTGCGGACACCTGCCCGCTTTTACCGCGGCGCGCAGCTCCACATAACAACCGCAGGCAAGACAGGTCCCCTCCGAGAGTTTTTCACATTCCTTGCAGACGGAAAGCCGCTTTTCGTAGAGCGGCTCCGCCGCCTTGACGTCATTATCCAGACCGACGATATAACGCTCCAGCTTTTCGCGGTATTCCGCCTCGTCAAATTCCCTCAAAAGACAACGCTTACACACCCTCACAGTCGATCTATCCGCCATCCTGCTGCCCCCGATTCCTACCAGAAGAACGCTGTATTTACTCCCGGAAGAATGTCCATCAGGACATTCTTCAAAAAATGATTTAGATTTTCTTGGGCTGGGTACTTTCCAGCCTTAGAAAATCTTCATTTTTTTTGTCCATAATACGCGTTCGCACCGTGTTTTCTGTAATAGTGCTTATCCTGAAGTTCCTGCGGCGCAGGCTGTACGTCCGGATTGATCTGTTCCGCCCGTGCCGCCATCTTGGCAACCTCCTCTAAAACGACCGCGTTATGCACCGCTTCCACGGCGTCCTTGCCCCATGCGAACGGTCCGTGATTTTTACACAGCACGGCGGGAACCGCCGTCACGTCCAGTCCTCTTTTCTGAAATTCTTTGACGATCAACAGTCCGGTGTTCTTTTCGTATGCCTCGTCGATCTCCTCTTTTGTCAGCACGCGCAGACACGGAACCTCGCCGTAAATATAATCGGCATGCGTCGTCCCGTAACACGGGATGCTCCTGCCCGCCTGCGCCCAGCTCGTCGCCCAGGAGGAATGCGTATGTACGACGCCGCCGATCTCAGGAAACGCCCGATATAACTCCGCATGGGTCGGCGTGTCAGAGGACGGATTGTAATTTCCCTCCACGCGCTCGCCGTCTAAGTTCATCACGACCATGTCTTCCGGCTTCATCGTCTCATAGGGAACGCCGCTCGGTTTAATGACGAACAGACCGCTCTCGCGGTCGATCTCGCTCACATTGCCCCAGGTAAACGTCACCAGTCCGTATTTCGGAAGTTCCATATTCGCCTCGTATACTTTTTTCTTTAATTCCTCTAACATATCGACTCCGCTCCTTTTCCTGTTATCGCCTTTTGGATAGGCGGTTGCGAAACGCATCCTATAGGCTGTGCGATTGTGTTTCGCAATGACCTGTCATCGCCCCTAGAAATTCTCCACCGCCGCGCGTTCCACGGGCAGCGCCTTCTTATACTTTTCAATAAACGCATCGAAGCCCGCGACGTCTTTTGCATCCGGCTCCATCCTGACACCCTTGTCGCCTGCGAATACTTTGTTGTTCAAATACTCATCCAGCGTTTCCGCATCCGATTTATTTAACATGTAGGAAGCTAACAGCGCCATGCCCCACGCGCCGCCCTCGCCGGCTGTCTCCATCACGGAAACCGGCGTATTGAGCGCCGCCGCCGTGATCCGCTGCCCGACGCCGGGCGTCTTATACAGCCCGCCGTGTCCGAGCATACTGTCGATCTGCACGCCTTCTTCTTTTGTCAGAATATCCATGCCGACCTTGATCGCGCCGAGCGCCGTATACAGGTGCACGCGCATGAAATTCGCAAGATTGAATTTCGCGTCCGGCGTGCGCACGAACAGCGGACGTCCTTCCTCAAAGCCCGTGATCGTCTCCCCGGAAAAATAATTATACGCCATCAGTCCGCCGCAGTCCGCATCGCCTTTCAGCGCCTCGCGGTACAGCGTTCCGTACAGCTCGTTCCGATCCGGTTTACAGCCAAAGCAGGCAAGACTCTCCTCAAACAGATTCACCCACGCGTTCAAATCGGACGTGCAGTTATTGCAATGAACCATGCCGACCAGATTGCCGGTCGGCGTCGTCACAAGGTCAATCTCCTCATGCACCTTTTTTAAGTCTTTCTCCATCACGACCATCGTAAAGACGCTCGTTCCGGCGGAAATATTGCCTGTGCGCGGCGTGATGCTGTTCGTCGCCGTCATGCCCGTTCCCGCGTCTCCCTCCGGCGGACATAACGGGATGCCCGCTTCCAGATTGCCGCTTACGTCTAACAGCTTCGCGCCTTCCTCGGTCAGCACACCGCCCCTATCGCCCGCGACCAGCACCTTCGGCATGATGTCGGCAAGTTTCCACGGGAATCCCTCTCCCGCGACCAGCTCGTCAAACTTGCGCACCATACCCGCGTCGTAATTTTTTGTCGCAAGGTCGATCGGGAACATGCCGGACGCCTCTCCGACGCCGAGCACCTTTTCACCGGTCAGTTTCCAATGCACATAGCCGTCCAGGGTCGTCATGTAATCCACCTGCGGCACATGCGCTTCCTTATTTAAGATCGCCTGATACAGATGCGCGATGCTCCAGCGCTGCGGAATGTGGTAAGCAAACGCTTCGGTCAGCTTTGCCGACGCTTCCTCCGTCATCGTATTTCTCCATGTGCGGAACGGCACGAGCAGTTCGCCGCTCTTGTCAAACGCCATATAGCCGTGCATCATGGCGGAAAATCCGATCGCCCCGACCTTCTTTAAGGTGACGCCGTATTGTTTTTTGACGTCCTCCGCCAGCTTTGTATAGCAGTCCTGCAGCCCCGTCCACACGTCGTCAAGGCTGTAGGTCCAGATTCCGTTCTCCAAACGATTCTCCCACTCGTGATCGCCCTGCGCGATCGGCGCGTTGTCCTCCCCGACGAGCACCGCCTTAATGCGCGTGGAACCAAACTCAATGCCGAGCGCCGTCCTCGCCTCCTCGATTGCCTGTTTGTTTTTTTCCTGTCCCATCTTCTTACCTCCCCTTCTGATTGTCTCTGGGCGATTGCCTCAAATATGATTCCGATAATCAAACACCGGTCTCCCGTCCTTATCCCACTCTACTTTCATCAGCATGGCATGCCGGTTCGGATCGTAGAGCGGATCGCCGACGATCTCGGCATAGGTGCGCGCATGATAGACGCACACATCCGTCCCGTCCTCCAATTTGGTAAAACAATTATGTCCCGGTCCGTAAAATCCTTTTTCCCGGTCCGAACGCAGCACGGGCTGACGTTCTTTTTTCCATGCGCGCGGATCGAGAAGATCCTCATCCTCGCCAATGCTCAGCATTCCCATGCAGTAGCACTCGCCCGTAGCGCTCGCGGAATACGTGACAAAGATACGCCCGTCCCGTTTTATGACCGCAGGACCCTCGTTCACCCAGATGTCCACGCGCTCCCAGTCATAGTCCGGCGTTGTCAAAAGCACCTGCGCCGTCGCGAGCTTGGTCGGCGACTCCATTCTCGCAATATAGAGATTGGAGATCTGAATGCCGACACTGACCTTCTCCGCCCAGATATAATAATAGCTTCCCTTATTTTCAAAAATGGTCGCATCAAGAGAAAACGCCTCGAACGAATAAATATCGTCGTCCGCGCGCTGCATCTTACCGCATTCCTTCCACGCGTCCCGCATCGGATCGCCGCCGCGGCATTCCAGCACATACGGGCGGATCTTCCAAATGTCTTCTTCCTCGCCCGCCGCGAAATACAAATACCATTTACCGGACAGATAGTGAAGCTCCGGCGCCCAGATATGCTTGCTCATCGGTCCCGACACATGTTTTGTCCAGACAACGGTTTCCGCCGCCTCCGCAAGCGCCGAAAGACTGTCCGCTTTCCGCAGGATGATGCGGTCATAGGTCGGAACGGACGCCGTAAAATAGTAGCTCCCGTCCGTATGCCGGTACACATAAGGATCGGCGCGCTGCTCGATCCATGGCTGGTTGTATTCCGTAATTACACCGTTTCTCTCTCTTTCGCCCATCATAACCCTCCTAAGTTTTTTGAATTGATTATACCACATCTACAAAGACTCTTGTACAGAATATACATGCCCGTCCACGGTACTCACCGCACATAGGCATCTGTATTCTGTGGGAAATGTAATACAAGAGAAAGCACTCCGGATCCCGGTCGTGTCCGTCATCCGGAGTGCTGCTCTCAGCTTGATTTGAACCTTGTTACAAAATCACGAAATGACATTTACTGAATGTCAACGAAGGAACCGTCAACCGTTAAGCAGAAATACACATCGCCCGTTACCGCAATGCCGGTGTAGGTCTGCGTATGAACTGCTCCTGCTGCGGAGGTAACGACTGCTTTGACATCCGCCGTATCGCCATTGTTTGTCACGGTCAGCTCAACCGTTGCGCCGTCCACATCATCAATGAACGTATCCCAGTTCCAGTCACATTCTGCAACGGCAATCCCGTCATAACCGCCGCCCCAGCCATAGTTATCTGCACGGACAACGCCGTACTCTGCGTAATCCGCATTGTCTTCCGCGGAATGTCCGTCCGGTGTGCTCTGAAGGATGACAACGAAGTTGTTCCAGTTGTTTAAGCCGCTGGACCAGTTCGTGAACGTCATCGTTGCGGACTCGCCGTTCGGTACTGCTACAATGTCGGAGAACTCTTTCCAGAACTCGGTCGAGCAATCCTTTGCGCCGACTACCGTACCGGTCGTCTCCACATCGCTGTGGTCTCTTGCTACCGGCTCTGCTTCCTCTTCCTCCTCCACCGGAGCTTCCGGCGCTACGGACTCTACAGTCGGATCGCCCAGTGCGTACAGGGAAGCGACCTGTCCTGCGGAAAGCGCGGTGTCAAATACATACAGATCGTCGATAAAGCCCTTGAAGATCGTATCCCAATAGTTGATGCCGAAGTAGGACTCAAACGTAGAGCTGCCCGGCTGCATGATATTCGGAGCGAGCGTTGCATCCCATGTATAGCCTTCCCAGCCCATGGACGAACCGTTCGTATCAAAGCATGCCTTGGAATCATAAGCAAGTTCGCCGTTTACATACCACTGTGCGCCGACCGTCGTGGAACCAAGCGGTCCGCTCTGTGCCTCGCCGGTGCAGACAACCGTTACCATCATCCATTCTTTCTTTCCGGTGATTGCCTCGTCCTCGCCCTTGAAAGCCCACATCCACGGCCAGCAGTCCGTGCCGTCCTGCGCGTCGCTCGCCTCGTTGCGGCTCCATACGACCGGGAATGCCTTAAAGCCTGGGAAATCTGTCTGTGTGATATTCATCCATGTTACGTTGTTGCCGGAATTATCCACTCTGCCGATGTTGTAACCGATCTGTAATGTCGGACCGTAATTAGAAAGTCTGTCCGCGTTCATCCAGAACGATACCGTATATGCGTCCGTATTCGTCGGCTCTAACTTTAAGTCCAGACCGAACTTTCCGTCTACATACAGTGCGTTTCCGACCGGACCGTCCGCATACGCAAACGTTACATCCGTCGGGATAATGCCGTGGGTTGCGCCGTCATTGTCGCCCGGATTGTTTTCATCCTGGGTAACCGCTACATAGCTCTCGCCTGCGCCCTCATCAAATGTGATGTGTGCAAATGCGTCCGGCAATGCTTCCGGCGTCACTTCCGCCGGCGTCTCCGGCGTCGCATTATCCGCCGCATCATTGCCCGCGCCTGCATCGTCCGCCGGCGCTGATACGTCATCCTGCGTGTTGCTGTTGTCGCTGCTGTCATCCCCGCCGCCGCACGCAGAAAGCATGGTCGCCATCATCGCGGTGCTCAGAAGAATCGCCAATAATTTTTTCTTCATTCTTTTTTTTCCTCCCTTTGAATTTTATATAGAACTTCCCCTCAGGGGACCGGACGCGGTCGTTCCCGCCGCATCCGGTTCCCAGGCTGCATCCGGTTTCCTACCGTCCGCAGTTTTTATTGAGCGAAAGAATCTACCACTGCCTGATATTTCGCCAGATCCTCCTCGGATAAGACGTTGTAACCGTTCGGTCCGAAATAAGAGATCATCGCCTCCGCGTGATAATAGTTCGCCTGCTCGGTCGCTTCCTCGACATAATCCGCCGCTTTCGCTTTTCCTGCATCGACCAGATCGTGGATACCGATGCTGTTAAAGTACTGATCGCAGAAGTTCCAGTAGCCAGCTATATTGTACCAACCGTAAGGAACCGGTCTTGTCACGCTTGCAAAATAGTCATCCCAGTACGGCTTGTGATCCGCATCCTGCGGGAACAGGGACTTGTAACCCTCCCAAACCCCCTCATCCAGCGTAATCGGCATCGGCATCTGCGCATTTTTCAACGGTACGCCGGATGCGTTTACGATGGAGGTATCGGAATAGATCGCAATTCTCTCCGTCCAGCCTTCGATGCCCCAGCCCATCCACTTTAAGAGCAGATATGCCTCGTACGGGTACTTGCAGGAGGTGGATACGCCGCCCATATACATTGTGGAAATGACGTTATGCTCTTTCTCGTCCACCACGTTCGGCGTTACATAAGGAACAATGTCCAGACCGAAGCGCTCCTGATAGCCTTCCTGACCCCACAGGTTCTGATAGGTCCAGAAGCCCTCGGAGAATACCGCAACGTGTCCGGTCTCTCCGAACCATGCGTCCCAGTTGCCCGTCCAGTCTTCCATTTCCTGCGTCTCCTGGGAAGGAGCCACATATCCGCCGAGCTTTAAGTCGGAGAATTCCTGCTCGCCGACCGCCCAGTAGGATAAGTCAAAATCGGTGCCGTCGTAACCGAACTCGCCTTTTAACGCTCTCTCCTCCGGGGAGCATGCCGCGATCCCGTAGAGGGAATCCAGTCTGTTGTAGAAACCAAGTCCGAAATACTTCATACCGCTTCCGGTATCGACCGTCGCGTCCTTGATGAGCTGGATCATTTCCGCCCAAGTCCAGTCCGTTCTCGGCATCTGCAGGTTCAGCGTGTTGATGACGTTCCGGTCAATGAAAATCCCGCTCGGCCAGTATACCATCGGCACCGCGTATCTCGCGTCGGTATCAAAACAGCCGATACCGTACTCCTTGATCGTCGCCATCAGGTTGTCATTTTCCGGATCGTTGTCAAAATACTCGGAAATGTCCAGCCAGTACTGATTCGCCAGCGCCGTATCGGAATCCGTTCCCTCGAATACATCCGGGAAGTTTCCCGCCGCCGCCGCCGCGGATAAGTCCGTGCTCATATCCTCAATCACACGCGTTTCCACCTTGATGTTCGGATACTTCTCCATAAACTTTTCCGCCAGCATGTTGATCGTCGTCTCGTCCTCGTAATGCCAGAACGTCAACGTGATCTCGTCGGTCGTCACGCCGTTCTCGTCCACATTGCCGGACGGTCCGCCGCCCTTCTTACCGCCGCCGCAGCCCACAAGCGCCAAGATCAGCGACATCATGAGCGCAGCTGTCAACAACATTTTCTTTTTCATCTTTTTCCTCCTTTATCTTTTTTTGTTTCTTTATTCGCCTGTTATACCGGCCCTGTCGATACTCTCAACAAAGTGCCGTTGTAACACAAGATAAGTGATCAAGAGCGGCAGGATGGAAAGTGCCGTCGCCGCCATCTTGACGGATTCGTTCAGGCTCGTCGCCATATCGCCCACACTCGCCCTCGTCGAGAATGTGGATTCGAAATCCTTAAGCTGAATCACCAGATTCGTCCAGTTGCTCTTGGTCGTTAAGCCCTGTACATACAACTCCGTCAGGTACGACTCATTCCAGTACCATACGAATGAGAACAGCACGACCGTGATGATCGCAGGCACCGCGGACGGGATCGCAATCTTGAAAAAGGACTTAAAATGCCCCGCACCGTCAATCGACGCCGCCTCCATCAATACTTTCGGCACCTGCCGGAAGAATTGATAAAAGATCAGGATAAAGATCGGCGCGTTTAACCCGTTCCCGAATATCGCAGGCAGCAGGAAGGTCCACAGCGTTCCCAAAATCCCCATATTGTTGTAGAGCACATAGGTCGGGATCATCGTGACCTGGCTCGGCAGAATATAGGAAAAGATCAAAATTCCCATCATGATCTTTTTACCTTTGAAATCATACCGCGCAAAGCCGTAGCCGATAAACATGCAGATAAACACATTGCAGAGCGTCGGCAGACCGGCGATGATAATTCCCTTAAGGAACGTGCTCCAAAAGTTCATGGACTTTGCCGCGTCAATATAATTCTGCATATAGAGCGTGCTCGGCAGCCATTTGACCGACGTATCGAGCAGATCGTCGCGGTTCATAAAGCTGGTGCTGAACATATAGAGCATCGGGTAAAGGTACACGAAGCCGATACAGATGAGCAAACCGTACACCACGATCTGCTTTCCTGCGCCCTGTTTTTCCTTCGTTCCAAAGATAAAGCGGTGAAGCTTCTCCTTCGTGAATTTCTTCTTAATAGTCTCCAGAGCCGTCGTAGGTTCTGTATTTGCGCTTTTTCCTTGCTTTTTCGAGCTTCTTGACATTTCGCTTTCCCCTCCTCTCTATCCGTTTCTCCATGCGGAGTTCCTTCTTCTTTGCCCTCTTGACCTTCTTGATCTGCCTGTCGTAAGCGTCCTTCTTCGAACCGAGCAGCAGGAAGAACAGAAGCACGATCAGGGTAATGACAATCGCATACATCCATGCCATCGCCGAAGCGTATCCGTAGCCCTTCTCCTTCGTTCCTGAGAACATTGCCGACTCGATCATCGTGATCAGGCTGTTCTGCTCGTTGCTCGACAGGAAGATGACCGTGTAAACCGCATTTAAGAGGATCATCGGCTTGATCGTCGGCAGCGTGATCTTCCAGAAACACTCCCAGTTCGAACCGCCGTCGATCTTCGCCGCCTCATACAGCGCAGGATCGAGCTTCTGTAACGCTGAGAGGAAGATCAGGATCTGCACGCCGGAATACCAGAGCGTCATGATCATGTTGCTGAAAATCTCTCCGACCGACTCCGCCGCCGAATGCGACAGGAACGTGTCAAACGCATTGACGATCGCCTGCACATTCATGCTTGGAATCGTTGCCGCGCCCTCACTCACCAGCATGTTCATGACCGGTCCGCTCACGATGATGACCGGCAGAAAGAAGATCAGCCGGAAAAATCCGCGGCACCGTATCTTGCCGTTCAGCATCATGGCGATCATCAGCGCGAACACGACGATGACCGGAACCTGCACGATCGTCTGCCATATGTATGTGACAAGCTGCTGCGGGAACTCCGGATTTTCCATCCAGATCTGCGTAAAGTTCTGCGTCGCCACATAATTGAATACTGTGCCAAGCGGGGTGATGCGGATATTAAACCACATATAGTAAAACGACTGTCCGAGTGGTATCAGCAAAAAGAGCAGCACGCCGATAATCCACGGTGCGACGAACAGATACCCCATCCTCGCCTCTCTTTTTTCAAGCTTTCCAAGCTTTACTTTGGGTTTCTTCTGCTTTTTCTCTTTACTCATTTACTCACCCACCTTATACGACATTGCCTCGACTACATTTCCGTCAACCGTCTGCTGTGTCCTGCTGTAGTTGACGTAAACCGTAACTCCGTTATCGTAAGTGACTTTTGTGACGCCGTTTGAAAGAATCTCATGTCCGACGATGTGCGCGCCCGCCACCTTTTCATTCAATGCCTGCAGCTCCTGCGTATACTCGATGATGGTGTCGCGGTATACACTGTACTCCGAGCTGTAAATATCGCAGGAATTCGTGTAGATCAGTTCCGCCGAGCTTTCCTTTGTGATGTAGAACGACGGATACGTTCCGGTCTCCACCATCTTTAAGAAAAACTCCTGTTTGTTCGCCTCAAAGTTCACATACTCGGAATAGACCGGTATGACGCCCTTGAATACGATGGATAAGAACGGTACGCTCTCGTCCTCGAAAATATAATTGGAGGTGTAAAGCGGCATATCGAGAAACGCGTCCGTATACTGCCACAGGTAGGCAAACGGCTGTTCCAGCACGAGTGCCGCATCCTCATCCAGATCGCGCACCATACTCTCATAGCTGTCCGCACAGTCATATCTGGTATAGACTTCCCCGCTGTAATTATAGGAAAACAGCGTATTGCTGACGCCCGCCAGACAGATGGTGTCCACGCCTTTCTTTAGGTAGCTCGCCGCAAATTTATCCAGCAGCTTATTGCTTCTTGCCGGCGTTAAGTACATCATTTCCTCATAGACATCCTTGTGGGTATCCTCCGTGAAACGGCGCTTGTTAATCATCTTAATGACATTAAAGGTAGCGTTCTGCTCGTCGGGATTGATCCGCATCGCGTCGTTATACAGGTAAATCTGAATCCCGTCCGCCGCCGCGTCCTGTATGAGCTTTGTCAAATCCGAGGTTCCGCCGATGCCGCCGTCCGCCTTATACTTCGAGATCGGCACGTTGTAAAGCCCGCCTTTCTGCCAGCCCTTATATACGGTAAAGAGGTCCGTCACGCCCTCAGCGGATAAATCGTCGTAGATCTCGCGGATGTCATCCACGGTCGTCATCACGACCGCAGACGTGCCGATCACCCAGCTCTCCCGCTCCGTCCCAAGGAAATCCACCCGCGTCCGGTAAGAATCTTCCCTTTCGCTCAACAATCCTCTTGTCATCAGATAATCGCGGTACGCATTCGCCATGCCGCAGTAGTCTGCCTCGCCTTCCGAGAGGAACAAATAACGGATCTGCAGATCGGAGTGGCTTCTGTCCGCCTCCGCCGTCTTAAAAGAGCCGCTGCTCGAATTATTGCTCGTCGGCTGCGTGTAGAGACGCCGTTCCACAAACTTCGCATAAATCCGGTTATAATCCACATTCACGCCGTTGGGGTTCGCCTCGATCATGGCGCGCATCGCGCCCTCTTCCACGACCGCAAGGTACGCGATCTGATCGTCCGTGTGCGCAACGCCGTATACCGGCGCCGCCACCTTCTGCGCGTCGGTAATCATCTGGTACCTGCCCCACAAAAGGGACTCCACGACATTTTCCTGAAAACCGACGTCCGTTCCGTAAACCATGGCGGTATAGCCGCTGTTGAACCGCCCTTCCTTATCATCCAGATAAATGAGCGCCCCGTTTCCGTCCGGAATAAAGAGGTAGCCTTCCTTATCGTCCAGATAGGAACAACCCATAAACGGATAGATGCAGATCGTTCCGATCTGATAAGCGTCGCCGTCTTCGCGGATGGACTCATCGGGAATCCTTGCCACCAGACCGTCCTCCTCCAAGCTGACCTCCAGCCTCATGCCAAGCTTGTAGGTATTCCAGTAAATGTCCGCCGTAAAACCATTGGACGTATAAGTGATCGTCTTTGTGACGTTATCGTTGAGTAAGTCCGCCTGCTTGGTGTCGTCGCTCTGATTGATCATCGTCAGCACAACCGCGGACTTCATGGCGCCGAGCCATGTGTTATTGTTGTTTCCGTCATCATAACTGATGGACGACTCCATATACGCGCCTGTCGTCTTGTCTTCCACAACGACGGATAAGTCCTCCTCGCTCATATAGAGCGCATAGCGCGCATTCTCCGCTACAAACTGATGTCCGTTGATGCTGCCTGCCGCCTGCGTGCGCAGGAGGACGCCGGTTCCCATGTCGGGGACGAAAAGAAGAAGGATTACCGCCATCACCAGGCTGCATAGTTTTTTCACTTTCCTTTTAGCTGCCAATCCGATACACCACCTCTCCGAATACCGACTGCAGGAAGTCAAATACCTGCGACCACAGTACGTAAATGATAAATGCCAGGAGACATGCGATCAGGATCGTAAAGATCGTCAGACCAATGATCTTGAACGTTTCCTTGACCTTGTAGTTATTGATCTCCTTGATCGCAATGAAGATCAGCACCGCGATCCATACCAGCATGAACAGGTTGGCAAAATCGATAAAGAACACTTCGTTGTACGTCACAACATGGCTCAGCAGAAAGATAAACGGCATAAATACCAGATACGGTGCTAAGCTGTAAAGGAACGAGCAGTAAATATGCTTGATCTTTCCCTCGCCTTCGTTGATCGTACACATCAGGTAATTACATCCGACTACCAGAACAAGCACGATCACGATCATTCCGATGTCAGAGAGAATATCGTAGCTGCCCTCCCTCACGTTCTTTAACAAAAATCCGCAGAAATATTTGTTAATAATATAGAACAACATGAACAGAACAAGCAGGATGTTCGCGCTGAGCAGGGAAACCCTTCCCTCCCGCTTAATGCCGTAACAGCCGTCGATCGGATGCCGCATATAGTAAAACATGTACCGCAGCTCTCTTAAGATCTTTACGTCGCCTGCCTTATGCATGACCGCGCGCGGTTTGTCAAGAATATGCTTTTTCCGGTCGAGCACGTCGATGACTTTCTTTAACACAAACAGGACAACCAGAATGATGATGACCGCCGCAAGGTTATGCTTTAACCAATTGTTCCGGATTTCCCAGAACGCGTCGGAATATCCGTCATAATCCTTTGCCAGTCTCGCGTAGTACACCGCATCACTGTAATTTTCTTCTTTATAGAGCGCCCTGCCCATCGCCATATTGGCGTAGTCAAAGAGGTTGTTCATCTTGAGCACCTCTGTGAGCGGCTCCTTACTCTGCGTATAACGTCCCTTGGAAAACAGGTAGAGTGCCTCATGCAGATAATTCGTGAACTCGGTCGGCTCATAGACCTGAATCTGCGCTTTATCGGAATCGAGCACATAAATCTTATCATCCGTTCCGACCTGGATCGCTTCTACCTTGGTACTTAATCCGATCCGCTGCTGTCCGTCGTCGCTGCCGCCGAATACAAAGAGCAGTTCGCCCTCGTTGTTGTATTCGTAGATGTAGCCCATCTGCGACGCCACAAACACATTGTCGTGATTGCCGACTGCAACCGCCGCAGGTACTTCCTCGTAAGCATCCGGCTCAATCATGTTGATGCCGGCAATGTTCAGCCTCTTTAAGGTATCGTCGCCCTCGCCTCTCGTGACGGTATAGATCAGACCTTTTTCGTCAATCGCCATATTGTCGGGCGTTGCCGGTATATTGCCCTGCGATTTTGCCCTCTGCGCATCCGTCTGGATCGAACGCCAGATAATGTTCCACAGCGAAGGGTCCGTGCTGTTCGTACCAAAATATCCGAGAAACGTTCCGCCCTCCACGGGACTGATCTGGACGACACCGTTCGTGTTGGACTCACAGATGACATACATGGTTCCCGCCTCGTTGGCAATGACCTTGAGCGGCAGAAAATCCTGCGTTTCGCCGTAGAGCGGCGCTGTCGGTTTGCCGTAGGTATGGATCAGCTCTCCGTCTGCATCGAACACGAATACCGATCTGGCATCGCGGTCCGCCACATAACAGATGTGTTCCGGCGTTACATAGATACCGCGCGGATTGACAAGCACGCCCTCTCCGAACGTCGTAATCAGCTCCGCCTCCATATCGGATACGACCACGCGCGCGTTCCCGCTGTCCAAGATGTACATATACCCGTCGTCCAACAGGGTAAAATCCGTCGGGGCGTTCATTGCTTCTTCCCCGATCTTCGTAATGGTCTCATAGGGCAGATATGCCGTCTGGGTCTCCGAAACATATCCGTAGCCATCCACCGTATAAGTCTTGTACGGCGCGTCCGCCTGCACGATGAGCGTATCCGCCGACACCGTTAAGGCAATGAGGAGCGCTGTCAATGAAATAATACTCTTTTTTATTTTTTTCATTGTTTACCCTCTCATTTCTTACTTGATACCGGAATGCGCCATCGTGTTCATCACGTTCTTCTGCAGGATACAGAAGAGGATCAGGTTCGGCAGGAACATAATGAGCGATGCCGCCGCCGACACACCCTGACCGGCTACGGTATTGGTTGTCGTGGTACTTGTCAATGTGTTCATATAAAATGCAAGTGATTTTAAGCTGTCGTCATTGATATAGTAGTTCGCCGCCTCAACATTTGGCCACACCTGCTGGAATACAAGGATCGCCGCCGTCGCGATCGCGGGCTTGATCATCGGAAGAATAATTTTCCGGTAAATCTGAAATTCCTTCGCACCGTCCATGTACGCGGCTTCGATCAGCGAATCCGGCACCTGATCGACGAACTGTTTGACTAAAAACAGCGCGACAGGCAGCGGGATCAGCGGTAAGATTTCCGCCCAGTAGGTATCGATGAGTCCGAGCTTATTCACAATGAGGTATCTCGGTATCATGACCGCGACCGGAACGAACATCAGCGCGAACTGGTTGATCTGAAGCATGGCGCTTCTTCCCTTGAATTTCAGCTTGGAAAGCGCATATGCCGCCGCCGTGGAAAAAAACAGGGATGCAAACACCACCACTCCCGTAATCATAATACTGTTAAACACATATTTGCTTAACGGGATTCCCGCGGAGCGCGACGCCTTGAACAGCTTGCGGAAATTGTCCAGCGTCGGATGCGTCGTAATGAATTTCGGCGGGAAGGCGAAAAGCTCTTCCATCGGCTTAAACGCGTGAAAAATGATAAACACGATCGGCAGTCCCGTGATGAGTACGAGCGGAACGACAAAGAGGTATAATTTGATTTGTCCCTTCTCAAACTTATCCGGATTCATTCTATGTCCTTTATAAGCAGCCATCTTGTTCTCCCTCCCCTCTTAATCTTCGCCGAACAGCTTCTTGGATATGGCTGAGAATACCTGTACGATCAGCAGCAGCACGACCGAGGTCGCCGCCGCGTATCCCATCTCATATCGGATAAAGCCGTAGTCCTCAATGTGGTTGACAATAAGCTGCGCCGCGTAGCCGGGCGTTGGATTGCCCGCTAAGAGCGTGCTGATCTGTCCGTTCTGGAAGGCTCCTACGATCTGCATGACCGCCGCAAAGAGCATCTGCGGCTTCATGCTCGGAATCGTCACGTAAATCATCTCCTGGAATCGGTTCTTTACGCCGTCGATCGCCGCCGCCTCGTAAAGGGATTCATCCACATTTAAGAGTCCTGCAAGGATTGCTAAGAAGCCGACACCCATGCTCGACCATAAGCCGATGATGATGACGATCGGGAGTAAGTAATCCGTGTTGACCAGCCAGATGATCGGTTCGTTGATGGCGCCGATGTCCATGAGCCAGCTGTTGATATATCCTGTCTGATCACCCGTAAACATGATCTTCCAGAGCACCGTCATCGCCACACCGGTCGTCATGGTCGGCGAGTAGAGCACCAGCGCAAAGATCGTACGCGGTATTTTGGACAGATTCGCCAGCGCCCACGCGAGCAGGAACGACAGCACGTAGCCGCCGACGCCGACAATCAATGCGTACTTGACCGTATTCGGCAACACGTACTGCATGAACGTATCGTCGCTGGTGATCAGGTTGATGTAATTGAGCAGTCCCACCGCTTCCGGAAACTGAATGGCGTTAAAGTTCGTAAATGACAGAATGACCGCCATGACAACCGGAGCCAGTATAAATACAATGAACAGCAGCGCATACGGAAATACAAAGAAATAACCATTTTTATTAAAATGCGACTTACTGCCTACCTTTGATTTTTTCAGCATATTTCCTCTCCCCTTAACGTTCCATGATCTCACGGACCTGTTCTACCGACGGTATCAGATATTCCTTGAGCACATTGCCGTCCGCGTCGATATAGCCGAATTCCTCCAGTTTCCGCTGCGTCTCCCTGTTGACGATCTTTACCACGTCGTCCACGCGGGACCGCAGATTCTTTCCGTTGACGACCACATCGTTGAATGCGTTGGAAAGCTCGCGCTCTAACATGTAGCTTCCTAACAGACGGGGCGCTTCCAGAATGTTTTCCGCCTGCTCCATGATCGTCTGCTTATGCTCCGTCGGGTACGGCAGTTCGCCGAATGCCTCTAAGTTGGCGGTCGGCCAGATATATTCGTCGCCGTACATGATCTGTAAGCGCTGTCCGAACTCCGCCTGCACTTCTGTCCTTGACCACCACTCCATAAACGCCCATGCCTGCTGCTCGCGCGCGTCATCGGAGTGGAACATGACCGTGCTCTCCGCGCCGCCGCTCATATACCGTTTCATTTCTCCCGTCTCCTCATCGACGACGCCGGGAACCAAAGAAATCTCCCAGGAGTTTGCGATCTCCGGTGCGGCGTTTAAGATCAGGTTGTAGGAGTTGAAGTCCGCAATGCCGATCGGTAAGTCCCCGTTTCTAAAGTGCTGATAAAAGTTCGGAATATCCACCGGCATGTTGTAAAGCGTAAACAGTTCCGTGAGCTGCGTGAATCCCTCGATCGTCTCCTCGCTGTCCACCGTTACCTCCATCGCGGTTCTTCCGTACAACGTACCGTCATTCTGGAAGATCAGCGGCGTTGTGCCGTGGAAGTTACGCATCACAAGCATGGACGCGGTCGGATAGTAAATATTTAATCCGCGCATCTGTAAGTCGGGCAGCATGCCGATCAGCTCATCCATGGTCTTGGGCGGTTCCAGCCCCAGCTTTTCTAAAATATCCGTTCGGCAGAACATCACGTAGAAGTTCATCGTCTCCGGCAGGGAGTAGAAGCCGTCCCCGATCACGGAAGAAACCAAAATTCCTTCACTGTATCTGCCAAATACTTCTTTATAGTTATCAAACTTTGTCAGATCGACCAGCGCGCCGCGGATACCAAGCTCGAACGGGATCGAATAGTTAATGCCCGTCGCAATATCCGGCGTGTCCCCCGACGCGTTCGACAACACGAGCTTATTCGCATCCGTCATGAGGGATAAGTCCACCTCAATACCGGTCTGCGCCGTAAACTGCTCGTCGATCATCTTCTGCATGATCTCCACATACTGTCTCGGACGGTTCACCCACACCTGAATGTGGGACGCATCCGTATTGCTTGCCGAGTAGGACTGTCCAAAGAAGGAATAGACGAATCTCTTTAAGGACATCCAGATTCCCTCGAAGAAATTTAATCCTCTCGGCAGCTTCGCGCCTTCCTGATAAACATAGATCCGATCGATCGCCAAGTTGTTATCATTGATCAGATCGATGAAGTTCGCGATCTGGGTATTGATGGAATTGACGCTCGTGGAAAGCTCCGCCACACGGTAGATCAGCTCGTTCGGCTCATCCCCAAGGCTCTTTAACTGTTTTGCCGCAATGATCAGGTACGCGAACGCCGCCACATCCTCCGGATCGTCTACATCCACATACTGCGTCGCCATATCCGCAACCTCATAAAGACCGTCCACCCAGCTGTACAGGCGGTCCTGCACATCCGGGATGTATCGCGTCAGTTTCAGATCGCGGTACTTATCTTTCTTCGTGCCCGCTACCTTTGTCACCTCAAGCGACAGATCGTTGATGCCGCTCATGATCTCGTCAACCCGCTCCAGCGCATATCTGAGATTGTCGGCGCTGATCGTAATGGAAATGGTGTGATAGCCCTCCTCCAGATAAACGCTTAACCGTTCTCCGTCGGCATCCGTCAGGGACGCCGTCTTATATTTGGTCGTATATTCCATGGGATAGTTCTGAAATGCCGTGTTCGGGATCTGTCCGTCAATGCGCCAGTCCACGAATACCGGGAAATCATTTTTTTCCGATTGCAGATAGTTCGCGCCGATATAATACCAGCCCGCCCGTTCCACCTGGAACCGATAGGTGACCTCCTGTCCCGCCGTCTTAAAGGAATCGGCGTCCACCGTATTTAACACCGTGTCCTTTGCGGAAAGAGGATATAAAGAAGAATCATATTCGCCGGTCGCATGGATCGCAGAATCGTTGCGGGCGTAGAAATCTTCTCCCTGAATGGTGATGAGCTCGCTTCCTTCCGCTTTCTGCGAACCCGAATAAGCCGCAACGCTCTGCGGCGCATTCAGCGTGATATTGCCGAACAGGAAGCTGCCCTCATTGACCGTGAATGTAAAGGTATGTACGCCTTCCGTCAGTTCCACCAGCAGCGGTTCGGAATAGCGGTAGCTCGTATCCATCAGATACTTGCTCTCCCACTGGATCTTTTTATCCGGAAGCGATACGATCTCGTTGCCGTAGCGGTCCAGCTCTATATCTCCCTCCGAAACCCATGTCGTCTCAAACGTCAGGTTTCTCATTTCATAAAAGGGGTATGCGCCGTCCACCATCATCGAGAACTCGATCGGCAGGATCGAGCTGTCATAGGAAAGATAGTCAAATCCGATCCAATAAAGTCCGGTCTGCGGCACTTGGACCGTCACGTCGAACTTCTCGCCGCCCTGCACATCGACAACCCCATTGTCATAGCCCCTGTTATCCGCCGCAAGCTGGTCACTGTATGCCTCGTTCAAAATCTCATCCATGGCAAAACAGACCTGCTCGCCGCCGTATACGGGCGCCGTGTAATTTGCACTGATGTTCGTATAATTGGACGTCAGTCTCTCTACACTGAAGTTTTCTCCCGCTGCGGGCATTTCCGCCGAACCGGATGTCTCATCTTCGGCCGCAGATACCTGCGGCATTTCCCCGGTCTGCGCTCCCTCAAGCGTGATGACTGCCGCCAATATCAGCGCTACAATTCTTTTCCATTCCCTCCGTGCCATACGAACCTCCTTACTTCCTGTGGAACCTGTTTTTCTGACTTTATGAGACTTCTCATGCTCTATGGAGCTTCTCATGCCTTTTCGCCCCCAGAGTATGGGTAATCTACAATTACCCATACTCTAAAGAAACCTAGGTTTCTTGTCTGGAAATTCTTTTACCTACGGAAATTTCACAATCCGTGAAGAAATGCCCGCGGCATTTCTTCGAAAGCGCGCGAAGCGCGATTTTTTATATTGTTACTTCCAGATGCAGGACGCTGCATGCCGGAATCGTGTATACCAGACGGTCGTCTTTGACCGTGCAGCCTTCGAACTTCTCAGGGTGCACCACGTCCGGCGCCTCGAACGTGTTATGCGCGTGCATCTCATTTGTCAGGATCGTGCCGTTTACGCCCTTGATCTTTGTATCCGCAAGAACGCTCTCTATCTCATATGCTTTCTCGACAGACAGGTTGTTGATCGTGATATGGATCTTGCCGT
This sequence comes from Clostridium sp., assembly GCA_023663615.1. Taxonomy (GTDB): domain Bacteria; phylum Bacillota; class Clostridia; order Lachnospirales; family Lachnospiraceae; genus DLAJ01. Next base: position 17,298 of record JAMPHA010000011.1, on the reverse strand, counting down.
CCTTTCCGAGCGATACGGATTCGTTTACGTTCGGCACCTGATATTTTTCCTCCAAACCGATCGTCTCCGTCTCGATATGACTGTCCAAAAGTTCCGCGTCCTGATGGCACTGATACATGTGGAATACATGGTAGGTCGGCGTCAGGATCATCTTTTCGCCCTCGGTCAGGATCACCGCCTGGAGGACATTGACGAGCTGCGCGATATTCGCCATCTTCACCCTGTCGCAATGCTTGTTAAAGATATTCAGGTTAATGCCTGCCACAAGCGCGTCGCGCATCGTGTTCTGCTGATAGAGGAATCCCGGATTCGTCCCCGGCTCGCAGGTGTACCACGTTCCCCACTCGTCTACGATCAGACCAACCTTATGCTTCTTGTCATAATGATCCATGATCGCGGTATGATGCTTGATCAGTTCTTCTATGTATAACGTCTTGCTCAGCGTCTTGTACCATACTTTCTCGTCAAAGTCGAGCGCGCTGCCTTTTTTCTGCCATCCTTCGGGATGCGTGTAATAATGAAGCGATAATCCGTCCATAAAGCCGTGCTGATCTTCCTCGCAGCGGAACGCGGTCTTCATCACGCCCTCCGTCCAGTCGTAATCATCCACGTTCGGTCCGCAGCAGACCTTGAAAATATGCTTATCGGAACGATAATTGCGGACATATGTCTGATAACGCCGATACAGGTTTGCGTAGTATTCCGGCGTCATATTGCCGCCGCAGCCCCAGTTCTCATTGCCGACACCGAAATAATCAACGGTCCACGCCTCCTTGCTGCCGTTCGCCGCGCGCAGGTCCGCCATGGGCGAAACGCCCTCAAACGTCATGTATTCCACCCACTCGCTCATCTCCTGCACCGTTCCGCTGCCGACGTTGCCGTTGACATACGTCTTGCAGCCGAGCTGTCTGCACAGTTCCATAAACTCATGCGTGCCGAAACTGTTATCCTCGACAACGCCGCCCCAATGGGTGTTGATCATTTTCTTTCTCTTTTCCTTCGGTCCGATGCCGTCCATCCAGTGGTACTCATCCGCAAAACAGCCGCCCGGCCAGCGCAGCACGGGAATATGCATTTCCTTTAACGCCGCTACGACATCGTTTCTCATGCCGTTCGTGTTCGGGATGTCGGAATGTTCCCCGACATAGATTCCCTCGTAAATGCATCTTCCGAGATGCTCTGAAAAATGCCCTTGGATCTCGGCATTGATATGTCCTTTCTGATTCTCCGGGTTAATGTAGTGCTTTAACATGTTCGTCCCTCCGCTTTCTTAACGTCTGCTGTCCCGCCCGCACTCTGCTCTGATAAAAGCCCCTACTGGATAATATGCATAGTCAAAAGCGTTTTTTCCATTGTTTTCTGTGCAGATTGCAGGTTTATTCCATTCAATACTTTAACATTCGCTCAATTATAGCTTACTTAAACGATTACTTTTTGCTCTTATTTCACTTTTGACTCAATCTTTTCTTTTTTCGCTCAACTTTATTTACAATTTACCACACTGCGGATGTCAAATCAATCATCATCTTTCCTTTTTATTATAAAAATTTCCCGCTTATTTTTGTGCATTTTAACTAATATTTTTGTGTTTTTTTAGAAAAGCTAACGATTTCACCGTTTTGACACGATTTCGTTCAAAATGAGCTTTCCTTTCCTATTGACTTAACCTTTGTCTTTTCTTATAATATCTGTGAATTATTCTATTTTCTACATTTCTGGTGGCATATTGCCGCGCTATTAAAGGAGGCAGTCATGTTATGTTATACGTACGAACTTTGCAGGAAGCAGAAGAAATTTTCAAGGCATTGAGCACACCGATGCGTCTGCGCATCATGGAATTGATCTACGACAACGATCATCTGAGCATGAACGATCTTGCCGAAGCGCTCGGTCTGACGAACAGCGCGATCTCGCTCCACGTCGGCAAGCTGGAGAGCGCAGGGCTTGTCAAGATTCAGACCACCGCCGGCAAACGCGGTATCATGAAGCTGATCCGCCCAAGATACAACCGCCTGATCGTCGATCTCGCGCCGCAGGCAGCCGCGCGCGCCTGCTATCAGGACGACATCGCCATCGGACAGTATACTTTCGCGGACGTCCACCCGACCTGCGGGCTCGCCACGGCAAGCAGTATCATCGGCGAACTGGACGATCCCCGCGTCTTTTCTTATCCCGAACGGTTCAAAGCAGGCATCCTCTGGATCGGCTGGGGAAGCATTGCATATAATCTGCCGAACCGGCTGCGCGCCGGACAAAAGCTGACAGAACTGCATATTTCTTTTGAGATCTCCTCCGAATGCCCGGAAAATAATGATGATTATCCGAGCGACATTCACTTTGAGATCAATGATATTTCCGTCGGAACATGGATCAGTCCCGGCGATTACGGCTCCCGGAAGGGAATGCTTTCCCCGCAGTGGTGGCCGGAACTCTTAAATCAATACGGACTTTTGAAGACATTGATCATCAATCAAAACGGGACTTTTATCGACGGCACACACGAGATTTCCGGCGTTACGATCGACGACCTGCACATCGATTACAACAGCAGCATCGATCTGAAATTTTCCGTACCGAAAGATACGTCCAACTGCGGCGGCATGACATTATTCGGAAGTGAATTCGGGGATTACAATCAAAGCATCCGTGTAAAAGCCTATTATGAAGATGTCAACGAGGAAAAATAGCATGATTAGTATGGGGGAATCGTATGGGGGAACAGGGATTTTTGCACGAAGAGGAGAACTATATCAATTCCATAATCAATAAATTGAACCGGCTCGCGGAGGATAACTATATCTATATTCTGCATCCGACGCAGAACCGCGCATGGTTTTCCGAGACGACCAAAGCGTATTTCGGTATACCAGATACTTTCGCTCCCGATCATTATGAGGTCATGCGTGATCTTGTCCATCCGGACGACTGGTGGGAATACGAGGAGCATATCCCGCAGCGCATCCGGGGCAATCTCGACTGGGATCTGTGCGTGCGCATCAGGGATGCGTCCGGCGAGTACCACATGTACAGTTTTCACACGGACCTCATAACGGATGAAAAGAACACGGAAACCTATCTGCTTGTTCTGTTACATAACGAAAATGTCCTGCCAAAGATCGACGCGCTGACCGATCTGTATTCCCATACGCGGTTTGTTTCCGATCTGGAAGCGGTCATCGAACGGGCGCAGCCTTTTGCCGTCCTCATGATCAAGCTGGAGCGTTTTAACAATCTGAACATCATTTACGGCACGGACTTTACCAATCAGCTTCTCAAGGAGGCGGCGCTGCAGCTCATCTACATGATGGAGATGAGCGCCGACAGCGCGGTCTATCGTCTCGACGGTCCGAAATTCGGCTTCATCTTCAAAGGCTGGGACAGGGAAAAGCTGCTCGCCTTTGAACAGCGGCTCAGGGACAAGCTCTCGGCGGGCATTCAGGCGGGCGGCCGTTATATCAGCCTGAAAATCTGCGCCGGCGCGGTTCTGCTCGACGGCCAATACGATGAAAAGGCGGACTCCCTTGCATCCAAGGCTGCCTATGCGCTGGGACATTCCGAAGCGGAGCATCAGGGGAAGCTGATCATTTTTAATGACGAAGTGCGCACATCCCATAATGTCAATCTCGATCTCATGAAGATCATCCACCAGTCCGTCCGGGAAGGCTGCGACGGGTTTTATGTGGAATATCAGCCGATCGTCGTCTCCGATACGGGACGCATCATCGGCGCGGAGGCGTTGGTCCGCTGGCGCAAGGAGCCCTACGGCACCGTACCGCCCGGCATGTTCATCGAATGGATGGAGACCGATCCCGCCATGTATGAGCTCGGCAATTATGTTCTGCGGACAGCGCTTTCGGAAACGGCGAAGCTGCTCACACTTCTGCCTGAGTTTGTCGTCAATGTCAACGTATCGGCAAGGCAGATGGAACGGGAAGAATTTCGCGCGGAGGTTCTGCGCATTTTAGACCAGACGGATTTTCCTGCCAGTCATCTTTGCATGGAGCTGACGGAACGCTGCCGGGACATGCCGTTGGATCTGATCAAAAAAGAAGTGGAATTTTTTCAGGGACACGGGATCCGCATGGCGATGGACGATTACGGCACGGGCAGCGCCTCCTCCGGTATCGTTCTTTATGCGCCGATGGATGAAATCAAGCTGGATATGAGTTTCATCCGCGGGATCACCGGGGACGCCAAAAAACAGGCGATGGTCAAGTCGATCGTCGATTTTGCCAACAGCTCCGGCATGAGCACCTGCTTAGAGGGCGTGGAAAACGAGGAATTGCAGAATTATCTGCGGCAGTATCAGGCCACCTGGTTTCAGGGCTATTATTACTCAAGACCGGTCGAGATCCAAAAGCTCCTGCAGCTCATACAGGAATCGTGCGCGGCGGGGTGATCCGCGCATCACAGATTGGAAAGCGCACTCCAATAGGATTTCGCGTGCTCCACGATCGGGCGGTTCCACGCGTCCAGATAAGCCAAAAGCTTTTGATCGTTACTGCCGCCCGACGCGTAACGAAGCAATATCTCATTCATCGTTTGCGAAAGCCGGCTGCTGTCGTTTTTGCCGCATGCGAATCGGCGAAAGCAGTCCCGCCACGCCGCGACCGCACGCTCCTCCTCTTCTTTTCCTGCCGTCACGCTGCCCGCCGTCCATCGTATCCGCTCATATTCGCTCACGGGACGCGCTCTGTCTGGCGAGGACGCCGTTCGGTCAAGAATCTCTGCCATCGCCTGATCCGCGCGCTCTTCAACAGAACGATACCCCTTAAGCTTCTCGGCATTATACGCATAATACCGATCCGTCAGTTTGTCAAAGCGCGCACGCATTTCCTGCGGCAGGCATTGATCCGCAAACCGCCGCAGCGCCGCCGTCGAAGATTCCAATTCCATTTTTGCCGCAAAAGAGGATACGGAAATCTTTTCCCCGTCCATGGATTCACACTTAAAATATCCGCACAGCTGATTCATCGTATGCGTCATATCCACTAACAGCTTCTCCGTCTTGAGGACTTCCTCGTCGCTCATCCCGTCATAAAAGCCCATTTCCGACAGCGCTTTTGTAAAAACGGTATACTGCATTTCCCACTGTTCCTGCGGCGCAAAGGGATCCTCTCTGTCAAAAACACCCTCCTCCCGCACCTCGCCGCCCCGCGTTTCCGCCGCAGCGCGCTCTGCCCGTTTTTCCTCCTGCAGCTTTTCCCAAAGCGCAGCCGATTCCGGCGAAATCGTCACCGTGACGCCTTTGAGCTTCTCCGCAAGTTCTTTTTTGCGCTCCGCTTCCTCCGGGCTCTCCTGCGCAGTCCCCTGCGCTAACAGGCGCTCCTGCCTTTCCGCGCTCCGCTTTTGCCGTTCATAGGTAATGCTGCCGAACATGCCGACAATATAATCGTTTTGCAGCTCGATTTCCATCATTTTCCCCCGTTATATTGCATAGAACTCTCTCTTCCACAGTTATCCCTGTTCGAATATTATAGCACCCTTTCAAAATTGCACTGTGATCACACTAAAAATTATTTAACATAATCTGATAAGCAAAATGGTAAAGATGATCAATATTCGCGTCTATCTCCTTACCATTGCTTCGGAACGAAACCTCCACAATATCATAATAATGAATTGATATACCTTGATTATAATAATTGTATTCTCCCACGCCACGTCCAAGACTCAGTTTAATCCTAAAGTTCCCCTGACTGTCCGTCCTACCATACGCTGGAATCGTCTGACCGTTTGATTTCACGGTTACATCAATTTCAATATCCGCATCCGATACTACATTTCCATTTGCATCATAAGCGGTTCCCTCCACATAAGAATCCCCATATACTCTCCAGTAAGGACCATCTATATAATCACTGATTGGTTCCTCAGCATCACCTGCATGTGTCACCGTTACACTGCTTGCCGTTCTTCTCACATCTCCGCTAAGCGTATAAGTTGAGCGATAATCCCCGCTAAAGCTCCTGCAGTATACTCGAAAATAATAAGTTCCACTAGGCAGATAATCGAAATAGTAATTTTTCCCCTGTTCCAACTCAGCCATCCTTACTCCGTTTGCATTAAACATGTCAACCTGATAAATGTTCTGACTGGATTGATCATTTTCCAACATAATCGTCAATTTCCCACTGATTGGGGTTGTATATTTTTGAACATCCACATCAAATTGATTATCAATCGTCCCTGTCACGCAAAACTGTGGTGCCTCCAATATATACGCATCCTGCGCTCTGTCATCCACTTCCTGCGCATCATAATACGTTGACAGTACTACACCAAGCGTATATTGATTTTCACTATCATATCCCGAATAGCTCCTTACAGCAACAAAATAAATACCTTCTTCTGCCATATACGCAAAATGTTCTATCCGATCCGCAGATTCCGCCTTTTCTGCCAAAAGAATACTCCCCGACGCATTATCATACCGATATAAATACATATCATAATCTACATTCTCAGATGCGGAAAAATCCAAATCCAACGTGAGTTTTCCTTTCCCTGCAGAAAATGCATACCACCGTTCCTGTCCTTCTTCTGTAAGTGCATCATTCAAAAGCGAGTTTACCTGTATCACCCACGCATCATTTGGATTTGTGTTTTCCTGCATTCGGGCAGCCGCCTCACTGGCAGAACATTGATCAATAACAATTCTTTCCTTGTGACCGCCATTCTCCTTTTCCCCTAACAGAATCGTCTCGCCACCAGTAAGTGACAATCTTTCATAATTATTATCTGCCTCCTCTGCCCTAACACTCACAGTTGTTTGGATCAATAGTCCTATCATTACAGTAATGCACATCCATCTTTTGTTCACCCGTACTATCTCCTTTCATATACTCACACCATTTTCATTTTTTGCAACTACATTTATCATATTCTTGTTTTCTATTCCTGTCAACAAAAACATTTCACTTGTAGTTTTTATTTTTTCTCCTTTGCTATCTTTCTATTTTGCGCCTCCCATACAAACAGGCTTCCCAATGTTACGGTTATTGCCGCAAATATCAGAAAGCCTGCTCTTTATGTTGTCAGTCTGCTTTTGATGCAAACTTTTTCTTTTTATTTGAATTCTTTTTTTGCCTAAAGAATACTCTTACAGGATCGTCTTTACCCAGCCTTCCGGCGCTTCGATCTGTCCCATCTGGATGCCGGTCAGCGTATCGTACAGCTTCTGGATCGTCTCGCCCATCCGCTCCATGCCGCTCGCAAAGCAGATCTCTTTTCCGTGATCGTTGATCTTGCCGACCGGGGAAATGACCGCCGCCGTTCCGCAAAGACCGCATTCCACAAATTCGGGTACTTCTTCAAAGAGCACCTCGCGCTCCTCCACCTGCATGTGCAGATAATGCTCCGCCACATAGAGCAGGGAACGTCTCGTGATGGACGGAAGAATGCTGTTAGACTTCGGCGTCACAAGCTTCCCATCCTTCGTAATAAAAATAATATTCGCGCCGCCCGTCTCCTCGACTTTCGTTCTCGTCTGGGGATCCAAATACATATTTTCCGCAAAGCCTGCCCTGTGCGCTTCCATGATCGGGTGCAGGCTCATCGCATAGTTTAAGCCCGCCTTGATATTGCCCGTTCCGTTCGGCGCCGCGCGGTCAAAATCAGAAATGCGGATCGTCAGCGGCTTCGCGCCGCCTTGAAAATACGGTCCCACGGGCGTCACAAAAATGCGGAACTGATATTCCTCCGCCGGTTTTACGCCGATCACGGCGTTGGTTCCCATCAAGTAAGGGCGGATATACAGGGTCGCCCCCGTGCCGTAAGGCGGAACCCACGCAGCGTTCGCTTTCACCACCTCGCAGACCGCCTCCACAAACTTCTCCTCTGGGAATACGGGCATTTCCAGCCGCTTCGCCGTATCCGCCATGCGCTTTGCATTCATATCCGGACGGAAGCAGACAATGTGCCCGTCCTCCGTCGTATAAGCTTTCAATCCCTCAAAACAGGTCTGCGCGTACTGGAATACGCAGGCGCACTCGTTTAACACCACGTTCGCGTCGTCCACAAGCCTGCCCTCGCCCCACGCGCCGTCTTTATATTCGGCAACATAACGCTTGTCCGTCTGATGATAGGCAAATCCGATATTTGCCCAGTCCAAATTCTTTTTTTCCATTGTCTGCTCGACTCCTTTCTACACCTAAGGACGCTGCCCTTATTTCCGTTCCTCTCCATATTAGTATAGTTGTCCTATTTTTTCAATATCAGATTTCAGACAAGACTGGATTTTTTGTGCCGGGCGTGCGATAATAAAAAGACGCCTTTTGGCGCAGACTACTTATCAGTTGAAAAAGCGGGATGCGGCGCGCATTTCGTTTGGAAATGGAGGATGATCATGGCAGAAATCGTTAACACAGAAAATTTTGAGGAAACCGTACTTCGGTCGGACAAGCCCGTGCTCGTAGATTTTTTTGCGACATGGTGCGGTCCGTGCAGCATGATGGCGCCGGTTCTTGCGGAGCTGTCCGAAACCTATGACACGTTTCGGGTCGTAAAAGTCGATATTGATGAGTCCATGCCGCTCGCAGAGCGCTACGGCATCATGTCCGTTCCGACTTTTGCCGCTTTTAAGAACGGAGCGGAAATCGGCAGGAGTATCGGCGTGCAGACAAAAGAGGATCTGCTCAAACTGCTGGCGTTATAAAAAATCGCGCTTCGCGCGCTTTCGAAGAATCCGCCTAAAGCGGATTCTTTGAAAAATTATTATGATTATGTAAGGTTCCGTGCCGGATTATTTATCAAAGCATCTATCAGCTGCTTATAAACTGCCCTATCCTGATCATGCATCGTGTTATTGGTTTGCTTAAAGTCAATCCGATCTAAGATGCATGATGGACTTCATTCCTATGTAATCATCAATCACAAAAATGCTTACTTTTGCCCTTGCATAGATGCCCTGATATACCGCATCGGCTTCCGCAAGCTGATCATTCATAATCAGGAACTCTTTTCCTGTATCCGATGATGCAAAATTCTTAAATATTTTCGGCAAATCAGACTTACGGAGCATTTCATCACTGATTTTTGCAATGGCAGCTGTATTTTCACCAGTCTGGATTGCAAGCCTCGCAATATCATCCGTTCCAATTAAGGCACAATTTTCTGAAATGTAGTCTTTCATCCCCTTAAAGATGCGGATCAGGGCTTTGCTCTGAGCAATCGCCAAATCGCCTTTCAGAACAGTCATAAGCATATAAATGCCCGTTTCTGTAAAAGCATATGGAAGCTTTCAAACTCTTGTTTCGTCAATTGAAAACGAAAATCATCATCAAATCTTTCACTGTTATTTTTTACCTGCTCATGAAACCGTCTTGTCTCATACCCATATATCCGAGCCAAATCTACATCCATATTCCGCGCCCTATCCCGCGTCCGCGTCACAGGTTCTCTGCTCCAGCATGGAAAACAACAAATACTGCGCCGGCATATGCTCGCGCATGAACAATTCCGCCGCCTTTTCGCCGCCCTGACTGCGTACCAAATCCTCATAGACATCCTGCACACACACGCACAGCTCGTCAAAATATGCCTGCCCGTCGGTAAGCGGCATCCGGAGTTTAATCTCGTCCGCAATGATCAGATCCATGACGCGCGCCATAAGCTCTCCCTCCAAGCCATTTTCGCTGCCGCTCATAAATCGGTGATAGAGATAGCGCAGCGTGTTTTCCCCGTAGTAAACCAACTCCCTCTCTGCGAGCGGATAAGCCGCCATGCGATCGGCTGCATCCGCCGTCTCATCCAAAAGCCCTTCGGGATCGTCCATCATTTTTTGAAACAGACCACGCACGACGGACCATGTATCCACCACGCCCGTCTCCCTGACTGCCTCCGCATAGCATTTCTGAATGAGCGCCGTGCCATACTGCTGCCAGTCAAGCGCTGCATCCGCCGCTTCTTTCGGAAATTTTTCACGAATATCCGGCACATAATAACTGCCTTCACCCGGCGTCCAATATTCCGACAACGTATACGAACCGTCCTCCCCGATCAAAAACGTGATCGCTGCCGGGACATGGCTCCTGCCAAGCTCCGTGAGTCCCGTATTTTCGCAAAGATACGCCGTTGCCAGTACATGCGCGTAGACCGTGACCGTCTTCTCCCTCCCTGTCGCCGCATCCACAGTTCCCTCCGTCGCCAGCACGGCATAGCTGACGCAGGGATACACCGCCTTCCGTTCCCCAGTCACATTCTCCGCAGACACGTCCGACGCGGAAGCACTGCCAAACGCCCTTATCTGCTCCGCCCAGCTCCACATTGCTTCCGTAACCGCCTTATCCAACGCGTTCTCCTCCTGCGGGCGCAGCGCGTAAATACTCCATACGCCAGTCTCCTCACCCGTATACTGCATCAGCCACAGCTCGCCGTCCACATACAGCAGCCAGTATCCGCCCTCCAGCGGACGCCATAATCGTTTTTCTGCCGGCAGCTCATAGAGCGCGCCCATTCCCGTCTCCAGATTATCCGGCAAAATCCGGATCATTTCCTCAAATTCTTCCGCCTCAAACATCCGCCACGCTGCGCCGTCCGTGTTTGTCAGCGCATTTGTTTTTTCAAAAGAAAAATGACTCGTCCTCCCATACTCGTTCCATGTAAAACCGTCCGCATCCAGATAACCGTTAAGCTGCCCGCTCTCATACAGCGGCAAATACGAACTGAGCGGATTCATGTAAATCAGACGTGCAAATTCGTAGGCGCCCTCCGCCGGAACCGCAATCGCCGTCACGTCGGCTCCATTCGTTCCGTTTCCATCAGATGCGCTGCCTCCGGTTCCGTCTGCATCCAACATGCCGTCTCCACTGTTCATTCCGCCCGCTTCGGACGCGCTGTTTCCGGTTTCATCTGTATTCCACATGTCGGCTCCGTTCATCCCGTCCGCTTCGGATGTGCCGTCTCCCTTTCCGTCCGCATGGATGTCTGCGCCTGTTTTCGGATTGGTCAGGAAGCAGACCGCCACGACCGCACAGCAGACCGCGGCGGCGAGCAGTACCCAAAATGCCGGTTTCTTATAATGCAGGACGCCTTTCACTCTCTGTCGGACGCCTGCCTCGCCAAACGCGACCGGACAGGCGGCGATCCGAAAATGACGCGCACTGCATGTCAAAAGTGCGGTCGAATACGCCTTGCGTTCCTCCACACCATACCGTTTCACCACGCGCTCGTCGCAGGCATATTCAATATCCCGGCAAAGCAGGATATACGCCGCCCACAGCAACGGATGAAACCAATATACCGCTAAAAGAAGATACCCAAACGGCTTGATCCAATGATCTTTTCGATGAATATGCGCCATTTCATGGGAAACAATATAAGCCCGGTTCTCCTCACGAACACCCGTCGGCAGATAAATGCGCGGTCTGAAAAGTCCTAATACAAAAGGGGATTCCACACGCTCGCTCTCCAAAATCGGAATGCTCCTGCATCCGCTCCGCGTCCGATATGACGCTGCCGTCCGGCGTTCTTCCCCGATCGCGCCCACGGCTTCCGCCTTCGCAGTTCCCTTCATGCCCGCAAACACGGGAACCGCCGTCCGCACATGCAGACGCAGGCGCACATAAGACAACGCTGCATAAAAAAACAGGAGCAGCGCGCCGCTCAGCCACACCCACGCCGCAACGGTTATCAACACCTGCACAGGATTGACACTATTTTCCGGCTCCGGCGCAAAATGTCCGGAAAACGCCGGATTAACCGTTGTGTCCAACACTCCGATCCCCGTGTGGATCTCCGGTTCCTTGGCATACATCACATCAGGGCTGACCGTCTGCACCCCCGGAATCAGCGAGACGTCACTCTCTATCTGAATCGGAACGATCAGGCGTACCGCCACCATTCCCCATAAAAGACAACGCATCCACTTCGGCATTTTTTTCAACACCAGCCTTACGAGCAGGATCACCGGAACCAGCCATCCTGCGCAAATTGCCCGATTCAATAATTCCAAAAAGAAACGTTCCATCCGCAGCGCCTCCTCATTCCTTATAGGTATCGATCATCCGCTGTACGCTCTCCACATCTTCCCTGGAAAGCCTCTGATGCTTCGTGAAGGCGGCGATAAACGCCGGAAGCGAGCCGCCGAATTTTTTGTTGACCAGCTCGTCGATCTCTGCCGCCTGTACCTCGTCCTGCGTGACAAGCGAGGTGACAACCGCATGTTCGTTTTTTACCACGCCGCGCTCGCTCAGACGCTTGATCACTGTATATGTCGTCGTGCGCGACCAGCCCAGCTCCTCCTTACACAGCCGCGCAAGCTCAGCGCTCGCGACCGGCTCGTGCGCCCACAAGATCAGACAAAAACGATATTCGCTCTCAAAAATTTTCGGTGTCGGCATACTTTGTCCTCCTGACTGCCTGAATGATGCTTTTTGTCTAATGCATTAGACTGTTTGCCGTTAGTCTAACACGTTAGACTAAGAATGTCAAGCACCGCATCCATTCAATGATTTTTTCCGCTAAAACCGAAAACCGCCGTTTCCGGCAGCGCGGCTTGAAGTCCGAAATCGCCCATGCTATAATCGGAACAATAAACGAAAACGCAGCGGCAGTCCGGGAAAGGAATCTTCCTAAAATGAAATATCAAAACCTGATCGATCCCGAATTAAGACGGATCGCAAGAAAAGTACCTTACAATAAGGCGCTCATAAAATGTGCCAATCTCTTTCAGTTCCTGTCCTTCCATGCAACAGCGGTTCCTAAGGGGATCGCTCATAAAAATATCACGCTGAAAGGGTATCAGGGGCTGAAATTCAAGGTAGATGTGTTTGAACCGGCAGACGTAAAAGAGCCTCTGCCCTGTCTGGTCTATGCGCACGGCGGCGCATTCAGTTATAAGGGATGTTTTGGCGCTATATCAGTACGTCGCGACGCATTCTAAGGCATTGGCGATCAATCAGGAACAGATCGGCGTTGCCGGAGACAGCGCCGGGGCGGCGCTTGCCGCGCTTGTCTGCCATCATTATGAGCGCCACGGTCTGAAAACGCCATGTATTCAGATGCTCATTTATCCCGTAACGGATCGGACCATGCAGACGGATTCCATGAAACGATTTTCAGATACTCCGCTATGGAACGCCAAAAATAACGAACGGATGTGGAAATATTATTGTAAAACGATGACGCCCGAAAATTCTCATCACGCGTTTCCCATGCAGTGCGCTCTGCCCCGGATCATTCCGGATACCTATATCGAGACTGCCGAGTACGACTGCCTGCATGACGAAGGCATTCTATATGGAAAAAAATTACGGGACGCCGGCGCACAGGTCGAAATAAACGAAACAAAAGGAACCTTCCACGGATATGACCTTGCCCTGCATACCCGGATCGCAAAGCGCAATATTGAAAAACGCATTTTATTTCTGAAAAAAGGATTTCGCAACCTGTGAAGAATTGCATTGCAATTCTTCGAAAGGACGCTTTGCGAAAGGACGCTTTGCGAAAGGACGCTTTGCGAAAGGACGCTTTGCGTCCTTTTTATACCTTCTCGATCACGACCGCATGTGCGATGCCTGGCACGGTCTGCCCCTCGTTAAAGGAAGTCTTGCTGAGGAGCGCCCCCGTCGGCACAAACAAGACTCTTTTCCATTCCCCCGACTCGATGCGCGGCAGAATATACGCCGACAGTACCGCCGCCGAGCACCCGCAGCCCGAACCGCCCGCCTCCGTTTTCTGGCGGATGCTGTCATACATTCGTATGCCGCAGTCGTCATGCTGCGCCGCGATCTCGATTCCTTTTGCGGTAAGCAGGTCGATCAGCGCCTGCTGCCCCACCGTTCCTAAATCTCCCGTAAAAATTTTGTCATAATCCGACGGTTTTCTCCCGAAATCCTGTAGGTTCTGCGCGATCGTGTCCGCCGCCGCCGGCGCCATGCAGCATCCCATATTAAAGGAGTCCTTGATTCCGTAATCGACAATTCTTCCCGGTGTAATGCCGGTGATGCGGGCGCGCGCGCCGTGTGCCCCGTCGGATGACAAGATATACGCGCCGCTTCCGGTCACGGTCCATGTGGAGCACTTCGGACGCTGGGAACCGTAACTTAACGGAAAACGGAATTCTTTTTCCGCGCTCGCAAAATGACTGCTCGTCACGCAGGCAAGCAGATCCGCATAGCCGCCCGCAACAAGCATACTGCCGACGCCAAGCGCTTCGCCGCAGGTCGAGCACGCGCCGTACATGCCGAGAATGGGCGTCTCAAAATCCATCAGTCCGTATGAGGAAGCGACCGTCTGCGCAAGCAGATCGCCCGCAAGCAGATAACGGATGTCTTTATGCGTCAGCCCCGCCTTGCCGAGCGCCAAGCCCAGCGCCTCCTTTTGCAGCGTACTCTCCGCCGCTTCCCAGTTGTCGCAGCCCATCATATCATCCGACGCCGTCATGTCAAAAAGCGCGCCGAGCGGTCCCTCGCCCTCTTTTGTTCCGACAATAGACGCGCTTTCCCTGATATATACTTCTTTTTCAAACGCTATGCTCTGTTTTCCTTTTTGCGGACTCCCCATATCGCACCATCCCTTCTCAGACCGTAAGCCCCGGCACGCCGGGCGCTTTCTTTTTTCCTGCAATTACTATACGCTGAGAAGGCGGATTTTATACCTGTAAAAGAATTGATTTTGGAAAAGGGACTGTGCTTTAGTATGGCAGTCATACCCTCATTTACGGAAAAGATCACTGTGGGTTCCCGTGCGTGCTAAGGTCAGCACAAGCACATCATCGTCAATGCGATAGACCAATAACCAATCCGGCAAGATGTGACATTCTCTGCACCCTTCCCAGTTCCCGGAAAGTGCATGATCTCTATTTTTCAGCGGCAACGTTTTCCCCTGTGACAGCATCCGGACTATATCATCTAACAAGCCGATGTCCATGCCGCGCTTCATTGCCTGCTTATAATCTTTTTTGAACTGTGTCGTCCAAACAATATCACGATTCATTTTTTTAACTCTCGCAATGCATCTTCCACATTAGAGTAGCGCTTCACACCGGGGTCATGTGCGATGCGTTCTGCCTCTAATAAAGCCGCGGTTGTCTCCGCGTTGAACGGTTCTAACCTTACTTCAAATGGAAATCCACCTGAACGAAGCGACTGCCGGAGAAAAACATTGATCGCAGTAGTCAAGTTCATGCCAAGTTCTCCGTAAAGCGCTTCACACTGTCTTTTGATGTCACTGTCCATGCGGACACTGAAATTTGTTGTATTTGCCATGGTATCAAATCCTTTCGCAATTCGCTCTCGCCTTGCTATTCACCCTATTCACCCCTTCGCAATTCGCTACAACCACAGTATATGCAATTTACATTGCAAAATCAATGCAATATCCGTAAAATATCATAAATCTTGCATCTTTTTGGATTGGAAATGTTTCCATCACAACTCATCTCATCCCGCTGTCGGGTAATAAAACGTGATCGCCGCAACAACATCGTCTTTTATGAGCAGTCCCACGTAAAGCGGCAGCGCATCCGTCTCCCCGGTATCAACCTCCGCGATCAAAAGATGATCGAACTGATCCGACCATACATAATCGTTTCCGCTGTAATCCTACCCGCTGTCCATCCCTGCATTGCTTCTCGGATAGGCGGCGGGATTCCACCCCAGACTGCCGATTTCCCGAAAATCTTCTCCGTCTTCTTGCAGACTGCGCCCTTCAAAATCCACAACCGCCATGTTCGGGTATGCCGCAAGAATCTCCGCCTGCGTCATCCCGACCGCGATCCCGTTCGCCAGCGAATAGGCGTCGCTGAAAATCGCAAATCCGAACCGTTCGGCGGAGAATCCGTCGGAAGCGCCGTCAAACCGTCCGGCGGCATCCTCCCCGGCTCGTCCATATGCTCCGTAGTAATGCTCCACGCCGTCCACAGTCACGATATACCAGGTTCCTTCCGCGGCGCCCGGCAGCATCCCGTACAATTCCTGCACCGTCCCCGCTTCCTTCGCCTCCTCAAAAGAGTATTCCGGAATGACAGGGGCAACCGCCGCGTCCTCCTTGGAAAAAAGAACAAGCGCATCCGCGCCGTCATTCTCGCCAGCGCTTGCATCGCTGTCCGTTCCGGCATTTGCACTGCCGTCTTCTGCGCCTGCATCACGAGCACCGCATGCGCCAAGAAATAGGGCGGACAAAAAAACGACCGCCGCTGTGACTCTGCTTTTTTTCATCAAATTCCACGCCTCCCGTCTTTCCACACCCGATCATTTCAAATACTCCGTATCATACGCCTCCAAAAGATTGTTGATCGCCGTGACGCCGACCGGAATCTCCTTTTGTGAACGGTTCAGCCATATCGAGGGAATCCCGCAGGCATTGGCGCCCTTCACGTCGCTGCTTATCGAATCTCCGATATGAACCGCTTCGCCTCCGTAAAGCCCCGCCGATCGGAGCGCCATCCGAAACAGCTCCGCCCGCGGCTTATACGAACGCGCATCCTCACTTGAAAACGCGCCGTCCGGTTGTAACGCATGATACGCCAAAGCGCGCCGCAGATCCATCGTATCAATATTGGAAACAATATAAACCGGAACCGGGCAGGATTCAAAAAAGGATCTTGACTCCTCAAAAATAGGAGGTTTTACCCAATGTGCAAACATCATTTCACTTAAATCCGCCGCATTCGCTGTTGACCGAAATTCTTTGATCGTCTTTTCCAGTGACCTCAACTCCAATTCTCTCTGTGTCACAAAATCCGCACCATGCGCATTCCTGCACAGTGTTTGAAACTCATTCCACCAAAAAGCGCCGATTTTCTTTTTATTCTCCGCACGGCCCGTCTCAAATATAACTTGTGTTATTTTATCTACAATTTCGCCATCCTCATGCACCACCGTGCCATAAAAGTCCAAGAATACCGCCTTTACCATCCCTCCGCCTCCCGTCTTTATAATAAGCAGACGTGAAAAAAGAACCTGCATCAGCGCTGTGCTCATGCAGGTTCCTTTTTTGTCAATGCCGGCGACCGGAATCGAACCGGTACGGGAGGTTAGTCCCGCAGGATTTTAAGTCCTGTGCGTCTGCCAGTTCCGCCACGCCGGCACATTACCAATAACTTGAAAAGAAACACCCGTTTCTTTTCCGTGGGACCTATAGGGCTCGAACCTATGACCCTCTGTTTGTAAGACAGATGCTCTCCCAGCTGAGCTAAGATCCCTGATACGAAGCGACCCAGATCGGACTCGAACCGACGACCTTCGCCGTGACAGGGCGACGCTCTAACCAACTGAGCCACTGGGCCATAAATCTCTTATAAGTGGACCTTCGGGGACTCGAACCCAGGACCGACCGGTTATGAGCCGGTTGCTC
>JAMPHA010000010.1:0-63553 GCA_023663615.1 Clostridium sp. | reverse complement strand
CAATATGATGATAAATCTTCAAATAAAACGCATACGAATCCGGATCTACATAATTGCTGGCGACAATCACACCAATATTAAATTTGGAGTTATCTGAACCGTTCTTTGCCTTTGATGCACTGTGGCAATAGCCCATCTCACCGGCCTTCTGCTTAATGGTTCGGCGGAGCTGTTCACCGACACCCTCTTTATCCGACAGTGCCTTTGAAACCGTAACAGTACTCACTCCCAAAGCATCGGCAATATTTTTCATCGTCACAGTCTTATTCATGCTTCACCTATGCTTTCACATCCATTGCCCGCAATCTGTCTTTCTCTATCGGAACCAGCCGTTCGAACCGACTGAACATTTTCAATTTCTGCTGTCTCCGGCAATTCCCGCACTGTACCACCGCACAAAATCTTTTTCATCCTGCATTACAGCGCCGCGGAAAATCTCTTTCATCCTGCATGGTACCGCCGTATAAAATTCTCTATATCTACCTAAATATCTATCTGCGTACCCTTACTGGTAATACCACTTTTCCGCTTCCTCGCTTCCCTCCTCCGGAACGGGCATGAACTTTAACATCACATATTCCATCGGATACGTCAGCAGGAATAAATAAACACCCGGTATCACAAACACTGCCCACGGCATTAAGTACACGCCGATACAGGCAAGTACGAACAACACAATGATACCGATCGTGAGCGGCAGATACTTAAATGCCGCATATGCCGTAAATTTCAACATTTCCAAATTCCGTTTCTCAAATCTCGATAAGAACGGACAAAAATAAACCGTAATGGAAGCAATAAAAAAAGAAACCAACAACAGTACCATGAACAACGCGCTGTTTAACTTATTGTCATTCATCCATACATAGCGGATGTCCAATACAACAATCAGTACAGCCAAAACAAATACCAGCGTCATGATCGTCGCCTGCTTCCAATTTGCTTTCCATGAATGAAAAAACTCTTTATGAATGTAACCGGTCTTATGACGCACCGCTTTGGTCATCGCATAATACGCCGCCGTTGTTGACGCGCCCGCCGTAATAATCGGAATGCATCCGAGTATCCACAAAATCCCTACCCACAAAATATCACAGAGCATTCCCATAAATCTTGAAAAAAGACTATCGCTTCGAAACAAGATGTTCCTCCCTGTTCCTATTCTAACCAGTCTGTATTTCTAACCTGTACTTCCGGTCTGTATGCATCGCCACGCACTCCACATGGCACTTAGGTAAAATCGGCGTCCTCCGCCCCCGCGCACGATACCATGCGCGGGAGGGATTCTGCCCCGGATGCGCTGTCAAAAACCGACGGCGCATCCGTCTTTTGTTTCACTGATCCAGCGTTTATTTCTCAGCGATCACAAATGCCATTCCTGACCGCTTCATGACAGTGCTTATTTATAGAAGTTGTCCAAAGAATCCTGCACGGGCTGCTTCCATGTCTCCTGGAACTGAGCCGGCGTCATCTCGCCGTTTAATAAATTAACCCAATCGTTATCCCACTCAAGACCGAATGAATTCCAAAGGTCAAACTGGTCTCTGGAACCGGTGAACTCCATCATCGCGTAGTTCTCTTCGGTCATTGCGCAGTCTTCCCACCATGTCATGTTGCTGTCACGGTAATCGGTATCACCGTGATACCAGTTTGCCCAATCCTCAAATACATGGTATACAAACTCCGGATCTTCTACACCGGTAGGGATCATCCATGCATTACCGGAGGACATGTTACGAAGATTATTTGTCTCCGCATTTCCGTGCGGTCCGATCGGCCACTGGCACCATACGATGTCGAAGTCGCAGTCAATATCCTTGTTAGAATCGGAAATCCACGCTGCGGTTGCCCAGAATGCGATATTACCGTCAAGGTAAGAGTTCTGATTGGAATCAAAATCATCCGAGTTCCAAGGCTTTGCCACTCTGTCCACACTCCACATATTATACATGAAGTCAAGCACCTCGCCAACCTCCGGGCTGGAGAGCGTCTCCGTCTCCGTGGAAGCGATCGTCGCACCGTTCGACATTAAGAGATTGTATACCGTGAAGTCCCAACGGGAGCAGTACCCGTACTGGTCGATCACACCGTCGCCGTTCGTATCCTGTGTCAACGCGACCATGTACTCACGGAATTTATCCCATGTCCACTCGCCTTTCTCATAAAGATCTTCCGGATACTCCAAGCCTGCGTCATCCAAAATCTGCTTGTTATAAGCGAGCATGTAGGTGTTGTATACGCCTGACTCTGCGGAAACCTGTGTGAACAGGTATACGCTGTCATCCTTCAGACCGATGTTGGTCGGCGTAAAGATCATCCGGTCATTGCAGACATCCGCATCAGGTACAACATCACGCAGATTTAATGCATAACCGTTCAATGCTGCCGCAATACCAAAGCTCAAATCTACCTCATAAATATCGCAGTCCGGATGTCCTGCCAAGATAGAGGTATTGATGGACTCCTTCGTCCCGTTAAAGGTCAGGTTCACGAACTCGATCTCTACATTATACTTCTCTTCGACCTCTTTTACGATGTCAAAGTGCGCCTGTGCAAATTCTTCATCCGATACGGTCGGATCATCCCAGATGCTCTCATTCGTACTGTCATAGAAATGATCATACCATGTACCGATACGAATTTTTCTTGTCTCACTTCCCGCAGAAACAGACGAACTGCTCTCCGCGTTATCTGCAGGCTGATTTGCGCTGTCATCTGCAGGCGTATTCGCATTATCGCTTGTAGCAGGCTGATTCGTACTATTGTCTGACGGCGTATCATCACCGCCGCCGCACGCTGTCATGGCTGCGATCATCGTCACGCTGAGACCGAGCGCAAGTAATTTCTTGTAAAATTTCATGTTATTTGTTTCCTCCTTCTTTTTCATGAAAACCAACAGTGAAACCGCGGACGGCGATACGGTCCCGCCGCCCGTCGGTCTTATTTCTGATTTACTGCATACCTACGGTCATGCCGTATACTTCCCAGTCATTTGCTGCCTCGCACTGTAACGTATTCAGATACTGACCAAAGTCCTCTCCGAAGTACGGTACTAACTGCTCATAGGTGTACTGTACCATACCGTCTCCGACTGCACCGTCCACCTCGAACGTATCCTGATTTACGCCGCGCAGCCAGCCGCCCATCGGGTTCGGATTCTCATCGCCGCAGATTGCTACCAGCCATACCGGCGTAGTGCCGCTGTACTCGATATTGATCACACAGCCCGGAACAAAGAGCGCTTTCTGCTCCTCGGTTAAGTCGATACCTGCCTGTGCCCAGCCGCCTGCGCTTGCCGCAAAGCCATCAATCTCCGTTGCGTTCTTTGCAGGAAGAATCGGCTTACCAACCTTCACGCTGTATACTTCCCAATCATTGGCAGCCTCACACTGTAAGGTGTCAAGATACTGACCGAAGTCCTCGCCGAAGTACGGTACTAACTGCTCGTAGGTGTACTGTACTACGCCGTCACCCACTGCGCCGTCCACTTCAAACGTCTCCTGGTTCACGCCGCGCAGCCAGCCGCCCATCGGGTTCGGATTCTCTTCCTTGCAGATTGCTACCAGCCATACCGGCGTATCGCCGCTGTACTCGATCTCAATCACGGAGCCCGGTACAAAGAGCGCTTTCTGTTCCTCAGTCAAGTCGATACCTGCCTGTGCCCAGCCGCCTGCGCTTACTGCGAAGCCGTCAAGCTCCGTGCCGCCGACGTTCACAAGACCGCTGTCCATGCCGACTCTCATGCCGAATACTTCCCAGTCATTTGCTGCTTCACACTGTAATGTGTTCAGATACTGACCATAATCCTCACCGAAGAACTCAACCAGATCCTCATAGCGGTACTGGATCTTGCCATCGCCGACATAAGCGTTCGGAACAAAGGTATCCTGATTCACGCCACGCAGCCAGCCGCCCATCGGGTTCGGATTGTCATCACCGCAGATTGCTACCAGCCATACCGGCGTAGAGCCGCTGTAATCAATCTCAATGACAGAACCCGGTACAAAGAGCGCTTTCTGCTCCTCGGTCAAGTCAATACCTGCCTGCGCCCAACCACCTGCACTTGCCGCAAAACCGTCGATCTCGACCACATCCTTTAATACTAAGAGGTTCGGATCCGCTGCAGCGGCTGCCATCTCTACGACAACGGAAGTATCCGCTGCAAGTACGTTGCCGGATGCATCCTTAAACGTAATGTTGTCGATGTAGAGCGTCGTCTGCTCGCCAGTCTCGCTCTTGCAGTTATCCACTTCCATGGAAATCGCAAATACATCGCCCTCGGCGAAGGATGCGCCATCCGGAACCGTATAGGTCACAGTCTTCGGATTTGCCGTATCAAGATAAACGCTCCATGCCTGACCGTTTTTACCGCCGCCGATCACGCTGTAAAGATTGCCGGATACGGCGTAGAAATTGCCATCCGATGCTGTCGCGCCGATCGTGACATCAATCGTTGCCACATTGCCTGCCTGATCACCCAAAAGCTGGTCAACCGGTAACGCTACGCAGGGGAATTTTCCGCCCGGTACGACCTGTAATGCCTTGGATCCGTTGTAATCCGCTACAGAAAGCTCCGCAGGACCGGTTCCTCCTGCAATCTTGGTATCGCAATATGCGAAACCACATGCACCATCCTCAAAATCAATGCTTGCCTCCGTGGATACGGGTGTCGTATCCCCAGACTCGGAAGGTGCTTCCGTCGGCGCTTCTGTCGGAGCCTCCGTCGGTGTTTCGGCATCCGTCTGATTATCGACGGGTGCGTCGTTTTCTGCATCGTCACCGCCGCAACCGACCAATGCAAAGGTCATCGTTGCTGCAAGTAATAATGCCAAGAGTTTTTTTGCCTTCAACTTTTTCATCCTCCTTATTTAGTATCGTTGAATTGTTACGAGCAAATCGTATGCCGCAAATCTTAGCCGACAATACCGCTTCGCTCAACTCCCTCTATAAAGTACTTTTGGAGGGCGACATAAATGATGACCACCGGAAGCATCACGAGCACGATACCGGCATCCACATAGAGCTGCTGGATGGCGGGATCGTAAATCTTTTCAAGCGTCGAGATATTCGACGCCAGCGACGCGATCTTCTTGCTGATAATCATATCGTCACTCACCAAAAATAACTTCCCGTAAAATGTATCGTTGTACTGCCATACCATGGAGAAAATCGCCACGGTAATGACAGAGGGCATTGCGTTGACAAGCATGATGCGGAAATAGGTGTACCATGTGCCCGCGCCATCCACGAACGCTGCCTCCTCGATCTCCTTCGGCAGTCCACGGAAGAACTGATTGAAAATATAAATATAAAGTCCCGAACGCAAGCCGCAGCCAAACACCGTCATGATATAAACCGGAATCGGCGACGCCAAAATATTGACTGTTGATCCTTTGACCAGCTTGATAATGCCAAGTACATCAAAGTTCGAAAACGTCATGTAAAGTGGAAGCATGATCGTGTGCGTCGGAATGACGATCGTCACAACGACACAACCGAACAGCAGTCCCTTTAACGGGAACTTATACCGCGCGAACCCGTATCCGACCATCGAGCAAACGAGCACCTGGATCAGCATAAGCGAAGCGGAGTAGAGCAGCGAGCTTCCCAATGTCTTCCAATAATTCAAATGCTGCATTGCCTTGGAATAACGCTCCAGCGTCGGCTCCTGCGGGATTAAGTAGACCATCGGGTTATAGTTATCGGCGTTGGAGAAAAAAGAACTTGTAATAATGCCGAGTACCGGACCTAAGATCACATAGCTGACGCCGACGATTAACAAGAATTTCAAAAGACCAATCAGAAAGTTCTTTCCGTTGGACTGCCAGCGCTTTCTGTCATTGGCAAACTGCGTATCCGCTTTCATCGCCGCATACTGCTCTTTGATCTGTTGTACGGAAAATTTCTTTCCTTCTTTTGCCGCCTTTGTTGTCTTTGCCATTTCTTTTTCCTCCTTTCCTAGTTATAGTAGAACGCACGCTTCTGTATGAACCGGCAGACAATCACCAGTATCAGACAGGTGACAACGGTGGAAACCAAGCTCATGACCGAGCTTAAACCGTAATTGTTATAGGTAAACGCCGTGTCGTATGCCAGATCGACGACGTCGGAGTCCGCAAAGCTGTCCACCACCGTGTAGACTACATTGGTGATAATGTGGGGCATGACCATCGGGAACGTGACCTTCCAAAATGTCTCATACCCCGTGGCGCCCTCAATCTTTGCCACCTCATACATCGAACCCGGAATGGACTGCAGCGCCGCGATAAAGATGATGATCTGCACGCCGGACGCGTTGATGATGTCGCTGATCCGGGAGACTGCGCCCATGATATATTCGATGATGCCCATTGGCAGACCGAGCGAACCAAACATTTGAATATAATACTCGACGCTCACACCGCTTGACGCCGCTTCCGCAACCTCCGCCGCCGTATTGGACAAGCCGCCGCTCATCATGCTGCGCGCCAAATCCATCGCATCCACGATTGCCTCTGAATTCAGGATGACCGGCAGGAAGAAGATTGCCCTGACCAGCGTCCTGCCGCGGAACTTCTTATTGAGCAGCAGCGCCATGAACAAACTGAAAAACGTGATCAACGGCACATCGATCAGCATATCCGCGACCGAAGTCGTCAAAATCTGCTTAAACGACGCGTGCGCGCGGAACGCATAGATGAAATTATCCAGTCCCGCAAAGGTCAGCGTATAGCCGCCGCCCGGTTTTACCTCCAACACGTTTAAGGAAAACTGCACCGTCATGAACAGGCTTCGCGCATAGAACCAAAGAAATCCGATCAGCCACGGCATGATAAAGAGATAACCGGTAATGGCGCGTTTCTTTGTGAGAGTCATTTTTTTTCTTTTCTTCTTCATCAATGAACGCCCCCTATCTCATAGCTTCGTGCCGGAACTGTCACACCGTCCACTGTTTGGTCTGACGTACCTGTGTTCACATAAATCGTAACACCGTTGCTGTAGGTTACTGCACGCACACCGTTTGTATAGATCACATGGTCTACGATCATCGCCCCGTTGACATTCCGCAGCGCCCCGTTCACCTCGTCGTATACCGCAAGCGCTTCCTGTTTCCAGTTCTCATAGGTCGTGGAGTAGAAGCGGTTCAAGCCCGTGTTCTTCATCTCATTCGAGTTCTCCCACGAGAATACGAAGTGCGGCGACGCGCCCGTCTCGATCAGATTTAATACTGTCTCCGTCCGGTCGAAGGTATCGCTTAAGTTAATGACGGAACCGGAATAATCGATGCAGCCGTGTATGACCATCTCATAGAACGGGATCGTATCATCCACAATGTAATAATCGTTGTCCGTCAGCGGCGCGTTGATGATGTCGTCCGCATAAGCAAAGGAATAATCGTTTCCGGCATTGACCATGATCTGCTTCCCGGTATCCTCCAAATTCTGCAGTTCCGCTTCCACGACGTCCTGCGCCTCGGTGCGGTCGATGACGTTCGTCCGCTTCTTATCGGAATGGAGCTGATTGCCCAAATCCCTTAAGGAAATCCCTCCAATGTCATAGCGGTCGATCTTATCAATAAATTTCTCCACATGGCGGACAAGGAACTTCGGAGAAACCAAATAAAACAGGTTCTCCCCCCAGCCTAAGCCCGACGTCTGCCGCAGCGTTGCCGGATTGACAAGTCCGAAATCTGCAATATAGCCTGCGCCGTAATATCTAGCGGTCTCATTTCCTACGCTATAGCGGTCCGCCACTTCCGTCACGCGCTGGAACGCCACATCCGCGTAGAAATTACCACCATTTGCCGCAACTGCCTGACTTAGTTCTTCCAGACCCGATCTGCCGCCCAAGCGCCACGGAACTTTGATCTTATTCATTACATCATGATAGTAACCGCCGTTACACCAGCCCTGATAGTTCATGACCTGATTGGAAATGCCGTTCGAGGCAAGATCGTTCGATATTTCCATTGCCCCTTCAAAATCGGTCATCGCATAAAGCCCTCTGTAACGTACGCCAAGGAAGAACTTGATCTTTTCAATCCCTCCGAGCACATCATAATAAAATTTGATGTCCCCGCTCGCTCCGTTCGGCGTCAGAACCCCTTCGCTGATCAGGCGGTTTCTGTAATAATTCGCCGCGCCCGCGTAGCCTGCATTCTCCTCGGTCAGCATCGTGTAGCGGACTGTCAGGTTCGGATCGTAATACTCTTTTTCCACGATCGGCAAGTCCGCCTCGTTTCCTGTCGTACCGAACATGGCTAACTTTTCGTTTCCTCTTAATACAAATGTCGGATACACGTAATTATATTCGTTGATCCTGCCCGAGACGCTTGCGCTGATATATGCCATCGCGCCGCCCCGTTCAATCGTTGCAAAAACAGAAGAATCCTCGCGGCAGATACCCCACAGCGCCATCTTGGTATTCTCGCTGTTCTCGCGAACCGTCAGCTCCGCGGCAAGCGGATCAATGCCGTAAACAAACTCCGAATACGGCTGCGCCGTCGTCTTTCCGTTATTAAAGTTGATGGTCGAGCCGGAGCCGTTCGGCACAATGAGATAACCGCTCTCATCAATGCCTGCCGCCCCAAGGAAACGGAGCATAGAAATCCGGTAAATCGCGCCGCCGCCGTTTTCTTTGACCGCGCTCATCGGAATGGATACCTCTACAGCATCTCCGACCAGACGATATTCCAGCGGAACCTCAAAGGAAACCGGAATTGCGCCCTCCACACCGGAGCCTTCCATTTCACGGTTGTAATCATCCTGCGTAAATCCTGCCTCCTCAAAATAACGGTTCAGCTTTCGAATCTGTGACGCACCGTTTTGTGCGGATTCCAACATTTCCATATAATCGTCCGCTAAGCTGCTCTCCTTAAATTTGCTTCTTACAAACTTCGCGCCGTCCTCATCCAACGCCGCGCAGACGGAATCCAAAGTCTCTGCGCTGATGTAGATCGGTACGATTCCCGTCGTCGCCGTCAGATCGCCGAGCGTATAGATAAAACGCACACCGTTCCCGATCGACTCCACTTCAAGCTGATCGCCCTGCTCGATACAATAACTGTAAGAATCATACGTTCCGACCGTTCTTGCCGTATTGAAATAGTCCACGACCAACTGCGACCTCATATAGTTCTTGTTCGTACGGTTTGCGATGGCATCCTCCTCCGCATTCGGCGGATTCGTGTATGTAATCTGTCCATTCCGGGTATCCACGATCGCGGCATCCCCAGTCTCCGTGTTCACATACAACTTCAGCGTATCGTTCTGTGCGGCGAGCACCATGCCCTCCACATCCGGCACGCTCTCCGCGATCGGCGTAAATTCCGTTCCCTCCTCGTAGTCATAGGAGGTGAGATAATCTTTATAATGATTGTAAAAATAAAAGTGTATCAGGTAATACGCAAGCCATATCAGAATCACTGCAGCGACAAGGCTTATAACACTGATCAGAATTTTTTTACTTTTCCGCATCTTATGTCCTCCCCCTTACGCCCTAAACAGCAGTTCCTGATAAATACTGTAGAAGAAACTGTATACCTGATTGATGAGATCCACTAACAGCAGCACAATAAATATAATAATGAAGATTGCCACAAAGGTAAGGAAGATCGTGATCAACGTCTTACCTAATGTATAATTGTGAACCTCCATAACTCCCACCAGCATCATGAACACGCCGTATGCAATGCCGAGACCGATGATCATGACATAAAACGCGCCCTCGTCCGCCGCCACTGCATGGCTGAAGATCGTTCCGATGTTCATGCAGACGATCATCGGGATCATCGCATACCCTAACGCGATCGCAATGTCCTTCAATCGTCCCTCGCCGTTCATCAAACAGGTGATCGACCAGTTGCCGACGCAGAACAGCAGGTAAAGCAGGAGCACCGCCACCAGCTCGCTTAACAGATTCACCGTGATCGGATCGACGTCATTGACGACAAAGCTCGCCGAGATCCGGTTAATGGAAAAGCTGATAGCGAATAAGATCACAAGCAGGATCGCGATCGGAACGCTGCCGCGTTCTCTGTGCCGGATCTCATAATATCCGTCCACCGGATGACTTACGGTATAAAATGCGTATTTCCATTTGTCCTTGGAAAATAACTGCTTCATCAGATAAGCCCTCCTTCCCCGGCTGCTTTGCCTTTCTTTTTCTTGCGCAGCTTCCGATATACCACCCATGCGATGATGAGTACGACCACCACGGTCATGATGATATTCATGTTCTTTGCCAAGAGTTCGTTCCGGTATCGCTTCCATGCAATGGAATAATACTTCCGGTTCATGCCAAGCTCTAAGTAGTCCATAGCCTGTCGGTTATCGCCCGCCGTCAGGTAGGCTTTTCCGATACCGGTATTGGCAAGCTCATTATTCCCGTCTAACCGCAATACCTCCTGCCATTTATCGATTGCCTCCGTCTCGTCCCCGTCAAAACGCAGCCCGACCGCATCATTGATCAGCGCGCCGTACCGGGTTTCGGAGAACCTTAAGATCGCCCCGTAGTAAGCGTCCAACACGATGATCTCATCGCCGATCGACTCGATCGCCACCGGTACGTTGAACGTCCCCTCCTGCGTCCCTAAGCCGCCAAAGATGTAGAGCAGATTTCCTTCTTTATCATAAGTAAAGATTCTTCCGCGCCTTCTGTCTAACAGGGAGTAGATTCCCTTGTCACGGTATACCACGTCCGTGATTTGGGACGGACCGCTGTAATCGCCGTAAACACCAACCATGATGTCGCCGCCGACATTGCCGTTCTCGCCCTTCTGAATAACGTCCTTTCCCTGCGGGTTTAATCGTCTGACCGCCTGCACGCCCTCCGAGTCAATGTTGGAGGCATAGATGAATCCGCCGTCATCCACGTCGATTCCCGTAAACTCCGTCGGGATATAGAGCTGGGATTTCGAGCGCTCCTCCTTGCTGGCAAGTCTTCTCCAAAACTTCTCCCATAAGGTGATCTGTACCTCGATCGTTCCAAAATATCCGGTAAAGTCGCCCGTACTCTCAAATACCAAAATTCCCTCGAACGCATTCTTGGCAATGACATACACACGATCTGCATAATCCACAGTTACCTTGAGCGGAACAAAATCGAAATTATCCTCTAAGATTTCCGACTGCGGATTATCCACGATCTTGACGAACTCACCTTCCGGCGTCAGCACAACGACCCTTCGGTTATTGGAATCCGCAATGTAAAGCTCCATGTTCTCGGAAACACACACGCCGTACGGCGCGTTAAACGTATCCGCCGTTCCGTTTCTGTCAAATGTGGAGATTTCCCGCACTACTTCGGTCATCTCGTGATTGAGCACCACGACCCGGTTATTGCCTGTATCCGCCACATACACTAACCCGTCCGGCGCCACGCAGAAATCCTGCGGTTCCTTAAACTCGGTCGTTCCAACGCTTAAGCCCGTCACGGAACCGTTTGGCACATATGCCGCGGGCGTGATCACAATGTCTTCGCGATAATTATAATTGTAAGTATCATACGGAAGCTCCTCCGCATAGACCGCCTCCGCCGGTACGAGCAGGAGTACTGCCCCTGCAAGAAGGGAAGCGGCGATTCTTCTGAACAGATTCTTCTTTTTCATAGCGCTCCCTCCCATCAATCTTTCATACCGGATGTCGTCATCGTCTCTAACACGTTGCTCTGACAAGCAAGGAAGAAGATGATCGGCACCGCCGCGATAACAAACGTAACTGCTGCGGAAGCGCCGGCTCTCGCCGTACCTCCGGCTGCGATCTGCTGTAAGGCGAACTGCATCGGCTTCAACTGCTCGTCGCGTAAGAACATGGAACCGGTGTTGCCCCACATCTGCTGGAACTGGAAGATCGCAAGCGTCAGCCATGCCGGTTTTACGTTTGGCATAACGATCTTCCAAAATACCTGATACTCACTTGCACCATCCAGTCTCGCCGATTCCATCAGTGTCGTCGGCAGCTGTTCCATGAACTGCTTCATCAGGTAAAGTCCCATTCCGTACTGACACGCCGGTAAGATCAATGCAAGGTAGTTATTATTGATGCCGAGCCAGCTGATGATCATATAGTTCGGGATCTGTGTAACCGTCCACGAGAACATCATCGAGAGCACGACCATGTTAAACAGGATGCTCTTGCCCGGAAATTCATGCTTTGCAAGCGGATACGCCGCAAGGGAAGCAAAAATAACATGAGCAAGGGTTCCAAGTCCCGTGATGATGATCGTATTTAATATGTACCGCGAGAACGGCACCCACGAATCGCTCATGACCGTAAACAGATCGGTAAAGTTCTCGAAGGTTGGGTTCCGCACAAAAATCTTCGGCGGATACTGGAACAATTCGTCCAGCGGCTTTAAGCAGTTGTTAATGATCATGACAAGCGGCAGAGCCATAAACACGCCGCAGATACCCATGATAAAGAACAGGATGCCGTTTCCCGCTATGGAACGGTTCAGCTTCTTTTCCCTTGGCTTGAAAAAACGATATTTCTTTTTCGTCTTAGTCGCTGTCTTTGCCACTTACTCTCCCACCCTTCTCAATAGTTTTTGTACCAGTTTGTTCGTGCCGACCATCAACAGGAAGAGCACGGTCGCGATCGCTGAGGCGTAACCCATATCAAATCGGGTGGAACCGTAATCGAGAAGGTGCGTGACCACCGTCGCGCCCGCGTAGTTAACGGATGGGTTTCCGGCAAGCTGAATGGAAATGTCCGCCACCGCAAACGACTGTGTGATCTGCATAACCGCACCGAACATCAACTGCGGTCTCATGGACGGAAGCGTCACATACCAAAGCTCCTGCCAGCGGTTCTTGACGCCGTCTAACGCCGCCGCCTCGTACAGGCTCTTATCCACCGTCTGTAAGCCGGCGATAAATGAAAGGAAGCCGGTACCAAGCGAGAGCCACAACTGTACGACGATCAGGCAGGGCAGGATGTACTTCGCATCCTGCATCCACAGCTTTTGTTCATTGATGATGCCGAGTTTGATCAAAATACCATTTAAGTATCCGTAACGGTCGCTCGATAAAATGAGCTGCCATACCATGTACGCGTTACCGCAGATGGACGGCGCATAGAAGATCAGTGTAAGGAACGTTCTGATCTTGCTCGAAAACTCGTTGATGATCCACGCGAACATCAGACAGAGGAAATAGCTGACCGGTCCCGTTACCACCGCGAAGATCAAGGTGTTCTTTAAGGAGACAAGGAAAATGTCATCCTCCAGCAACAGCTTGACGTAATTGTTCCAGCCGTTAAACGTCGGCCACTCCAGCATATTAAAGTAAGTGAAGCTCAACGCGATCGACATTAACACCGGCAGCACCGTAAACAGGAAGAACAGGATGAAGTACGGCGCCATCATGATATAGCAGGATTTGCTTTTCTTAATGCGATAGCCGAGCGTTCCTTGCTTTCTGGCTACTTCCAAAGCTTCTTTTGATGCCATTTAATTGCCCTCCCCCTCTAAATCTTCCAACGTGATCAGATTAAACTCTTTTCTCTTATAGGTAATCTCATCATTGATGTAGAGCACCTTATCCATCAGTTCCTCACGGGGCGATGCGGTATCGGTATCCGTCGTTACCGTGTAGAACGCGTTGTTCACGTTACGCCAGGAATAATAACCGCCCGGCACCTGCGGGATCCCCTTCACCCATGTAAAGGCTTCCGCGAGCGCTTCGTAGGTATCCACCTTCCAAGGCATACGTCCGAACGCTTCCTGGTTCGCCGTCGCAACTCGCGCCGCAGAACCCATCAAGGACTCCATTTCGCGGTCGAACAGCACCTGCACATCGGCGGAAGTCCACCACTTTATGAACTCCCAGCATGCATCCGGCTCTTTCGTATCCGCCATGATCAGACTTGCAAGTCCCGTACATCCGACGGACCGGTCGATCGTTCCGTCCGCCTGCACCGTTCCGGGAACGACCGTGAAGTCCCACAGTCCCGCAATATCCGGCGCGGATACTTCCAGGTTGTTGTATACCGTGTAATCCGCGATGATGATCGGGCATTCACCCGTACGGAACCGTTCCTCCACGCTCGTTGTCTTATCCAATCCGTAATCCGTATAGTATTCACAGTATTCCTTGAACGTGTTCACCGCGATGTCCGAATCGAGCGCCGAGGAAATACCGCCCTCGTTGTAATATTCTCCGCCGTTCTGATAAAGCAGCATTGCGAAGATCTGCTCGGTCGGCAGCATGCCGAATTCCATCTGGTTCTTTGCGAGCACGGACATGATGACTTTCACATCGTCCCATGTCTCAGGAATTTCCAGATCAAGTTCCGTCAAAATATCTTTGCGGTAGAACATAACCGGGAACGTCTGCGTTTCAGGTAACGCATAGGTCGCGCCCTCAAACGTGAACGCTGTCAGCGCGCTCGGATAAAACCGCGACGCCACCTCGTCAAAATCCGGGAACTTTGTCAAGTCAAGCACGGCGTTTCTTAATCCGTAATTGACGGGCGTATCATTACCTGTATTTAAGACCGCTCCTGCGATACCGTTCGTATTCGCGACCTGAATCGCCACATCCGGTCCCTCTCCTGCAAGTTCGGCACGCAGCAGCGTATTCATATCCACAAGCTGCACATTCACGTTAATCCCCGTCCTGCTCGTAAAGGACTCATCAATCAGGGAGCGGATGACGTTCGCCTGATCGCGTCCCGTTCCTACCCAGAGCGTGATCTCTTTGTTCTCGCCGCTCGCGTCCCCTGTTGCGCCAAGGGAGTTGTAATCGATGACAAAGGAATAAAACAGTCTCTTTACTTCGTACACGAGCTTATCCCAAAACGAATTGGAAGAAGCCTTGTTTGTCACATCAGAGGAGCGGACAAAGATCCGATCCAGCTGTAACGGCTGGCTGATAACCTGTGTGATCCAGTTACCACATGCCCTGACGTTTGTTTTATAAGTAGATATGACCTTCACGAAACGCTCTTCGTCCTTGATCAGATAGTCAAGCTGGTCGCGCATCGTGATCAATACCGTCTCCTTATCAGAGGAACCGCCCGCCGCCGTCCGCAGCGCAGCGATCGCTTCATTTAACTGGTCGCGCACAACCGTCATTTCATCCGCCAGACCCGGCAGGGAAGCCTCGATCTGGTAATCGCGGTAGGTATCGGGGCTGACGCCCGTAATACGGATCACCTTTCTGTAGATTGCGTTTAATTGTGATACGCAGTCCTGTACTTCCGCGATCACGCTGGAAAACTCGCCGAGCACGACCTCCATGCGCAGCGTGTGGTTTCCTGCCTCCAAATAGAACTGATACGGATTGCCGTCTTCATCCTCCAGCGTATCCATGCGCCAGTTGGAAGCATAAGTAAACCCATAATCCGACATTTCTTCAAACGGTACTTCGCCGTCGATCATAATCTTGCGCGACACATAAATACCACGCATGAAACTCTGCTTATCAAACATGGAAATCTCATAATAACCGGACTCCGGCACCGTGAATTCCCACTCGATCCACTGTCCCGCATCACTCCAGCTCTCGCCGCCGATGCTGTTGTTTAAGAGCGCCTTGGCGCTGCTCGGTGATACTGCCGGAGAAGACTGGTCCTGCTTCGGATATAACATCTGGGAAGACGTCTTTGTCGCGTTCTCCGCCTGGATCATAATATTCTGTCCGCTCGTGGGCTGCGCGCCCTGTGCGTCCCATGCCGCTTTTGTCTCCGCATAGCTTCTGAGCGGTTCGCTGTTCGACAAGATCAGTCTGCGTAAAAGCATCGGCTCTCTCTGGGAGTTGATCGTGATCGTATGTACGCCCTGCTCTAAGTACAATGACAGCGGCTCCGTGATGTATCCGTTGTTATCATAGAGTTTTGCTGTTGTCCACTCAGGAATTTCTATGGAAGTCGGCTTCATATCGTTGCCCTGCACGTCGCGGTTCCACTCCACGTCATAAATACCATCCGCAAAGCTTGCCTGCGCAACATCGGTTGACCACACACGGGAAAGTTCGATCAGCGAGAGCTCTCCATAGGGAAGTGCGCCGTCCACAAAAAAGCTTCTCTGAATCTCGGAGTTCTTGCCTTCTACGGGATAGTATTCCAGAGAAAGCTCGTACAGTCCCGTCTCCGGCACGTCCACCTCGTATTCCACATAGGCGTTCTCCGTTGTGAGCACGGCGTCTCCTGCCATTCCCTCATAGTCGGTATAAACTTCCGGCGCCGTCTCCACGTCGTTTTCCATGTAGCAGCTGTAGCCGCCCGCATCCACCGTGATCTCCCGCTGCGGACGCGCCGCGCCGGCATGTGCTTCCAGATATTCACTGTAACCCGGAACGGAATCGGTCACGGAATACGTGCTGACGATCTCCCTGCACTCCTCCTGCGTCATCAGAGGCTCCGCATGGACATTGACCGATGCAAGCTGCACTACGCTAAACAGCTCCGCCACTGTCAATACCGCTGCCATCCATTTCTTGTTTGTTTTCTGTCCCATGTTGATACCCAGCCTTTCTATCACCTGCAAATTTGAATCGTGGACACCGCCCTCTGCTTCTTATCTCTCACCACATTTAGTATCAAATACTCTTTAGAGTATTTGATACTAAAGAAAGAAGAGGTCCTCTTCTTTGCGTTTTTATTTACTTTACTTTGCGGGTTTTCTCCAAAAAGACCCCGCTTTTCTATTCATAGTACCATGCGTCTTCGTTCCCGTCCGGCGCCGGCATGTATTTTCGCAATGCCCGCTCGATCAGGAACGTACATACATAACACCACATTCCCGGCAGGAAGAAAATCGTCGGCATGGGCAGATAGCGGAAAATCAGCCATGCAAGCCCGCCCGTTCCCGCAACGATCAGTATTGTAAATCCAAGGTACCGCACTGCCATGACAAACGCCAGCTTCACCATGGAGGAAAGTTTCATCGTAAAACGGGACAAAACCGGAAACAGATAAACCGCGATCCCCGCCGTCACAACCGCCAGAGCGATATAGGTACGTCCCAAAAAAGCACTCATTTCCGTTCCCTGTTCCAGCGCAATCGTCCAAAGGTGATAAAGCACAAAGAGCCATATACCCAGTCCCACCGTCAAAATGCTGCCACTTACAAACGTCCGCTTAAAGGAAGCAAAATATTCCGTCGTCGGATAACTCCGGTTCCTGCGGATATTCTTCATCATCGCATAGTAGAGGGACGTCGTCGCCGTACCGATCGTAAAGATCGGGATGCAGGATGCCAGCCACAAGAGATTCAGAATGATGATCTGTCCGATCTTCGTCATGACATAGATCAGTTCGCCCTCCGAGCCGAGTATTTTTCGTTTCGGCTTCTGCTCTTTATTTTCCGGTTCCTGCGGCGTCCCGCCTCCGGGATCGTGATTCGTATGCTCTCCCATCCGTTACGCATCCTCCCTGATCGGGTAGGTCGTCAGATCGGGGAGCTCGTCGAGCGTGATCATATGCTCGTGCTCATATACCCGTTTTAAGACATCCGCCTCCGTATAAGTCTCGGAGTAATTGTTGACGGCGCCCGAACCTGCGACAAAATCGCCGCCCCATGTCGCGAAAAATCCCCACATGGCGCCGTCTCTGATCATGAGATCCGGATCCGGGATCGTTCCGTTCTCGGAGAGAACGACCATCTTTTTACCGCCCGCATAACGGTTGACCTCAAGGAATGTCGCGATCTGCGAACTGTATTGATGTTCGCCGGCGTAAATATCGATACCGACAATATCGACCACATCATCACCCGGATACCATTCGGCGTCCTGTCCGTTCCATACCCAAATGAGATTGTTCAACCCGTATTCATTCGTAAACTTATCATACATAAGGCGGTACAGCGCGATACAGGACTGCGCCTCGCAGTCGCCCCACCAAAACCATCCGCCGCTCGCCTCGTGAAGCGGTCTCCACAGGATCGGTACACCCGCTTCCTGCAATTCCTTTAACTCGGAGGCGATGACATCCATATCCGAGAGCAGCGCCTCCATGCCCGCTTCATCCTCGCCGTTCATAATCGCGTCAAGATCAATGTTTGTGTGTTCTTTATAAAACCCGCTGTACCATGTGCCCGTCAGATAATCAACCGGCGCGTTCCAATGCCAGCACATCGTAACGATGGCGCCTTCCTCCCAAGCCTGTTTCGCATACTCGACGGCATTGCTGCTGCTTCCATTCGCTACGCGGGACGGAGAATACTCGATCATATCCAGACCGACGACCGCCGGAAATTTCCCTGTTTCTTTCCAGATACAGGCCGTTTCTTTGCCGTACAGTCCCGTGTCGCAGTACTGTCCCGTCAGGACGTTCGTTCCATAGTTGTCGCAAAGATAGCTCATCAGGCGTTTTGCGCAGTCGTCCGCGTTCTCGTTGACCAGCTTCGCCGACACCTGATAAAAATCCGCCCCCAGTTCGGGACTTTCGTATACCGTCATTTTATCAAGCGCAATATAGCCCCAGTATTTGACAACGCCGATCTCATGATCGCCCGCCTCCATGTAAATGCGTTCCAATTCCGTTGTGGCAAACGCCGTTGTCTCACTTGCAAAAAAACCAATGTCGCTCCCGTCAAGCGTCACCTTATTCTCCTTGTACCCGCCAAGCTGTGCATGGGTAAATGCCAGATCGTAAAATCCGTCTGTCTCAATATGTACGGTGATCGTACAGACGTCGCCGTCCTCTTCAAACCCTTCCGCATAGCCGGAACCCGAATAGCCTTCCACGCTGCTGCCCGCCCGGACATTGCCTGTAAAGCTTCCGTCCTCCGCCTCGTATTCGCCGACAACCGCCCGCTGTACGGGAGCGCTGTCCGCTTCCTGCCCGTCCGCGTTGTCGGCTTCCTGTCCGTTTCCCGTTCCGCCGGTTCCATCCGCTTGTCCGCCCGCGCTGTCTTTTCCCGCGCCGCATCCGGCAAGCGCCGCCGTCAATATGCA
The DNA here is from genome assembly GCA_023663615.1 of Clostridium sp. Classification (GTDB taxonomy): domain Bacteria; phylum Bacillota; class Clostridia; order Lachnospirales; family Lachnospiraceae; genus DLAJ01. Next base: position 44,673 of record JAMPHA010000010.1, on the reverse strand, counting down.
TCCTATCAAAAACGCAGCCGCTTTCTTCTTCATTCCCGTCACCCGCTGACTTGTTCTTACTTCATTTTTGTTTGCTTTTACTTTATCCCGGTGTCTTTTTTAGCTTACTTTTCATTCGTCTGTTACTTAAATTCTTATGATTTTTTAGGTAAATTTAAGTTTCTCCGCATAAGCCTTGATTTTAGCGCCCATCAGCTTTTTTCCTAAAAATGCGCGCAAAAATATGCAAAATGATAGACTCGTCTTGTTACTATACTACTCTTTCCTATGCAACTTTACAAGTATTTATGTTTTTTTTCTGTCGATTTGTAAAAAATGTATAAAATATGCCCTTCATTTTTTACTTAAATTACTATTGACAATTTGCTTATGACGAAAGATTCCATGTCTGACAGACAATACTTTCATGCAGATGATTCCCGATACCGGCACTCCTTAACAACAAAACAGGCAGCTGCGCAACCTCTCCACGATTGATATTCGTGTGTGTTTCGCAGCCGCCCGTTTTCATACGCTTATACGCCTGTTTATTGCAAAGTATGCTTCCGTGTCTGTTTCTTTCAGAAGTACGTTTCCGCACCTGCCTACCGCCTACTGCCTGCTCAGAAATTCCAGATTCTTCCGGATCAGCTCGCAGCGCTGTGCCACGCATTCCACGGAACGTCCCGGATCTTCCGGCGTGTGAAATACATAGTCTATCAGCCGGTCGATCGTCGTGGTCGCCACATGCATTCTCGTATCGCTGGACGCGTAATAAATATAAACGTCGCCGTTCTTCCTTGCGATCGCGCCGTTTGTGAATACGACATTGCTCACGTCTCCGACGCGCTCTTTTCCATGCGGTCCGATCAGCAAGCCGGACGGCTCCGCAATGACCTTCGAGGGATCGTTTAAGTCCGTCGCAAACGCATAAATGACATAGCGCAGACCTGCCGCCGTGTTGCGTACGCCGTGCGCAATGTGAATCCAGCCCTTCGGCGTCTTGATCGGCACCGCGCCCGCGCCGTTCTTCGCCTCCGTGATCGTATGATATTTGCGCTTGCTTGTGATGATCTCCTCATCAATGACCGCATGCGTAATATCGTCGCACAATCCGAAGCCGACGCCGCCGCCGGAACCGGTGTCGATAAAATCATCCATCGGTCTTGTATAGAACGCATACTTCCCGTTCACGAACTCCGGGTGCAGTACGACGTTTCTCTGCTGGGGGGAATTTAAGGTCTTTAGGTTGTCCAGCCGCTCCCACTTCTTTAAGTCCTTCGTTCTCACAATGCCTGCTGCCGCGACCGCCGCGGACAGGTCGTTTACGGTCGTATCCTTGCTCTCGGAGCAGAACACGCCGTAAATATAACCGTCCTCATGCTTCGTTAAGCGCATATCATACACATTCGTCTCTTCCGGACAGGTGTCGTCTAACAGAATCGGATAATCCCAGAACCGGAATCCGTCGATCCCGTTATCGCTCTCCGCAACGCCAAAGAAGGATTTTCTGTCGTTGCCCTCGATTCTTGCCACCAGATAGAACTTCCCGTTTAACTCGATCGCGCCGGAGTTCATGACGGCATTGATGCCGAGGCGCTCCATAAAATACGGATTCGTCTCTGGGTTTAAGTCATAGCGCCATGAAAGCGGGATATGCCCGCTCGTTAAGACCGGATACTGATAACGGTCATAAATGCCGTTATACAGATCGCTCTTTACATTTTTTCTTTCGAGAAGCTTGTTCTGCTTGGCAAGCTCCACATAATACTGCTCGTGTAACATAGGTTTCCTCCTTATTTCATAAAATGAATGCAGCTACAGGACACTTTCCCAGCGCCTGTGAATGTACAGAAGATATAGCTTTCAAATCGGACGGTTACAGTTCCACGTCCAGTTTTTCTGCGCGGCGGATGACCTCAAAGCACATCCGTCCGTTGTGATACGGGCATTTCCACGGCTCCACGATCGGCTTTCTGCTCGCGGGCTTTCCCTCGATGTCCACTTCCCAGAACCACTCGGAATCCGTGCGCGGATCGATCAGATGCTCCTTGATGTACGCCCACTCGGAACGCGCCGCTTCCAGATATTCTTTTTTGGACGGATCCATCTGATAGCCGTTCAGGAAGCCGACGACCGTCTCCGCCTGCACCCACCAAATGCGGGACGTATTGACAACGCCGCGCTCGCATTCGTTGTGCAGGGAATGTCCGTCGAACGCGGTCTTGTAGATCTGCGCCGTTAAATCCTTTGTGATCGGCGTCATTTTTTCCGCATAACGCGGCTCGTTGATGACTGCGACGCCGCGGTCGATCAGCCACGCCGTCTCAATGTCATGCCCGTAGGAATGCAGGTCGATGAGCGTATGATATTCGCGGTCAAAGAACACTTCCTGACGGTGCCGCTCAGGATTATACATATGGTCGGCAAACGTATCCATGATCCATGTCAGTCTTTCTTTCACCTCCGGGCTGTGATCGACACGGTAAAGCTCCGTGTAGCCCTCGAACACATGGAGCAGCGTGTTCATGGTCTTTTCCGCGATCACGCCGTTCTCGGAAAGCTTGTCGTTCTCGACCTCCTCGAACCGCAGGTTGAACGCTTCCTTATAGCCAAGCTCGTCCGTGCAGCGTTCCTCGATGACGTGGAACAGGTCGTACGCCATGGCAAGCGCTTCTTTGTCGCCGCTCGCTTCATAATAAGAAGAAAGTGCATAGATCGCAAATGCCTGATTGTACGTATGTTTCGTGGAATCCTCCGGCTTGCCGTCGCAGGTCATCGACCAAAAGATACCGCCGTTTTCTTTGTCCATGCAGAAATCTCTCAGAAACTCATAACCGTGCCGCGCCTCGTCAAGGAGCGATTCGTCCTTTAAGAGCGTGTAGGCATTCGCAAAAAACCATGTGATACGGCTGTTTAAGATGCAGCCTTTCACCGCCTTTTTATCCACATTCAGGTCAAAATCCATGTAACCGTAATAGCCTCCGTGTTCGTCGTCCCGCATCCGTTTCCAGAACGGGATGATGCGGTCGCACAAGTGCTCCCTGATTTCCTGTGCCATTGCCATGTCGTGTGTCCTCCTTCATTTTGATTGCATTTTTCTAAGCATGCCGCTGTCTTTCTTTTTATCGCAGCGTGATCTCATCCTCAGCGCAACACGATCTCATCCTCAGCGCAGCGTGATCTCAAAAATCCTCGCCATAACGGGTTTCGGCAAATCCACGGTCAACTCGCCCGTCACGGGGTTAATGTCAAAATTGCAGGGAAGATTCTGCGTGCACCGCGCATTCCACGCACTCTGTCCGTCCTGCTCTGCCTGTGCGTTCTGCGCGCCCTGTCCATCCTGCTCTGTCTGGACGCTCTGCGCGCCTTGTCCGTCCTGCTCTGCCCGGACGTCCGCCGGATAGGCACACCGCACCTCCACCGGGCGCTTTCCGTGAAACGCATCCGCAAGCGGCAGTACCACCCGTCCCTCGGTTCCGCCCCTGCGCCACACCGCCGCATAGAGTTTCTCCTCCGTGACAAGCACCGACGAAAGCAGGCTGTCGCGGCTGTCCGCCGTTCCGAGCGGCCAGTACGGCAGCGCCCGCCGAATGTCCGCGCGGATGGATTTATAGTAGGTAATTCCTTCTTTTACCAGCGCAAAGCGTTCGGCGGAAAGCTCCGCCAAATGTCCGCTCTGGTGGATGCGCAAAAGCATGGCGTTTACCATATTATAAACGGTTTCTTCCAAGATGTCAGCCTGTTCCCGGAGAGAACCTTTTTCCTCCGGTGTTCCCTCCCGCTGCGGGTACGACCAGACCGCCGCCTGTTCCGGCGTTACGCCCGCCGCCGCGTTTGCCGCGATCGTCGCATAGTTAATATAATCCTCCTGGTCGGACGTGGATTGGATGCTGTAGCGCGAAAGCAGCGCGTAGTCGATGCGCAGACCGCCGCTCCCGCAGTTCTCGATCACCAGATCGGGATAGCGGGTAAACACATCATCCAGCCAGTCCAGATACGCCTTTTCATGCTGCATCAGCCCATCGCCCACACTGTCTGCGTACAACTCCGTTCCGATACCCGGCTCGATATTGTAATCCATTTTAATGTAACCCACGCCGTATTCTTTTACGACGCGGTCCACCACTTCGTCCACATGGTCGATAACCGCCGGATTGCGGAAATCCAGCTGGTAACGGCTGCGGTCATACACGCGTTTTCCGTGACGGATAAAAAACCAATCGTCCGGCACACTCTTTGCTTTTTCACACTCGATGCCCATGACTTCCAATTCCAACCAGACGCCCGGAACCATGCCTTTTTGACGGATATAGTCGGTCACCTCGCGGATGCCGTTCGGGAACCGTTCGCGCGATTCCTGCCACTCGCCGACGCTGTCCCACCACAGGCCCGGCGCATACCAGCCGGCGTCGATCACATAATATTCACAGCCGGCCGCTGCCGCCGCGTCAATGAGCGGAAACTCTTTTTCGCTCGTCGGATCGCCGAACAGGCAGTTCATGTAGTCGTTAAAAATGACCGGAAGGTTTTCGTTATCCCGATTCGGTCTGCGGATCTTTCTGCGGTATTTCGTCAGTTCTCCCATCGCCTCGTTAAAATCCGCCGACGCGACGCCGACCGCCACCGGAACGGTGCAGAACGAATCCCCCGGTTCGAGCACCTTGTACCAGTGCGACTGAATCTCGGTCGGTCCGCTCACCGCCACATAAAAATGCCGGTTCTGGTCACCGATCTCCCAGTGCCACGAGCCGTTATGTTCAATCTGCCAAAACAGCGCGCTGTCCGCCTCTTTGTTGGCAAGATAGCCCATCGGCAGATATTCCTTGGTAGACCAGTTTCCCGTGTTCGTCACCTCGATTGTTTTGCTCGTGCGCTGGTACACGACCGGCTGCGTCTGCCCAAGCCCCAAATCGGGAAACGAATATGTCTTCCAGTTCATCTCTTTCTGCCAGCCGTTATGGCAGATGCGCAGTTCCATTTTTTCGTCCGAGGAAGCGGCGCCCTCCTTTTCAATTCCTGCATAATAAAAAGAAGAAAGATATTCCAGCGTCTGCGTCTCCGCACCCTCGTTGAACACCTCGTTCCACATGCGGACGACCTGCGTGCCCTCGTAGAACTGCCACGTCGTCACAACATACGCGCCCGTTCCTTGATCCTTCTGCCGGATGACGAGTTTGCGTCCGACGGCATTGCGGGTATCCTCCATGCCCTCGTAGGCAAGCGTGTAGCCGGGCGCCGTCACGATATGCTTATTTCCGTGCTTTTCGTAAGGGCGGTTATAGCCGGAAAAATTGACCTGCACAAGCTGAAACATTTCGTCAATAAACTGCGGCTCTTTGCAAAGCCTGCCCTCGTCAAACTCCGCCGCCGAAAAATGCAAAAGCTTGATCTGCCCGCCGTCCGTAATGCCGAACACAATATGCAGCTTCCCCTCGTTGATGTTGATGTATTTCATGTTATACCTCCAAAATATGGAGCAGTTTCCCCTTATAATCGCCCCACGGATTCTCAATCTGAATGCCCGCGTACATCAGCGCCTCGCCGGAATACATGCGCTCTTCGCCCTCGATGCGGTAATTTTTTTTGGCGTCCAGACCCTTTAAGCGGATGCGGCGGGAATGATAATTCGGGCGCATCATAACCTGAATAAACGTGACAAGCGCTTCTTTTTGATCTTTTGACACGACCATATAGCAGTCAAATTTATGGTTTTCGGAATAAGAGGCAAGGCGGTAATAATCGCCCGTGCGCACCAGATCATTGTACGCGTGGTACATCTTTACCTGTTCGGGAATCAGCTTCCGGTCCTCCTCCGGGATCCTCGTCACATCCAGCTCGTAGCCGAACGTTCCCGCCAGCGCCACATAACCGCGCGTCTCAAACGGCGTCACCCTGCCGACCGTATGATTCGGACAGTCGCTGACATGCGCGCCCATCGCGGACAGCGGGTAAACCAGCGCCGTCCCCTCCTGAATCTCCAGCCGCTCGATCGCGTCCGCATCATCCGAGCACCAGATCTGCGGGCTGTAATAGAGCATCCCCGCGTCAAAACGCGCGCCGCCGCCGGAGCAGTTTTCCAAAAGAAGATGCGGAAACTCCGTGATCATGCGCTCCTGAAGCTGGTACACGCCGAGCATATAGCGGTGGAACAGCTCGCCCTGCCGGTCTGCGGGAAGCCCCAGACTGCCGATGTCGGCAAGCTGGCGGTTCATGTCCCATTTCACATATTCGATATTCGCGCTGTGAAGGATCGCGGAAATGCGCTCATACACATAATCCACGATCTCCTGACGGGACAAGTCGAGCACATACTGGTTTCTGCAAAGTCCCGCCGTCCTGCCCGGAATGGCGATCGCCCAATCGGGGTGTTCCCGATACAGATCGGAATCCGGCGAGATCATTTCCGGCTCCATCCAGATCCCGAATTTCATGCCGAGGCGGTTGACTTCGTCCACAAGGCGGGATAAGCCGCCCGGCAGTTTTTCCTCATTGACGAACCAGTCTCCGAGGGAGGAATTGTCATCATTCCGATGTCCGAACCAGCCGTCGTCCATGACGAGCATCTCAATGCCAAGCTCGGACGCTTTCTTTGCAATGGCGATCAGCTTTTCCGTGTTAAAATCAAAATAGGTCGCCTCCCAATTGTTAATCAGGATCGGTCGTTTTTTATCCCGATACTCTCCGCGGATCAAATGACGGCGGAACAGATCGTGGAAGCTGCGGCTCATCGCGCCAAGCCCCTGCGAAGAATAGACCATGACCGCCTCCGGCGCCTGAAAGGACGCCTGCGGCTCTAATTTCCAACAAAAATCAACCGGGTTAATCCCCATGATCGCGCGCAGCGTATCGAACTGACCGAGCGTTGTCTGCGCAAGGAAATTTCCCGAATAGACAAAGTTCATACCGTACACTTCCCCGTGCTCATCATCCGCATTGTGCGAAAGCAGCGCCATAAACGGGTTTTCCTGATGGCTCGACTCGCCGCGCAGGGACGACACGCCCTGCATACCAAGCGCGACGCGCCTCCGGTTGATATGGCGTTCGCGCGCCCATGAACCGTGCAGCGTGATCAGATCAAAATCCTGATTATCCATATCCAAGCAGGCGCTCATCACCTTTGTGAGATAAATTTCTTTTGCCCCCTCGTTGACGATCTGCACGCTTCTCGCGATCGCGTCCACGTCCTCGAACGCCGTATAGGACAGGATCACGCGCAGTCCTAAAATCCGGTCAACGCAGTGAATCTTTAAGGTCGTACATTCCTCCGCTCCTCCAAACGTTGCGGGAAGTCCCTCCAGCTTTGGTTTGCCCGGACAAATTTCATGTTTTTCATAGGAAAGCTGCAACGCCGTGTGTCCGTCCACGGTACGCACGCTGACCGCGTCCTCCCTAAAATCGCCGAGCCCGTGCGTCGGATATTCCATCGGGCAGGAGTCCAAAAACGAAAGCCGGTCGCGGTTGTTTTTGCTCGGCACAAAGGGCGGCTCCTCCGTGCGCAGTAAATAGGTCAGTTCATGGCTGTCTAACCGCTTCCCGTAATAGATGTGTCCGACAAAGTTCTCCTCGTCAACGATGCCGATCAGATAACTGCTGTTCGGCGTGTCCAGCTTAAAAACACGCTCCTTCTCAAAATATTGTACGCTCATGGTGTCCTCCCTTTTTTGTTTTTTTTTAGATGTAGGTGTCGCGCAGGCTCGTGACGGTCAGGCGCTTTTGCACGTCCGCCGCGTCCGCGAAACTGCCGCGCAGGATGTCTTTTTTTTCCAACGTGATGACGCGCGGCCCGCTCCCCGTGATGCTGATGCAGTTGTCCGAAAAGATCACGTCCGCATCCGCAAAATCAAGCGTCACAAACGGCGCGTAGGCGTCCGCCGTCAGTGTGATCTCATACGCCGCTTTGTCCGCGCGCTCCGCGACGGCGGCGCGCACCTGCGTTTCGGGCAGGCGCATATATTTATAGGGAAGAAGCGCCTCCTGCTCGTATTGCTTTGTCTCTCTCCCTTTTTCATCCGTAAACGTGAACACTGCCTCCACGAACACGTCCTCGCGCGCACGGCGGGACGTCCCGGACTTCGAATGCAGCGCATCCTCACCCGTAAGGCGGAACGCTTCGGACTGCGAACGGAGCGCCTTCTCCCCTTCGTGGCGGAGCGCACCGTCCACGCAGCGTTCGGGCGGTCTGCTCGTGCGGATCTCCTGCAAAAGCAAATCCCCGTAATCCTCTTTTAACAGACAGCACGCGGTAAACGGCTCCAACACCGCGTCCGCCCGGACCGTGCGCAGCGTCTCGAACGTCATCGTCTTTAAGGACAGCGCAACCGACACCGAAACGCTTTGCCGCGTCTCATTCTGGCAGTGCGCCTCCACCGGACAGGAATCGCCCCGCCCTGCGTCCGGCTGCACGAGGGAGCCCGCCGCCGGCGCGTAGAACCGCGCCGCCATGTAATGGAGCGGCTTCCAGCGTCCGTAATAATCAATACTCGCCCACGACGCGACCGGCCAGTTGTCATTGATCTGCCAGTAGAGTGTACCCATACAGCGCCCGCGGTTCCTGCGCCAGTGCTCCACGCCGCTCTTGACGGCGACCGCCTGTAAGATCTGCGTCACATAGAGCAGGCTGTAAAAATCCTTCGGATAGCGGAAATTCTCGGAAAGATAAAAAAGCATTTTCCCGTTTGCGGAGTCGTTTTTCTGGTGATCCTCCATCACGCGCGAAAAGATATTGCGATCCTCCGGCAGCGTATAGCTGTCCACCGTTTTCCTGTTCGGGAACGACTGAAACCCAAATTCGGAGCAGAAGCGGAAAAAATGCTTCTGATAATCCGAAAACGGAAGCTGCCCGTGCCATACCGCCCAATAATGCGTATCTCCGCGGTCCGCGTCGTCCGGATTGTCCAGACTGCCGCCCGACGACGGGGAAGAGGGCCAGTAAAACGTCGTATCGTCCGCCTCCCTCAGCGCCCGCGGAAGGATATACTCAAACATCTTAATATAGTCAGCGCGCACATACGGCGTCTCATGCACAAAATCCGGCCAGTGATACCATGCGGATTCGATTTCGTTGTTGCCGCACCACAGGCCGAGCGACGCGTGATGACGCAGGCGCACCGCATTGTCCTTCGTCTCCGCAATGATATTTTCCTCAAACGTCTCCGTCAGCTCGTACGCATTGCAGGCGTACATTAAGTCCTGCCACACGATAAGCCCGTAACGGTCGCAAAGCTCATAAAAGGAATCGGACGGATAATACCCGCCGCCCCAGACGCGGATCGTATTATAATTCGCCCTTTTGGCGCTTGAAAGAAGCATGTCCATGCGCTGCTCCGTAATGCGGGAATAGACACAGTCCTCCGGAATATAGTTTGCTCCTTTCGAGAACAGCTTCACGCCGTTTACCTGAAAACAAAATTCGCTTCCCCATTCGTCCTCGTCCTGCGAAACGGTGAGCGTGCGCAGACCGACCGTATAATCCCGCCCGTCGATCGGTTCCGTCTTTGTGATCGCAAGCGCCGCCGCGCCGCCCGCGGCGATCCCCGCCGGTTTCAGGCTGACATGCAGGTTGTAAAGGTTCTGGTCGCCGAGGCCGTTCGGCCACCAAAGCCTTGGTTTTTCAACTGTCAGTTCCATGGCAATATCGGTGCTGCCCGCCATGACGATCGCCGTCTTGGCAAGCACTTCCGTCGCCGGCAGTTTTTGTCCGTTAAAATAAGACGGCGACAGCGTCAGGGACACTTTATAATTCTTTGCCTCTAAGACCTCCAGCGCAGTTTCCACCCGGAGTGTCACCGCGCCGTTCTCATGCCGCTGGCGGATGCGCACATCCGCGATCCGCGCCTCGCCGTAACAGATCAGTTCGATGTCCCGCCATATGCCCGCATCGGGAAGCTGTGCCCCCCAATCCCAGCCAAACATGGAATGCGCCTTGCGCAGATACTGATTGCCCTGCGTGCCGCCCGCCGGAACGACCGTGATCTCTTTGCCCTTTGCCGGTTGATACTGTTCTATGTAACGAAGCGTGGAAGAAAAAACAATCCGAATCTCATTCTCACCCTCATGAAGCAGACCGCCGACCTCAAACCGGTACGTCCTATGCATATCCGAGGTCCTTGCAATGCTTGCCCCGTTGAGAAACAACTCCGCCAGCGTATCCAGTCCGTGGCAGACCAGTTCGATTTTGGCATAGGAAAGCTGCTCCGCGGTGACGGTAAACGTCCGCGAAAATTCATAATCATCCCAAAACAGCTCCCGAATACGGTACTCATTGTCGCGGTAATAGGGATCCTCGACCGCCCCCGCATCCAAAAGCGCAGAAAGCACGGAGCCCGGCACAACCGCCGGATATTCCTGATTTTGACTATCTCCCGCCCGGCGCATCCGCCATGTTCCGTTTAACGTTTCTTTCACCATCGCCGCATTCTGCCTTTCCGCTGCAACGCATTGATTGCCGCTGTCCCTGCATCCAGTAAAAAAATGATCCGCTCTGCCGTTGTGTTTCGGGAAACAATGTTCCTTTCGCCGCTTCCTTACGTTCCATTATACACATTATTCCAAAAAAGCGAACGGATTTTTTGCATTCATGTGAATAAATTGCATCAGCAGGTACGCACAGCGCAGGGAAACATGCTCTTCCCGCAGGATCCGCCGCGCCTCGGCGCGGTCGGCAAGCAATACGCGGATGGACTCGGTCGCCTCCTGCATGTCCGTCCGCGGCGTTCCGGACGCGTAGCCGAACACCGCCTGCGAACTCTCATCCGTCATGCCGGCTCCCAGAAAGAACGCTCTGCGGTACGCTTCGTCGCCGCCCTCATAGACCGTAAAGGCAAGTCCCGTCTCCTCCTTCATTTCGCGCACCGCCGCCTGCGCGGCGGTCTCCCCCGCGTCAATTAAGCCCGCGGGCAGTTCATACAGCCACAGATCGAGCGGATAACGGTACTGCCGGATCAGCACCAGCTTATCCGGTTCTTCCTTCCAGACCGGATAGATCACGATGCCTTCCGCACGCTCGTCATGCGTGACCGCTTTGATATGCGCTTCATCGTTGCGGCTTGCAAAATAATAGGAGAACGGCTCTCCCTCCTCCGTCAGCGCATCCATCTCATATAAATTCAAAAAATGATTCTCTGTCTGTTTCCGTATACCGGTATATCTTTTCATAATCCTCTCCGTCTTCATCGAACTCTCTTCCCAGATCGCTGCCGCCTTTCTGCGCACTTATGATCGCATTATTTGTATTATAGCATCTATTGGCAGATTTTTCTGTCATTTTATGATATTTCTTTCTGTATTTCTGTCCGCGCCTGACAGATATTCTCTCTTTTCTGTTTTGTGTCCACTATTATTCCATGTAATCTTTTTATTTAGCGAATATTATTCCTCATGTGTTGCATAATTTTATTATATAATATATTGCATGTACATATTTGTGCTATCTATCTTAACACTCCATGCTGACGCAAGCCTGCGAGTTTGGGCGTCAGCGCAAAGCTCGCAAAACGAACAAGTTCGTTTTTGCAGTTCCTGCTTCCTCCAATCATCTTAAGTCTGCCGGCACGCGCACAGCCGCAGATTTCTGACAGGAAAGGGAGCCAACCAATACTGACATGTGCGCAGAATTGAGGATGACTATGCACTATACGAATGAATCACAACGCAAACACAAAAAAGAGTTTTGCCGCCGGTTGTCACAGCTTCGGCTCTCCACAGGCGTTTCTGCCCGTGATATGAGTCTCTCGCTCGGATTGAGCGAAGGCTATGTTAATAAGCTCGAAAACGAGAAAACGCTTCCGAGTATGCATACGTTCTTTACGATCTGCGAATATTTCCATATCACGCCGTATGACTTCTTTAACTTTGAAGAGGAGTCTCCGATCGAAATCCGGCTTGCGATCCGGGAATTGAAGCAGCTGCGCATGGACCAGCTGGAACGTCTTGTCGGTATTATGCATGACATCAACCAAGGCAATCGCTGAAAAAAGAATTTCCTGCGGAAACTCTTTCAATTGCTAACGCAGGCTGTAAAATTCCTATACGATAAAAAAAGAGAATCCCGCCGTAAGGCGGAATTCTCTTTTTTTATCCGGCGTATTTTTGCTGCCCCGCCGCTTAATCGATCCTGACCGGTCATTAATATCAGTATGTAACTATTCCATGCAAGGTAAAGCGGATATTGCTGCAGTTCTTCACATAAATGTAGTAATCCCCTTCCTTCTCTACGGTAAACTGATGTGAAACACTGTCCGTCGCTTCCACGTAAACCGTATTGCCGGTGTCGGCATTTTCCAGTCCAACCTCAAAATCCTGACCTTCCGGATCGGTGTAAGCGCTGATCGATACAACCTGCCCTTTCTTAAAGTGATATGTTGATGCCGTATTATAAGTTACGCCGGCGCGCATCGACCAGTCAATCGTAGTACCAGATCTGGCAATTCCAACACCGGACTCCATTGCAATGCTTCCATAAGCCGCGAACTCCTCGGCACTGAGGAAATGCTCCTCCAGCGTATTCGAAAAACCATTTTCCGCCAGTGTCGCCTTCGCCGTCACCCGATAAAGCCCATCATGAAGCGCAACAATGCCGTTGCCTGCCGCAAACGCCGTCATGGAACTTCCCAAAACAAACAGTGCCGTGATCAAAACCGCTACTCTCTTTTTCATTCCTTTTCCTCCTCCGTATCGAACGACTATTTCAACTCTTTTTCGCAGTTCACTTTTTTCTTCTGTGATTCCCGCCGTCTCCGTGTCCTCGCACAGCTCCGGTCCGACCGACGTCCACAATAAAGCCCAGCCGTATTCCTTCGGTGTAAACAAATCGCCCAGCTTTGCACAAGTCTCCAGATCACAGGCGATCTCTGTGTACTCCGCATGAATCTCTTTCATCCGGCGCATGAGCGGATTGACCATATGAATCAGATTCGCCGCCAAAAACTCTGCTTTGAAAAACAGATCGTGCCGCTTATAGTGCATCAGTTCATGCGCAAAGATGATCTCCAGCTCTTTGTCGCTGTATTCCGGCTCGCGCTTTGGCAGAAGGATCTTCCTGTGCAGTTTGCCGACCGTGCACGGTATGGAACCCTCACAGCTCCTGTAAAGCGTGATCTTTTTATGTATCCCGACGCGTTCCCTGATCCGCTCATAGCATGCCAGTATGCCCGCATTCTCTTCCTCCTCGATACCGCAGAGCACATCCTGTAACGCACGCTTCTCTTTGCGGTAGCGGACGAAGGCGTCAACCGCGGCCGCCAGCCATACCGCTATCAGCATGATCATCAGCGCATTGATCGCCAGCGACCGATGAAAGGTTCTCACCTGCGGGCTGCCTTTCGCCATCCACAACGCGAACAGCACATTGTCCCCTCTGCTCCACAGGACTCCTACGAACACCACCGGTATCACGTAAAACTGTACGCCGATCCGCAGACAGCGCGTCAGAAACAACTCTTTCCCTTCGCCGAGGAAACGCCGTAACATCAGCCACACCAGAAAAAACACGCCTCCGGTCACGGTCGTTACCACAAAGGTATATAACACATACACGGCTACATCACCCAATACCACTAAGTAACTCCTTAATCTTATCTATCTCGTCTTCCCGCAGTCCTCTTTTGCCGCTCAACGCGCACAACAAATCGCCCGCGTTGTTATTTCCCCAAAACTCCACACATCTCTTGATCACCTTATCGCCGTAGTCTTTCTGGCTGACGATCGGCTGATAGAAGAACGTCCTGCCGCTGCGATAGGAAGTCAGGAAATTCTTTCTCACCAGTCTCGCCAGAAATGTGGATACCGTCTGCGGTTTCCAAGATTTGCCGAACCGCTCGTTTACCCCTTTCACAATATCGGGCAGTGTCAGTTCCTGATCAGACTCCCAGATCACCTTCATTACCAACTGTTCACATTCTGTCAGATTTGTCTTGTCCTTGCTCATCTTCTCTCTCCTTTTTTCAAAGCCGGACAATTTCGTACACGCATCCTGTCTGACAAACATAAAGCAAATACCTTTTACATGCAGCGTCATGTCTATGAACATGATACCACATATATCATACGATTACAACCGTCCTGCTTTTGATTTTTCCCAATTTTCTGTTTTTTTTATGATAATAGAGAATCCGCGTCTCTATTGATCAACTTTCCTCCGCGGGCTACATCGGCACAAACTCCGTGGACTCATACTGCCGCACGCGCTCCTCATACGCATCCCGCACCGCTCTCTCATACACCAAATGGGGCTCGGCGGCTTTCAACTGCCTCTGAATATACAGCGCGAAATCGGGATTTAAGATGAGCAGCGGACCGATCGTGTATGTCCCCATAAACCGTTTCCTCCGCACGCCCTCTAACTTACTCTCCCGGTTGATGCCGTCTCCCTTCGTCACCTCATATAAAAACTCTGCGCTGTTGTCGCCATAAGTCTGCGAAAACTGGCTCTTAAAACCGACGAGCGTCATCCCCTCAAACGTTCCCATGACCGCGCTGTTATAGCGGTGGAACATGTCGCGTTTTGCCATATAAGGGAACAGACCCAGCCCCTCAATACGGCTTTTATCTTCATTTTCGATCGCATCCCAGAAAACTTCCATCGCGTTTCCCGTGATCAAAAAAAGAACATCCGCTTCGATCAATTCTTCGATCCGCGCCCGATAAGGCTTCAGCTTCTCTATCACAAGTTCCTGCTGCCGCTCCGTCATCGGTCCCATATAGATCATGTCCGGCGTATGCGACGCAAAATACGGCTCGCCGCTGAGCGCGTCCTCCACATACCTCGCTTCGGGCATACAGAGCTTCAGATAACGGATATTCGCGTGGTCGCCGTACAGATTCGCGATCTCAGGAAACAGGGTTTCTACGACTACTTCTTTTGGTTCCTCCGCATCCATCATTGTGCAGCGCACGCTCCTCTCTTCCGGATCAGTTCTTCGATTCTTTGATGCAGCTTATGGGAAAGATCCGGCTTATAGCACTGGTGCAGCACAAATACCTGCTCCGTCCCGTCTAAAGAAAGGTGCTCCGGCGCTTCCTCGTCCGTCATGCCGATCACGATCTTCTCTTCCGGAATCCCCGCCATCATCAGTCTGAGTTTCTGGTCCTTCGCGCGGTTCCCCGGAATGACGATCCGCTTGATAAGCGGCGA
The DNA here is from genome assembly GCA_023663615.1 of Clostridium sp. GTDB lineage: Bacteria > Bacillota > Clostridia > Lachnospirales > Lachnospiraceae > DLAJ01. The sequence continues at coordinate 29,561 of JAMPHA010000010.1, read as the reverse complement.
ATTCAGCTTCTCATAATCGCAGTCATACATCCATGTCATATTTTCCAGCAGTTTCTCATCGTCAAGCAAAAACAGGAGCTCTTTTGTCCCCGGTTCCTTCGATAAATAATCAAACACCACGGAACATGCCACAGGATTATGCTCTTTTGCCATATGATCAATGACATGAATCCCGTTGACCGTCGTCTTATTGTAACGCGTGTCCACAATATGGAGTTTGGAAAAACCGTCCCGGAGTTCATCGGGGCTCATGCCCATTTCCCGAAGCAGCGTCGTTACCGCCACCTGATTATAGACGTTAAAAATACTGTCGCTGATCAGCCGGTAGGTCTGCGGCACGCCGCGTTCCTGCAATACCATTTCCTGCCGTTCAAAACATACTTCCGCTTCATAGTCCGGCACCGGCGACGCGAACCCGCAATTTACACAATGCGCCTTCCCGATCTGGTGGTAGCGCACATACTCATAAACAAGCTTCGACGCGCATTTCGGACAGATCTGACAATCGTTGATGATATTATGGCAGGTTTCCGTGTCCGTCGGAAGCCGTCTGATGCTGTAATACACACGAGGGTTGTCCGGTGCAACGCCGCTGCTGATTAAGTCGTCCGCATTTAAGATCAGCTTCGTATCCGGCTGCATGTACGCCGATATGATCCCGGCAATATATTCCGCATGCGCGTTGCGCAGGATGGAGTCGCGGAACAGATTCGTACACACCACATAATCCGGTTTGATGAACGGATAAATATGCATGGAACTGCGCTCATCGACCTCGATCACACCCCACTCGTTCTTGGACTTTCCGCCGAGCGTGGCATTGACTACAAACGCGCACGCCACACCCGCCTTGGTATTGGAGCCTTTGCGGTTATTCATCGCCGGAATGCCTTCCGCCGCAAGCAGATCGACAAGCAGATTGGACACGGTCGTCTTTCCGTTCGTGCCCGTCACGCCGATCAGGCGCTTCGGCCGCCCGACCTGTCCCAAAAAATCAGGGCAGATCTGCAATGCCAGCTTCCCCGGAAAAAACGAGGCGTTCATGCCAAGCAGTCTCTGTGTCGCATAGGCGAGCTTTCCGACAAGCATGGCAGCATAAAATCTGACTGTTCTCTTTGCCATTGCGTCTCCTCCCTGCAACATAGACTGCTCTTTTTTCATTGATTTCATTCCTTATTCTACTATCTGCCTGTGAAAAAAGCAATCTCCAATTCATAGATTCCATTCTAATGATTTTTTACACTTCAAACTGCCTTATTTCTTCCTGCGTCAACGGTCTTCCAAGCTGCTTTGATAACAATATTGCCTCTCTCAGACGATATATTTTACCATCAGAAGGCGCTGTTAATCTTCCATCCGGCATTTCTTCGCCAAATTTGTCAAACTTATCCATCATCTTCTTCTGCTTTCTCTCTGCTACGATCATATCATTCACCCAACTTAAAATATTTACTGATCAATGCAATAGCGCCATATGAGTCAATATATAACGTATGCCAATCTATCATTTTTGCTCCTAGCTCTTTCATGTAATGCTCCACTAAATCGGTCTTCGCGGTAAACTGCACATACCCTTCGTTTCCTGCATCCCAGCTGAGCTTACAGGCTATTGCAAATAAATGCGCGCCTACTCCCTTATATTTTCCGTTTCTCCCAACATTATTTGGTGCTGCCTCTACAATATCTATATGTGTATAATATTGTTCCCTGATATGTTTCAATGCGATCATGCCCTGAACTTCATCATCATTTTCCAGCAGTAATTCATATACCTCATACCCGTTCTTATGTGGAACGCTCCAGTCAAACTTCCAGCCCTGCGCTTTTAATTCATTTGCGTCATGCTTCGTAATCGTTCTGGATACCAACTGATATTCTGTATCGCATTCTTCTCCCGTTTCAGCACATACTAAACAATCCGTCAGTGTATCAATTATAATATCAATTTCCATAAGCTATCCCTGTTTTTTATTAAATTGTACCACACGCACTGCAACATATTCCACAGCAATTTTTCTAAAAAACCAGCCCCCGGTAACGGTTCACACAGGCAAAGATTTCCTGCCTGCGCGGTCTTGCCAGCGACGCCGCCGCTTCTCCGCGTCCGGTAAGCGCTTCCGGTCCGTCCTGATCCAGCTCCGCCTCCAGCGCATCGACCGCCTGTGCAAGCGTTCTTGCGCCGTTAAACTGCTTTTCTTCCAGTATTTTTAACGCATAACCGAGGGCGCGCGTCTGTTCTTCATCTTTTAGCTGTTCTATTCCCCGCAGGATCACGGTGTTTTTCGCAAGCGCTACCTCGTCCTTTCCGAACGTCTTGATTTTTAAGCGTTCCTCCGAAAGCAGCCGCCTGTCCGGTTTCGGACAGCGCTTCCCGTTGTACGCAGGAAATTCCGCCTGTTCCGTGCGGAATACGGCGAACTGCTCCGCTTTTGCTTTCGTCTGCTCCGTAATATCAAAAGGCACATATTCTTTCATCTGAACGATGGTATCCGCCACATGAAAATAAGAACCGCTGCTGCCCGCCACAAGGATCGTCGAAATTCCCTTGCTTTCATACAGGCTGTTCACACGCTCGATAAACGGCGTGATCGGTTCCTCCTCGCTCTTCACGACTTCCTGCATCAGACGGTCACGAATCATAAAATTGGTCGCCGACGTATCTTCATCCATGAGCAGCAGCCGGCACCCGCTCTCAACCGCTTCCATCAGCCCCGCTGCCTGCGAGGTACTTCCGCTCGCGTCCTGCGTCGTAAAATGCGCCGTGTCCTTTTTGTTCGGCAAATGGCTGATGAACGGCGTAATATCGACATTGACAATGCTCCTGCCATCCTCGGCGCGCAGCTTCACCGCGCTCTCATCCGTGATGACAAACTCTCTGCCGTCCCCGCCGATATGATTGTAAACACCGTCCTGAATCGCCTGCAGCACCGTCGATTTCCCGTGATAGCCGCCGCCCACAAACAGCGTGATGCCCTTCCGGATGCCCATGCCGCTCACCCGTCCCCGGTTCGGCAGCACAAGCTCCACGCGCAGCGATTCGGGCGAACGGAAAGGCACCGCCCCCTGCATCGGCTGATCCGATACGCCGCTCTGTCTCGGCAGCACCGCGCCGTCCGCAATGAATGCACACAGCCCCATTTTGGACAGCTCGCCGCGGATATACTGCTGATCCTCGCAGAGCGCGACCGCCGCCGCAAGCGCTTTCTGATCGATATTGGCAAAATAAAGACTTTTCCGCACGCAGTCCGGCAAAATGCGGAATAATATTTTTTCCAGTTCTCCCGCGTTGACACTGCGCCCGTTTGCGGGGAATCCGACTTCAAAACGCACGATGATCTTTCGCGCGTCCGCGCGGCACGCCGTGCGCTCTAAGACTTCCTGCCCGCAGCGCGACACGGCGAGCAGTCCGCTTTTTCCGGAACCCTTCGCCACAAAACTGCCGCCTTTGATCTGCTCCGCAAACAGCCTTGTCAGATGATCCTGAAACGTGATCCGTTTTTCTTTTTCTTCAATATATTCTTTGGGAAAGCCCGCTTTCGTCATCGGCACATGCACCGAAACGCGCGACGGCGCCGCAAACGGATCGCCCTGCACATGGTCGATGGAAAGGACATAGCCCCCGAATTCATATTCCCCGCGCAGTTCCTTGTACGCGGGATACCCCCGATGGTCGATACTGCGCAATTTCGCCTGCAATTCACTTGATGTTTTCATGCTCTACCTCATATACTAAATGCCTGCGCCCGTCTCGTAGACCAGATGCAGCTTGGAAAATTCGGCGCGGCAGTCCCCTACGGCATAACAGCCGATCATGACGCCCGTAAATCCTTCCACGACCTCGCTCGATAAGTATTTTGCCTCGCCGGTCCCCAGATACAGTTCCTTTTCTCCCGTCGCAACGAAAAAATGATACGCGGTATTTTCGCCTCTTACGATCAGCTTCGCGCTGTCTGTCGGGATTGGAAGCGCCGCCCGAATATGTTTGATGCCGCCGATATTGAGACGAAGAATCACTTCCCAGCCGTTCTGTGCACACGCATTGCACTCTCCGCATGGGACGTTCTGTACAGCTCCGCTGCTCTCTCCGTATGCGCCATTCCGTGCACCGGATATGCCCGCAGCGGCTGCACCTCTTCCCTGCCGACGGATCAGCGCCGCCTCATAATGCTCATTTTCGCAGGAATACAATGTGATCCCTGCTTCCGGCACAGAAGCGCGCTGACGGTCATCCAGCACGCGCAGCGCTTTGCTGTCCCTAACGTCGTCCGACGCCCGCAGCACTTCGCCGTCCCGCACGTCGTCCGATGCCCGCAGCACTTCCGCCTCTCCTGCCGTCCCGGTCATTGCACCTGTTTCCTGTCCGTCCGTTTCCGCCACAGGCAGGTCTTGAACTCCCAGCTCTACAGATAATTGAAACGCAAATTCTTTCTGCCGCATGGCAATAAAAGTCGGCGACGCCACATCGTCCAGCGTCTCCCTTCCGCCGTATAATACCGCGCGGTCCGCAAAAAGCTCATAACGGCTTGCGTCGGGATGACGCAGATAACACCAGTCAACGCCGAAATCCGTATTTTCAAACGTATATTCTTTTTTCACTTTCTGGGAGAACGTTCCCTTCAACTCATACGCAAAGTCGGCTGTCCCGTCCGTTCCCGCCCGGAACCAGCCGTTCTCATCAAACCGCACCGGAACCAAAAACACCTCGCGCCCCAGCGTATGATACGGCCGCCAGAGATGCATCTGCCTAAATCCCAGACAAAAAATATGCCACTCGCCGTTGTAATCCTGAATCAGATCCCCATGACCGATGCCCTGAATGAGGAACGGCGCTTTGTTGCGGTTTGTCAGCACCGGATTGTAAATATAATTCTCAAACGGTCCCCACACGGATGTCCCGCGGGCATAGGTGATCATATGTCCGTACTCCGTGCCGCCCTCCGCCGCCATCAGATAGTAATCGTTTCCGATCCGATACAGGTGCGGACTTTCCAGAAAGCGCCCGCCCGTACCGTGCCAGACACATTTGCTTTCCGACAGCTTTTTGCCTGTCGCAATGTCAATCTCACACTGCGTCACACCCTCCACGCCCGCGTCGTCACAGCCGTTGCTCATGAAATAAACACGCCCGTCCTCAAAATAAAGCGACGGATCAATGCCGCCCTGCGCGACATAAACCGGATCGGACCACTCGCTGTAAATATCGTCCGTATAAACATAAAAATTCTGATGTGTGCTGTCGTTCGTCGTCACCATATAAAAACGTCCCTCATGATAACGGATCGTCGGCGCAAACACGCCGCCGGAACTGCCGATCTTCTCCAGCATCACCTGACTTTTGCGCGTCAGCACATATCCAAGCTGTTTCCAATTGACAAGATCCCCGCTTTCAAACAGCGGCACTCCCGGAAAATATTGAAACGAACTGCACACCATATAGTATTTACCGTTTGCCGCGCACACACTCGGATCCGGATAAAAACCGGATATGACGGGATTTTTGTATTTCATCTTAACATCACACCTTGCCTTTCTCACAACCCGCAAATTCGTGCATCAGCACAAATCTTCACCGGGTTTCCTCTATCGGAAACTCTTCACCCAATTCACAAGAGAATCATGGTAAACATTATCATAAACGTCCTGCCGCATTCTGTCGGTCACATTGCCGTTCTTCTCCATGATGGCAAGAATCGCTTCCTGAAGCCCGGCGATCCTGCCGCGCTCGAACGCCTCATCACAGGCGCGGTTCATGGCTTCATGCGCTTCATCTTTCGCGGTTTCCGCGGCATTTGTTTCCGGCATGCTTTTGCATGTCCCCGCATCTTCACCCTCTGCGCCGCCGTTTTCCTCTTTCTGCACATGCGCGCCCGTCTGCACCGCCGCGATGTCTCCTGCCTGCGCGTTGTTCTGCGTTTCGCCCGCTGTGCTCTCCGCCTGCGCGCTGTCCCTCGTTTCGCCCGTTGCGCTCTCCGTCTCGAACTGATCCGCATTCATCAGCCAGATTTCCCCCGAATTTGCTTTGACATTGACGCAGATTGTCCCGTTGACCGCAGATACTCTCTGCCCCGACAACGCGCCGACAAACTCCGCACCGCTTCCACATGCCACCGTCATCACATAATCGCTGTCGTCATTGTTGACCGTCACAATCGCCGTTTCCTCCTGCGTGTTTCTGGAAAACGCATACTGTCTGTTTGTCAACAGCAGCTGCTGATAATCGCCGTAAGACAACGCTTTCGAAGCCTGACGGATTTTCCCCAGCGCGGCGGTCAGCTTCGTGCAGGCATTGTTTGTCAATGCGTCCTTGTAATCGTCAAGGGAAAGCGCCGGTCTGAGCGACGCGTCCGAAAATTTTTCTTTTTTCCCCTCGATTCCGAATTCCGAACCGTAATAAACGCTCGGCACGCCGGGCAGCGTATAAAGAAGCACATGCACGGGCGCGTAATGCGCCTTGTTGTTCAGCTTTGTATAAATGCGCTCCACATCATGATTATCCACAAAATTATAAAGCTTCAATCCGTCCGGACGGTTCCCGCCCATCCCGTACAGGCGTGTCACCGTATGCGCGATCTCGAAATAATTATGATCGTTATGCCCGGAATACAGCGCCTTATGCAAATGATAATTCGTGACGGAATGAAGCGTTCCCTCATTGACCCAGCGGGTATAATCGCCGTGAATGACCTCGCCCATCAGCCAAAATTCCGGTTTTACCTCATTGGCAACGCCGCGCAGTGCGCGCATAAACTCAAAATCCAGCACATCCGCCGCATCCAGCCGGATCCCGTCAACATCAAACTCGCTTACCCAGAAGCGAATCGCATCACAGATATAATCCCGCACTGCCGGATTTCTCTGATTGAGCTTGACAAGCAGGTTATAGCCACCCCAGTTGTCATAGGAAAATCCGTCGTTGTACTCGTTGTTTCCCCAAAAATTCACATTGCAGAACCAGTCCTTATACGCCGAATTTTCCCTGTTCTGCTTCAGATCCTGAAATGCGAAAAAATCACGTCCGACATGATTAAACACGCCGTCAAAAATAACACGGATCCCCTGCTCGTGACACGCTTTCACAAACGCCGTAAGATCGGCGTTATCGCCGAGCCGGGAATCAAGCTTCCTATAATCCGTCGTCTCATAGCCGTGTCCTACGGACTCAAATAACGGTCCGATGTAAAGCGCGTTACACCCGATCTTTTTGCAATGCGCGATCCACGGGATCAGAGTATTTAACCGATGTACCGGCTCCCCGTACGGATTCTCCGTCGGCGCGCCCGTAAGCCCCAACGGATAAATGTGATAAAATACTGCCTCGTCATACCATGCCATGTCTTTACCTCCTCATACCCTATCTATATGAAATAACATCAAAAACCCCGGAAGAATCGCATAGCGATTCTTCTAAAGCGTGCGAAGCACGATTTTTTATTCCTCCCCTAACGATAAAATTACAAGCGTATCCTCCTCGCCGAACGTCACCATCTCGTGCTTGGACGGATTTAACGTCACGTCATCGTCCTCATTCAGCTTCCATCCCATCGCGATCTCCGCGTTGTCCCTGACGATCTTCGTGATCGCCGCAAAGGAGATCGGCTCGCCCAGCTTCACGTAGTTTCCGGCGGGCTTCATATAGATTTCCGAGCCCTCGGACTGGAGCAGTTCACGGAAGATCACATGCAGATCCAGTTCGTTGGATACCTGCGCCATGATCCGGTTCGCGATCTCGCTGCCGACAATAAAATCGTTGACCTTCGCGATCTTCAAAAGCTGCTGATCCTCCGCGATCGTCACTTCGCTTGTCACATTGATCTTATGCGGACACGTCTCGATCAGACTGCGCAGATGCAGAAGGAGCATCGCCGTCTGCGCGTCCGCTTCCTCCTCCGGAATGCCATCCTCACAAACCAGCATCACATTCGTGATGCCGGGCACTTTTTCATTTACCAGTTCATGCAGAACCTCCGGATCAAAAATATCACACTGAACAAACGCCACATCAATATATTCCAACAGCGGCTGTACGACACTGATGTCATAATCGCGGTCGGACGCGATCAGTACGGTAGAACCTTTTTTCACAAAATCATCCAGCCCGCACAAAATATCTTTTAACGCCATGTTCCAGTCAAGCACCAGAACATGCAGTTCCTTGCGGTCCTCTAACGGCGTCACATTGGCAAGATGGCTCTCGTCCGGCAGCGGACGGCTCTCGTCAAACGCGACCACCTCCCCGTCGTCATCCGAGAGCAGGATCAGATCGTCCTCCGGATGGATCACAATATCGTTTTCCGGATTGATGATGATCTCTTTTTTCCCGCCGTTTCTTCTGACGCCGACAAGCACCGCGTTTTCGAATTGATTGATCAGATCGCCGAATGCAATATCCTTCTCGATGAATTTTTTGCCATCCTTATAATACGCCTCGAAATACAGCTCCGATTTCTGGTAGCTGAACACCTCCGCCAGCACGAGGGAAAGCCCCGGCTGCCGGCAGACCTGCGCCATGATCCGCGCAAGCAGATCCTCAAAATACAAAATTTCCGTCTGGGAATGAAATTCTTCCGTCGCGATCTGCGCCGCCTCAATGCTCCGCTTATTATGTAACAGCGTCGTGATGTTCGGCCCCTTCCCTTTCATCGTCCCTTTTCTCTGCTTGAGATATGCCGTGACGGAAAGCAGAATGCGGAGCACATAAAAATCATTATCATTATTGACAATGACCGCCTTTGCTTTTTCTAACGACGCCATTTCAAACAGGCTCTCCTGCGTTGGCTTGCCCTTCCGGCAGATGATCTCTGTCGTGCGGAAGCCCTCGCCCTTAAAATGCTCCCGGATCGCCTGTTCCATTTCCTCTTTATCCACATCATCCAAAACGACCACACAGCCGCGCTTCTGGTTAGCATTCGCCTCCACCAGTTCCTCTAAAATACTGAACACATTCGAGTCAAAGCCGATGATGACCGTATGGTCTCTCTCGATGATCTGCGAATGCCCTTTGCGCAGGTCGGACATTTTCCGGTCAAGCGCGCTGCCGATGATTCCAATCAACGCACCCATTAACACCATGCCGCAGAGCGTCACCACCAGCATGAGCGCGAGCAGCGGCTTGTTTTCGGTGCCGTCCGCCGTGATCGTTCCCTGGTCGATCAGGTGCATCAGACTGCTCCATACGCCGCCCGCCGTCGTCGCCTCATTGTCAAACGACGATCCCGCCACGCCGACGATCAGGACAAGAACAAAGGCGGCAAGCAGCAGCATGATAAACTGCGCGCCGACTCCTTTCGACATATATTTGTCAAACGCATAATTCCATTTTTTCATCCATGTCGGTCTTCTTTTTTTCCCGTTCATAGCCCCTCCCATGATCTCGGTTTTATCCTCCGCCGTATACGGTCCGCGGCAATCATGCTAAGTTCATGCGCACGCCGCTTCGCTCCGGCGCGGTATCATGTCTGATGACATTCTATCGTGATCTCCGCCAGCCCGCGCTTCCGTATCCTATCGCCGGCAGAACGCTGCCAAAACAGGCATGTGCCTTCGCATAGCTGCACTGTCATTCTATCGTAATCCCTGCCGCGCCGCATGTGCCCTGCGCCGAGAGCGTCTCCACAATCCCGCGCATTCTTTCATTCATCAAATGGTACATCGTCTGTTTTCTCCAGCAGATGCCCTCCAGATATTCCTGCTGTTTTGCGGAAAGTCCAAGCGCGGCAAAGCCGCCCGCCGCCTGAATCCCGCCGAAATCGCACGCGGCGTATACGCGCCCGTCCTGCGCCTCCCGTTCCGGTTCTTTTTCCACACGGCGGAAGCTCTTTTTGCCGTATTTTCCTTCCTCCTGCACATAAGTATACGTCTTCCCCGGCGCGCCCCGCTCCGGTTCCTGCAACAGCAGAATCCCTTCGTCCAACAGGGTTTTCGTGTATGCCTGCCGCACGCGCTCATAGGATACCGGAAAGCTTAACCGCTCGTGAATCTCCTTCGCCGTACAGCCAAGGTGCGCAAGATGGCGGATCGCGCCCCCGCACGCCACATCAAACGTAAAATCGGACAATGCCTGTCCAAACGCCTGATTTTCGCTGTTTTGTCCGCTTTGCTCCATCCCATCACCCACTTATCCGCAAAAAGAACTAAGAAAGCGCCAATTTCATCAGCACTTCCTTAGTTTACCAAAAAAGACGCCCGTATGCAAGTCCGCAGACGCGCCGATAAGGTGCAGGTTCTGCACGGGCGGCGCTATTTTTTTGTCAGATAAAAAAATCTCTGATTTTTCAATCTATGTCCTCCAGCAATCTCCTGACCTCTTCCATACTGATCCCTTTTTCTTTCGCAATGCGGGTTAGATCGTCATATTCCAATTTGGAACGCGTCACACCGTATCCGGAAGCCGTTTTTTTTCGGATCGGACCATACGGCGTTTCCAGCGTTTTGATTTCCCTGTCTAAAATATAACGGCGGGATATGGTTTCCCGGATACCAAGTGTTGTTGTATGGCGAAAAATCAAGGATATGATTTTTTCTTTATCCCGCTCATTGCATATCACGCGCAGCAGGATTCCCGGTCTTGATTTTTTCATACCGACCGGAACGGTATAAACTTCCAGCGCACCCCCGCCGAATAAGCTTTCCATTGCAAAACCGACCGCTTCCGCAGTCATATCGTCTACATTGCAGGAAAGTTCCAGAACGCGATTGTCTTCTTCCATCGTTTCACCGAGCATGGCGCGCACACAATTCGCTGTGGCAAAATCTTTCGCGCCCATACCATATCCGACTGCATGTACTTTCATCATGGGCATATCCCCGAATTGTGCCGCAAAATGTTTGAGCAGCGCGGCGCCGGTAGGCGTACACAGCTCGCCCTTGATCCCGCCGCCGTAAATGGGCACATTCTGAAGAATATAAGCTGTGGCGGGCGCCGGGACGGGGAGAATCCCGTGCGCGCATCTTACATGTCCGCTTCCAACATGTATGGGCGATACAATGACCTTATCAGGCGCAATTCGATCCATCAGCATGCATACGGCGGTAATATCTGCGATCGCATCCATTGCGCCGACTTCATGGAAATGGATCTCTGATACGGGAACGCCATGCACATGGCTCTCTGCCTCTGCGATCAGCGCGTAAACCGCCAGAACGTCTTTTTCTACCTTTTCAGGCAGACGGAACCCGGCAATCATCTGTTCTATCTGCCGCATCCCGCGATGGTGGTGTTCCTCATGATGGTGCTCATGCAGATGTTCCGTTTCTTCCACGCCGTTTACCGTGACGCGGACGTGCGTTCCTGTAATACCGCATTTGGTAGAAGATTCTTTTATGAATGTCACATCGGGGATGCCAAGGGCATTGCATTCTTCGACAAATACATCCGGTTCCGGCATCAGCTCCAATAATGCTGCCGTCAGCATATCTCCGGCTGCGCCCATTCCGCAGTCTAAATACAAGGTTTTCATTGTGACGGTTACTCCTTTCCGTTCGCAGGCTTTTACGCCGCCGCTTTCAGCGGTCTGCATATCTTCCGTTTTATTGGAATGAATCTTGTTAAAAACGGTTCTGCCAATTCAGCAGAACCGCATTTTTAGATCATTATATTCTTTTTTGTATGGAAAATCAAACAATAGAATTCACGCTTCGCGAGAATTCTATTGTCATGAACAAAACCAAATTCTACGCATTGCCGCTATTCTTCCGTCAACATTGTCACCGGTTCAATCTTCCGGATCCTGACGGTGGAAAGAAACGACGCGGCGAGCGCAACGATCAAAATGCCCGCAACCGAAACAAGCATCCAAACGGGCGGAACTGCCATGTCCGCCTGTCTGATCCCGCAGAACGTCAGGCAGAAGATCACGAGCGGCTCAAAGAGAAATCCGCTGCAAACCGCGCCGAGCGCGGCGCCCGCCCCGATGACCGGCAGATTCATGCACATTGTCTGCACGACCAGCTGAGGCGTCGTAAAGCCAAGCGCTTTCCAGATGCCAAAGTTTCTGCGCTCTTTGATGAGTTTCGATTTCATCAGCAGCACCTCCACAAGCACGACCACAAACAGCGTAATCAGCACAAACACCGCGCAGATCGCCTTCATGACAAGAACGATCGTCTTCATCGTGTTCTCCATCTGTTTTGCGGAATCCGCCACGGTCAGCTCCGGAAATGCCGCAAGGATCCGCTCCGACATTTCCTCGACCGTTACGCCCTCTTCCAGATAGCAGAAAATCTGCGGCAGTTCCGCCGTTCCATTCAGGCGTTCCACCCCTTCCTCGCACAGCAGCGCTTTTAAGCCCATATTATTCATTTTTTGGTCGATCCCGCAGATCAGATAGGCAAGCCGCTCGCCGCCGCCCGTCACATAAACGGTGTCCCCCGGCTTCACATGCAGCTGTTCTGCAATGCTCGTCGTCACAACGATCTCATTTTCGTACTTCGGCAGACGCCCCTGCACAAGCATTTCATTGTGTAATGCCTCCGGATCGCGCCAATAATCGCAGGTCACTTCTGTTTCGCCGTCAGCGCTCTCGATGTGAATGGACATCTGCCCGAAATACAGCACGCTCTCCACGCCGTCCCACTGTGCAAGAGCGGCTCCCGCGTGTTCTACGCCTTCTCCCGTCACGAGAAGATCTCCCGCCTCCGCGCCGACGATCTTTAACAGCAGATCCGTTTCATTGGCAAAATTCTCGTAGAGACCAAAGCCCGTGCATGACGAAAACGAAAGCAGCAGTACGATGCAGAACACCGACCACGATTTTCCTTTTTCCCCAAAAATATGTTTTCCCGCAAACACAAGCGCCGCCGGAAGCCTGCTTTTTTCCAAAGGAAAATAATTCCGCTTAAAATTGTGCGCGGAGATCCCGCCGCGCAGCGCGTCTAAGACCGGCATACGCCGATAGGCGCGTCCGCAGAGCCACGCCACGCCGGAAACGACTCCCACAAGCACTGCCGCCGTGACAAGCGCCGCCCCCGCTTGAAATGTCTGATTCCAGCTAAGACCGAGCATCATTCCCTGCATACTGCCCACAAACCCGCTCCCCAGCGTACCGGCAAGAATGCCCGCCGCGGATGCCAAAAGAGCAAGGGACGCCATTTCCAGCATGACCGAGCACTGGAGCTGCCCGCTCGTATATCCTGCCGCCTGTAGGATTCCCGTGTTTTTGCGGTCCATCTCCATGAAATTATGAACGCTGAAACGGACAATGATGAGGGCGATCGCAATGAGCAGCACGGAAAAGACGAGCATAACGCCCATACTGATACGGGAGAGGATCGCAACGCCGCCCCGCATCGTCTTCCAGTTCATGCCAAGATTGATCGAGCTTGTAAGATTCGGCATTTCCGCAGTCAATATCTGTGATATTTTATGATCGAACTCATTGCTGTCCTCCCCTTCATGCAGCCGTACTTTATAACAGATTGCCTGTCCCGCACGCGCCATATCGTTCTCTTTTATCATCGAGTCCATCCGCGCGCTGCTCACATAACAACTGTACACATTCACATTGAGCGGTGTGGCAAACAGCGGGGCCTCCACAAATCCCGCCACATGAAATTCGTATTCCTGCCCTCCGGCCGAAAGATAAAACGGATCGCCCGCCGTATAGCCGCCGGACGCTTTCATATAATAAGGGAGCAGAATGCTGTCCTCGCGCGCGCTCACGTTTTCGCAGCCGGAAAGCGTCGAGATCGTGCGTTCCTCCTCAATTCTGCCGAGAAGGAAACTGCTCTGCGACGAAGACTCCTCTTTGTCCCATCGGTAATCCGCACTCACCAAAAACAGGCATTCATTTTCCTCATACTCCGCGACTTCCTCCTGCGCGCGGAACATATCCGGGATTCGGTCTGCGCCCTGTCCGGTAATGTAGATCAGATCCGCCGTATGCGCGCGGTCGTACGCTTTGTCCAATATCCCGTTTAATCCCGCAAACACGGATACGCTCACATACAAAAGCAGCGCCGCAAGCGCGATCAGAAAAAATAATACCGCGAGATCTCTCTTTTTCTTTTTGATATGATTCCGTGTGATAAACCACAACGCTTCCATATTGCTACCACCCCATTTCCTGCAAGAATCCGCGCAGCGCCGCATGGCGCTTCTCATCCCCGCTCTCATATGCGCCGAGCCTGCATTCGCCCGTAATCACGCCGTCCTTCAAATAAAGCACACGGTTGCCCCGCCTCGCCGATTTCATATCATGCGTCACCATCACAATACTTTGTCCTTTTCGGTGAAGCTCCGTGAACAGATCCAGCACATGATCCGCATTCTGCGAATTGAGCGCGCCCGTCGGCTCGTCGGCAAACAAGATCTCCGGTTCGTTGATGATGCCCCGGACGACCGCAACGCGCTGCTGCTCGCCGCCCGAAAGCTGCGTCGGAAATTTGTGAAACGACTGCTCCTCCACACCGACTAGGCGCAGCAGCTCCTTTGCCCGCTCCGCCGCCGCACGGCGGTTTTTCCCAACCAAAAGTCCGCAGACAATGATATTGTCCAGTACGCTCATCGTATCGTTCAGGTAATTCTGCTGAAATACAAACCCGCAGTGCTTCCGCCGGAACACCGCAAGCGCGTCGTTGCCAAGATGGGAGATTTCCTCCCCCTGATAGGAAACGCTGCCGAGCGTCGGGCGGTCCATCCCCGAAAGCGCATAAAGCAGCGTGCTTTTTCCCGAACCGGAATTTCCCATTATGACGGTAAAATCCCCCTCCTCCACCGAGAGATTTAAGTTTTTTAACACGTGCTGCTGCACGCTCTCATTCGAAAAGGTCTTACACAAATCCTTTGCTGTTAAAATGCTGCTCATTCGAATCCTCCTGTTTTCTTATCCCTGCGGGCAGAAAGAACCCGCGGGCAGGTTCTTGCGAAATGCCCCTTTTCATTCTTCGCCTTCCTAAAATTATTTTAACAGCAATCCTCTCCAAAATCTTAACCCGTTTCCTGTTTGTTTCTTAACTGATTCTTAACCGCGCTGTTTTCATACTGCGTCCGGGAAATTTCCTATCAGCCAAACATGGGCTGTTGCACGAAGTAATTCGTGCAGCAGCCCATGTTTTTATACCTTTTTCAACAGAAGCTCCACGACAAATCCGTTCTCCACATAAAAAGCAATGCCGCCGTCCATGCGCTCCATAAACAGCCTTGCCAGATATAATCCAAGTCCCGACCCGCTTTTTCCTTTCGCGTTGCTCCCCCTGTAAAATTTCCCGCCAAGCAGCACAAGCTCCTCCGCGTCCACACCCTCTCCCGCGTCCCGTATCCGGACCCCGATGTTTTTTTCCGTTTCCCAAAAAGAAACCGTCACGGGCGTGCCCGCATATTTCCACGCATTGCTGACGACATTGTCAATCACCTGACGAAGCCGCAGTTTATCCATCCATACAAGGCAGGACGGTACCTCTCCGTTCAGGCGGATGTCGCTGTAATCTTTTAACTCCTCAAACATTTCCCGGATACAAAGGGACTGTTCCTCCGTCGGTTCCACCTTTAAGACTTCCAGTTCCTCCAGACTCGCCTGAAATAAATTACTGACAAGCTTATCCACCATGCCCGCCTTCGCGTCAATGACCGCAACCTTCGCCCGCGTATCCGGATTCTGCTCCTTGATCTGCAAAACCTCGCAGGTCGCGCGGATCGTGGCGATCGGCGTCTTAATATCGTGCGACAGCTCCGCGACCAATTCTTTTTTACTTTGATTTGCCTGATACTCGCTGTCCTTCGCGCGCTTTAATTCCTCGCGCATGAGATCAAAGCTTTCCGTAAACGCACCAAAATATTGATGCTTTTTCATCGGGAGCGGAAAATCGAGATTCCCTTTCGCAACCTGCCTTGCAAACAGATTCAGCCGCGCGAACGGGCGCACAAAGCGCAGATAAAAAAAGACGAGCAGCACAAGCCCGCCGATCAACAGAATCCCCCACATTCCCATCACGCGCCGATATAACGTCCGCTCCATATTGAGATAACGCGATTCCGACACAGGAAAGACGATCTTTCCGGCGAAAACGGAAGTTTCCAACCTCAAATCCATAATCAGCGCTTCGTCCTGATACGCCCTGCCGAGCGCAATCTCATAATCCGCATCAGAAAAAAGAAGGATTTGGCAGCCGTATTCCTGTTCCACACGCGCCCGATCCTCCCCCTGCCGGAGCGCCTGCTCCGCCAATCTGCACTGCTCATGATACAAAACCATATCTCTGCCGCCTGCGTCCGTCCTCTGAAATCCGTATCCGATCAGCAGATAAAAGCCAAACATAACCGCCAAATAAAACGCAATCCAATACCGTAGTTTTGTCATGAAAATCCCTCTCTCCAAATACGCTCTTCCCGTAAGCTCCCGCACCGGCTCACGCCGCGATCCGCGTGGATTCTGTTCCCAGCGCGCCGGCTTATATCGTGATCCGCGTGGATGCTGTTCCCCGCACACCGGCTTATATAACGGTCAACATTCCAGCAGATACCCCGTGCCCCAGACGGTTTTGATAAGCCTGGGCTCGGACGGACGTTCTTCCAGTTTTTCCCGCAGTCTTCTGATATGGACATTCAGGGTGCTGTCACTGTAGAATGCGTCGCCCCAGACGGTAAGAAACAGCTGTTCCTTTGTCACGATCGTTCCCCTGTGCTCATACAGGCATTTTAACAGCGCAAACTCCTTCGCCTTTAAGGGAATTTCCTGCCAGACGGCGGCGCTCCCCGCTCCCACCGCGCTCTTTTTTATGGATACGCACAATTTTTCCTCCGCCAGACGCAGCCTGCTGCCCGCCTCTTCCACAGGCACGCCGCCCGCCCCTGTGCTGCCCGCCGACAATTCCTGCCGCCCGGCATCCATACGTTTTAGGACGACCTGTACCTTGGCAAGCAGCACGCTCAGCGAATAGGGCTTTTTGATATAATCGTCCCCGCCGATATTCAGGGCGATCAGCACGTCGCTGTCACTGTCGCGGGCGCTGATAAACAGAATCGGAATATTCGAGTTCTCCCTTATTTTTTTACACAGGGCAAATCCGCTCTCCTCCACGAGATTGATGTCGAGCAGAATCAGCTTCACCGTATTTTCATGCAAAAAAGCAAGGCACTCCTGCGCAGACTTGACATAGCGGCAGCTTACGCCGAACATCTCAAAATACTCACAGGTCATCTGCGCAAGTTCCGCCTCGTCATCCACGATCAGACATTGAACATCCATGTGGGGTCTCCTTTCGCTCCTTTTAACGGCAGGCGATTGCGTTTCACAACCGCCTGCTTTTAACGATTAGAGCGCCTGCCTGCTTTCGCAGACCGCTCTGCGCCCCTTGATCGTTTCCTACGCCTGCTCCATCTCCTGCAATTCGGTCTCCGTCTCCATCATCCGCTCCAAGAGCGTCTCCTGCAAATGCTCCTCGCCGTCCAACTGCTCCTGTAACTCCATCAGCTTCTGGTAATCCGAGGCAAGATCCGGCTCCATCAGACGCAATGACAGCTCCGCCGCCCGCGCCTCGCTCTCCGCAAGCTGTTTCTCATATTTTTCCAGCTGCTTTTTTAATCGGGACAACACTTTTCCCGGATTATAATATGTTTTTTTGTCAAACACATCGCCCAGCGTCGGATTCTTCACACCGCCGCCGTTCGTCCCGGCTTCCGTACTTCCCTGCCGCGGACCGCCGGTGTCTGCTCCTGCCTGCGCTGCGCCCGGATTGCGACCCTGCGCGCTTTCCGGTTTTTGTCCCGCCGCACTCCGTCCTGTCTGCGCTGCGCCGGGCTTCTGACCCTGCGCGCCTCCGGTCTTTTGTCCCGCCGCATTCCGTCCGTCCCGCGCGGTATCGCCCGTAAGCCCGTTTAACCGCTTCTGTTTTTCGGCAAGATACGCCTCATAACCGCCCCGATACTGCCGCACGCCGTCTGTCTCAAACTCCAAAACGCCTGTCGCGATCCGGCTCACAAAATAGCGGTCATGCGATACAAACAGAATCGTTCCCGGAAAATCGCCGAGCATCTTTTCCAGCGCGTCCTTTCCCGCCATATCCATATGGTTCGTCGGCTCGTCCAAAATGAGCAGATTCGGCTTGCGGTAGAACATCTTGCAAAGTTCCAGACGCACCTTCTCCCCGCCGGAGAGCTGCCCCATCTGCTTCATAACATCCTCTCCCGAAAAAAGGAACGCGCCAAGCGCGCCGCGCACTTCCTCGCGCAGCAGCTTCGGATATTCCTCCCAGAAGTTATCCAATACCGTCTGCTCCGGCGGCGCGTCGTTCATGACCGCCTCCTGCTGGTCGAAATACCCCCACTCCACGCGCTGTCCGAATGAAAAGCGCCCGGAAAGCGGCTCCACCAAACCCACAAGCGTCTTTAACAAGGTTGATTTTCCAATGCCGTTTTCTCCGAGAATGGCAAGTTTTTGTCCTTTTTCCAATAAAAAAGAAACATCCGCCAGCTCTTTGTCATAACCGATCTTTAAGTTTCTGACATTCAGTACTTCCGTGTAGCTCTCCATGCGCGGCGTAAACATGGCGCGGAACGTTTTCGTGTCAAAGCGCCTCGGCTTCTCGATCTTTACCATATGTTCGATCGCCATCTGCTTCGAATGCGCCGATGCAACCTTCGTCGGTGTATTTTTCCACTTTTCGATCCATTCCGTCAGGCGCTTAATCTCTTTCTGCTGCGCCTCATAGTCCTTCTCCTGCTTTTGCAGGTCTTCCTCTTTGCGCTTCATAAACGCGGTGTAATTGCCGGGATAACGCTTGATGCGGTGATACTCGATCTCATACGTCACGTCGATTACACGGTCTAAGAACATGCGGTCATGGGACACAATAACGACAGCCTTGTCATATTTTTGCAAATATCCTTCCAGCCATTCGATCGTCGGAAGGTCCAGGTGGTTGGTCGGCTCGTCAAGCAGCATAATGTCCGGTCTGGAAAGGAGCAGCTTGATAAACGCGATCTTCGTCTGCTGTCCGCCGGAAAAACTTCCGATCGGCCGCTGTAAGTCCGCAAGCGCAAACCCAAACTGCTGAAACATGATCTCCATATCCCTGCGCCAGGTATAACCGCGGAGCGCCTCCATCTGTCTTTGCAGCGTGTTGTACTCGCCGAGCAGACGGCGCTGCCCATCGCTCTGCACCGCCATAGCTTGCTGTTCCGCGCCCTGCTGCCCTGCTCCGCCCTGCGGCTGCGTTTCGCCCTGTGACTGCGTCCCGCCGCTTTCCAGCCTGCGCTCGATCTCTTTCATGCGCGCCTCGCACGCAAACACCGCGGCAAACGTTTTTTTGATCTCCTCCTCGACGCTTAAATCCGCGTCCGGAAAGCTGATCTGATGTAAAAAACCAATCTCCTGCTTTCCCGCCATCGTGATGCCGCACGTCTCGTCGCTGTCCAAATTATTCATCGTAATGTCGCCGTGAATGAGCTTTAAGAGCGTCGTCTTTCCGCAGCCGTTTCTTCCTACCACCGCAATTTTCTCATGATCGTGAATTTCAAAATTCACATCCTCTAAAATCGTATCCGCGCCGTACTGTACGAGCGCATGCCGTATCTGATACCTCATGGTTTGTTCCTCTGTTTTCTATGTTGTTCCGTCTTTCACGACCATTCAGAAACAAAATGAGCGGTACCCCGCCATTTTGGCAAATGTATCGCTCATTCTGATCCTCCAAAAAAGCACAGCGGATTGACCGATCCTTCCTCTTTTAATTCGAATCGCCATGCCTATGATCCTAGATCCGATTACTTGACTGTCACGGATGTGATATGCGGATTGACGCCCTCATACCAGTATAAGAAGCCTTCCATATCAACGACGTCGCCGATCTGAAGATTCTTGACTGCCGCGTAAACGTCCGTCGTGTTATCACACAGATAGGACTCTACCGTAAACGTATAGGTCTGTCCGTCTACAGAAACATTAAAGTACAGATCGTCGCCGTCCGTACCGGAATTGTCCCACTTATACATGAATGCCGAGCCGTTGCCCGCATCCTCTACGGTCATCCCCTTGAACGATACAAATTCATTCTGATGCGCGATCAGATCATCCGTTCCGAGCATACTCGTCACGTCAAGCGCGGAAGCCACATAATTGCCGTCCTCGATCTCGAACGTTGCGTCTATGATCTCGACCTCGCCCGACCATTCCGATTTATAGCCCGTCACCTTGATCTTGGTGCCCGGCGTCAATTTCTCGTAATCCGCCTCGGAGCAAGCCATATTGTAAATAAAATATGCGCCGTCCTTATCCTGCGTGTAAACCGTCGCCGTATTATCCCACCAGGACTGCTTTGCCTGCACGTAGGTCTCTACCACAACCTGTTCGTCCACTGCCGCCGCCATGTACTCCGCATAGGTCATCACGCCCTCGGACTTTACATCGCTTCCCGCATCATCCTTTCCACCGCAGCCTGCAAGCGCAAGCGTCAGGGAAAACGCCAAAATCAGTGCCACACACTTTTTCATTTTTTTCTCTCCTCTTTTTCGTTTTGCCTGGGAATCCCTTTCAGAACCCCCGCCTACGATCATACGTTGACATTGTACTCAACAATTTCAAAGAAATCAATAGATTTCCGAAACAATTTCGCAAAAAGCGCAGAGATTCCTGCCGGAAAACCACGGAGACACACATTCCCCCGCTTATTTTATACGGCTTCTCCCGATCTTCCATGCTTCCCCGCATTCCGCTTCCTAAGCGGCAAAAGAACATAGAGTATCATCAAAATCCATACGACCGCCAATGACACAAGCAGGATAACCGCTGTTTTCGGAAGCGGCCCCAAATCCGCTTCCCCCGTAGAGGACGCGCCGCCCTGATCTAAGCGGTACAGAGCCTTCGTATCCGCATAGAGCGTCTCCATAAAGGCTTCATCCGCCGTCTGTCCCCGTCTGACCGCCTTCACCGTTGACTCGATCAGCTGTCCCGCCGCGTCGCGCAGGGACGCCGAACCGTTAAACACCGGCGTGACAAACGTATTGTCAATATTGTCGATTAAAAGCTTTGCCGCTCTGATCTTAATGTCATAATGCAGCGCATTGTCCTCGCCGCCCCGCGCCAGATAGTCCGTATACTCCGCCGCGTTCTGCGCCTTTGTCGTCACGGGGATATAGCCCTCCGTCTCGGCATAGGCAATCTGCACGTCGTTCGTCAGAAGATACTGCGCAAACAACCATGACGCCAGTACTTCCTGCGGATCGGACTTATTAAATAAGCAAACGGACGGTCCCTGCGAGATCATCTGCGGCGCATCCGGATCAAACTGCGGAATCAGCATGACCTCCGTTTCAAACCGCACCAGCTTCTCCTCGCTGATGTCCCGAAGCGGCGCGTCCGTTCCCATCCACGTCGCGCCCGCCGTCGAATCAACCGCAAAAATGCACTGCCCCGCATTGAGGAAGTTCGCGGGATAACTGGAAATCTTAAATGTGGAGAACGCCTTGCTTTTTCCGTGTGCCGCGACCGTGTAGAGCAGTTCTTTCGTCCGATCGTTAAAAAGAAGAATGTCCCCCTCTGACGTGGAATACTCCCCGCCCGTTTGGCGGAGCATCTGAATCATCATATTATCCGTCGATTTATAAATGAACGGAATGAGCACATTCTGCCCGTTGACAAGATAATTGCCGTCCGCATCCGCCGCCATCGCCGCCTCGGATACCTCCCACACAAAGTCCCATGTGAGCACATCGGGCAGCGTATACCCTAACGCCTCCACATAGGTCTTATTCACATAGCACGCCTCGGTGGAACGCATGAATGGGATCGCATAATAATGCCCGTCAAACGCGCCCTCCTCTAAGAATCGGGAAATAACCTCGTCCTGCGCCACCGCGTCAAAACGCACCTCGCTCCCGCCGAAGCCGTAACGCTCATCGGCAAACAACTCGTCTAACGGCACCACGACATTGGTTCCTGTCAGATAGGTTGCAATGTGATCGGGATAGGTGATGCAGACATTCGGCGTCGTATTGGTCGCGATATTCGTAATCACATCATTATAAATCACCCCGTAATCGGTATACAGGCGCAGATTCACTTTGATATTCGGATACAGCCGTTCAAAATCGGCGATCGCCTGCTCATAAATTTCCGTCTGCGTTTTGTTTGTATCGTTTTTGGCCCAAAACGTGATCGTATACGTTCTTGATTCGTTAAATTCCTCCGGCATCTTGAATGCATCCATTCCCTTAGAGCCGTGACAGCCTGCAAGCAGCGCGGCGGACAGGAAAAACAGACCCATTGCCAAGAGCCGGACAGTCCTTCTTTTTTTCATCACCCTTTCGTCCCTCCTCTTGATACGCCTGCCATGATCTTTTCACGGAAAATCAGAAACAGCAGGATGAGCGGCACCGAGATCACAACGACCGCCGCCATCATCGCGGGAATATTTTCACGGCCAAAGCCGTTCTCGCGGATTTCCTGAATCCCGTTTGACACCAGAAAATAGTTCTCGTCGTCGGTAATCAGCCGCGGCCACACATAGGAATTCCAGCACTCGATGACCTTTAAGATCACAATCGTGATCAGCGTCGGGCGGCAGATCGGCACCATCACCTTACACAGATATTTGAGGTCCGAAGTGCCGTCCACCTTCGCCGCAAAGTAGAGTGAGTCCGGCACCTGCGCAAAATTCTCTTTTAACAGATAAATATAGAAAACGGAGGTCACGGACGGTAAGATCAAGCCCAAAAACGTATTGCGCATGTTCATGCCCGTGATCGTCGCAAAATTCGTGATGATGACAAGCTCGTTCGGGATCATCATCAGCGCAAGGAACAGCGTGAATACCAGATTTTTCCCCCGAAAGTTCAGGCGCGCGAACGCAAACGCCGCAAGCGTGATAACAACCATCATGATCGCCGTCGTTGCCACCGTAAATAGGAACGTGTTGAGCAAATATCTGCCGAGCGGGACCGCACGAAACGCATCCGCGTAATTTTCAAGCGTCGGCGACAGCGTGAAAAACTTCGGAATGTATTCGGAATTATACGCGCCGTAGCTTTTGACGCTCGTTAAGAGCATCCAGTAAAACGGAAACAGCACGATCAGCGCCCACAGCGCGAGCAGAATATAAGTGACCGTGTGCACGGCTTTTTTACGCCGCGCCGCCGCGCGTTCGATTTGTTGATAAGTCCCTGTATTTGCCATGAAGGATTCCTCCCTTTGCAGTCCGTTCCGCGCAGCATTTGTGAAACACGCCCTCCGTTTATGATGGACAGCCTATGCTGC
The DNA here is from genome assembly GCA_023663615.1 of Clostridium sp. GTDB lineage: Bacteria > Bacillota > Clostridia > Lachnospirales > Lachnospiraceae > DLAJ01. The sequence continues at coordinate 6,378 of JAMPHA010000010.1, read as the reverse complement.
GTTTCTGAAACCGCACTTTCAGTTATACGTCGTGTGCTTGCTGCTGATGAGCAGGTTGATGCAGGTGATCGTCAGCACGATCACAAACAGAATGATCGCCGCCGCCGAGGCATACGACGGATAGCCGCCGCTGTCCCCGTAAAGCATATCGTACACATAACCGACGATCGTGTTCATGCCCGCCGCGTTTAAGTCCGTACCGAACAGCGCGACGGCGTCACTGTATTCCTTGAACGCGCCGATAAAGCCCGTAATGACAAGATAAAAAATCGTCGGTGAAATCATCGGCAGCGTAATCTTCCTAAAAATACGCGCGCCCGATGTGCCGTCCACCTTCGCCGCATTGTAATAGCTCTGATCCACGGACAGAAGCGCACTCGTGAGGAGCAGAATCTTAAACGGCATGACAACCCATATGATATAAAAACACATGACAAACATTTTTGCCCAGTACGGTCCGTCAATGAAATCAACCGACTTCCCGCCGAACCAATGGATGAGCAGGTTTACCAGTCCGTCCGAATAGGCTGTTTTTTTGAACAAAATCATGAAAACAAGCCCGACCGCGAGCGTATTCGTCACATAGGGTAAAAAATAAACCGTCTGGAACAGCTTGCGGAGCGGCCGGATGGAACTTAGTCCCACGGAGATCAAAAGCGCGATGCCCGTCGAGAGCGGCACCGTGATGACGACCATGAGGAATGTGTTTTTGACCGCCTGCAAAAAATAGGTGTCGTGCAGAACGTAGGAAAAATTATAGATCCCGGTTCCCCGATAGGTCTGGGACGCAAAATTATAGCTTTCCTCAAACGAGTACACAAATACATCGATGAGCGGATATACCATGAAAAATCCCAGAAACAGGATCGCCGGCAGCAGATACAGCCAGCCTTTCACCTTATTTTTTTCCATCATGTCCCTCCCTTCTCGTGCCTGTCCCCGTATTTGATGTGGTAGACCAAATCCTTGATCCTGCCGATATTCATATACAGTGTATCCTCGCTGATGTGCTTTTTTGCAAGTTCGGACAAAATACGCGGTTTCGCCGCCGCGTCGATCACGATCGTGTCAATCAGCTGGGACATTGGAATATGCTCGTTTTCCAGAATATTCTCAAACGGACACTCATCCCGCCCCCAGAGCAGGAACAACCCTTTCTGCATATACAGCCGGTCGAACTGCTGCGTCGCATCCACAAAGATCGGCATGTCAACATCCTCATTGCCCATGAGTGTCGATTCTTTATCAATGTATTTTTGCAGCCATTCATAGAGAAACTTATTATTCCGGATGACTTCGCTGGAACGTTTTTTGCGTTCCTTGAGCACCTGTTCATATCTGCTTTTGTTAAAAATGAAAACCTTGCCGTCGTTTTCCGTATACCGCCCTTTCGCGTCATGGCACGCAAAAAATAACGCTACGTCAAACGAATACGAAAAATCGAGCATCCGCGTCGGGAGCGCAAAATGCTGCGCGATCTCGATGCAGGTCAATTCGTCAAAATTAAATAAATGTTTCATTTCATCGACAAAACGGAACATCTGACTGTCCGCCGTCTGAATATGATTGCCGCGGAGCCCGGACGGAATGAGCACGAACTCGCTGTTCGCCTGCCCGCGGAACACAATGACGTCGCCCCGCCCGTCCAGTTCTTCTATATATTCTCCATAGGAGCTGATCTTCGCCATTTCTCTATGCCTTCCCTGTATCTCACATCATTTTCCCTGACGCGCGCTCTGATTCCGTCTGCAAAACGTCTTCGGACGCGCTGGCACTTCTATCCTTGATTATCGCAGAATAACATCCTGTTGTACGCTGTGCTGTAAACGCCCTTAGACGCGCAGGCATTTCTATCGGCATTACGAACACCTCTGTCCGTGACATTTATACGGAAAAGCGGACCCGTTCTCCCGTCTGCTTATCAAACAACAGCACCTTATTCGGCTTTAGCGAAAAACGGACTTCTTTCGCATCCGCGTCCACTTTATTCTCCGCATTGATGATGGAGCGGACCGCCGCGCTCTGCGCATGCGGATTTGTCGAGACGACGCTGATGTCGCGTCCCATGACCTCCACGCCCGAAAGCGCACAGGCAAGCGCACCGTCCTCTTTTAATAAAAAGCCCTCGGGGCGAATGCCGACGTCCACACAGCCGTCCGCTGCGCCCGGAACGGACAATACGGCGTCCCCGCCGATAGAAAGCGTTCCCGCTTTCACCTCGCCGTCAAACAGATTGATCGGCGGCGTGCCTAAGAATTTTGCGACAAATAAATTGACAGGATCGTCATATACATCCTGCGGCTTTCCGATCTGCTGCACTTCACCGTCCTTCATCACGACGATCACGTCAGAAATACTCATCGCCTCTTCCTGATCGTGCGTCACAAACACGGTCGTAATCCCCGTTTCCCGCTGGATCCGCCGGATCTCCTCCCGCGTCTGCAGGCGCAGGCGCGCGTCGAGATTGGAAAGCGGTTCATCCAACAGCAATACTTTCGGCATCTTGACCATCGCGCGTGCAATCGCGACACGCTGCTGCTGACCGCCGGAAAGCTCGTTCGGTTTCCGGTCCATCAACTCCTCGATCTGCACGAGTTTTGCCGCCTCGTACGCTTTCTCATTCATCTCCTGCTTAGTCAGCTTGTCTTTCCCTTTTAAGTTCTCCAGCGGAAATGTGATATTCTGTCGGACCGTTAAGTGCGGATAGAGCGCGTAATTCTGAAATACCACGCCGACGCCCCTGTTTTCCGGCGGCAGCTCCGTCACGTCGTCCTCTCCGAAAAAAATCTTCCCGCCTGTCGGTTTTTGCAGCCCGCAGATCATAAAGAGCGTCGTACTTTTCCCGCAGCCCGAAGGACCGAGCAGTCCGACGAGTTTCCCGTCCGGGATCTCAAAAGAAAAATCATTCACCGCGGTCACTTCGCCGCCCGCCTTCTTATTGCGGTTTGGAAACTTCTTGGTTACATTCTGCAATACTACTTTCATAAGCGATCCTCATGCCTTTCCTGCTGCCGTTATGCGCTTTTCGTTCCGCATGTCATATTTTCCGGCTTCTCGTCATGTTCCTTCCGCCCTGCAACCGGATTCCCGCACCCCCATTATAGTGTGCCGCCGTAGTAAAAACAAGTCAAAAAATCGCCGCAAAGGGCTCTTTGCTTCCTTTTTTTGGCAAAACGCGGTAATTTCTGCACAAAGTATGCAATTTCTATTTGATTTTCCCGCGATTTCCTACTATAATATCCGTACCGAATATTTGCAGGACTCCGAGGGAGGTTTTGTGTATGAAGAACCGGCGACATAAACGCAAGGAATTCTATTCCGTACTTTTTGTCTCCAACATCGACAGACGCAACCGGCATTTTCGCATTGCACGCTCTACCCTGCATCTTCTGCTCGTTCTCGTTCTTGTGATCTTTGCCGCGGTCGGATGGCTCAGCTATCAGGCGGCAGTCAGGATGCAGCAAGCGAGCGGATTGGAAGCACAACTTCGCGAACAACAACTTGCCGGTGAACAGCTCGTTTCGGAATGGGAAGACGAAAAAACAAACTGGACACAGGAAAAACAGACATTGGAGGAAGAACTGGCTTCCGTCCGACAGGATTTAGACGCGCGGGAACAGGAATTGCAGGCGATCGCAGAAGCGGAACAGGAAGCGGCAGCCGCCGCAGAACGTGAAGCGGCCGAGGCGGTCGTTCCTACCTTATATCCTTCTTCCGGCGTCGGGGTGCTGACCTCCACTTTTTCCGAGGAACACCCGTACATCTCATTTACCGCAGAAGTCGGGACCGACATTATTGCCGCGGGCGGCGGCATGGTCACATCGGTCCGCTCAGACGATACTTACCGCCACATCATTGAGATCGAACACGAAAGCGGATATACGACGTATTACCTCTACCGTCATGAAGCCGATTTGAAAGTGGAAGAGGGGGATCAGGTTCAAAAAGGAGATTCCCTGTTCACGGTCACTTCGGAGAACACCGAGTTAGACTACGAAGTTCTTTACGGAGACGAGTTGATTGACCCGCTCTCCATTATCGCCGCAAAGGGATAAAAAAGACTTCTGCTTGCGCAGAAGTCTTTCGAAGAATTGCTGGCGCAATTCTTCACGGGTTGTGAAAATTCTTACAGGCTCATACATCGAAAAAATTTTGCGCATGATACAGGAATTGCAGAATGCAATGACAAAAAGGAGGAACAGGATTATGCTAGGAAAAAATACTGACAACGGAAAAGCACAGGTAAACATCGGCACACTGATCGGCGCCGGCGCTGTTTTTGACGGGAACATTAACGCGCCGGAAACTATCCGCATCGACGGCACCCTAAACGGAGACTGCTCCTGTCAGGGAAATGTCATTCTCGGTACGGACGGCGTGATCATCGGTAACATCTCGGCACAGAACGTCACATTATCCGGCAGGGTGACCGGCGACATCCACACGCATGGCAAGCTGGAGCTTTTCTCTACCGCAAAGGTTACCGGCAATGTCACCGCCCGCTCTCTGATCGTGGATGAGGATGCTTGCTTTGACGGCAAGTGTACCATGACAACCCAACCCGAACCGCCATCCAAGACATTTGACCGCAAAAAAGCAAAGACGCCGGATCAGGAGATGTCCGCAGCAGCAGAGCAGGAGCATTCTTAACTTGCGCCATTCATCCTATGTGTAGGCTTTTGAGGTACATAAAAACAGACCTGTCCAATACAGGCAGCGTGCTTTTCCATCCGCCGCCCCTATATTGAATGGGTCTGTTTTTCTGTGACCTTTATGGATTCCCTATGCCTTTTCTTCTCTCTATGACCTTCTACGAATTTTCAATCCAGCCTGCGCACAATTTCCCACACGCTTTGGGCGATCTCCTCCTCCGGACGGTTCCCGTCCACGATCACGCAGCGTTCTTTCTTTTCCAGCAGACAGAACGCTTTTTGGTAATTCTCCCGCACCAGCTTCAACCGTTCCTTCGTCTCAAACAGCTCCGCATGCTGGCGGTTTCTCGCGATCCGCTCCAACGCCACATCCGGCTCCACGTCAATAAATATATTGACCGCAGGGCGTAGGATCGCGCTGCTCGGTTCATTGGCGCGGATCACCCATCCCATCGGCATGTCCACACTGTTATATGCATAAGAAGAAAAATAGTATCTGTCCGTAATCACGGTCGTGCCCGCATCCACTTTCGCCGCGATCCCGTTCTCCTCATTTAATAAATGATCTAAGCGGTCCGCAACAAACAATCCTGCAATGACGCGGTTGTCCGTCCGTATCTCCCCTTTTAAGATCCGCCGGATCAATGTGCCGATCGGAGAATTGGTCGGCTCCATTGTCAGTTCACAACAGACGCCTTCTTTTTGTAACCGCTCGTAAAGATGCGCCGCCTGCGTGCTCTTTCCGCTTCCGTCAATGCCTTCCAGCGCGATCAAACGCCCCCGCTTTTTCTTTTCCCCGTTCTCATCTGCCTTTCCCATAGTTCCTTTATTCTCCCGCTTCCGTTCCACGAATTCCATGCTATCTACTTTGCCTGCGCTACTGTATGATTCGAATAGGTGTCCCATGTCGGCTCATAATCTGCGGTCGCCTGATTTCCCCACATATCCCATCCCTCTCGTACACCTCTTGCAAAAAGTTCAATCCGCGGTCCCTGACTGCACGCTTCAATAATAGAAATCATTTCATCCGGTTTACGGCTGTGCTCCCGCTTGATTGTTCTAAGCAGATTCACTTGCGATCTTGCAGGCTGCAATGTCCGATTCGGCGCGCTCTTTTTCTTTATGCCAAATAAAACCAATTCTGTGACATTCCTAAAATAGAATCCTACTCCCCGCCCGTCCGGCTCTCCATCTTTCCGTACTTTCTCCCATACAATATTCCCTTTATATTCAAACCCCCATGCATTCATAACATCCAGACCATCCGGAAGCAGGGCATTGGGAACCCACAAATATAAATGCGCCTTATCCCCTGTCATTTCCGAAACCGGCAGCATCTTAATATCTTCCAGTGTCATCGTCTCATAACGGGTAAGCCGCCGATGCTCCGGCGCGACTTTTCCCGTCCTGTTTTGGAACTGCCATGGCGGATCCGCATAAATCGTATTATACTTCTTTCCCTCCGTAAATCTCCGTAAGTTCTGTATGGTACTCTTTAAGTCTGCCATATCCTTCAACACATCCCTTTCTAATTCCTATGGCTAAAATAGGACATCCGCCATTTCGACGTGAGTCAAGCCTATAAGTCAATTTCCCTATCCATGTCGTACTTGCGCCATACTTTTTCATTAAAGGCTGACCGCCAGCATCTTTCTCCCTCTTAAAAATATCATTTAGGCATTTGTTAAATGCCGTTCCCTATTGATTTTACTGGTTTTTCTCGTTG